>DASSSJ010000193.1:0-49913 GCA_035708485.1 Anaeromyxobacter sp. | reverse complement strand
CTCACCGGAGCGCCCCGTACGTGAGCCCGAACCCGTACGGGAAGAGCGGGTCGTACGGCCGAGCCCCGACGTTCAGCGGGAGCTGCGAGGCGGACCTCGGCCAGGTGAGGGGGAGCTTCCCCGTGGGCGCGCGATCGCCGAAGAGCACGTCCACGACGCCCTGGCCCTCGCTGCCGGGCAGCCACGCGACGACGAGCGCCCGCCAGCCCGGGAGCTGGTCCGTCACGAGGAGCGGCCGCCCGGTGACGAGCACCACGACCGTCGGGACGCCGGACCCCCTCAGCCGGTCGAGCGTCGCGAGGTCCTCCCCGTCCAGGACGGGCGCGTCGGCGAGGTCGCCCACGTTCTCCGCGTAAGGCGTCTCGCCGACGACGGCGACGGCCACGTCGAAGCTCGCGTCGACGCCGCTGCCGTCCCTGCCGTACGCCACGGTCGCCCCCGGCCCGACCGTGTCGCGGATGGCCTCGAGGATCGTCGTCCCGGGGATGACGTCTCCGCTGCTCCCCTGCCAGGAGATGGTCCAGCCACCGGCCATGTTGCCGACGTCGTCGGCGCTCTTCCCGGCGACGAAGATCTTCCGCGTGCTCCTCGCGAGGGGGAGGATGCCGCCGTCGTTCTTGAGGAGGACGAGCGACGCGGCGACGGCGCGGCGCGCCAGCTCGCGATGCGCGGCCGACCCGACGCTGGACAGGAAGCGGCGGTCGGTGAACGGCTGGTCGAAGAGGCCCAGCTCGAGCTTCTTCGTGAGGATCCGCCTCACCGCGTCGTCGATGCGCGACATCGGCACGCGGCCGGCGTTCACCTCGTCGCGCAGCGTCGCGATGAAGGTCGCGTAGTCGGCGGGGACCATGACCATGTCGATCCCCGCGTTCACCACCGACCGCACCGCGAACGCGTAGTCCTCCCCGACGTCGCCGGTGCCGTTCCAGTCCGAGACGACGAGGCCGCCGAACCGGAGCTCCCCCTTGAGCACCTCCGTGACGAGCGCGCGGTGCGCGTGCATCGGGGTGCCGTTCACGCTGTTGTGCCCGATCATGATCGCGCCGACGCCCGCCCGGATCGCCGCGAGGAACGGGGGCATGTGGATCGCGCGGAGCTCGGCGTCGCCGATCGGCGCGTCGCCGTACTGCGCGCCCGCCGTCGTGCCGCCGTCCGCGATCCAGTGCTTCGCGGTCGCGAGGATGGACGCCGGCGCGCCGCCGAGGCGGGAGCCCTGCAGCCCCGTCACGAACGTGGCGTACGCCTCGGCGATCTCGGGCACCTCGCCGAAGCTCTCGAACGTCCGCCCCGAGCGCGCGTCCCGGCTCACCGCGACCGAGGGAGCGAAGTTCCACCGGACGCCGGTGCCGGCCATCTCCTCCGCCGTCGCGCGGGCGACCTCCTGCACGAGCTGCGGGTCGCGCGCGGCGCCGAGACCGACGTTGTGCGGGAAGACGGTGGCCCCGTACACGTCGCCGTGGCCGTGCACGGCGTCGGCGCCGTACAGGATCGGGATGGCCAGCCGCGACGACAGCGCCGCGCGCTGGAAGCCGTCCACCATGTCGGCCCAGCCCGCGGGCGTGTTCGTGGCGGGCGGCGAGCCGCCCCCGCTGCAGAGCCCCCCGAGGCCGTACGTCGCGATGTCCGACTCCGTCGCGAGGAACTGCTTGTCGATCAGGGTCATCTGGCCGAGCTTCTCGTCGAGCGTCATCCGCCCGAGGAGCTCGGCCACGCGGGAGGCGATCGACGGCCGCCCGGGCTGCTGCGGCCGCGCGGCGCCCGCCTCGTGCCCGTCGCCGCACGCGAGGAGCGCCGCGGCGACGGCGAGCCCGAGGGCCCGGCGAGGATGCGTGCGGAGGCGCGGCGGGCGGGCGGAGCGACCGCCCGGGAGCTCCCTCGCCGCGTGGACGCGCTCGCGCATGCCGCCGAAATGTGCGCGCGGCGGGCGCTCCTGCCGAGGCACGGCCGCTCGGCCGCCCGGCCGCACGCCGCGCGCGCCGTCGCCGCGCGTCCCTCACTGCCACCGCACGCGCTCGGGCCGCCAGTGGCGCGCCTGGTGCGCCACGACCCGGTCGCGCCGCGCGAAGAGCTTCGCGAGCAAGACCCCCGCGACGAAGCCGCCGACGTGCGCCCAGAACGCCACGCCGCCGCCGCTGCGGCCGATCGAGGCGACGCCGCTCAGCACCTGGAGCCCGACCCAGTAGACGAGCATCATCCAGGCCGGCAGCGCGACCGAGGTGATGAAGAAGCCGAGCGGCACGAGCGCGAACACGCGCACGCGCGGGTAGAGCACGAGGTAGCCGCCCATCACGCCGCCGATCGCGCCCGACGCGCCGACCATCGGCACCCCCGACGCCGGATCCGAGATCACCTGCGCGAGCGCCGCCGCCAGCCCGCAGAGCAGGTAGAACGCGACGAAGCGCGGGCGCGTCATCGAGTCCTCGACGTTGTCCCCGAACAGCCAGAGGAACCACATGTTGCCGAGGAGGTGCATCCACGATCCGTGCAGGAACATCGAGGTGAGGAGGTGCGCGTACTGCGGCCCGGGGTCGATCGTGCAGATCGCCCCGTCGCCGAGCGGGAACCCGGTCCCGACCGGCACCGCGCCGGTGAGCTCCCCGGCGACGAGGCCGAGCTCGCACACGGAGCGCACGAGCGGGAGCGGCGCGCCGGCCCCCTGCACCGTCAGCCACGCCACCGCGTTCAGGGCGATCAGCGCGAGCGTCACGTACGACCGGCGCGTCGTGACGTTCTCGTCTCGGTAGGGGATCATGCGGCACCCGCCGGGCGGCCCGGCCGTCGCGGTCGGGCCAACTTAGCGCAGCCGGCCATCGGGCGCAGCCTTCGCGGAGATCGAGGCGTCACGGCCGGGCCGGCGCGAGCGCCCCCAGCCCCTCCGCGATCGCCCGGCACACGTTCTCCACGAGGTCCTCGCGCGCGTTCACGAGGTAGAGGTGCGGGCCGAGGGCCCACGTCTCGCGGAAGATCCGCCGCGGCGCGGGGGCGCGCGCGCCGAGCGCCTCCTCGAACATCGGGAGCACCTTGTCCGAGAGCCGGAGCGCCGTGTCCACGACGAAGAGCGCCACGTCCGGGCGCACGGCCCGGAGGCGCCGGAGGAACGCGGTGACCTCCGCGCGCGAGAGGTGCTTGGGCGGCGAGGACTTCGTCTCGAGGTAGACGAGCTTCCCCTCCGCGGCGGCGACGACGTCGAGGTCGCCGCCGACGCCGGGCGCTCCGGAGCGGACCGCGGTCGCGACCTCGAAGCCGAGCCGCCGCTCGAGCTCGCGCCCGAGCCACCACTCGAGCGTCCCGCCGAACGAGCGCGCCGGGCGGAGGAGCCGGTAGCGCCCGCGCGGCAGGCGCTCCGCGAGCCCGAGCGCCACGAGGTCCTCCGCCGCGGCGCGCGCCTTCGGCGCCGCGAGGTAGCGCGTCGCCTGCCCGGGCGCGAAGCCCCGGGGGCGGAGGATCGCGCCGCGCAGGAAGAGGCGGAACGCGTAGTGGCCGAGCCGCTCGACGATCGCGTCCTCGGCGGCGGCGCCCAGCCCGGCGGGGAACGGCAGGTCCGGGCCCGACGGCCGCGGATCGAGCCCGCGCCGGCGGAGCATGAGGAGCGGCTCGGAGGCGCCGCCCCCCGCGAACGCGACCGGCGCCGCCCGCCCGGCCGCGCGGGTCTCGAGCTCGCTCGCGGTCCGGCGCCTCCGCACCGGGGCATGGTAACGCCGCCTACGGCGCCTCGTAGAGCTTCACCGCGAACCAGGCCCGCTCGTCGGTCCACGTCCGCTCGGCGCGCCACCCGGCGATCGCGGCGAGCGCGTCGAAGGCACGCGGCTCCCACTTGTACGCGCTCTCGGTGTGGATCGTCTCGCCCGCCTCGAACGAGAACGCGGCCCCCGCCGCGTGCGCGACGAGCGGCTCCTGCGCCTCGAGGTGCATCTCCACGCGCGACAGGCGCGCGTCCCAGCGGGCGCGGTGCCGGAACGCCGACAGCCTGAAGTCGCCCTCCAGCTCCCGGTTGACGCGCGCGAGCAGGTTCAGGTCGAACGCCGCGGTCACGCCGCGCGCGTCGTCGTACGCGCGGACGAGCGTGGCCTCGTCCTTCGGGAGGTCCACGCCGATGACGAGCGCGCCCCCCCTCCCCGCCTGCACCCGCATCCGGTGGAGCAGCGCGACCGCGTCCGGCGGATCGAGGTTCCCGATCGTGGAGGCCGGGAAGAAGGCCACGCGCCGCGCGCACGGCGCGTCGAGCGGCAGCGCCACCGGCGCCGCGAAGTCCGCGAGGACGGGGCGGATGGCGAGCCGCGGGAACCGGCTCCCGAGCGCCTCGGCCGCCGCGAGCAGCGCCTCGCGCGAGATGTCCACCGGGACGTACGCCGCGGGGCGCGTCATGGCGGCGACGAGGAGCGCGGTCTTGCGCGCGCTCCCGGCGCCGTACTCGAACAGGAGCGCGTCCGGGCCGACCGCCTCCGCGATCTCGCGCGCGTGCCGCTCGAGGAGCGCCGTCTCGATCCGGGGCGGGTAGTACTCGGGCTGCTCGCAGATGAGCTCGTAGAGCGCGGAGCCGCGCGCGTCGTAGAGCCACTTGGGCGGGGTGGCCTTCCGCCGGGCGGAGAGCCCGCGCAACACGTCCTCGGCGAACCCGCCGGCCGGCCGTACCGCGAGCCCCGCCCCTTCGAAGCCGATCATGCGTCCCTCGCGAGGCGCACGCCCGTGAACTGCCAGCGCGCGTCCGGGTAGAAGAAGTTCCGGTAGCTCGGCCGCACGTGCCCCGGCGGCGTCGCGCACGAGCCGCCGCGCAGGACGAGCTGGCTCACCATGAACTTCCCGTTGTACTCGCCGAGCGCGCCCGCCGCGGGCCGGAAGCCCGGGTACGGCGCGTAGGCGCTCCGCGTCCACTCCCACACGTCGCCGAGGAGCTGGCGGAGGCCCTCCCCCGGCCGCGCGCCCTCGGGGTGGAGGCGCCCCGTCGCGGCGAAGTTGCCGGCGCCCGCCGCGTCCGGCGCCGCGGCCTCCCACTCCTCCTCCGTCGGCAGACGCGCCCCCGCCCAGCGGGCGTACGCGTCCGCCTCGAAGTACGACACGTGCGCGACCGGCTCGGCCTCGTCCACCGGACGCATTCCGCCGAGCGAGTACTGCCACCAGCCGCGCCCTTCCTGCACCCAGTAGAGCGGCGCCCGCCAGCCGTGGCGGGTGGCGGCGGCCCAGCCGTCGGAGAGCCAGTGCCCGGGCCGGTCGTAGCCGCCCGCGTCCATGAACGCGAGCCACTCGCCGCACGTCGCCGGACGGGTCGCGAGCGCGTGCGGCTCGAGCAACGCGCGGTGGCGCGGCCGCTCGTTGTCGAACGCGAAGCCGTGCGCCGGCGCGCCGATCTCGCGGACGCCGCCCTCGCGCGCGAGGAACGCGAGGGGCGGCGCCGGGGCGGCGGCGCGCTGCGGCGGCGGCCCGTACGCCGGGCGGAGCGGCTGCGAGAAGAAGGCGTGCTTCACGTCGGTGAGGAGGAGCTCCTGGTGCTGCTCCTCGTGCGCGATCCCGAGCTCGAGCACGTCGAGCAGCGCGTCGCCGGGACGGGCCGCGAGCAGCGCGCCCAGCCGCTCGTCCACCGCCCGCCGGTAGCGCAGGACGTCCTCGAGCGGCGGGCGCGAGAGGAGGCCGCGCTCCGGCCGCGGCTGCCGCGGCCCGACGGCCTCGTAGTACGAGTTGAAGAGGAACCCGTACGCGGGGTGGAACGGCCTCGCGCCGGGCTCGCCCGCCGCGAGGACGAAGGTCTCGAAGAACCAGGTGGTGTGGGCGAGGTGCCACTTCGCGGGGCTCGCGTCGGGCATGGACTGCACCATCGCGTCCTCGGCGGAGAGCGGCGCCGCGAGCGCGACCGTCGCGCGCCGGACGGCGGCGAGCCGTTCCGCGATCGCCGCGCCCCGCCACGGCCGTTCCGTCGAGTGCCGCTCCACGTCTGGTCCCGCCCGGGCGGCCCGTCCGCACGGCGTCGAGGGAAGGTCACCACGCGCCGGGGGTGCCGCAACGGAATCGGCGTCCCGAGCGAGCGTTCGGGCCTTCGCTCGACCCCGACCGTGACCCCACGCCCCCAGGGAGAGGGTGCGCCCGCGCGCCGTCGCTTTCCCGCGCGCGGCCGCTCCGGCCGTGCGATAGCCTCGGCGCGTGGCCGACCCGCGCGCCGAGCTCTCGCGCCGCCTCGCCGCCCGCCGCGACGACGTCGCCCGGTACGACCGGAGGGACGCGGCGGTCGCGTGGGCGCGCCTCGCCGTGTTCGCGGGCGCCGTCGCGCTGGGCTGGCTCGCGCTCGCGACGGGGGCGGTCGCGATCGCCTGGCTCCTGCTGCCCCTCGCCGCGTTCGTCGCCCTCGCGGTCTTCCACGACCGCGTGTTCGCCGGCCGGAGCCGCGCGCGGCGCGCCATCGCGTTCTACGAGCGCGCCCTCGGCCGCCTCGACGGGAGGTTCGCCGGGACGGGCACGGCCGGCGACGCGTTCGCCGACCCGTCGCACCCGTACGCGCTCGACCTGGACCTCTTCGGGAAGGGGTCCCTCTTCGAGCTCCTCTGCGCCGCGCGCACCCGCCCCGGCGAGGAGCGGCTCGCGTCGTGGCTGCTCGCCCCCGCGGGGCCGCAGCCGCTGCGCGCGCGCCAGCGGGCCGTGGCCGCGCTCGCCCCGCGGCTCGACCTGCGCGAGGACCTCGCCGTCCTCGGCGACGACGTGCGCGCGGGCGTCGACGCGGCGTCCCTGGCGGCGTGGGGCGAGGAGGCGACGCTCGTCGAGAGCTGGCTGCTCGGGGCCTCGCTCGCGCTCGCCGGCGCGGCGATCGGCGCCGCGGTCGGGTGGGCGGCGGGCCTGGGCCCCGTCCCGCTCGCGGTCGTCCTCGTCGCGGAGCTCGGCCTCCGCCGTATTCTCCGGGATCCGATCGCGCGCGTGCTGGGCGGCGTCGAGCGGCCCGCGGCGGAGCTGCGGGTGCTCGCGCTGCTCGTGGCGCGGCTCGAGCGCGAGCCGCTCGACGACCCGCGCCTGCGCGAGCTGCAGGGCGCGCTCGACGCGGCCGGCGAGGCCGCCTCCGCCCGGATCTCGGCGCTCGTCGCGACGGTCTCGCGGGTGGAGTGGGCGCGGAACCAGCTCTTCGCCCCCTTCGCGTTCGCGCTCGCCTGGCTGCCGCTCCACGCGGCGCTGGTCGAGCGGTGGCGGCGCCGCAGCGGCCGCGACGTCCGGCGCTGGCTCGACGCGGTGGCGGAGCTCGAGGCGCTCTCCTCCCTCGGCGGCCACGCCTACGAGCACCCCGGCGACCCGTTCCCGGAGATCCTCGAGCCCGTGCCGGCGCGCGGGGCCGTGCTGCGCGGCGAGGCGCTCCGGCACCCGCTTCTCGCGAGCGCGGTGCCGAACGACGTCGCGCTCGGAGGCGACGGCGCGCGCGTGCTCCTCGTGTCGGGCTCGAACATGTCCGGGAAGTCCACGTACCTCCGGACCGTCGGCGTGAACGCGGTCCTCGCGCTCGCCGGCGCGAAGGTCCCCGCGGCGCGCCTCGCGCTCACGCCCCTGCGCGTCGGCGCGACGCTGCGGATCCAGGACTCGCTCCAGGCCGGCCGCTCGCGGTTCTACGCGGAGATCACCCGTCTCAAGGAGCTCGCCGACGTCGCGGGCGGCGAGGTCCCGCTCCTGTTCCTGCTCGACGAGATCCTTCACGGCACGAACTCGCACGACCGGCGGATCGGGGCCGAGGCCGTGCTCCGCGGCCTCGTCGCGAAGGGGGCGATCGGGCTCGTCACGACCCACGACCTCGCGCTCACCGAGCTCGCGGGGCCCGAGGGCCAGCTCGCGAACGCGCACTTCGAGGACCAGGTGCGGGACGGCGCGATCGCGTTCGACTACCGGCTGCGCCCGGGCGTCGTCGCGCACTCGAACGCGATCGCGCTCATGCGGGCGGTCGGGCTGCGGGTCTGACGCGGGTCTCGCCCGTCCTCGGGCGGTGCCTGGATGGGAGATCGGAGCGGGCTACTCGACCGTCAGGATCTCCGCGCCGTCCGCGGTCACGGCGAGCGTGTGCTCGAACTGCGCCGAGCGCTTCCCGTCGGCGGTGACCGCGGTCCACCCGTCGTCCCAGAGGAGGTCCTGCCAGGTCCCCTCCGTGATCATGGGCTCGACGGTGAAGGTCATCCCCGGCTCCATGATCCGCCTCGCCGACGGGTCGAAGTGGTGCGGGATCTGGAGCGCGGTGTGGAACGACTCGCCGATGCCGTGCCCGCAGTACGCGCGCACCACGCCGTAGCCGTGGCGGGACGCGTGCGCCTCGATGGCCTTGCCGATGTCCGAGATGGGGCGGCCGGGCCGGACCGCCGCGATGCCGCGCTCCAGGCACTCGCGCGCGACGTGCACGAGCTTGCGCCCCCCGGCGTCCACCTCGCCGACCAGGAACGTCGCGGAGCAGTCGCCGTGCATCCCGTCGAGGTACACCGTGACGTCGAGGTTCACGATGTCGCCGTCCTCGAGCGGCCGCGCGTCCGGGATGCCGTGGCAGATCACCTCGTTCACCGAGGTGCAGAGCGACTTCGGGAACCCGCGGTAGTTGAGCGGGCTCGGGTAGCCGCCGAGGCGGATCGTCTCGTCGTGCGCGATCTCGTCGAGGGCGTCGGTCGTCAGGCCGCGGCGGACGGCGTCGCCGGTCACGCGGAGCACGCGGGCGGCGGCGCGGCACGCGCGGCGCAGCCGCTCCAGCTCGTCCGGCGTCTTCACGTCCCTGCCCTGGCTCCGCGGGCGGCCGGTCGTCGCGTAGTCGGGACGGACGATCCGGGGCGGCACGGCGCGCCGCGGGGTCACCGCCGCGGGGCGCAGCGGCCGCCGGACCGTGGCCGCGCCGGCGTCGCCGCGCGCGTCGGCGTCGAGGTGGCACCTCTTGTACTTCTGCCCGCTCCCGCACCAGCAGGGATCGTTGCGCCCCGGCCTGGCTCGGGTGGCGACCTCGGCGTCGTTCACGGGCGGGTTCTAAGGGAATCGCGCCCGCAGGGCAACGGCGTCGTCCCCGCGCGCCGCCCGCGCCCGTCGCCGCGGCGGCGGAAGGGCGGGCGCGGGAACGGTCCGCGCGGGGCCGCCGGCGCCCGCGGCCGTCGGGCCGGCGCTCGGGCCCGGCACCGCGGGGTCGGGCGAACCGCGTGGCGCGGTCAGATCTCCGCCGGCGAGTCGGTCTGCCCGGGGATGCTCTTCGAGGGCTCGCCGCCGGCCTCGAGCTCCTCCGCGAGCGCCTCCATCCGCTCGCCGAGGTCCTCGAGCTCCTCCTTCGAGCAGGACTTCCGGACCTTCGGGAAGAGGTCCTTCTCCTCCTCCTCCACGTGGTGCTCCACCTGCTCCTTCAGCACCTTCATCTTGGCGTCGAACTGCTCGTCCGACGGCTCGCTCTCCATGAGGTCCGCGAGGATCCGCTTCATGGCGAGGTGCTCCTCGACGGACTCGCGGAGGATCTCCTCCGTGTTCTCCTGTTTCGCCTCGGGGTAGAACAGCCTCTCCTCGAGCTCGGCGTGGATCGCGAGCTGGTCGGAGATCTCCCGGCACAGCCGCTCCTTCGTCTTCTGGGCGCCCTCCCCGGCGCCCTCGAACTCCTCGAAGAGCTCCTCCACTTCGCGGTGCTGCTGCTCCAGCAGGTCGATGGCGTTCACGGTCCGCTCCTCCCTCGAACGAAGCTGACCATCGCCCGCGCGCGCTGCCGGAGGGCCGGGGGTGCTGCCCCGGGCGCCGCCCCAGGGCCGGGGCTGCCCCCGGGCCGCGCGACCGCGACGCGGCGGAGAACGGGAGCGCGCCGCCCGCCGGTCGCGGCCTGGCGCTCGGATGCCCGCTCCTCGCCGCGCCGCGCGGAGCGGCGTCAGCCCGAGCAGCCGAAGCGGTGGCCGTGCGGGCTCGGCGACGGCGGGTGGACGGCGGGCGCGTGGCGGGCCACCAGCGCCTCCGCGAGCGCGTGGAGCCGCTCGTGGCTCCCGAGGCGCTCCGCCTCGTACCGCTCGCAGTCCGCGCCGACGCGCTCCATCCTCTCCGGCGGCAGGTGCTGCTCCGCCATCGGGTAGAGGATCGCGTCCTCCTTGTGGATGTGGGCGTGGAGCATCGCCGAGAAGCCGCGCGCCACCTCCGCGATCTCGTGCCGGTCCTCGTCGCTCCACGGCGCGGGCTGCTCGGCGCGCGCCTTCAGGATCCCGACGAGCGCGCGTCCCTGGTCGTGCTCGTGCAGCATGACCGCGATCGGGCCGCCGTTCCGCGGGAAGCCCGCCTCCACCATCGCGGCGAAGAGGATGTCCTCCTCCTTCCCGTGGTGGCACGCGTCGGCGAACTCGCGGACGAAGGTCACGAACCGGCCGAGCTCCGCCTTCTCCGTCGCGCCACGGCGGACCGCGTCCTCCGCGAAGCCGACCAGCGCGTCGAGCACCCGCTCGATCGTCCGGTGCTCGTTCATCAGCGTCTCGACCGCGTCCATCTCGGACCTCTCTCCCGGCCCTGCCGGCCGGGGCTATCCTTCACGCCCGGCACAGGAGCAAGAGCCTTGCCGCGGGGAATCCCACCGGAAACCAGGCCTGTTTCCCCGTACGCCCCGGATCGGCACCCACCGTTCGGTTGCGCTGGGCAACGTCATTTCGGTAGACACCCATCCATGGTGGAGCACGGACTACCCGGCCTGCCGGTGATCGGCGGCGAGAACGACGCGCATCGGCGGATCGTGGAGGACGCCATCGAGGCGGTGCTCTCCACCGTGGATCTGCACGCCGTGCTGGACCGCACCGGCCAGCTCCTCCGCCGCCACTTCGGCGAGACCCGCGTCGCGATCAACCGCCTCTCGCCCACCGACGCGACGCGCGCGGAGGTGGTCCTCGTCTCCGACCCGCGCCAGCCCTCCCCCGACGTCGGCACGACCTTCCCGCTCGCCGGCTCCGCGGCGGGCAAGGCGCTCGCGGAGCGGCGGCCCTGCGTGCTCGACCCGCTCCAGCCCAGGGCGCCGCGCTTCCGGGAGGAGCCGCTCCTCGCCGCGTACGGGTACGGATCGCTCGTCTCGTTCCCGCTCGTCTTCCAGAACGAGGTGCTCGGCACCCTCGACATCGCCCACCCGCCGCGCGAGGGGCTCCTCGCGTGCTGCTTCGAGGTGGCGCGCCAGGTGGCGCACCTCGTCGCGATCGCGCTCCACAACAGCCTCATGGTCGAGGAGGTCCAGCGCCTCAACCGGCTGCTCGGAAAGGAGAACGCCCTCCTCAAGGAGGAGATCCGCCAGTTCAAGCGCGACGCGCGGTACGTGGCGGAGAGCCCGCAGATGAAGGAGGTCGTCGAGCGGATCCGCCTCGTCGCCCCTTCCACGACGACCGTCCTCATCCGCGGCGAGACCGGCACCGGCAAGGAAGGCCTCGCGCGGATGGTCCACGAGTTCAGCCCACGCTTCAACGCGACGTTCGTGCCGGTGAACCTCGGCGCGATCCCCGAGGGGCTCATCGAGAGCGAGCTCTTCGGCCACGAGAAGGGCGCGTTCACCGGCGCGAGCCGCCGCCGCTCGGGGCGCTTCGAGCAGGCCGACGGCGGGACGGTGTTCCTCGACGAGGTGGGCGACGCGCCGCCGTCCGTCCAGGTGCGGCTGCTCCGCGTGCTGCAGGAGCGGGTCATCGAGCGCGTCGGCGGGACCGAGCCGGTCGCGGTGGACGTGCGCGTCGTCGCCGCGACGAACCGGAACCTCGAGGAGATGGTGGCGCGCGGGACGTTCCGCGCGGATCTCTACTACCGGCTGGCGGTCTTCCCGGTCGAGCTGCCGCCGCTGCGCGAGCGGCGCGAGGAGATCCGGCCGCTCGCGAGCCACTTCCTGGCGCGCCACGCGGCGGCGATGCACCGGCGGCCGCCGCGCGTCCCCGACGAGGTCTGGCGCGCCCTCGAGGCGCACGGCTGGCCCGGCAACGTCCGCGAGCTCGAGAACTTCGTCCAGCGCGCGCTCATCCTGTCGCCCGGGCCGGAGCTCGCGCTGCCGGACCTGCCCGCGGGGCCGCTCCGCGCCGCGGCCGACGCGGCGGCGCCGGACGCCGCGCCCGGCCACTTCGAGGACGAGGTGCGCGCGGTGATCGAGCGCGCGCTCGCGCACGCGGGCGGGCGCGTCTACGGGCCCGGCGGCGCCGCGGCCCTCCTCGGCCTCCGGCCCACCACGCTCCAGGGCAAGATGAAGAAGTACGGGATCCCCGCCGGCCCGCGCGCGCGGCCGAGCTGAGGGCGCCGAGCCCGGTCGCCGACCTCCGCCCACACGGCCGACGGCGATCAACCTCGCCCGCCGCACCCGCGGTACAATGCCGCCCTTCCCCGGTCCCGGAGGCCCCCGATGCGCCGCGCCCTCGCGTTCGCCGTCCTCGCCCTGTCCCTCACCGGCTGCGTCTCGCTCGAGCGCTTCAAGAAGAAGGAGGCGGAGGCGAACCAGCTGCGCCAGGAGTACGAGGACGAGGTCGCGAAGCGCGCCGTCCTCCAGGAGAAGATCGTGTCGATGCAGCACCAGCTCGACACGCTCGTCGCCGACGTCAACTCGCTCCGCGAGAAGATCCGCTCCGACGAGGGCAACCTCTCCGTGAAGGAGGGCGAGCTCCGCGCCTCGCGCGACCGGCTCCTCGAGCTGCAGGCGCTCGTGGACGAGCTCTCGAAGTCGAAGAGGAAGCTCGAGGCGGCGAAGGCCGAGCTCGAGAAGAAGAGCGGCGAGTACGAGCAGCTCGCCTCCTCGCTGCGGGGCGAGATCGAGGCGGGCCGCATCGAGCTCATGGAGCTGCGCGGCCGGACCACCGTGAAGATGAAGGACAAGATCCTGTTCGCGTCCGGCTCGGCGACGATCGGCCCCGACGGGAAGGCGGCGCTCCGGCTCGTGGCCGACGCGATCCGCGGGCTGCAGGGGAAGGTCATCCGCGTCGAGGGCCACACCGACAACGTGCCGACCGGCTCCGGCGGCGCCTTCGCGTCGAACTGGGAGCTCTCCGCCGCGCGCGCGCTCGCCGTCGTCCACTTCTTCCAGGACGTGGGCGTGGACCCGACCCGCATCTCCGGCGCGGGCTTCGCGGAGTTCCAGCCGATCGCGCCGAACGACACGCCCGACGGGCGGAGCCTCAACCGCCGCATCGAGATCGTGCTCGTGCCGATCGAGGGCGCGGTGCCCGCGCCGAGGGCCCAGCCGGCGGCGGCGGTCCAGCCGGCGAGGATGTAGAGCGGCTACCTCGCCCCCGACCCGAACATCCGCAGGATCTCCGCGAGCACGCCGCCCGCGGTGTTCGCGCCGCCGACCCCCGTCCCCTGCACGAGCAGGGGCCGCTCGGGGTGGCGCGCCGTCGTGAACGCGACGAGCGCCTCGACCCCCACGAGCCGCGCCGCCGGGTGCGAGGCGTCCACCGCCTCCGGGCCGACCCGGACCTCCGTGCGTCCGCCGGCGTCCGGCGAGATCCGCGCGAGGTAGCGGAGCGTCTTCCCCTGCGCCGCGAGCCGCCGCACCTCGGCCGCCATCGCCTCGTCGTGGCGCCGCAGTGCGGCGATGAGGTCGTCCGGCGTCCCCGGCGCGAGCAGCGCGGGCGGGACGAACGGCTCGATCCGGACGTCCTCCACCGCCACCTGCGCGCCCATCTCGCGCGCGAGGATCACCGCCTTCCGCGCCGAGTCGAGCCCCGAGAGGTCGTCGCGCGGGTCCGCCTCGGTGTAGCCGAGCCCCATCGCCCAGCGCGTCGCGAGCGAGAGCGGGACGCCGCGCGCGAGCTCGGTGCAGAGGTAGCCGAGGGTCCCCGAGAGCGAGCCCTCGACGAGCCGGACGCGGTCGCCCGCCTGGACGAGGCGCCGGAGCGTGCCGAGGACGGGCAGGCTCGCGCCCACGGCGGTGTCGTACTCGTAGCGGACGTGGTGCTGCCGCCGCGACTGCCGGAGCTGGTCGAGGCGCCGCGGCGCGACCGCGAGCGGCCGCTTGTTCGACGCCACGACGTGGACGCCGCGCCGGAAGGCCTGCTCGTAGACCTCCTCCATCCCGTCCGCCCCGGTGAGATCGACGAGGACCGGGCGCGGGAGCCGGGCGAGCCGGTCGAGGAGGGCCGGCGCCGTGCCGGCGTCCAGCGGGCCCGTCGCCGGCGCCGCGGCGAGCGCCTCGCGCCAGGCGCCGAGGTCCACGCCCGCCTCGTCGAACGCGGCCCCGCGCCGGTCGGCGATCCCGACCACGCGCAGCACGACGTCGTGGTCGCGCTCGAGCTCGGTCCGCTGGGCGCGGACCTGATCGAGGAGCTCCGACCCGACCTTGCCCTTCCCGAGCACGAGGAGCGACACGCCGTGCTCCGCCCAGGCGCGCGCGATGGGCTCGCCCGGGCCGACCGGGGCGCGGGCCGGGGCGCGGCCACGGAAGTCCGCGACCATGTCCGAGAGCCGGTCCACGTCGATGAGGAAGGCGTCGTGCCCGTGCGGCGAGTCCATGACCGCGAGCCGCGCGTTCGGGGCGAGGGTCGCGACCTCCCGCTGCTCCCACGGCCAGTAGAGGACGTCGGAGTCGATCGACACGACGAGGGTCGGCTGCCGCAGCGAGCGCAGGACGTCGTCGTGGTCGCCGCGCCCGCGGGACACGTCGTGCGTGTCCATTGCGCGCGTGAGGGTCACGTACGTCGCCGCGTCGAAGCGATCGACGAGCTGCGCCCCCTGGTACTCGAGGTAGCTCTCGACCGCGTACTGGGACTCCGTCTGCCTCCGCCGGCCGAAGCGCATCTCGAAGGACGGCTGGCTGCGGTACGACAGCATCGCCGTCATCCGCGCCGCCGCGAGCCCCGCCGACGGCGGGTCCGCCGGGTCGTAGCGCCCGCCGCGCCAGCGCGGGTCCGCGAAGATCGCCTGTCGCTGCGCCTCGGAGAGCCCGATGCACCAGGCGGAGTGGCGCGCGGTGGACGCGATGAACGCCACGGACTCGACGAGCGAAGGGTACGAGAGCGCCCACTCGAGCGCCTGCATGCCGCCGAGCGACCCGCCGATGACCATCCGGACGCGGCGCACGCCGAGCGCCGCCCCCAGCGCGTGCTGCGCCCGCACCATGTCCCGGACGGTGACGGGTGGGAAGGCCCCGAGCCACGGCGCGCCCGTCGCCGGGTCGATCGACGTCGGGCCGGTCGTCCCGTAGCAGCTGCCGAGGATGTTGGAGCACACGACGAAGTCGCGCTCCGGGTCGAGCGCCCGCCCGGGCCCGAACATGTTCGTCCACCAGAGGTCGGCGTCCGCGGATCCGGTGAGCGCGTGGCAGACGACCACCGCGTTCCCGCCCTCCGCGTCGAGGGTGCCCCAGGTGCGGTAGCCGATCCGCAGGGCGGGGAGCGCGCCGCCGAGCTCGAGCGCGAACGGCCCCGGCACGTCGAGGAACCGGGTCTCGGGCGACATGAACGCCGCGCGTCCCGCCGCCCGGTCCGGCCGATCGCCCGTCGCGTCCTCCTTCGCCATCGGGCGCGGAACCTATCGGCGGCGGATCGGGGGTGTCAAGGCGCCTCGCCGGCGCCGCCCTGCCGGCGGCCGGCGGCCTCGGCGCGATCGAGCGCCGCGGCGGGCAGCTCCACCCGGAAGCGGGCGCCGCCGGCGCCCCCCGCCTCCGCCCGGATGGTCCCGCCGTGCGCCTCGACGATCTGCCGGACGATGTAGAGCCCGAGGCCGAGCCCCTGCTCCTGCCCGGCGCGGTCCACCTTCTCGTACGCGTCGAAGACCCGCTCCACCGCGTCGGGCGGGATCCCGGGCCCGTCGTCCTCGACGACCAGGACGGCCCGGTCCGCCTCGCGCGCCACGCGCAGCGAGACGTGCGAGCCGGGCGCGTGGCGCGAGGCGTTCACGAGGAGGTTCCCGACCACCTGCTCCACCCGCGCCGCGTCGCAGGCGGCCCCGACCGGCTCCGGCGCGTCCACGCGGAGCGCGTTGCCGCTGCGCTCGAGCACGTCGGCGAGCCGCTCCGCCACGCCGCAGGCGAGCTCGGCGACGTCCATCACGGCCGGCTCCAGCGTGAGCCGCCCCGCGCGGATCCGCGCGAGGTCGAGCAGCTCCTCCACGAGCGCGCCCACGCGATCGACCTGCCGCAGCGCCGCCGCGAGCCACGGCGCGCCCCCGGCTCCCAGCCGCCGCTCGCCGATCTGGAGCTGGAGCTTGAGCGCGGTGAGCGGCGTCTTCAGCTCGTGCGAGGCGATGGAGAGGAACTCGTCGCGCGCCGCGATCGACCGGCCGAGCTCGGCGTTGGCGCGGACGAGGTCGTCCGCGGTGCGCGTCATGGCCCGGGCGAGCACGCCGAGCTCGTCGCGGCGGTCCCCGCCCGGCACCGGGATCGCCACGCGCTCGCTCGCGATCCGGCGCGCCGCGTCGGTCATCGCCCGGACCGGGCGCACGAGCCAGCGGTCCACGACCAGCGAGAAGCCCACCACCAGCGCGGCGCTCGCCGCGAGCACCGTGAAGAGCAGCGCCACGGACCGCGACCGGACGCGCTCCAGCTCCGAGACCGCCCGCTCCAGCCGGCGGAGGTTGAACACGGCGACGTCCGCGGCGAGCGGACCCGCCTTGCCGGTGGCGAGCTGCCAGCGGGCGTAGGCGGTCGCGCCCTCGTGCGCCCCGCCGTCCAGCGCCGCGACGAGCGCGCGCCGCTCGCGCTCCTGGAGCGCGCGCGCCGCGACGGCGTCGGCCCACAGCGCGCGCCCGCGCGGCGGCAGCTCTTCCCGCGTCATCTGCGCGATGACCGCGTCCATGCCGGCGCTCGCCGCGTCCATCCGCTCGCGCGCCGCCGCGCTGCGCTCCACGCGATACCTGAGCACCTCGTGCTCCTCGGCGGCCGCGAGGTGCGCGAGCCGGAAGGCGAGCGCGTTCGCCCGCCGGACCTGCTGGATGCTGGCCTCGACGTCGCGCGTGGCCGATCGCGAGGTGACGGCGATCGCGGCGAGCGCCGCCGCCGCCAGGCCGGCGGCGATCAGCGTGGGGAGCAGGAGCACGCGCCGCATCGCCGGTCACCTCGCCCCCGCGCGCCGCGGCGGCGGCACGAACGTGACCGCCTCGGGGTCCACCTCGGCGAGCACGTCCGGCTCGAGCAGCACGCCCACGTCGACCGGCGGGCCGTCGGTGCGCCCCGCCGCCCGGAACCAGCGCGACTCGTCCTCGAGGGACGCCGCGAGGTGGTGCGTGAGCCCCAGGGTGGGCCGGATGCGCCGCCAGGCCTCGGCGAGCTCCGCCTCGCTCGCCTCGGGAAACTCGGCGCGCACCGCCGCGAACGCCTCCCCGGGCCGCTCCCGCACGAGCCGCTCCGCGTCCGCGAGCGCCGCCACGAGCTTCACGAAGGCGCCGCGGCGCGCGGCGAGCACCGGCTCGCGCGTCGCGAGCATGGAGAGCTCCGTGTAGACGTCGGACCGGATCTCGACCGCGCCGCGCGGTCCGCTCATCCGCCGCGCCCGCTCGGCGTGGGGCGTCCAGATGGCCACCGCGTCCACGTCGCCCGACGCGAGCGCGTCCGCCGCCGCCTCGGGCGCGACGTCCACCAGCCGCACCTCGCGCTGGTCCACGCCGCCCCAGGCGAGGAGGAGGTCCAGGAAGTACTCGGCGTTGGTGTTCCGCGGGACGCCGACGCGCTTCCCCGCGAGATCGGAGGCCTCCGCGATCCCGCGGTCCCCGCCCGCGACGAGGGAGGTGTTCCCGCTCGAGACGTGCACCGTCGTGAGCACGCGCAGCGACGGATCGTGCGCCGCGCGCAGGACGATCGGCGTCTCGAACGAGACCGCCGCGTCGATGCGGCCCGAGCCGAGCGCCGCGACCGCGTCGCGGCCGGAGGTGAACCGGCGGTACTCGACCTCGAGCCCGTGCGCGGCGAAGTACCCCTTCGCCTGCGCGACGAACACCAGCCCGAGCGCCGGCAGGTGCGGCCCGCCGACGACGAGGCGCTCGCGGCGGCCCGGCGCGCACGCGGCGAGCGCGAGCGAGGCGAGCAGCCATCGACGGGCGACGGGCATCGGGACCCCGGGAGCTGGAGGCCCCGATCATCGCGCGAACCCGCCCCCGGAGGGAGACTTCTTTGGGCGTGGCCGCGGTGAGGACCGCGCGCGCGATCCGCGCGCCGCGGCCCCCGGCGGCCCCGGCCTACCGCGACGACCGCGACCGGCGGCGGGACGCGGGGCGGCGCCTGCCGCCGGACGCCTTGCCGCGGCCGCGCGACGACGCGGACCCGCGCCGCGCCGCGGCGCTCCGCTTGCCGCCCTTGCGGCCGATCTCCGCGTAGAACTCCGGCCCGCGCGACCGGAGCGTCGCCCTGCCGCCCGCGCTGCCGCTGCGCCTCGTCCCGCTGCGGCGCCCGCGGCGCGATCCGCCCTTCCGGCTCGTCGTCTTAGCCATGCGTCCTCTTTCCCGGGGCGCGACCGTGCGCCCGCTTTCGCGCGGAAGGGTGAGCACCCGCGGGCGCGGCCGCAAGCGCCCGCGCCTCCCGGGCGTCCGGCCGAGTGAGAGCCTCGCGCACACGAGGTCCGCCAGCCCCTCGACGTCGTCGGCCCCGAACGCGGGGAGCTCGCGCGGGGGCGGCTCGTCGGTCACGACCGCGAACACGCGCGGGTCGTCCGCGCAGAGGAACTCGCGCGAGATCCTCCGCCGGTGGACCTCGATGCGCGCCACCGGCGCGTCGCGGAACCCCTCCGCGAGGACGAGCGAGACCGGCGGCATGAGCGCGACGAGCGCGGCGAGCCCGTCCCGCCCGGCGGGGGCCGGACCGAACCAGGCGAGCCCGGCGGGCCCGGCGATCGCAGCGGCCACGGCGCCGGCCCGCCGGAGCACGTCCGTGTCCTTGCCGGGCCGATCGAACGCGTGCGGGTGGCGGGTGTGCTTCACGACGGCGCACGCGACGCCCCGGCGCGCGAGCGCCGGGATGAGCCGCGCGAGGAGCCGCGTCTTCCCCGCGCCGCTCCGCCCCGACACCGCGACGACCCGCGGCCGCCGCGCGCGCCTCGCCGTCACGCCGCGTCGTCGTCCAGGAGCCACGCCGTCACCTCCGCGCCCTCGGGGAGGTCGCCCGCCCCCTCGGGCACGAGCAGGAGCGCGTCCGCGAGCGCCGGCCCGCGCACCTGCGCTGCGTCGCGGCCGAGCGGTCGCGCCCGGCCCCCGGGCTCGAGCCGCGCCCAGAGGAGGCGCGCGCGCCCGGCCCTGCCCTGCGCGGCCTCCGCGAGCCGCACGGGCACCGCCGCGCGCTCGCGCCGGCCGGCGCCGGCGAGCGCGAGGAGCGCGGGGCGGACGAACACCTCGAACGCCACGAGGCACGCGGACGGGCTGCCGGGGAGCCCGAGCACGGGCTTCGCGCCCGCGACCGCGAACAGGAACGGCTTGCCGGGCTTCATGGGCACGCCGTGGACCCTCACCTCCGCGCCGAGCCGCGCGAGCGCGGCCGGCACGTGATCGCGCTCGCCCACGGACACCCCCGCGATGGTGACGACCGCGTCGCACGCGGCGACGGCCTCGGCGACGACGCTCGCGACGTCGTCGAGGCGATCCGCGACCGCGCGCCGCTCGACGTCGCAGCCGGCGGCGCGCGCGAGCCCCGCCACCGCGACCCCGTTCGAGTCCGGGGTCCGGCCGACGACGATCTCGTCTCCCGTCGAGATCACGGCCACGCGCGGGCGCCGGCGCACGGCGACGCGCGATGCCCCGACCGCCGCGAGCAGCGCCGCCTGCCGCGGGCCCAGCCGCGCGCCCGCGGCGAGCACGGGCGCGCCCGCGGCGACGTCCTCGCCGGCGGGCCGGACGTTCTCGCCCGCGCGCGCCGCCGACCGGAAGGCGACGCGCGCGACGCCGCGGTCGGTCGCCTCCTCCGGCACGACGGCGTCGGCGCCCGGCGGCAGAGGACCGCCCGTGAAGATGCGCGCGGCGCTCGCGGGCGGCAGCGGCGCGCCGGGAGCGTCGCCCGCGTAGATCGCGCCCGCGACCGGGAGCGTGCAGGGTGAGGCGACGTCCGCAGCCCGCACCGCGTACCCGTCCATCGCCGAGCACGTCGCCGGCGGGTGCGCGACGCGCGCGATCGCGGGCGCGGCCAGGTACCGGCCGGCCGCCTCCGCCGCGTCGAGCTCCTCGATCCCGCCGACCGGCGCGATCGCCGCGAGGATGCCGTCGCGGATCGCGAGAATGCGTCGCATCGCCGGCATCATGCCACGTCGCCTCCTTCCTTCGACGGCGACTGCAAACCTTGCGCAGCGTCAAGCTTGATCCGCGCCAAAGCGCAACGTCTGCACGACCCTGCCGGAAAAGCCTCGAAGCTACGCGGGCCTGGCGGATGCAAACAGACCGCGATCAAGCGCTCCGGCCCCAGGAGGACGCCCATGCTCTCGAATGCACCCGTGACCGACTGCAGCGCCTGCTCGCTCGGCCTCGCCTCGCAGGGACGCTGCAGGCTGACGCCGACGAGCCGCGAGTCGGGCGCGACGATCTGTGCCCAGGGGGAGCGTCCGCGCACCGTCTACTTCGTGAAGGAAGGCTTCGTCGCCCTCTCCGCCGTGAGCCCCCGCGGGTCCGAGCTGCTCCTGTCGCTCCGGGGCCCCGCGTCGCTCCTCTGCACGGAGGCGCTGCAGGGCGAGCCGTCGCCCTTCGAGGTCCGCGCCCTCTCGCGCGTGAAGATCTGCGGCATCAGCGGCGACGCGCTCTCGCAGTGGGTCGGCCCGGAGAAGAGCGCCGCGCGCGTCGTGCTCGACCTGCTCCTCACCGAGTCGCGCCAACAGCGCGACGAGGTGAACTGGCGGCAGGGCGACTGCCTGTCGAGGGTCGCGCGGTTCGCGCTCGCCCACGCGCGCTTCCTCGCCGACCGCCCGAACGCGGTGCGCAAGCAGGTCGTCGCGCGGCTGCTCGGGATGCGCCCCGAGACGCTCTCGCGCTGCCTCACGCGGCTGGAGAAGGACGGCGTGGTGGACGCCTCGCGCGGGGTCCGCGTCCTCGATCAGCGCCGACTCGCCGCGATCGCCATGGAAGACAACGCGGCCTGAGCCTGTTACAACCCGATCAGCCGCAGGGGCGAGAAAGGACGTTCCATGTTCCCGAAGCTCGGAGCGACGGAACTCATCATCATCCTGCTGATCGTCGTGGTCTTGTTCGGCGCGAACAAGCTGCCGCAGCTCGGCAAGGGGCTCGGCGAGGGGATCCGCAGCTTCAAGAAGTCGTTCGGCGGGGAGGACGAGGAGAAGCCGACGTCCTCCTCCTCGCAGGCCTCCTCGCAGCCGTCGGATCCGGCCCGCAAGGCGTAGCCTCCCGCGCTCGCAGAGGTCCACCGGGCGAGGGCGCGGCGAGAGCCGCGCCCTTTCGCGTCATGGGGGGCGGCCCGGCGAGCGCGTCTTGCGCGATCCGGCCGCCCCGGAGGCGCTCCGCGCACGCCTCCACCGCCGACGCCCGGCCTCGAATGGGACGGCGCAACGCCGCGAGCGTCACGACCTGCCCCCGTCCGGAGATCACCTCCAGCGGGCGGGCGCCCATGCGGGCGTCCGTCTGACCGCCCATCCGCGGCTCCTCGCGTGAAGAAGCCCGGGGCCCTGGTGATCGCGTCCCGGGCGGGTCGAGAGGTGCGCCATGCGGCGCGGGGCGTCCTTACCGGCGCGCGTCACCGCTCCGGGTGGCCCTCGCCTTGCTCATAGGGACCGAGGGACGCGAAAAGCTCCCGGGGCACGCCGCTCGAGCCCCCGCTCCGAGGAGCGGGCGCCGAGCCGCAACGCTCCCGCCGCGATTCGCCCGGTGCGGGCTGGCCCGGGCGAGCCTGGAGATCGCGGCGGCGGCGGTGCGGCGCGAAAGGCAATCGGCTCGCAGCCGACCCCGGGCGCCGACGCGTCCCGCTTCCTTTCCGGGGCGGGGAGCCGGCGCGTCAGCGCCGCCGCGAGATCCACCGGCCCATCGCCTGCGCCGCGCGCGCGATGAGCGGCCCGAGCCGCTCGACCGCGAACCGCTCGAGGCGGGACCCCTCGCCGACGCGGGCCAGCGTGATCGGCTCCGCCTCCGCGAACCGCGCCGCGATCCAGCGCTCGCCCGCGAGCGCGACCCGCGGCAGCTCGACGTCGGCGAGCGCCTCCAGGTTCGCGAGCGAGAACGGGTCCAGGTTGAAGCTCCCGACGAGGAGCCGCTCCCCGTCGACCGCCGCCGCCTTCGCGTGCAGGACCGAGCGCTTCCACTCGGCGATCTCGACGCCGGCGCGGAGCAGCTTGCGGTAGAGCCGCCGGGTGGCCGGCGTCGCGAGCGCCACGTCGGAGCGGCCCGCGAGGACGAGGCGCACGGAGACGCCCCGGCGCGCCGCGGCCGAGATCGACCGGACGAGACGCCGGTCCGGCAGGAAGTAGGCGTGCGCGACGAGGATCCTCGACCGCGCGCCGCCGAACGACTTGAGATACCGCCGCCGCAGGGGGCCTCCCCCGCCCACGCCGGAGAGCCAGATCCGGACCGGGCCGCGCGGGCTCCGGCCGCGCTCGCGGCGGGCGCGGTCCTGCAGCCACGCCGCGACCGGGCCGCGGATCTCGAGCGCGAGGTCCGCCCACGGCTTCTCGCCGGCAGGCGGGTCGGGCAGCCCGTACTCGTCCCCGACGTTGAGCCCGCCCACGAAGGCGACCTCGCCGTCCACGGCGAGGATCTTCCGGTGGTTCCGCCGGAGCCGCCCTGCGAGGATCCCCAGGACCGAGCCCCACACCTCCACCTCGCAGCCCGCCGCCGCGAGCGACGCCTCCACCTCGCTCGTCCCCGGCGCGGAGCCCCACGCGTCGATCACCACGTGCACGCGAACGCCGCGGCGGGCGGCCGCGGAGAGGGCGGCGATGAACTCGGCGCCGATCCCCTCCGGCGAGAACGCGTACACCTCGAGGAACACGTCGGCGCGCGCCGCTCCGATGGCGGCGAGCATGGCCGGATACGCCTCGCGGCCGCCGTCCAGCAACCGGGGCTCGTCCGCCGCGCGTGCCGCCGCGCCTCGCGCCGTCTCCATGCGGCGACGTTACCGCGCGGCGGCTTCGCGGGCACGCTGGCGGGCCCACGCCTGCGCCGCCGTGCCGCGCCCGCGGGTGGCCGCCGCGGCCGGCGGCGGGCACGGCCCTCATGTCCCGTTGCGGCATCCCCCTTGAAGGGGAATGATCGTCGAGGGCAAGCGCTGGGGGTGACGCCATGAAGCGGATCCTGGTCGCGGTGGACGGCTCGGAGCCGTCGCTCAAGGCAGCGCGGATGGCCGCCGACGTCGCGCTGCGGTTCGGGGCCAAGCTGACGCTGTGCCACGTCGTCCCGAAGCTGCTCCTGCCTCCCGACGTCTACGGCCTGACGATCGCGGAGGTCGAGAAGGAGCACCGCGCGTACGCGGACCGGCTGCTCGAGAGCGCGGTCGCCTCGCTCGACGAACCCGGCGTCGACGTCTCGACGACCGTGCTCTACGGGGCTCCGGCCGAGGCGATCGCGGAGGAGGGCGCGGCGAGCGACGTCGGGATGATCGTCGTCGGCAGCCGCGGCCACGGCGCCGTCGCGCGCGTGTTCCTCGGCAGCGTGTCGGACCGGCTCGTGCACATCAGCCCCAAGCCGGTGCTGGTGGTGCATTAGAAGCCGCTCCGTCGGGCCTACCTGCGCCGGCGTCGCCCGGTCTACAATGCTCCTCCTCCTCCAGGAGGGCGCGATGATCTCGGTCGCCGACTTCATGACGAAGGATCTCGTGACGGTCCGTGAGGTCGACGACCTCGCGCTCGCGGAGGCGCTCCTGCGCCTCGGCGGCATCCGCCACCTGCCGGTGGTGCGCGACCGCAAGCTGGTCGGGCTCCTCACGCACCGCGACCTCCTCCGCTCCGGGTTCTCCGGGAAGCCCGTCGCGCGGGAGCTCCCGGTCTCCGAGGTGATGACGAAGGAGCCGACGTCGGTCCGGCCCGGGATCGGGCTCGCGCAGGCGGCGCGGATCATGCTCGAGCGGAAGTTCGGGTGCCTCCCGGTGTGCGAGGAGGACGGGACGCTCGTCGGCATCGTCACCGAGGCGGACTTCGTGCGGTTCGCCGCGGACGTGGTGCGCGACCTCGATCTCGTCGCCGAGGCGGTGCGGGCGCAGGAGCGGACCGGCGACGCGTGAGGCGGACCACCCCCGCCGAGATTGAAACGGCCCGCCCGCCCGCCTACAAACGGGGCGCATGCCGGAGACGGTGTTCGAGGAGCTGAAGCGGTACGTCCGCTTCTGCGAGGAGGACGAGCGGGCGCTCCACGCCCTGCACGCCGCCGCCGCGCCGCGGTTCGACGCCATCGCGGTCGCCTTCTACGAGCGGATCCTCTCGCACGAGGAGGCCCGCGCGGCGCTCGTCGGCGGCGAGAGCCGCGTCGGCCAGCTCAAGGTCACTCTGCGGTCCTGGCTCGACACGCTCCTCTCCGGCCCCTGGGACGAGGCGTACTGGCAGCGGCGCTACGCCATCGGCCGGGTCCACGTCCGGATCGGCCTGCCCCAGCACTACATGTTCGGCGCGATGAACGTGGTGCGCATCGAGCTCGCCACGATCGCGTACGAGCGCTTCCACGGCGATCCGGCCGAGCTGCAGCTCGTGCGCAACGCGCTCGGCAAGGTCCTCGACCTCGAGCTCGCGGTCATGCTCCACACGTACCGCGACGACCTCCTCGCGCAGCAGGCGCGCGTCGAGCGGCTCTCCACCTTCGGCCAGCTCGTCGGCTCGATCGGCCACGACCTGCGCAACCCGCTCGGCGTGATCGAGACGTCGCTCTTCATCCTGCGCGGCCGCGTCGGCGAGGACCCGCGCGCGGCGAAGCACCTCGACCGCATCGGCGAGCAGCTCGGGATCGCGAACGGGATCATCTCGAACCTGCTCGACATGATCCGCAACCGTCCCCTGGCGAAGGAGCCGATCCGCCTCGCCGAGGTGATCGCGGGGGCGTCCCGGGCCGTGCCGCGGCCCGAGGGCGTCGCGCTCGCGCTCGACGGCCTCGACGCGCTCCCGGCCGTGGAGGGCGACCCGGTGCAGCTCCGGCAGGTGTTCGTGAACCTGCTCGAGAACGCGGTCTTCGCGGCGTCGCCGCGCGGCGCGGTGGCCGTGCGCGGGCGGCTGGTCGAGGGCGCGGTCGAGCTCGACGTGGAGGACACGGGACCGGGCGTGGACGCCGTGACCCGGCGCCGGCTCTTCGAGCCGCTCATCACCACCAAGGAGCGCGGCGTCGGCCTCGGCCTCGCCCTCGTGAAGCGGATCGCGGAGCGCCACGCCGGATCCGTCTCCTACTCCGACCGCCCGGGCGGCGGGGCGCGGTTCACGATCCGGCTGCCCGCGGGGAGCGCCTGAGCCGGAGCGCGCGATGCGAACCTACCTCGTCGTGGACGACAACCGGGACTTCGCCGAGAACCTCGCCGAGATCCTGCGCGACCGGGGCGACGACGCCGCCATCGCGCAGAGCGGGGCGGAGGCGGTCGCGCTGGCGCGGACGCGCCGCTTCGACGCGCTCCTCACCGACATGCGCATGCCGCTCATGGGCGGCGCGGAGGTGGTCCACGAGATCCGGCGCCGCGACCCGGGCGTGCCCGCGCTGGTCGTCACCGCGCACTCCGGGGACGACGTCCTCGAGGGAGCGCGCCGCGAGGGGCTCCTCGCGGTACTCTCCAAGCCGGTGGACGTGCCCCGGCTGCTCGAGCTGCTCGCCGACGCGCGCCGCGACGGCCTCGTCGCGGTGATCGAGGACGACCTGCGCCTCTCCGACAACCTGTGCGAGGCGCTCCGGTCGCGCGGGTTCGCCGCGGTGACCGCGTCGTCGGTCACCGAGACGGAGCGGCTCGGGCCGGTGCGCCCGTTCTGCGCGCTCGTCGACCTCCGCCTCCCCGGGGGCCCGGACGGCGAGGCGATGCGGCGGCTCGCCGCGAGGTACCCCGGGCTGCCGATGATCGTCGTGACCGCGTACCCGGACGCCCCGTCCGCGCCGCACGAGGCGTTCTTCTCGAAGCCGTTCGACACCCGCGAGCTGCTCGGCGCGGTCGAGCGGCTCCACCGCGCCCGCGCGGGGGGCGACCCCGCCCGATGATCGCCGACGCGCCGAAGAGGCCGCGCGTCCTGATCGTGGACGACAACGCGGAGCTGGTGGAGAACCTCTCGGAGATCCTCGAGGGCGCCGGGTACGCCGTGCACGGCGCGGGGACCTGCGCCGCCGCGCTCCCGCTCGCCCTCGAGGGGTTCGACGTCGCGCTCGTCGACCTGCGGCTCCCGGACGGCGACGGGACCGCGCTCGCGCCGCAGCTGAAGGAGATCTCGCCCGACGGCGAGGTGGTGCTCCTCACCGGGTTCGCCACGCTCGAGTCGGCGGTCGCCGCGGTGCGCGCCGGCGCCTGCGCCTACCTCGTGAAGCCGTGCGCCACGCAGGAGCTGCTCGTCACCGTCGAGCAGGCGATGCGCCAGGTGCGGCTCCACGGCGAGAAGCGGGACCTCTCGCGGCGCGCGCAGATGGCGGAGAAGCTCGCCGCGGTCGGCACGATGACCGCCGGCCTCTCCCACGAGATCCGCAACCCGCTCAACGCCGCCGCCCTCCAGCTCTCCGTGCTCGAGCGGCGGATCTCGCGGCTCGCGAGGGAGACGCAGCCCGCGCTCCTCGAGCCGCTGACGCTCGTGAAGGACGAGATCCGCCGGCTCGACCACATCCTCGAGGACTTCCTCCAGTTCGCGCGGCCCCGCGAGTTCGTCGGGAGGCCGGTCGACGTCGTGACGGTGGTCTCGCGCGTCCTCGACCTGCTCGGCGGCGAGGCCGAGCGCCGCGGCGTGCGGCTCGAGCGCGACCTCGAGCCGGTGCCGCCGGTGGTGGGCGACGAGGAGCGCCTCCGGCAGGTGCTCGTGAACCTCGGGCTCAACGCGCTCGAGGCGGTCGCGGACGGCGGGCTCGTGCGGGTGTCCTGCCGGCTCGAGCCCCCCGACGCCGATCGCTCCGGCGCCGGCCCGGAGGTCGCGATCCGGATCGACGACGACGGGTCGGGCGTCCCCCCCGACTCGCGCGACCGGATCTTCGAGCCGTTCTTCACGACCAAGGCGAAGGGCTCGGGGCTCGGCCTCTCGATCGTCCACGCCATCGTCACCCAGCACGGCGGGCGCATCCGCGTGGAGGACGCGCCGGAGGGCGGCGCGCGGTTCGTGCTGGTGCTGCCCCCCACCGCCTGATCCCACCTGCGCGGGGGATCGGCGGGGGCGCGCCCTCGCGCGCTGTGACTCCGCTCCGCCCGGGCGGTACGATGCCTGCGTGCGGCGCTTCAACGCCCCCTGGGACCGTGCCCTCCTGCTCAGCACCGTGGCCTTGCTCGCGGTGATCCTGTTCACCGCGATCGCGGGGACCTCGATGGCGGTGCAGGCCGGCATGCGCGGCGTCGCGCTCGCGGTGGCGGTGTTCGCCGGCGGGACCGCGGTCGGGTCCTGGGCGCTCGCTCCCCGCGCGTACGAGATCGGGGGCGGGACGCTCCGGATCCTGCGGAACGGCTGGCTCGCGACCGCGGTCCCGCTCGCGCGGATCCGCTCCGCGGGCGAGATCGAGCCGGACGCGCTCCGGGGCTCGCTCCGGCTCGTCGGGATCGGCGGGCTATTCGGCACCTACGGCCTCTTCCGGTCGCCCGAGCTCGGCCCGTTCCGGCTCGACGCCACCCGGGCCACGGGGCTCGTGCTCGTGCGGACGCCGCGCCGCGCGCACGTGCTCACGCCCGACCGGCCGGACGAGTTCGTCGAGGCGCTCCTCGCGGCGTCCCCCTCGGCGCAGCGCGAGCGCCGGCGCTCGGGCGCGCGGCGCTGACGCGCCGCTCCGGGCTCCGGGCCGGGCGCGCTTCCCTAGATCTCCTCGCCCTCGGCCGCCTCGCCGCGCCCGGCCTCGCGGCCGCCCGTCGCGTACTCCTTCAGCCGGTACTGGATCTTGCGGACGCTGATCCCGAGGATCTCGGCCGCGCGCGAGGTGGAGCCGCCCACCATCTCCAGCGTCCGGAGGATCGCCTCGCGCTCGATCTCGTACAGCGTCGCGCCGGGGATGAGCGCGCCCGGGGTGCGCTCGCGCGGGCGCGGGCCGCGGAGCGTGGGCGGCAGGTCGTCGGCGGTGAGCTCGGCGCCCTTGCAGAGGACCACCGCGCGCTCGACCACGTTCTCGAGCTCGCGCACGTTGCCCGGCCAGTCGTGGGAGAGGAGCGCGTTGAGCGTGCCCGGGGCGAGGCCGCGGATCTCCTTGCCGTACGCCTTCGAGTACTTGTCGATGAAGTGGGACACGAGCGCGGGGATGTCGCCCTTGCGCTGCCGCAGCGGCGGCAGCGTCACGGCCACGACGTTGAGCCGGTAGTAGAGGTCCTCGCGGAACTTGCCCGCCTTCACCTCGCCGGCGAGATCGCGGTTCGTCGCCGCCACGAGCCGGACGTCCACCTTGATCGTCTGCGTCCCGCCGACCCGCTCGAACTCCTTCTGCTGGAGGACGCGCAGGAGCTTGATCTGGAGCGCCGCCGAGATGTCGCCGATCTCGTCGAGGAAGAGCGTGCCGCCGTCGGCGAGCTCGAAGCGCCCCTCCTTGCGGCCGATGGCGCCGGTGAAGGCGCCCTTCTCGTGGCCGAACAGCTCGGACTCGAGGAGCGTCTCCGAGAGCGCCGCGCAGTTCACCTTGATGAACGGCTTGTCCGCGCGCGGCGACTCCTCGTGGAGCGCCTGGGCGATGAGCTCCTTGCCGGTGCCGGACTCGCCGAGGATGAGCACGGTCGCGCGCGTGGGGGCGGCGCGCTTCACGACCTCGTAGACCGCCTGCAGCTCCGGCGCGTCGCCGACGATGTTGTGGAACCGGTAGCGCTCCCGCACGCGCTCGCGGAGGTTCGCGGTGTCGCGCTGGAGGCGCAGCTTCTCGAGCGCCTTCTCGATCACCACGAGCACCGCGTTCACGTCGAGCGGCTTCACGAGGTAGTTCTCGGCGCCGGCGCGCATCGCCTCGACGGCCGCCTCGACGCTCGCGAACGCGGTCATCATCACGAAGACCGCGTCCGCCCCCTGCTCGCGCGCGCGCTTCAGCAGCGTGATCCCGTCCATCCGCGGCATCCGGACGTCGGCGAGCACCGCGGCGGGCGCGAAGCCGGGGAGCAGCGCGAGCGCCTCCTCGCCGTCCGCGGCCTCGGCGACCTCGTAGCCCTCCTCCGTCAGGATCGTCCGGAGGGCGACGCGGGCGTTCTGCTCGTCGTCGACGACGAGGATCCGCTCCTTGCCCGCACGGGTGCCTGTATTGGGTATGACCATGCCCTCGACCTTGACCGAAGCGCGCAAACGATGCGGAGTTGCCGCAGGTTATGCATGATTCCGCGGTTGACGTCCAGCCAATCCGGCAAGGGAACGTGCGAAACGGCTGTGAGAATCCGTCCGGAGCGGCCCGTGCCGCGCCACGTCAACCGGACTCCGGGGCGCGAGCCTCGGTCCCCTCGATCCGGCCGAGCCGGTCGTAGGGGCGCCACCGGAAGCGCGCCCCGAGGGCCTCGGCCGCCCGCCGGCATGCGTCCTCCGACATGCCGGGCAGCGCCACGGCGCTCGCCGCGACGTTCGGGATGACCCCGACGCTCCGCCGTACGAACTCCTCCACGGCCGCGTACGCCGCCGCGCCGTACCGGCTCGGGCAGATGCGCGCGTACGTCTCCGCGTCGGGCGCGTTGAGGGAGACCGAGACCGCGTCCACGCCCGCCGCGGCGAGCAGCGCGGGGACGTCCTTCCCCTCCCGCAGGCTCGCGAGGCCGTCCGTGTCCACCCGGACGCGCCGGACGCCGGCGGCGCGGAGCCGCCGCGCGACGTCCAGCAGGACCTCGAGCCGGAGCGTGGGCTCTCCGAGGCCGGTGAACACGACCTCCGATCGGCCCTCGATCCCGGCGCGGAGCGCGGCCGCCCAGACCTCGTCCCCGGACGGAGCGCGGCGCAGCCTCAGGTCGAAGCCGCCGACGACCCAGTCGCCGTCCCGGATCTTCGGGCAGAAGGTGCACGCGAGCGTGCAGGCGCTCGTGAGGTTCAGGTAGAGCGCGTCGCCGAGCACGTACGCGAGGACCGGCTCGCCACGGATGCGGGCTGCGGGGCTCACGGAGGACCGGTGTTTAGCAGGACGACGGTCGCGACGCCACCGGGCACGGCGACGAGCGGCCCGCGCGTAGGCCGCAGGGAGCGGGCCGGCACATTTCGCTACGCGAAAAGTGCCTGGCCCGGAGATCGGAGCGGCCTACTCCGCCGCGTGGGGCTGGCCGCTGCACGCGAGGCAGTACCGCGCCTCGGGGATCGCGCGGAGCCGCTGCAAGCCCATCGGGCCGCCGCAGTTCAGGCAGGTGCCGTAGCGGCCCTCCTGGATCCGCAGCAGGGCGGCCTCGATCTCGGCGAGCTCGCGCCGCACGAGCTCGCTCCGCGGCTCCGGGGCCGCCTCGTAGTCCGACCAGCGCGCCGCCGGGTCGCCGCCGGGGTACGCAGGGTCGTCCGAGAGCGAGCGGCGGCGCCGCAGCAGGACCTCGCGGGCTTCCGCCTCGAAGCGGCTCATGCCCGCGGCCTCTTTCACGCGGCGTGCCTCGGGAAAACCCGAGCGATTTCCAGTCCGTTCACCCGCGAGTCTTGCACGCGGGGGCCGCGGGCGCGCACGCGTTGCGCACGAGGCGCGCCGTCACGCCTCCCGGGGGGCACGATCCCCGGCGCGCGCGTGCCGGCGCCGGACGACCGCGGCGAGCGCCCGCAGCGCGTCCACGGTGGTGAAGAGCCCGATCACCGAGCCCCGATCGACCACCACGGCGGACCCGTACTTCGCCTCGGCCATCGTCTCGGCGACGATCTCGAGCGGCGCGTCGGGCGGGACGGCGTACGGGTCCGGCGCCATCGCCTCCCGGACGGTCTCCGTGCCCGGGTCCACGCACTTCAGCGTCTCGAGCAGGTACAGGTCGCGCTGCGACACGACGCCGACGAGGCGCCCGGCGTCGACGACGGGGAGGTGCCGGATGTTGCGCTCGCGCATGAGGCGGCGCGCCTCGGCGAGGGTGCGGTCGCTGGAGACGACGACCGGCGCGACGCTCATGTACTCCTGCACGGTGTGCCTGGCCATCTCTCCCCCCGCCCGCGCCGACGCGCGGCTCGCTCAGTGCCGGAACCGGCTCGCTCGGCGATGCGTGTGCGGGCAGCGCGGGTGCGGCGCCCCCACCCCGGCGCGCTCGATCTCGGCCTCGCTGACGGTGCCCAGGATGAGCCCGCCGACGGTCACCGGCAGGCACCCCACCCCCTGCTCGCACATCGTGGCGGCCGCGTCGCAGAGCTCCGTGTCCGGACGCACCGTGACGACCGGCACGCTCATGCGGTCGCGGACCGGCTCCTCCGGGCTCGCCCCGCGCAGGTCGCACGCGCAGAGGATGCCGACGAGGATCTGATCCTCCATCACGAGCACGTGCTCCGCCCCGGTGCGCCGCACGAGCGCGACCACGTCGGCCATGGGGGCGTCCTGCATGACCGTGACGAGCGAACGGTTCATCGCCTCGGATACGAGCTTCATGGCGCACCCCGTCCCGCGCGACGGCGCTACAGCGGCAACGTGTCGCGCGTCGTCTTGCCCGGCACCCGGACCGTCAGGACCGGGCACGTGGAGCGGCGCAGCACCGCCTCCGCGACGCTCCCGATGAGGAGGCGCGAGAGCCCCGTCCGCCCGTGCGTCCCCATCACGATGAGATCCGCTCCGCCGTCCTTCGCGATCTGCAAGATCGTGTCGGAGGGCTCGCCCGCCTCGACCCGGACGCTGAGCTGCTTCGGCTTCGTGGCGGTCTTCGCGAGGAAGTGCTGGACCTCGCGCGTCACGTCGGTGCGCGTCTGGTCCCAGCCCGGCTGGCCCGCGGAGACCGGCAGGAGCGCGAGCGTGTCGGGCCCGACGTAGCCGGGCGGCTCCCAGACGTGGAGGACGTCGAGCTCCGCGCCGAGCTTTCCGGCGAGGAACGTGGCGTACTCCAGCGCCGCGCGGGCGGACGGCGAGAAGTCGACGGGCACGAGGACGCGGGTCACCGCGGGCAAAAGGCGCACCTCCTCGGCGCATTGTAGCAGCCGCGGAGGCCGCGCAGGTGCGACCTTGCGGCGGGGTCCCTCGCGGGCGTGCGTCCGGCCGCCGGCCCGAAGATGGGAGCGGCGTGGCCCGGAGGTCGGAGCGGCCTGGCGCCGGCCTAGCGCCGGCTCACCGCGCGCGCGACCACGGCGTACCCGAGGGCGAGCGCCGCCGCCGCCGGGAGGATCCACCACCCGCGGGCCAGCCGGTGCTCGAGGACGTCGATCCGGTCCGCGGCGAGGAGCAGGGCCCAGCGGCCGGTGCGGTGCTCCGGGACGCGGTACGCCGCGCGCCGGACGAGCCCCGACAGGCCGCAGGCCGGCTGCGCCGTGCCGAACACGGGCGTCGCCTCGCGCAGCCCCGCCCTCGAGAGGAGCGCCGCGCCGCGCTGCTGCTCCGGGCGCTGCCAGTGCGCGCCGGGATCCGGCGCGGGGCGCCGGACGCGCGGGACGCCCGGCCTCACCTCGGGCGCGGCGTCCACCGCGGGCCCGCGGATCCCTCCCGACGCTCCCGGGTCCGGCCGATCCATGTGCCCTCCCTCGCCTCCGCTCCGCAGGACGGTCGTCACGCCCTCGCGAGGAGGACGCACTTCACGCAGCCGTCCTCCTTCCGGTCGAACACCTCGTACGCCTGCGGCGCGTGCTCCAGCGCGAAGCGGTGCGTCACGAGCTCGCGCCCCCGCAGGCGCCCGGCGCGCACGTGCTCGAGGAGGCGCGGCAGGTACCGCTTCACGTTCGCCTGCCCCATCCGCAGCGTCAGCCCCTTGTTCATCGCGACGCCGATCGGCACGAGGTTCGCCGGCGGCCCGTACACGCCCACGATCGAGACGGTCCCGCCCTTGCGGACCGCGTGGATCGCCCACGCCAGCGCGATCGCCGAGCCCGGCGCGACCTTCAGCTTGCGCCCGAGCAGCGTCCAGACCGCCGAGCCGCTCGCCTCGAGCCCCACCGCGTCGATGCAGACGTCCGGTCCGCGCCCGCCGGTCGCCTCGCGCAGCTCGGGCACCGGGTCCTTCACGCGCGAGAGGTCGATCGTCTCCGCGCCCGCCCACCGCTCCGCGAACCGGAGCCGCGCCGCGACGCGATCGAGCGCGATGACGCGCGCCGCGCCGAGCAGCCAGGCGGCGCGCGCCGCGGCGAGGCCGACGGGCCCGCAGCCGAACACCGCGACCGCGTCGCCCTCCGCGATCCCGCCCATCTCCGCCGCCTGGTAGCCGGTCGGGAGGACGTCCGTGAGCATGAGCGCGTCCTCCTCGTCCAGGTCGTCGGGGATCTTCATCGGCCCGACGTCCGCGAACGGCACCCGCACGTACTCGGCCTGTCCGCCGTCGTAGCCGCCCGTCGTGTGCGAGTACCCGTAGATCCCGGAGGCGAGGCCGTTCGACGGGTTCGAGGACTCGCAGCCGCCGAACAGGCCGCGGCGGCAGAAGAAGCAGGTGCCGCAGGAGATGTTGAACGGCACCGCGACGCGATCGCCGCGCCGGAGGCTCCGGACGGACGCGCCGGTCTCGACCACCTCGCCCGTGAACTCGTGGCCGAACGTCGCGCCCACGCGCGTGTCGGGCACGAACCCGTGGTACAGGTGCAGGTCCGAGCCGCAGATCGCCGCGCGGCGGACGGCGAGGATCACGTCGTCGGGGTGCTCGATCGCGGGATCGGGCTTGTCCCGGACCCGCACGCGCCAAGGCCCCTCGTACACGAGCGCACGCATCGCCCCTCCTCGGAGAAGGTCAGGCCGCTCCCATCTCCGGGCCAGGCGCATCTCGCGGAGCGAGACGTGCCGGCCTCGCCCTGCTATCGCTCGATCGTCCTGCTGTCCGACAGCCGGACGCCCGCCGCCGCGAGGGCCGCGTCGCACTCTCCCCGCCGATCGGGAAACACCGCGCGCGTCAGGTCGTCGAGCACGATCACCTCGAGCCCCTCCCCCGCGCCGTCCACCGCCGTCGCGCGCACGCAGAAGTCGCGGGCGAGCCCGCAGACGAACACGCGGGCCACCCCGCGGGCGGCGAGCCACGCGCCGAGCCCGGTGGTCGGGCGCCCACCGTCCGGCCCGACGTTCTCCCGGAAGGCGCTGTACGAGTCGACCTCGCGGCGGGTCCCCTTCCTCAGGATCAGCGTGAGCGCGGCGTCCGGCAGCGCCGGGTGGAGCGCGGCGCCGCGCGACCCTGCGACGCAGTGGTCGGGCCACAGCTCCTGCGGGCCCTGCGGGAGCGCGACGGTCTCGAAGGGCCTCCGTCCGGGGTGGGCGGAGGCGAACGAGACGTGACCCGGGGGGTGCCAGTCCTGCGTCGCGACGACCGTCGCGAAGGCGGGGGCGAGCGCCGCGATCGGCGCGACCACCGCGTCGCCGTCTGCGACGGCCAGGGCGCCGCCGGGGAGGAAGTCGTGCTGCACGTCCACGACGACGAGGGCGTCCCGGGCCCGCTCGATCCGCATGGCTGGCCTCCTCCCATCTCGTCTAACGCGCCGTTGTCCAAACGGCCGGGCTGAGCTAGCTTGCGCGGACCATGGAAAAGATCTGGGTCAAGGACGTCAAGGAGGGAGACCGCCCGAAGAGCGTCTACCTCGTGGCCCGCAAGGCGATCCCCACCGCGAAGAGCGGCAAGACGTATCTCGCCGCGACGTTCCACGACAGGACGGGAGAGCTCGAGGCGCGCGCGTTCGACCGCGTCGAGGAGCTCGCCGCGTCGTTCGAGGAGAAGGACTACGTCGAGGTGGAGGGGATCGTCGGGACGTTCCAGGGGAAGCCGCAGATCCGGATCGAGTCGCTGGCGAAGGTCGACCCCGCCGTCGCCGGTCTCGACCCCACCGACTTCACCTGGGTCCCGCCGCCGGAGCCGAAGAAGCCGGAGAAGCCCGCGGGCGGCGAGGCCGAGGAGGCGCTCTGGAAGGAGCTGCTCGGGCTCGTCGACGCCGTCGCCGACAAGCACGTGAAGGAGCTCATCCTCGCGTTCGTGCAGGACGAGGACGTCGCGGCGCGCCTGCGCCGCTCGGCCGCGGCGAAGACCGTCCACCACGCGTACCCCGGCGGGCTGCTCGAGCACACGGTGTCGTGCCTGAAGCTCGCGCACCGGATCGCCGACCACTACCCGCAGGTCGATCGCGACCTCCTCGTCGCGGGCGCCTTCTTCCACGACCTCGGCAAGATCCGCGAGCTCGCGGGCGAGAAGAGCGTCGAGTACACCGACGAGGGCAAGCTGGTGGGCCACCTCGTGATGGTGGCGCAGTGGATCCACGACAAGGCGCGCCGGATCGGCGTCCCGCGCGACCTCGAGCACCACGTCGTCCACCTCGCGCTCGCGCACCACGGGCGCGTCGAGTTCGGCTCGCCCAAGGCGCCGCTCACGCTCGAGGCGCTCCTCACCCACTACATCGACGAGCTCGACAGCCGCGTGAACTCGTGGCTCAACCTCATGGGGCGCGAGGGCGGGACGCGGCGCTGGACCACCTCGGACAACGTGTACGAGCAGCCGATCTGGCGCGGCGCGCTGCCCACCGCGCAGGTCGAGAAGAGCGGCCCGCCCGCCGAGCTCATGACGCCGGTGATCTACGTGCCGCGGCCGGGCGGCGGCCAGGCCCAGCCGCGGAAGCCGAAGGACAAGCGGCGGCCCGAGCCGCGGCCTCCGCCGCCCGCGGGCGCGGAGGCGAAGCCGGCCGAGGGCGCCGTCGAGGCGGCTCCGGAGGGCGCGCCCGCGCGCGAGGCGCGCCCCGAGCGGCCGCCGCGGCCGGAGCGGCCGGATCGCGGCGGGCCGCGCGAGCACCGCGGGTTCGGCGGGTTCGGCGACAAGAAGCGCGGCTACCAGGGCCCGCGGCTCCCCGGCGACAAGGGGCCGCACGCGCGGCCTCCGGAGAGCAAGAAGCTGACGCACAACCCCTTCGCCGCGCTCGCGCAGAAGCTCGAGGGCGCCGGCGAGAAGAAGGAGGAGGCCGCCGCGCCGGAGGCGCCGCCCGAGGCGCCGCCCGCGGAGGCGGCCGCCGTGCCCGAGGCCGCCGCCGCGCCCGAGGCCGAGGCGCCGGCCACCGCCGAGACGGCGCCGTCGGAGACGGCCGCCCCTTCGGAGGCGCCGCCCGCCGAAACGAAGCCGACCGAGGGGACGTAGAATCGGGGCCGGCGCGACCGGTCCGACCCCCGCGCCGCTCGACCATGGTCCCCTTCGGCCGCACCGCCGCGATCTTCGACGTCGACGACTCGCTCCTCGACGGGAACGCCGGCACGATCTTCACCTGGTACCTGTACAGCGAGAAGCTGATGCGGGCCGAGGTGCGCTCGCGGATCCCGCGCATCATCTACGAGTACGCGCGCCACCGCCTCACCGAGCAGGACATGGTGGAGGTGGGGTCGCGCTGCCAGCAGGGGCTCTACGCGGACGCGCTCCGCCAGCACGCCCACCTCTGCTTCGAGCGCCACCTGCGCAAGCGCATCACCTCCGGCGCGATCCGCCAGATCCGCAAGCACCTCCTCTCCGGCCACTTCGTCGTCGTGGCCTCGGGCTCGCCGCAGTACATCGTGGACGAGGTCGGCCGCCACCTCCGCGTGCACGCCGCGATCGGCACGCGCACGCGGATCGTGGACGGCAAGGCGACCGACCAGATCGTCGCGCCGGTCGTGTTCAGGGAGGGGAAGCGCGCGGCGGTCGAGGCGCTCTTCGACAAGCTCGACCTCGACGTCGGGCGGAGCTTCCTCTACTCGGACTCGTCCGCCGACGTCCCGCTGTTCGAGGAGGTCGGGAACCCGGTGGTGGTGAACCCGAAGGCGCCGTTCCGGGAGCTGGCCCGGCGGCGCGGCTGGGAGATCGTCGAGTGGCGGGAGCGGAACCGCCCGGGCGCCGAGCCCGACCTCGCCGACGAGTGGGGAAGCTGGGGCGGCTGACGGATGGATCGGATCTCGGCCGTCCTCATCACGAAGGACGAGGCGCGCAACGTGGAGCGCTGCCTCGCGTCGCTCGCCCCCGTGGCGGACGAGATCGTCGTCGTGGACGGCTTCTCCACGGACGACACGGTGGCGCGCTGCGAGCGGCTCGGCGCGCGCGTGGTGCGCCACGCCTGGCTCGGCTTCGGCCCGCAGAAGAACCTCGCGAACGGGCTCGCGCGGCACGGCTGGATCCTGTCGGTGGACGCGGACGAGGCGCTCGACCCGTTCCTCCAGCGCGCGGTGGCGGAGGCGAAGGCGAAGGGGCTGCGCGGCGCGTACGAGGTCTCGCGGCTCAACTGGTACTACGGCCGGTTCGTCCGGCACGGGCTCGAGTACCCCGACCGGAAGGTCCGCCTCTTCCCCCGCGACAAGGTCCGCTGGAACGACGCCCTCGTGCACGAGGGGCTCGTGTTCGCGGAGCCGCTCGCCGTCACGCGCCTCGACGGCCACCTGCTCCACTACACCTACGGGCGGGTCGCCGAGCACGTCGCGAAGCAGGACCGCTACACGAGCCTCGCCGCCGAGGACGCGTTCCGCCGCGGCGTCCGCCCGTCGCTCGTCAAGCTGCTGCTCTCGCCGCTCGCCGTCCTCCTGAAGTCGTACCTCCTGAGGCGCGGCTTCCTCGACGGGGTGCACGGGCTCGTGCTCTCGGTCCTGCACGCGCACGGCACCTTCCTCAAGAACGTGAAGCTCTGGGACGCGCACCGCGCGGCGCGCGAGGCGGCCGGCGGCGACGGCGCGGCGGGACGGGGGGCGGCATGAGACGCGAGGACTGCTCGCTGCTGGTGGCGACCTACAACTGGCCCGAGGCGCTCGCCCGGATCCTGAGGAGCGTCGCGGCGCAGACGGTCCTGCCCGGCGAGGTGCTCGTCGCCGACGACGGCTCGGGCGAGCCGACCCGCGCCGTCGTGGAGGCGCTGCGCCGCGAGCTGCGGGTCCCGGTGAACCACGTCTGGCAGCCGGACGACGGGTTCCGGGCCGGGCAGATCCGGAACAAGGCGGTGGCGGCGGCGAGCGGCGCGTACGTCGTGCAGGTGGACGGCGACATGGTGCTGCACCCCCGCTTCGTCGAGGACCACCTCGCCGCCGCGCGGCCCGGCCGCTTCATCGGCGGGAGCCGGGTCGTGCTCGGGCCGGAGGCGACGCGCCGGCTCGTCGAGGACGGGATCCGCCCCGGCCTCCTCTCCCGCGGCGTCCGCAACCGGCTCAACGCGCTCCGCCTCCCCCCGCTCGGGCGCGCGCTCGCGACGGTGGTCTCGCCGCGGTCGCTCCGCTCGATCCGCGGCTGCAACATGAGCTACTGGCGCGACGACTTCGTCGCGGTGAACGGGTACGACGAGGCCTACGTCGGCTGGGGGCGGGAGGACACCGACCTCGTCCTGCGCTTCCGGCAGTACGGCCTCGAGCGGACGTTCTTCAAGCTCCAGGGCGTCGCCTACCACCTCCACCACGAGGAGCGGGACCGCGGGCGCCTCGACCTCAACGACGAGCTGCTCCGCCGCGCGGCGAGGGGCGAGAGCTGGCGCTGCGTGAAGGGCGTGAGCCAGTACCTGCGGGCGGCCGGAGCGGGGGCCGCTAGATCCGGAAGAGCCGCCTCGCGTTCGCCGTCGTGACCCGCGCGACCTCGTCGAGCGTCGTCCCCCACACCTCCGCCACCTTCCGCGCCGTCTCGACGACGTACGCCGGCTCGTTCCGCTTGCCGCGGTACGGGATCGGCGCGAGGAACGGGCAGTCCGTCTCGACGAGGAGCCGGTCGCGCGGGACGATCCGCACGGCCTCGCGGATCGCCTCGGCGGCCTTGAACGTCACGACGCCCGCGACGGAGACGTACAGGCCGAGGTCGAGGTAGGCGCGCGCGGAGGCGACGTCGCCCGTGAAGCAGTGGATGACGCCCCCCGCGGGCGGGACGCCCTCCTCGCGCAGGACGCGCGCGCAGGTCCCGTCCGCCTCGCGGACGTGGACGACGACCGGCTTGCCGGCGGCGCGCGCGGTCCCGAGCGAGCGGCGGAACGAGGCCTCCTGCACCGGGCGCGGCGAGTGGTCGTAGTGGAAGTCGAGCCCCGTCTCGCCCACCGCGACGACGCGCGGATCGCGCGCGAGGGCGTCGTGGACCGCCCAGTCCTCCTCGGGGACCCGCGCGCACTCGTGGGGGTGGACGCCGACCGTCGCCGCGAAGAGGCCGGGCTCGCGCGCGGCGAGCTCGAGGGCGTCGCCGAAGCTGCCCGGGCCCCGCCAGAGCCCGATGCAGACGATCCGCTCGAGGCCGGCGGCGCGGGCGCGGGAGATCACGCCGTCGAGGTCCTTCGCGTAGTCCTCGAAGTCGAGGTGGGCGTGGGAGTCGATGAGGCCCAACGTGACCCTCCCCCCTCTCCCTGGCCCTCTCCCCCAGGCGCTGCCTGGGGGAGAGGGGAGTGAATCACTTCACGCGCGTGCCGGGGGCGATCGTGTCACCGACGGTCACGACGGTCAGGTTCGGCGGCTCGCCCGCGGCGAGGAGCATCCCGTGCGAGGTGATCCCGCGCAGCGGCCGCGGCGCGAGGTTCGCGACCACCACGATCCGCTTGCCGACGAGGGCGGCCGGATCCGGGTACGCCTGCGCGATCCCCGCGACGATCGTGCGCGGCTCGGGCTCGCCGACGTCCACGGAGAGCTTCAGGAGCTTGTCCGCCTTCTCGACCCGCTCCGCCGCCCGCACCACCGCGACCCGCAGCTCGACCTTCGCGAAGTCGTCGTAGGTGACGACGCCGGGCGGCGGCGGGGCGGCCTTGGCGGTCGCCTTCGTCGCCGTCTCGGCGGGGCTCGGCGCCTTCGAGACCCTGGGCGCCTCCCCGTCCGCCGGCGCGACGATGAGCCTCGCCACCTGCTTCGCGTCCACCGGGAGGATCGCGGGCGGCTTCGCGGTGAAGCGCACCGGCTTCCCGTCGAAGGGGGTGAACCCCTCGGGCCACGCGAGCGAGGCGCCGCCGAGCGACTCCGCGAGCCCCGCCGCGAACCGCGGCATCACCGGGGCGAGCATCACCGCGATCGCGTGGAGCGCCTTCGCGAGGTCGTACAGGAGGGCCTGCGTCTCCGGCGCGCCCGGCGTCTCCCACGGCTTGTTGTCCTGGACCGCCTTGTTCGCGACATCGGCGAGGTCGTTCACGGCGCGGACGGCGGTCCGGTACTCGAGCTCCAGGAACGCGGCGCGCGCCGCCGCCAGCGCGTCCGCGACCGCCTTGCGGTCGAGCCGCGGCGTCCCGGCCGACGCGCCCTTCCCGAGCTCGCCCAGCTTCGCCACGGGCGAGTGGACGCGCGCGGCCAGGTTCGCGATCCGCTTCTGCAGGTCCGCGTTGATGCGGTTGCGGAACTCGTCGAGCGAGAGGTCGATGTCGTAGATGCCCGGCGAGAGGCTCGACGCGTAGAAGTACCGGAGCAGCTCCGGATCGAGGCCGGAGTCGAGGTACGTCTTGCCGGTGATGAACGAGCCCCGCGACTTGGACATCTTCTCGCCGTTCACGGTGAGGTGGCCGTGCACGGGCATCCGGTCCGGGCGCTTCACGCCGGTGGCCCAGAGCATCGCCGGCCAGAACACCGCGTGGAAGCGGAGGATGTCCTTGCCGATGAAGTGCTCGAGGCGCGCGGCCTTGCCGTCGTCGGCGAGGTACTGCCGCTCGAACTCCGCCGGCGAGAGCCGCCTGCCCGGGGGCGCCTCCTCGGCGAAGTAGTGCTCCGCCGACGAGAGGTAGCCGATGGGCGCGTCCACCCAGACGTAGAGGTACTTGCCCTCGAACTCGGGGTCGTTCACCGGGAAGCCGAAGTACGGCTCGTCGCGGGTGATGCACCAGTCCTGCAGGTCGGCGAGCCAGCCCTTCACCTGCTCCCGCACCGACGGCACGAGGTGCCCCGGGGCGTTCACCCAGCCGTCGATGACCGAGAAGACCTCCGGCTTGCGGAGGTTCACGTACGCGTGATCGCTCGTCCGGACGACCGGGGGGTTGCCGCAGATCGCGCAGTACGGCCCCTTCAGCTCGCGCGGGTCGTAGGTCGTGCCGCAGCTCTCGCAGACGTCGCCGTACTGGTCCGGCGTGCCGCACTTCGGGCAGGCGCCCTTCACGAACCGGTCGGGCAGGAAGCGGCGGTCGGTCTCGCAGTAGAGCTGCTCGACCGACTTCTTGTAGACGAGCCCCTTGGCCTTGAGGGCGTCGTAGATGCGGTACGCCCACTTCTTGTTCTCCTCCGAGTCCGTCGTGTAGTACGTCGCGAACTCGACGCCGAACTTCCGGAAGTCCTCGTGCTGCTCGGCGCGGTACCGCTCGACGAAGGCCTTCGGCGACACGCCGGCCTTCGCGGCGTTCACCTCGATGGGCGTGCCGTGCGAGTCGGCCGCGCAGACGTAGGTCACGTCGTCGCCGCAGGCCTTGCGGAAGCGGACGTAGACGTCGGTCTGGATGTACTCGACGAGGTGGCCGAGGTGGATCGACCCGTTCGCGTAGGGCAGCGCGCTCGTCACGAGGACTCGCTGGCTCAAGGCGTGCTCCTTTCCGCCGCTCGCGGCGCGAGCAGCCCGACGAGGACCCGCTCCAGCCGGATCCGCCCGTCCTGCCCGGTCTTCATGGCGACGTCGGCCTCGGCGAGACCGGCGAGGGCGTCGAGCAGCTCGCCGCGGCCGAACCGCGTCGACGCCTGGTACTTCATCCAGAACCCGTACGGCTTCCGGTCCCCGAGCTCGTCCTCCGGGATCTCCGGCAGCACCTTCTGCTGCCACTCGGCGTAGCTGCCGACGCGGCGATCGCCGGCCGCCTTTCGCGCCCGCTCGCCCTCGACGACGAGCCGCCGCACCGTCCCCGCGACCGAGCCCAGCAGCATGTACGGCGTCGCGCCGTCCTGGAGGGCCCGGCCGAGGACGGCGAGCGCGTCCTCCAGGTCGCGCGCCTCGACGGCGTTCCCGAGCGCGAAGAACGGGTCCTCGGCGACGCGGGTCACGATCTCGTCCACGTCCTTCGCGCCGATCGTCTTCCGGTCGCCGACGTAGGCGACGAGCTTCGCGAGCTCCGAGGCGAGCACGCGCGCGTCCTCGCCGACGAGCGCGGCGAGCCGCGCCTCCGCCGCCCGGTCCACCTTCTTGCCCGTCCCGGCGAGGAGCGACTCCAGCACCGGCCCGAGGACGAGCCGCTGCGCGTCCCAGGTCCCCTCCTTCTCCACCTGGATCGAGACGCGCCGCCCGGCCGCGGCGAGCTTCTTCACGAGCGGGAGGCGGCCGTCCACCTTGCCCGCCGCGATCACGAGCACGTGGCCGGCAGGGAAGCCGCGCGCCAGCGCGGCGTCGAGCGACGACGCGTCGTCCTTCTGGACCTTCATCTCGCGCTCGACGGCGAGCCGCGCCGCGCCCGACACGAACTCGCGCGCCCCCGGAACCTCGTCGAGCGCGAGGCCGAGCTCCTTCGCGAAGGCGCCGAGGTCGGGGGGCGGATCGGCGCGCGGGTCGAGGTCCCCGGCGGACCAGCCCGCCTTCGCGGCGAGCGCCAGGAGCCGGCGGGCCGCCTCGCGCTGGCGGCCGTCCGCCCACATCCCCGCGGCGCGCGCGAAGGCGTCCTGCGCGTCCTCCTTCGAGGTGAGGAACGCGGGCTCCTGGACGAGCACCACCTTCCCGCCGCCGAAGAGGCCGCCCGTCGCGACCTCGGCCGCGACCTCGGCGGGCGACGCCGCCGCGTCGAGCTCGACGAGGTTCAGCGCGCGCTGCGCCTCGGGGACGAGCGCGCCCGCGAGCTCGCGCGCGGCGCGGAGCGAGAGGAACGCGTCGCCCTCGAAGAGGTAGACCGGCCTCGGCTTCCCCGCCCGCGCGTCGTCGAGGCAGGCCTCGAGCGTGGCGCCGGCCGCCCGGGTTCCGGGCCTACCCGCCATGGTGGAACCACCTCACCAGCATCCCCTCGAGCGCCAGGACGGGCGACGCGTTCTGCCGGAGCGCGTCCGCGGTGGCCCGCACCTCGCGCCGCCGCCGCAGCGCCTCCGCGGGCGAGAGCGCCGACGCGACGCGCAGCGTCGCGTCGCGGACGCCGCCGAGCGCGAGCGCGCCCGAGCCCGCCTGCGCGGCCGCGACGTCGCGCCACCAGAGGAGGAGCAGGTCGCACAGCTCGCCGGCGGTCTCGCGGTCCTCGCCGTGCGCGCGCGCGAACGCGAGCCACGCGCCGGCGTCGCGGGCGTCGAGCGCGGCCGCGGCGAGCACCGCCTCGCGGTGCGCCCGGAGCGTGCCGAAGAGCGCGAGCGCGCGGCCGAGCGACCCGCCCGAGAGCGCCACCGCGAGCGACAGCTCCTCCCGGAGCTCCGCCTCCACCGCGCGCCGGTCCGGGGCCGGTCCCGGCGCGTCGTCCTCCTCGCGCCCCTCCTCGAGCTCCGCGAGCCGCCGCGCGAGGAGCTTCGGCAGCCGCTCCTCCAGGCGCGGCGCGATCGCGTCCGCCGGCAGCGGCCCGAAGGCGACCCGCACGCACCGGGAGCGGATGGTCGGGAGGAGCGAGTCGGGGCTCGCCGCGACGAGGACGAGCGTCGTGTCCTCGGGCGGCTCCTCGAGCGTCTTCAGGAGCGCGTTCTGCGCCTGCGGGTTCATCGCGTCGGCGGGGTCGACGATCACGAACCGGTGCCGCCCCTCGAACCGCTTCAGCGCGAGCCGCCGGTCCACGACGTCGCGCACCTGGTCCACGACGACGTCCTTCGACGGCGTGCGGCCGCCCTTCGGCTCCCAGGTGCCGGCCTTCGCCATCACGCGCTCCTCGTGGAGCACGATCACGTCGGGGTGGATGCCCTTCGCGATCTTCCGGCACGGACCGCACGCGCCGCAGGGATCGTCCCGGAACCCGGCCCCCGCCGGCTCGCCGCCCTCGCAGTTCGCGGCCTGGGCGAGGAGCCGGGCCGCCATCGCCTTGCCGACCCCCTCGGGCCCGCCGAACAGGTAGCCGTGGTGCAGGGTCCCGCGCCGCAGCGCGGAGCGCAGGGGCGTGAGCGCGCGGTCCTGCGCGATGACCTCCGAGAACGGCATGCGGGGCGCGGACGATAGCATAAGCGCCCGACGGGACGGGCGCTTTCGAAGGTTGGTCCACTCCCCTCTCCCGCGCGCCGCGGGGGGAGAGCGACGGGGAGAGGGGGGAGCGCGGACATCGCCAGCCTGCGACGAACAGCCGCACCCGGACTCCGTGTACACGCACTCGCAGTGTGAGAGGGTACCGCGTGCCGTGCCGGACGGGGCGTCCCGTGCGGAATACCGGAGGGATCCATGAGGAACTCGTCGATCGGGTTCGCGCTCGCCGCGGTGCTGCTCGCCGCCGCCTGCGCCCAGCAGCCTTCCACCACGCGCGCCCACGCCGCCGCGAGCGACGCCGCCGTCACGATCGCGCCGGCGGCCGCCGTTCCGCCCGGCGACGTCCACGCGGTGGACCGCGCCACGACGGCGAGCGACTACTGCGTCCAGTGCCACACCTTCGCGGACGACCTGAACAGCAACCACCCCGTGCGCGTGTCGCTCGCGATCGCGGCGACGGGCCCCGGCTACCTCTTCCCGCCCGATCCGGCGATCGTGCTGCGCGAGGGCGTCTGGGTGGAGTGCTCGTCGTGCCACGACGACGGGTCGGCGGGGTTCCCCAGGCGCACCGTCCTGGCGGACACGTGCGCCGGGTGCCACGACGACGGGGGCTTCCCGCCGTACACGACGATCACGAGCCCGGTGGACCGCGCCGCCGTGAGCGGGACCATCCAGGTCGTGGCGAGCGCGAGCGGGGTCGTCCGGGCCGAGCTGTGGGGCGGCCCGTCGCCGTACGACACGGCGCTGCTCCAGACCGCGGTGCCGGCCGGCGGGACCGTGACCTACACGGTGGACACGACGGCGCTCGCGGACGGACCGTTCACGTTCCTCGTCCGCGTCTACGACGCGAGCGGCGGGAACGACAGCTCGTACGTCCGCGTGCAGGTCTCGAACCCGGCCGCGCCGCCGGTGACGGTGCAGATCGGCTCGCCGGCGCCGAACGCGCTCGTCCGCGGGATCGTCCCGGTCCTCGCGACGGCCGCGAACGCGACGCAGGCGGAGCTCTGGTACCTCGGCGACGTCGGCGACGGGATCCGCCTCGCCACCGCGCCCGTGGCGCCCGACGGGACCGTGGCGTTCTCGTTCGACTCCCGCGCGTTCCCCGACGGCAGCGCGCTCCTGACCGTCGTCGGCACGGGGCCGGGCGGCACGAGCCAGCACGGCGTGGCGACGAGGATCGACAACACGCCGCCGGCCGTGGCGCTCACGGCGCCCGCGGACGGGACGGTGGTCCGCTTCGAGACGACGCTCGCCGCCACGGCGGAGGACGCGAACGGGATCTCGAGCGTCGCGTTCCACGTGGACGGCGTGCTGCTCGCGACGCGGACGGCCGCGCCGTACGAGGTCGTCTGGACGCCGGCACGGCGGAGCGGCCTGCACACGCTCACCGCGGTCGCGACCGACGTCGCCGGCAACGTCGCGACCAGCGCCGCGGTCTCCGTGCAGGCGAAGTAGGCGGGGGAGCGGGCCAGGGAGAGAGGGCGGACGCGCGCGCGCGTTCACACGTGCCGCGCTGCCGCCGTCCTCGGCCCCGGCGCGCCCGCTCCCGGCGCGACCGCGCGCCGCGCCACCGGCAGCCTCACCGTGAACGTCGCGCCCCTCCCCCGCCCGGCGCTGTAACCCGAGACGGTCCCCCCGTGCGCCTCCACGACGTGCCGGACGATCGCGAGCCCCGCGCCGATGCCGCCGTGCGGGCGCGTCAGCGACGAGTCCGCCTGCCGGAACCGCTCGAACAGGTGCGGCGCGAACGCGGCGTCGAACCCCTCGCCCGTGTCCGTCACGCGGATCACGGCCGCGTCGCCCTCGCGGCGGAGCCGCACCTCGACGCGTCCGCCCTCCGGCGTGAACTTCACCGCGTTCGAGAGGAGGTTCCAGACCGCCTGCTGGAGGCGCCCCGGATCGCCCGAGACCGCCCCGGGCTTCGGCTCGAGCGCTACCGAGAGCGCGATGCCGCGCGTCGCCGCCGCCGGACGGACCGCCGCGACCGCCGCCTCGACCACCGGGACGAGATCGACCGCGCGGACGTCGAGCCGCAGCTCGCCGCGCGCGATGCGCGCGACGTCGAGGAGGTCGTCCACGATCTGCGCCTCGGCCGTCGCGCCGCGCTCGATCCCCTCGATCGCGCGCGCCGCGCAGGCCGCGTCGAGCCGCCCCGAGTGGAGGAGGCGCGCCCAGCCGAGCACGGCGTTGAGCGGCGTGCGCAGCTCGTGCGAGACGCACGCGACGAGCTCGTCGCGCGAGCGCTCCAGGTCGTCGAGCCGTCGCCGCAGCGCGTCGCGCTCCGACCGGGCGCGCAGCGCGGCCACGGCGGCGAGGACCACCGCGAGGGCGCACGCGACGACGAGGATTCCCGAACTCATGCCCTGCCCCGCCCGGCGGGTGAACGCTCGATCGCCCTGGAGATAGGCGGCCTTCCGGGGGCGTGCACGCCACTCTGGGGTCGTGTGGGCGGAGGTGGGTGGGCGAAATGGACAGCGGTCGGGCCCCCGGTATCATGGTCGGCCGGAGCGCCCCATGAACATCACGCCCCTCGACATCACCCAGAAGCAGTTCAGGAAGGTGTTCCGCGGACTGGACCCCGAAGAGGTCGAGGCGTTCCTGGGCCTCGTCGCGGTGGAGTTCGAGGCGCTCGTGAAGGACGTCCTCGCCCTCCGCGAGGACAACCAGCGCAAGGCCGAGGATCTCGCCGAGTTCAAGAGCCGCGAGCGGGCGCTCCAGGAGACGCTCGTCGCCGCCCAGAAGGCGTCCGAGGAGATCCGCGAGGCCGCCCGCAAGGAGTCGGAGATCACCATCTCCGACGCGGAGCTGCAGGCCGAGAAGATCGTCCAGGCCGCCCACGGCCGGTTCCTCCGCATCGTGGACGACATCAACGAGCTGAAGCGGCAGCGCCTCCAGTTCGAGACGAACGTCCGCACGCTGGTCGAGAGCCACGTGAAGCTGCTCGACGCCTTCCGCGAGCCGTCGCGGGAGGAGGCGGTGCAGTTCATGCCGAGGAAGAAGAGCGCGGAGGAGTAGCCGCGCCAGGCGGGCCGCCCTCGCCCCGGGACGGTGCGCCGGCGCGCCCGAGCCGCTACCTCGAGGGAATGGCCGGCTACTCCGGGACGCCGCTCTCCGCGAAGCTCGGGCTCAAGTCGGGCCAGCGGCTCCGCATCTCCGCCGCGCCGGGCGGGTTCGCCGCTTCGCTCGGCCCCCTTTCCGCCGAGTCGCGGGTGACCCCTCGCGAGCCGTTCGATCTCGGCGTCTTCTTTGTCCGCTCCGCGCGCGAGCTGGAGACGGCGCTCGCCGGGGCCCGGAAGCGCCTCGACCCGGCCGGCGCGCTCTGGATCGGCTGGCCGAAGAGGGCGAGCGGCGTCGCGACGAACGTCACCGAGGACGTCGTCCGCGCCGCGGCCCTCGCCCGCGGGCTCGTGGACGTGAAGGTCTGCGCGATCGACGACACGTGGAGCGGCCTCAAGCTCGTCGTGCCGGTGAAGGCTCGCGAGCGGCGGAGGCCGCCCGCGCGAGCCGGAGGGGCGGCTCGCGGTGAGGTGAGAAGGCGTCCGCGCAATCTCGTTCTCACCGCATGGCCGGGGCTCTGGTCCTCGCCCGAGCGGATCGGCGGCGCCACGTACACCGCGAAGCGCCCCGAGCACCAGAGTTCGCACGTAGCCGATCACCTATTTGAGCCTCCAGGCCTCCAGGCGAGCCGCGCTGGTCGGGATCGCCCGGGAGCGGGAGGCGGCGGCGGGTGAGGTCGGCGAGGAAGGCGCGCAGGGCGGCGCGCTCGGAGTCGCTCGCGGCCGGCATGAGCCGCACCGTCACGCTGCGTGACCCGAGGTGGATCGTCCCTGGGGCGGCGAAGAGTGCGGCGAGCAGCTTCTTAGCCTCGTGCGGCCGATCCAGGTGGCGCGCGAGCATGGTCGCGTAGTCGGACTCGAGGTTCGCGAGCGAGATGCGGAGGGTGTCGAGCACGTTCTTGTAGCCGAGCTCGTGGCGGCGGAACAGGCCCGCGAGCGGTGTCTCGCTGACCGGCGCGACCGCCGGAACGGTGGCGCGCAGCGCCATGAGCTCGCGCTGCCGCTCCATCGCGGCGCGAGCATCGCGCTCGGCTTGCTCGCGCGCGGGGTCGCCTGGGTCGATGCGCGCGTACCTGCGCCAGGCCTCGCCCTCCGCGGTGTGCGAGAAGCTTCAGCACGCGCTCGAGCCGTCGCCGCGCCGGGTTCGGTACGAGCGCGTCCGGCGGGTACTCTTCCACGCGGCGGCCGTCGAGGTGGTTGATGCCCCAGCGCTCCACGCCGTGCTTGAGCTGGTTCGCCTGCAGGCCCCAGCGCGCGAGCTATCCACGGACGAGCGCCTCGGCGGGCAGCGCCGGGACCGCGAGCAAGTTCACCTGCGCGCCGTCCGGTATGAGGAGCGCGATGCGCCGGACCCGCCCGCGCTCGAAGCGCAGGTTCTTCTGCGGCGCCTCGGTGTAGGCGATGCGGATCGGCCGATGCGGCTTGCTCGCGAGCGTGATCGAGAGCGACTCCTTGAACTCGTTCGCCCCGAGCTCCCGGTACGGCTTGCGTTCGTAGGTGACGAACTCCGCCCCGGCGTCGCGCAGCTCGGCCATCGTCTTCGGGAACGCGCCGCCGCGGTTGAAGAAGAACACCGGCGTCACCTCTTCCCCGAGCGACAGCTCGGCGAACTCCACCACCGGCATGAGCCACGCGCAGAGCGAGTCGTGCGAGGTGGTGCTCATCCGGAAGAGCGGGCAGCCCTCCTCGTCGTGCACGTAGTAGTCGGTCGTGCCCGGCACGGCGCGCTTGTCCTGCATGCGCCAGCCCTTGCGGATCACGTGCTCGCCCGTGTACGGTCGCAGGTGGTTGTCCACGTAGAGGAAGACCCGATCCTCGCCCGCGCCGGCGCGCGAGAGCAGCCGCCGCGCCATCGCCTCCGTGAACGGCTTCGCGCTCGCGTCGGCGAAGTCGTGCAGCACGCGCCTCACCCAGCTCGCCGACATTCCTCCTGCGTGGCGGAGCAGGGTCTCCGCGGTCGGCGTGGCGATCCTCCTCACGCCCTCGACCGAGTCCTCACCCAGCGCGAGCGAGACCGCCGTCGCGTCGATGGCGGTGCGCAGCGAGGCCGGCGCCACTGCCTCCCCGCAGTGCTGCGCGGCGAGGTCGTGGAACCCGAGCTCGCGCAGCCCGCCGAGCAGGAGCCACGAGCCGACGTGCTGCACGATCGCCCCCGTCGCCGGCGCGACCGCCTCGAGCACCGGCTCTCCGGGCGTGGCGATCGAGGGCGCGGTCGCGACGGGCGCCGGCGATTCGACCGGCGCGACGGGCGGCGTCTCGACGTCGCTCGTCGCGGTGAACGAGAGCGAGGCCTGGGCGGGTGTCTCCGGCGCCACCGCGAGGACCGGCGCACTCCGGCTCTCCTTCCACTCACGGTAGACGGCGTGAACCGTCCTGTAGCTCGCCTGCTTCGCCACCGCGGCGTGCGCCGCACGCGGTCTGAGTCCCTTGCCGAAGAGCGCGAGCCGCTCGACGAGTCTGGGCGTGCGCACCGTCCAGCCGCCGCGCCGGCCGTGGTCCGCGACGGCGCGAGCCCCGCCCTCGTTGAACCGCGTCTTCACTCGACCCACCGTTGCCACCGAGCCACGGAACGCTCGCGCGATCTCCTCGCGCGACGCCTGCTCCATCACCATCGCGATGTACATGTCGCGCGTAGCCACGTCGTCAGCCGCGTAGATCCCGAGCAGCTCGCCGCGCACGAACACGGCGTGGGTGCCGTCGTCGTGCCGTTCGACGACGCACCCGCCCTTCCCGAACCAGATCCGATCCGGCTCTGTCTTCGCCACGCCCGCCAGCATCGCACCGCTCGCCGTCGCGATCATCCGCGGTCATCGGTCAAGTCCCTCTTCGTGTGTAAATCGCACGCGGAGTGAAGCTCCTCGCTTGCTTCACGCGGCCTTGGCGACGATGGCCTCCTTCGACCTCAGCAGGGACATGTCCAGGTAGCGGCGGTCGGTCCAGATCGCGGTGAC
>DASSSJ010000192.1:0-3331 GCA_035708485.1 Anaeromyxobacter sp. | reverse complement strand
AGCTCGTCCTTGAAGAGGCCCTGTGGACTGGGGCGCAGAGTCGCAGGCGGCTTCAGGCCGGCCCTCGCGAGGAGGGCCCTGTAGAAGAGGACGCGCCGCTTGAAACGGGTGGTCGCTGAGCGGTCGTTGGGATCAGGGGCGTCAAACCGAACGTCGCAGAAGTTGCGGATGTACTTCGCGGGGTCGCTTGCCAACGTTGCGTCGATAATCTGCTTGCCAGTCTCCAGGTTCGCGTCGAGGAAGAAGTTGAGCCGCATCAGCTTGCGGCGTGGGTCGAGGGGATGTGGAGTGATGCCATACGTCACCACGTCCGTTCTTGCTTTCGCCTGAACGTCGGCGGGAGCACTCGCCCAGACGTTCTTGATTGCTGAGGGCCTGAGCCTGTCGCCGTCCTGGGTGTTGTCGTTGGCGTACTCGCCGTTGGGATCGAAGACGATCTGCCCGATGCGCTGGTTCTCGGTTTCCCAGCGAAGTTCGAAGATCGACTTGAGGATGATCTTGGTGGTGTTGGACTTACCGGTCCGCGTCATGCCGAACAATGCCGACTTCTGGGCAAGGAGGTCGGAAGGCGTGAGGAGGAACGGAACGTCCCCGATCTTCTGAAACGGTCGGTGGGTTGAGGCGTACCTGACCGCTCCGATCTTCACGTTTGTGTGCCTCGCCTCCGCGGAGGCCGGGTCTCGGTAGTTCACCATCCGAGCAAGGAAGTCACCCCTCGGCTTGAAGACCTTCAGCCCTCGGTTCGGGTAGTAGTTGGAGATGTCTGAGCCGAACCTCAGGACGTGTCTTCCTTCCAGCACATCGACGTAGAACGTCCCGATCACGCGGCACCTGACTCCGGCGTGGCCGAGCAGTTGGTTCGTGATCGCGTCCATGACGGACCGATCGTCCCAGTGCTTCCCGACCTCCCCGCTGACCCTCTGTGCGTTCTCGACTCGCACACGGAGCGCCTCGGCGGCGTTCGGCAAGTCAGCGCTGTTCAATGCTCTGAGCAGAACGATCGAAGCGTCCTCCTCGCGAACATCGATCGTTTCCGTCGGAAGGAATCGGGTCGCGACCAGGAACGAGAGCGCCGGGATACCGCCGACCTTCTTCCTGTAGTGGTCGTGAATCTGGACTAGCGCCTCTTCGTATCCTAGTGAGTAGACCTCGCCTACGTAGGCTTCTGGCTCCACTAGAGACAACAGAAGGCGGCCAGCCTCGGCCAGCTGCGGGTCAAGCTCGGGCTGCTCCAGCCGCTTGCCGACCGACTCGATCACGTTCGCCATGGAACCCTCGTTTGGTCACGAGCCGCACGGCCGAGCCAGGCCGACCAGCAACGCCCGACCGTCCAGGCCGATGATATGCGCAGATCTGACACTGACGGTAGAAACGAGGGACGCACTTCCCTTGTCCGGTCCCAGAGGTGATTGGCGGCCGTAGGTCGCCTGCCGGGTAGGCCGCAGGGAATCCGCGGGCATGTGCTCGGCGCGCCCCCGGGGGCGCGCCGAGCACTAATTCGCAGGCCCATCTCACTCGGGGTACGAAAACAGGTGCGGCGGCGATCCTGACCGATCGCCGCCGCGGGTGCTGCTGGCTTTGGGAGCCCGGCACTTCAACCAACCCGGAGATCGTACGCGAGGAGATCGATGAGGGAAAGGACGGTGAGGAGGGTGGCCGGGCTGCTGCGGGCGCGGCTGCCGGAGCTGGAGCTGGAGGGAGTGCCCGACCCGCGGGCGCGGGAGGGCCGCTGGTCGCTGGCGGCGATCCTCCGGGCGACGCTGGTCGGGCTCATGGCCGGGTGCCGGAGCCTGTGGGATGCGGAGGCGCTGACGGCGACGCTCGCCCCGGCGATGCGGCGCCGGCTCGGACTCCCGCGGCGGCTCGCCGACACCACGGCCAGAGACGCGCTCTGCCGTGTGCCGCTCGACGGCCTGCGCGCCGTGTTGCACCGGGCGGTACGGGCGGCGTGGCGCCGCAAGGCGCTCGAGCCGGTGGGGCTGCCAATGAACGTCGTCGCGCTCGACGGCAAGGCGACGGCGCTGCCGACGCTCAACCACCCGCTCGTACAGAACCAGCACCCCGAGGTCGGTCTGCCCTTCGGGCTCGTGCGCACGGTGACCTGCTCGCTGGTCACGGCGCCGGGGCGACCCTGCATCGACGCCATCCCGATCCCCGGCAGCACGAACGAGGTCGGCCATTTCCAGGCGGCGTTCAAGAGCCTCGTCGAGACGTACGGGCGGATGTTCGACTTCGTCACCTACGACGCGGGTGGCTTCTCCCGAGCCAACGCCGACGCGGTGGTGGCCGCGGGCAAGGATTACCTCTTCGCGCTGAAGGACGAGCACCGGACGATGTGCCGCCTCGCCGTCGAGCTGCTCGCGGTGGAGAGCGTCATCGCTCGCACCGAGGACGTGCTCGACAACGAGACGACGGTGGTCCGCTCGCTCCGGCTGCTCCGCGCCGACCCGAGCTGGTCGTACGGCGACGGCAAGACGCCCGGGGAGTCGGTCTGGGCACACGCCAAGGCGTTCCTCGCCGTGGAGTACGTGAAGGTCCAGCGCGGCGCGGCCGTCGAGCGAGACGAGCGGATCTTCGTATCGAGCTACGACCCGAAGCGGCTCACGCCGGCGCAGTGGCTCCTCCTCGTCCGCAGCCACTGGGGCGTCGAGAGCAGCCATCACACGCTCGACACCGCCTTCGCCGAAGACGACCGAACGTGGATCGCGGCCGACCCGCACGGCATGCTCGCGGTGCTGCTGCTGCGCCGCATCGCGTACACGCTCCTCGCGCTCTTCCGAGCCGCATCGCGTTCGGACGAGGGCCGCGCCACCCGCTGGCGCGCGCTCCTCGCCTGGATCCGCGACGCGCTCGTCGCCGCCACCGAGGACCAGCTCGCAGGCCTACGCGAGGTCACCCCCGCCGCACGTTGATTCCGCCGGGCTCCCAAACCCGCGGCGGGCGACATCGCAGGGGCCTGAGGCGAGCGGCGGGCGCGACCGGCGCCGGCCGCCGCGGCTGCCGCTCGCCTCGACGTCCAGATGATCGACCGGCCCGGCGCCCCCGACGGAGGGCGTAACCTCGGGATCGCCAAGACCGATCACCCGTGCCGCCGCGAGGTCGGTCTGCGGGCACTGTCCCCCCGCCGTGCTAGCCTCGGCGTCCGATGAGCGTGAAGCCCGTGCGGGACGTCTCGCCGAAGGCCCTGGAAGGCGACGAGCGGCTCGAGCAGTCGCTGCGGCCGGCGACGTTCGAGGAGTACGTCGACCAGGAGAAGCTCGTCGAGAACTTCCGCGTCTACGCGAAGGCCGCCCGGGCCCGCGGGGACGCGCTCGACCACGTCCTCCTCTCC
>DASSSJ010000191.1:0-20953 GCA_035708485.1 Anaeromyxobacter sp. | reverse complement strand
GCCCAGACGGCGGCGAGGAGCGGCAGGCCGCTCGCCGGCGGCAGGAGGAGGCACATCGGCGTGTACGTGCCGGCGACGAGCAGGAAGATCGCCGAGTGGTCGAGCCGGCGCATCCACGCGCGCGCCCGCGGCGGCCAGCTCGGTCGGTGGTACAGCGCGCTCACGAGGAAGAGCGCGAAGAGCGACGCGCCGTAGACGCTCGCGGCGGCGCGGCCCCGCGGGGTCGCGGCGGCCGCGGTGAGCGCGATCCACGCGGCGAGCGCCGCGACCGCGGCGACCTCGTGCGAGACGCCGCGGAGGAGGGGCTTCTCGGGCGCGGGTCGGGCGGCGGGAGGACGGACGGCCGTTCGCACGGCGACCAGCATGAACCCGGCGCGTCACGCGCGCGTCACGGGGTCGTCCGCCCGGGCCGGCGCCGGCCCCGCCGGCGGCTGGGCCGCGGCGCGGGGGCCGGCGGTCCGGTACCACTCCGCCCGCGATCGCGGCACGCCCTCGGCGCGCCCGCTCGCGGTCCGGCGCGCGAGGAGGAGCTGGTACACGTTGGTCCGCCCGAGCCGGAACCCGACCGCGGACGCCGCGAGGTAGAGGCGATAGAGCCGCGCGCGGCGCTCGCCGGCGATCGCGACCGCGTCCTCCCACCGCGCCTCGAGGCGCGCGAGCCAGTGCGCGAGGGTCTCGGCGTAGTGCTCGCGGAGCGACTCGAGATCGCGCACCTCGAAGCCCGTCCGCTCCGCCGCGGTCACGACCTCGCCGATCGGCACGAGCTCGCCGTCCGGGAAGACGTACCGCCAGATGAACCCGCCGCCCCGCTGGTGCGCCCACGAGAGCGTCGCCGCCCCGCCGCTCGCGTCGGCGATGGCGTGGTTCAGGAACAGGCCGCCGGGCCGCAGGAGGCGGTGGACGGCGCGGAAGTACGCGGGGAGCCGCGCGCGCCCGACGTGCTCCATCATCCCCACGCTCGCCACCTTGTCGTAGCGCGCGGCCGGGCGGAGCACGCGGTAGTCGCTCGCCTCGATCGACGCCGAGCCGTCCCCGCCCGCCGCGCGCGCGAGCCGGGCGCGCGCCGCCACGAGCTGGTTCGCGCTGACGGTGATGCCGGTCGCCCGCGCGCCGTAAAAGCGCGCGGCGTGCTCGACGAGCGCGCCCCACCCGCAGCCGACGTCGAGGAAGCGCTCGCCGCGCCCCAGCGCGAGCTTGCGGCACACGAGGTCGAGCTTCTCGCGCTGCGCGGCCTCGAGCGTCTCGTCGCCGTCCGGGAAGTACGCGCAGGAGTAGACGAGCCCCTCGTCCAGGAACAGCCGGTAGAAGTCGTCCGAGACGTCGTAGTGGTGGCGGACGGCGTCCCGGTCGCGGTCCTCCGAGTGGCGCGCGCCCCGCAGGCGCGCCTCGAGCGCCGCCGGGCCGCGGCGGCGCAGGGTCCGCCGCGCCACGACCGCGAGCGCGGGGGCCGCGAGCGAGAGCCGCAGCCGCGGTCCCTCCCAGCGCGCCGCCGCCTCGATGAGGCCGATCGCGTCCCCCTCCAGCTCGACGTGGCCTTCGAGGACCGCCTCCGCCAGCCGGTGCTCGGCGGCCGGGGGGAAGAACGCCTCGAGGGCGCGCCGATCCCGCAGCACCACGCGGCCGCGCACGCCCGCGTCGCGGGGCGCCGGGAGGTCCGTCCCGTCCCACAGGCGCACGGCGAAGCCGCGCGACGGGGACGCGAACAACGCTGCCGCCATCGTCGCGTCGTCCATGGCGGACGGATATGCCGGCGCGCGCGCGGGCGGGAACCCTCCCGTTCGGGCGCACCCCGGGAGGGGACCGGGCGGGCGGCGAGCCGCGCGCGGCGGCCCGTGCCCGGCTCCGCGCCGCCGTCGCCCGCCCACGGCTCCGGGGGCCGCCGCGCACGAAGCGTGTGACATCACCTCACGTGTAGGCCGAGTGCGCCCTACCGCAGCGGCGCCCGGCCGCTAGGATGGTCGGACCGACCCGAACCCGGAGGTCCCATGCGACTCAGCCCCACGACGCGTGTCATCGCCGTCTCCGTGCTCCTCCTCGCGGCCACCGCCGTCATCTGGTGGGGCGTCGGGTTCCCGCTCGGGAGCGCGCTGCTCGACGGCGCCTCCGCCTGGCGGAGCACCTTCGGCTACGGCCCCGTCGGCCTGATGCGCCTCTTCGCGCTCGCGCTCGCCGTTCCGGTCACGATCGCCGTCGTCGCGTCCGCCTCGCCGCAGGCGCGCTGGATGGCGATCGCCGCGCTCGCGGCGGGGGCGGTCTTCCTCTACGGCGACCGGAGCCGCGGCGACATCGTGGGGGTCGTGCTGCTCGTCCTCGCCGCCGCGGTGATGGCCGAGACGAGCGGGACGCAGCAGCTCGTCTCCGCCGCCGCGGTCGCGCTGGTGATCGCCTTCGCGTCGCTCTCCGACCTCGCGCTCCCCACGCCGCAGCTCGTGCTGGCGATGATCGTGCGCGCGGCGTTCTTCTACGTGCCGCTCCTCGTCGGTCCCGCGCTGCTCGAGCGGTACGCGCTCCGCAGGCTCGCGAAGTAGCGCGCGCCGTCAGGCGGTCCGGGCGAGGCGGCGCCTCAGGAAGTGGTGCAGCCGGTGCGCGAACCCCGCGTCGGGCAGCGCCATGAACGGGCAGAGGCCCTGCACCACCTCGATCCCCGACGCGGCGCACAGCGCGAGCGCGGCGGGCGTCGCCGCGCCCGGCCCCGCCCCGCGGTGCAGCCACACGCGCCGGACGCCCGCGGCGACGCAGTCGCGCAGGACGCGCTCGGTCTGCGCGGGCGGCGTCATGAGCAGCGCCGCGTCGGCGGGCGGCGAGACGTCCTGGACCCGCGCGTAGCAGCGGAGCCCCTCCGCCTCGGCGAGCGCCGGATTCACCGGCGCGACGTCGTGCCCGCGCACCGCGAGCTCGTGCAGCACGGCGCGGCTGAAGTCCCTCGCGTTCCGGGAGACCCCGACGACCGCGATGCGTCTCGCGCCGAGGAACGCCCGTGCCTCCTCCAGGGATGACGGTTTCATGGCGATCCCGATGATACGTCCACCCCGGGCCACATCCACGCACCGAGCGCGTCTCGCCGGTGGGGTGTACCGGGTTCCGGGGGCAGAAGGTGCGGCAGCGCGCCGCCTAGAATGCCCCCATGAGGAGCCGCGCGATGAAGCGCACCCGCTGGACCCCGACTTTCCGCGCGCTGGCCGCGCTCGCGTCGGCCGGCGCGCTCGCGCCGGCGCCGGTCCGGGCCGGGAGCGCCGCCGCCGCTCCGATCGCGCTCTCGCGGCCGGCGAGCTTCGACGAGGCGGTCTCCGCCGTCGAGCGCGCCACCGGCGCGAAGGGCGAGGTCGCCGAGCTGGGCGGCGCCGCCGTGCCGCTCGCCGACGCGCGCGCGTTCGAGGTCGACGGCGGGACGGCCGAGCGCCTCCTCGCCGGCAGCCACCGCACGTTCCGCGACGCGGGACTCTACCTGTTCCGGCTCGAGCGCGCGTTCGGCATCGCCGGCGAGAAGGATCCCGTCATCCTGCTGCGCGCCGCGGACCGGAGCGCGGTCGTCCGGCGCGTCGGGACGAGCGGCGCCAAGGCCGGCGCGACGACGGAGAAGATCGTCGCCTGGCTCGACGCGCTCGCGAAGGACGAGCCGTTCGACCTCACCGAGATCGGCGTCGACTACCTCGCCGGCCGGTTCGCGCGCGCGCCCAGCGACCCGGCCGCCATCGCCCGGCGGTGCGTCGAGCTCGCGCCCGACCTCGTGGCGGCGCGCGCGAGCACCCTCGCCCTCCTGGTCGAGGAGATCCGCACGGCGCGCACGCTCTACCTGATCTGGTAGCGCGGCACCTGCGGCGGGAGCGTCTCCCAGGCGTCGGGCGGCTGGGGCGGCGCGGCCCCGGGCTGCGCGGGCGCGTCCGCGGGAGGCGCGGCGATCGGCGGCAGCGGCGTCGCGGCCGGGCGCTTCCCCTCGCGCACGAAGGGCACGCGCAGCGCGGCGACGCCCAGGCCGGACGCGTCCGCGAGGTTCACGTCGAGCGTGAGCGCGCTCAGGCTCGTGAACGGCACCGGGAACAGGAGCAGCAGCGTCGTGCGCCCGCCGGGCGCGAGCGTCCCCCGCGTGAGCGCGCGTGGCGGAACCGCGCCGCCGTAGTGGACGACCGGGTTCCACCAGGGACCCGGTCCCGGGCTCCAGGCCCACCAGCCGCGCGACGGATAGTACGGCGCCCAGGCGTACCCGGGCCGCAGCGCGTACGCGTGGCCGCCCCACGCGCCGCCGCGGTACGGGCCCACCGCGTGACGGACCTCGTCCGGCGTGAGCGCCGCGTATCGCAGCCCGCCCGCCGCGAGCAGGGAGAACCCGGTCGAGCGGACGTCGATCTCGCGGCCGCTGCCGTTCTCGATCGTCACGTCGATCGGCGTGAGGAAGTCCTGGAGGTCGGCGCCGTAGCCGGACGGTGCGCCGGGGCGGACCACGACGCGGACGCCTCCGGCGGCGGCCGCCGCCGACGAGCGCTCGTTCGCGACGGCTTGCGCAGGATCGGCGGGCCGCAGCGGCGGGAGCGTCGCGCAGGCGGCGAGGAGCGGGAGGGCCGCGGCGAGCGAGGTGCGCATGGCGGACGAGCCCATCGTAATCCGGCCGCGATCCGCCCGCGCGTTCGCGCGGACCCGGACCGCCACGGCGAGGCACCCGGGCGGGACCTCGCGGAGGGAGACGGGTAGGCAACGGTGCGCCGGGGTGGCCCCTCCTCGTGGAGGAGACGAGACGGCCGGGGCCCCGCCAGGACCCCGGCCGCCTGGACGCCCCGCGCGATCAGGGCGCCGCGTAACCGATCGTGATCGCCTTGCCGCACGAGGCGGGGACGATCCACGTGAAGTCCGACTCGCTGCCGGCGTATCCGGCCATCGTCTGCGCGAGCGCCTGGCGCTCCGCGTCGCGGTCGCCGAGCGGGATCTGGACGGCGACGCGGCGGACCTCGGGCGGCGCGCCGGCGGCCCACATCACCGTCTGAGGCCGCTCGATCACGCCCTGCAGCACGAGCGTCGGGCCGTCCTCGTCCCGGCGGACCCGCAGGCCGAGGTGGCTGCGGCTCTCGAGGCCCGGGAGCCGCCGCACGCAGGAGATCAGGACGTCGGTGTGGAGCCCCTGGCCGCCGCGCATCGCGGTGAGGGCGTCCACGACCTCCTCGGACCGCGCCACGCCGCCGAGGTGGCGGCAGTCGGCCGAGTTGAACCGCGCGAAGACGCGGCGGAGGCGCGGCCACAGGCGCGCGTCGAGCTCCGCCGCCGTGACCGTCCCCTGCTTGAAGGCGCGGATCGCGGCCCGATCCTCGTCGCGGAGCGTCCGGTCGATCACCTGGTGCACCGCTCGGGCGAGCGGGTCCGCGAAGCGCAGGGAGTCCGCCGCGTGATCCTCGTAGAGCTGCCGCGCGTCCGCGATCTCGCGGGCGCAGTCGACCGGCGGCTTGGCGGGCGGCGCGGCGATCACGATGGCGGCGAGGGCGAGGGCGAAGGTCGTCATGGTTGACCCCGCTTGGCGGAGGGTGAGTCCACTCTACGCTCCGCGGCGAGGGCGTCTGTCCCCTCACCAGGCGATGGGGCGATGTGCGGGCGCGTGGCGCGCGCGCGGCGCGCGTGATCCGCTGTGGGGCGCGCGCCGACGATCGCCGAGACCGCCGCCGTGACCTCGCGACGCGCGCGCGCCCCGGGCGAGTCGTGCGGGCGCCATCGGACGAGCGCGGGCGCACGGCGGCACCCGGGTCGCCCGAGCCCCGAGCCCCGCGGCTTCGGGCTCGGGCGCGGGCGCGCTCACGGGATCGACGAGGCGAGCGCCATCAGGCCGCCGCGGCGGGCTGCACCGCGTAGCGCAGCTCGACCCAGGCGGAGAACCCACCCGCGAGCACCCGCACCTCGCGGAAGCCCTGCGCACGCAGCCCCTCCGCGACGCGCGCCACGTCCACGTCGCGCTCGTCGCGGCCGTAGACGACGACGGCGCAGCCGCGCGGGACGTGGATCGCGTCGCGCACGATCGACTCCGGGCGCACGCGCACCGCGCCGGTGAGCTGCAGGCCAGCCTGCGTGAACGCGTCGTCGCCGCGCGCGTCCACGAACGCGATGCGCTCGCCCTTCGTCGCGCGCGAGACGACCTGGCGCGGCGTGATCCTCGAGAACGTGAGCACGGCTTGCTCCTCCCTGCCGCTCGCGGACGCGTGAAGCGCGATCCGCGGCGCGCGTGTCGTCGCCGGGCGTGGTGCACGGTGCGTGCCGTGCCGGCGCGGGGCGCGGAGGTACAAGATCCGGTGGTGAAAGCCGCGTTGCGCGCAACCGGTGCGGGGCCGCTGGCGCGCCGCCTACGCACCGCGAACGGCGCTTCACACCGCGTCAAGCTGCCGCGGCCAGCCGCGCCGTCGGTCGCGCAGCACCTCGCGCGCCGCGTTCCGGCCCGGCGCTCCGATCACGCCGCCGCCCGGGTGGGCGGCCGCGCCGCAGAGGTAGAGGTTCCGGATGGGCGTCCGGTACTGCGCCGCTCCCGGGAACGGGCGCATCGAGAAGAGCTGCGAAGGCGTCATCGCGCCCTGGAAGATGTTGCCGCCGGTGAGGCCGAACCGCCGCTCGAGGTCCGGCGGCGCGAGCACCTCGTGCGCGATGACGGACCCACGGAACCCGGGCGCGTACGCGTCGAGGACGTCGAAGCAGCGCTGCGCGAACCGCTCGCGCTCGACGCTCCACGCCCCCTGCGCCAGCCGGTACGGCGCGTACTGCACGAACATCGACATGAGGTGGCGGCCGGGCGGGGCGACGCTGGGGTCCACCACGGACGGGATGGTGCACTCGAGGATCGGCGCGCGCGAGGGGTGGCCGCCGCGCGCGTCGTCGAAGGCGCGCTCGAGGTAGTCCATCGAGGGCGCGACGTGGATCGTGCCGCGGTGCTGCGGGCCGGGCGCGCCGGGGAGGGCGCGGAAGTCCGGGAGGGCGGAGAGCGCGACGTTGATCTTCACGGACCCGCTCGAGTAGTCGATCGCGCGGACCGCGTCGGCGACCCCGCGCGGCAGCTCCCGCTCCCCGACGAGCTCGAGCAGCGTGCGCGTCGCGTCGGCGCTCGACGCGACGCACCGCGCGCGGAGCTCGGTCCCGTCCTCGAGCGCGACCCCCTCCGCCACCCCGGCGCGGACGAGGATCCGCGCCACGCGCGCGCCGGTCAGGATCTCCGCGCCGTGCGCCCGGGCGGCCGCGGCGATCGCCTCCGGCAGCCGTCCCATCCCGCCGCGCACGTACCCCCAGACGCCGCGGACGCCGTTCGTCTCGCCCATGACGTGGTGGAACAGGACGTAGGCGGTGCCCGGCGTCTCGGGCGACGCCCAGGCGCCGATGATCGCGTCGGTGGCGAGCGTCGCCTTCAGCTCGTCCGACTCGAACCAGCGGTCGAGCACGGCGCGCGCCGGGGCGGTCAGGATCTCCACCGCGGCGGGCCCGTCCTTCCCGAGCCGGAGCAGGCGGCGGCCGGCGCGGAGGGTGCGGACGAGGTCGCCGAGGCGGCCGGAGAACGGATCCGGCGGCGTCTCGTCGAGCAGCGGCTCGATGGCCGCGGCGATCCGCTCGAGCGTCGCCTCGTAGCGGGGGAGCCGCTCGGCGTCGCGGGCCGAGAACTTCGCGACCTCGCGGCGGGTCGCCGCGCGGTCGGGGCCCATGAGGAGCGAGCGGCCGTCGGGGAACGGCGTGAACGAGGACGGGCTCCGCGGCAGCACCTCGTAGCCGTGGCGCGCGAGCTCGAGCTCCCGGACGATCTCCGGCCTGAAGAGGCTCACGACGTACGCGGCCGTCGAGACCTGGTACCCCGGCCAGGGCTCCTCGGTGACGCACGCGCCGCCGAGCCGGTCGCGCGCCTCGAGCACGAGCACCTTCTGCCCGGCGCGGGCGAGGTACGCGGCGGCGACGAGGCCGTTGTGGCCCCCGCCGACGACGATGGCGTCGTGGACGGTCACGGGACCTCCTGGCCGGCCGGGCCGGCCAGGGTCGAGCGTAGCGCTTCCGGGCCGCCCGCGCTGCGGCCGCGCGGCCGCGCCGCGCGCGTTGCGCTCGCGGGGCGCGCCCCGTAGCATCTCGCGGCCGTGCCGACCGAGCGCTTCCGCTTCCGCGAGGACGTCCTGCGAGCCGCCGCGGCGCGGACGCGGCGCCGGTTCGCGACGACGCTCGTCGCGACGGCCGCCGTGATCGTGGCGGTCTGGTCGGCGGCGCTGCGCCCGCAGGGAGCGGGGTGGGGCACGCTCGCGTTCTCGCTCGCGCTGCTGCTCGCGCTCGCGGCGGTCTCGATGGGCCGCCGGATGCGCCGGCTCCACGCGCGCTGGGGCTCGTTCGAGATCGCGCTCGGCGAGGACGCCATCGGGCGGGAGGTCTCCGGGTTCGCGCCCGTCCGGATCGCGCGGGCCGACGTGGAGGCGGTCGGGGAGCGCGCGGACGGGCTGGTGGTCCGCGGGCGGGGGGGCGTGCTGCTGCTCGTCCCCCGGGAGATCGACGGGTACGCGCGCCTCCGCGCGGCGGTCGCGGCCTGGGCGCCCCCGCCGGGCCCGCCCGGAGGTGCGTGACGGGCGGGCCGCGGGTGCCGACCGCGGCGTTCGCTCCCCGTGGGACCGGCTCGCCGTGATCACCTTGGACGCGGAGGTCCGGGGTGGCCGCCGTCATCGCGCTCGCCGTCGTCGTCGTCGCGCTCGTGCTGTTCTGGAAGGAGTGGGTCCCGATCGAGGTGACCTCGCTCCTCGTCGTGTTCCTCCTCGCCGTCACCGGCGTGCTCACTCCCGAGGAGGCGTTCTCCGGGTTCTCGAACGACACCGTCATCTTCATCTTCGCCCTGCTCGCGATGACGCAGGGGCTCGCGGCGACCGGGGTGGTCCGGGCGCTGGCGGGCCGGCTCGGGTTCCTCTCGCGGCTCGGCGAGCGGGCGTTCATCGTCGCGATGATGACGATCGTCGCCACGTTCTCGGCGTTCGTCTCGAACACCGTCACCACCGCGGCGTTCCTGCCCGTCGTGATGAGCGGCGCCGCGCGCGCCCGGCTGCCGAACCGGCACGTCCTCATGCCGCTCTCGTTCGCCTCGATGCTCGGCGGCACGATCGTCCTGTTCGGGACCTCGACGAACCTCGTCATGAGCGAGGTGATGGAGCGGGCGGGGCTCGGCGCGATCCGGGTGTTCGAGCTCGCCCCGGCGGGGCTCGCGATCACGATCCTCGGCATCGCGGTCGTCGGCCTCTTCGGCCCGCGGCTCCTGCGCCGGGGCGAGGCGGCGGCGGACGAGGCCGCGCTGCCCGAGCGGGCGTACCTCGCCGAGATCGCGGTGCCGCACGGCTCGCCGCACGTCGGCCGGCCCGTCCACGAGTTCGCCCACGCGCTCGGGGCGGACCCCATCGGCGTCGTCCGGGGCGAGCGCGCCGTGGCGTCGGCGAAGGAGGTGCGCCCGGAGGACCGGGTGGTGGTCGAGGGGCCGCCGGAGAAGATCGTGGAGGCGGCGGACGCGCACGGCGTGGCCGTGCCCGACGCGGAGGCCGCCGGGCCCGCCCGCGACGGGAGCGAGGCCGCGGTGCTCGTCGTCGAGGCGGCGGTCCCGCCGGACTCGCGCCTCGTGGGGCGGACGATGGGGGAGGCGCGGCTCGCCGAGCGGCTCGGGGTGGAGCTGCTCGCGATCCACCGGCGCCCCGCCGCCCACCGGGCGACGCGCCGGGCGCTGCTCTGGCGCGGCAGGCGCGCGCCGTCGATCGCGACGCTGCCCATCTCGGTGGGCGACGTGCTCCTCCTGCGCGCGCCGGCGGACCGGGTGCGCGAGCTCGCGTCCGCGGGGGTCCTGCTCGTCCTGACCGGCTTCGAGCACGATCCGCCGCGGCGCGGGAAGGCCGCGCTCGCGGTGGCGCTCTTCGTGGGCGCGCTCGCCCTCGGGACCGCGGAGGTCCTCCCGATGTCGGTCGCCGGTCTCGCGGGGCTCCTCGCGATGGTGCTCACCGGCTGCGTGGACGGGCAGCGCGCGCTCCGGATCGACTGGCGGGTCGTGCTGCTCATCGGCTCGATGCTGGCGCTCGGGCTCGCGATGGAGCGGAGCGGGGCCGGGAAGCTCGTCGGCGAGGTGGTGGCGCGCGCGGCGGCGTTCGGCGGGCCGCGGACGGTGATGGTGCTCCTCGCGGTGATCACCATCCTGCTCTCGGCGCCGATGAGCAACCAGGCCGCCTCGCTCGTCGTGTTCCCCGTCGCGCTCGCCGCCGCGCACCGGCTCGGCATCGACCCGCGGCCGCTCGCGATCGCGGTGACCCTCGCCGGGTCCTGCTCGTTCATGACGCCGCTCGAGCCCTCGGCGATGCTCGTGTACGGCGCCGGGCGCTACCGGTTCGCCGACTTCGTCCGCACGGGGGCGCCGGTCACCGCGGCGGTGGTGATCGTGATCGCGGTGCTGGTGCCGATCGTGTGGCCGCTCGGGTGAGGGCGAGGGGCCGGAGCCTAGAGGGTCGCCCGCGCCGTCACGTAGGTCGCGTCCCCCTGCTGCGACGGCGCGGCGTTCGCGGGCCGCGCCGCGCGCAGGCGCTCGCCGTCCGGCGGGAGCCCGGGCGACTCGTCCACGACCAGCACCGGGAGCGGCGCGTCGCCGCGGACGCCGACCTCGAGCTCGACGCCGCCCGGCGGCAGCCCGGCGCAGCCGTGGACGCGCCAGCCGCCCCACCAGTGGCGCACCTTCGGCGCGGGGGCGGGGACCGCGACCCCCTCCATCTCGAACGCCGCGACGTCCGAGGCGGGAGGCAAGACGACGTACGCGCGCGGCGCGCCGCGCGGAGACGACAGGCGCGCGCGCACGCGACGGAGGCCGCCCTCGTACGCGACGTCGAGCACCTCGAGGCGGGGCGCCGGCAGGTGGAGCGGCGCGGCGGCCGCGGTGAACGCCGGCCGGTTCGGCGCCCAGGGGAACGCGCGCGTCCGCTCCGCCGCGAACGTCGCGGCGCCGCCGAGCGTCCCGGGGAGCGCGGCCGTCTCCGCCTCCACGAGCCAGCGCGCCTGGCCCGCCTCCTCGTGGAACGAGATCGTCGCGCGCTCCGGGGCCTCCGCCGTCGCGGGCGGGAGGAACGCCTGGACGAGGACGAGGACGACGCCCACCGCCGCGAGCGCCGCGGCGGGGACGAACCGGCCCCGGCCCCGGGCGCCCGCCGCGAGCGGCGCGAGCGGGACGACCGCGAGCGCCACCGCCGCCGCGACGCCCGCCGCCGCCACGACGCCGAGGAGGTGCGGGAGGAGGTACGCGAGCGAGAAGACCACGGCGCCCGCGGCCAGGGCCGGCGCCAGCGCCGCCGCGGCGAGCCACGCGTCGCGGCCGCGGCGCGCGAGCGCCCAGCCGAGGCCGGCGGCGCCCGCCGCGAGCGCCGGGATCGCCGAGACGTGGCTCGCGCCCGGGAGCGCCGCGGCGAGCGCCACGCCCAGGATCGCGTGCAGGCCCGCGGCGCCCGCGAAGAGCCCCTCCGCGCCGGCGCGGCGCGCGGCGAGCGCCGCCGCCGCGAGGGCCGCGGCCGCCCCGAGCGCCCAGCCCGCCGCCGAGAACGGCCCGGGCGAGGCGACGAACGTCCGCGAGAGCGCGCCGCCGCGCAGGAGCGTCCACGCGAGCAGCACGGCGCCGAGCGCCGCGACGGGCGCCGCGAGCGCGGCGACGAGCCCGGCGACGAGCCGCCGGACCCGGCGCGGCGCGCGCCGGAGGAGGAGGAACGCGGCCGCCGCGACGAGGGCGGCCCCGAGGAGCGCGACCGCGAGCGGGGCGCGGTAGGACACGACCCCGAGCGCGAGGACGTCGAAGTAGACGAGCCGGGCGCGCGCGGGGGTCTCGAGCGGCTCCTCGGCGGCGGCCCGCACGAGGGCGAGCGCGCTCTCGCCCTGGTGCTGGAGCGAGCGGAGGTCGAGGTGCGCGACGTCGTCGAGCGGCGTGTGGTACCGGGGCACGCCGAGCGCGAACGCGAGGTTCAGCCCGGGCATGCCGCTCCGCTCGAGGACGGTGAGGTCCGTGTCGTTCGGGAGCAGGTCGTACACGGCGGGCGCGACCGAGGTCGTCACGGGGTGCCGCAGGCGCCGCAGCGCCCGCGCGGTCCACGCCGGGTCGCCGCTCGTGTCGAACATGATGCTCGGGCCCGTCGTGCCGCGCGCCTCGAGGTTCACGACCGCGCCCGCGTCGGCCGCCCGCGGGTGGCTCCGGGCGAACGCGGCCGCGCCGACGAGGCCGGCCTCCTCGGCGTCCGTGACCACCGCCACGAACGGGCGCGCGAGCGGAGGTCCCGCGGCGAGCGCGCGCGCCACCTCGACGACGATCGCGACGCCCGAGGCGTCGTCCGCCGCTCCGGGGCTGGCCGGCACCGAGTCGTGGTGCGCGACGAGGAGCACCGCCTTCCTCCCGGCGGGCCCGAGCCGGGCGACGACGTTCCGGACGGGCGCGCAGGTCCCGTACGGGCCGCAGCCGAAGGTCTGCTGCACCTCCGTCTCGAGCCCGAGCCCGCGGAGGCTCGCCGCGATCAGCTCGACGGCGGTCAGGTCCGCGGGCGAGCCGGTCGTCCGGGGGGCGCCGTGCCCGGCGAGGGCGCGCACCGTGACGAGCGCGCGGCTCGCGGAGAACTCGGTCGCGGGCGCGTCCTCGCCCCGGGGTGAGACGGGGGCGGCCCGGAGCACCGCCGCGGCGGCGAGCGCGCCGAGCAGCGCGAGCGCGGCGACGAGGCGGCGCGGGGGACGGACGTCCAGCATCGCGCGGAGGCTACCGCATGGTCGCGGAGCGCCGGGGACCCTGGCGGGGGTGCGGCGCGGCGTCAGGAGCGCGGGTCAGGAGAGCGGCGGCGCCCGGTCCGCCCACGGGCGCGCGGCCTCGAGCTGCGCCGCGAGCCGGAAGAGCGTCGCCTCGTCGCCGAACCGGCCGACGAGCTGCGAGCCCAGCGGGATCCCGTCGGCCGTCCAGTGCAGCGGGACGCTCATCGCCGGCTGGCCGGTCTGGTTGAAGAGCATCGTGTTCCCGGTCGAGTCGAAGGATCGCGCGCCGATCTCGTGCAGCATCCGCTCGAGCAGCGCCCGCGAGCCGAGCGCGGCGACCGTGCGGAGCTGGAGCCGCTCGACCGCGCCGGTCGCGACCGCGCCGATGGGGAGCGCTGGCTGGCCGGTGGTCGGCGTGAGCAGGACGTCGTGCTCCCGGAAGAAGGCGGCGATCGCGCGCGACGCGCGGTGGATGTCGCGCCGCGCGAGCTCGAGGTCCTCCGCGGAGAGGCTGCGGCCGGCCGCGGCGAGCGCGAGCGTCTCGGGCTCGAGGAGCGCGGCGGAGGGGGACCTCCCCGTCCTGCGCGCGCCCTCGTCGACGTCCGCCGCGATCCCCGCCCCGACGACGACGAGGTAGGCGTGGAGCAGCGCGTCGCGCGAGAAGGGCGGCGTCGCCTCCACGAGCTCGTGCCCGAGCCCGGCGAGCAGGCGCGCCGTCCCGTCCACCGCCGCGCGGCACTCGCCCTCGACGGCGCGGCCGAAGAACGGGCCGTGGGAGAAGGCGATGCGGAGCCGCCCGGGCTCGGCGCCGACCTCCTCGCGGAAGGGGCGCGCGGCCGGGGCGACACCGTAGGGGTCGCCCGGCGCCGGGCCGGCGATCACGTCGAGGAGCGCGGCGCCGTCCCGGACCGAGCGCGTCACGACGCCGTCGGTCGCGAGACCGCTCCAAGACTCGCCGAGCGCTGGCGCGAGCGGCACGCGGCCGCGCGTCGGCTTGAGCCCGAAGATGCCGCACGCAGAGGCGGGGATGCGGAGGGAGCCGCCGCCGTCGTTCCCGTGGGCCGCCGGGACGATGCGCGCCGCGACCGCGGCGGCGGCCCCGCCGGACGATCCGCCGGCGCTGCGGCCCGGGTTCCACGGATTGCGCGTCGGCCCGCGCAAGACGGGCTCGGTCGTGCCGAGGATCCCGAACTCGGGGGAGTTCGTCTGGCCGAACGTGACGAGGCCCGCCGCGTGGAAGCGGCGGACCACCTCGGCGTCCTCGTCGGCGACGTACCCCTCGAGGAGCCGTGACGAGCTCGTGAGCGGGTGCCCCTTCCACGCGGCGAGCAGGTCCTTCAGCAGGAAGGGCACGCCGGAGAGCGGCCCGGGCGGGAGCGGCCCGCGGGCGCGCGCGCGGGCCTCGTCGTCGTAGCGCGCGACGATCGCGTTCAGGCGCGGGTTGCGCGCGTCGGCGCGCTCGAGGGCCGCCTCGAGCAGCTCCGCCGCGCTCACCTCGCGCCGCGCGACGAGGTCCGCGAGCGCGAGGGCGTCGAGCCGGTCGTATTCGGGGAGGCGCACGCGGAAGGGTCCACCTATAGACGGTTTCATGTTCATGGGCCACATCGGGATCGCCATGGCGGCGAAGCGGGCCGCGCCCCGCGCCTCGCTCGGGACCCTCGTCGCCGCCGCGGTCTGGCTGGACCTCGTCTGGCCGGTGATGCTCCTCGCCGGGCTGGAGCGGGTCAGGATCGACCCCGGGAACACCGCCGTCACGCCGCTCGACTTCGAGCGCTACCCGTTCACGCATGGTGCGTCGGCGGTGGTGCTCTGGTCGCTCGCGTTCGGCGCGGTCTACCTCTGGCGCGGCGGGTACCGACGCGGCGCGATCGTCGCAGGGGCGCTCGTCGCGAGCCACTGGGTGCTCGACGCGATCGTCCACCGGCCGGACCTGCCGCTCCTGTGGGACGGGCCGAAGGTGGGGCTCGGGCTCTGGAGCAGCCTGCCCGCCACGGTCGCGATCGAGGTCGGGATCCTCGGCGCCGGGGTCGCCCTGTACCTGCGCGCCGGGCCCGCGCGCGACGCGACCGGCCGCTGGGCGCTCGCCGCGCTCGTCGCGTTCGTGCTCGCGGTGTACGGGGCGAACCTGCTCGGCCCGCCGCCTCCGTCCGAGAAGGCGATCGCGGTGGGCGGGCTCGCGCAGTGGCTCTTCGTCGCCTGGGCCGCCTGGATCGACCGGCACCGGCGCGCGGCGGCGCCGGGGCTACTGCTTCAGGGGTGAGCCGTGCGCCGCCTCCTCGTCGAAGCCGTGGGCGAGGACGAAGTGGTACAGCGGGTGCGGCTGCTCGCCGCCGCCGACGAGCTCGAACAGGAACTGCCCCTGCTCGCCGTCGGGATCGGGGAGCGCCTGCACGAACAGGAGGTCGCGGCGCTCGATGAGGAGCTCGCCGAGGAGCTGCTTGCCGCGGAGGAGCTGGACGGTGGGGAGCCGCTCCTCGTCCTCGTCGAGGTGCCAGTGGAGGTCCTCGGCGTCGTAGAGGAAGCTGTCCGGCGTGCCGGCGCGCAGGATGCAGTTGGGGTGGCGCCGGAGCCAGCGCCAGAACGCCTCGAAGGAGAGCGTCGCCCCGGTCTCGACGGTGAGGGCCATGCGAGGGAATATACCGCCGGCCCCGCGCCGCGGCGCGCCGGCGGGGAGGGCCGCCGGACGGGCGGCGCGGGCCGGGGAGGGTGAGCATGCGTACGAAGCGGGTCCTCGCGGTCGCGTCGTGCGCGGCGTGGACCGCCTGCGCCACCGTCGTCGAGGGGCCGCCGCCCGGGCCGTCGCCGTTCCGCGCCGTGAAGAAGGTCGCGCTCGTGCGGCGCGTGGACGACCCGCGCGCGCCGCGCGGACGCGACGCGATCGACGCGCTGAAGGAGAGCCTCGACGCGCGCGGGTACGAGACGCGGGTCATCGAGCTCGGGGCGGGAAAGGACGGCGCGCTCCGCGACCTCGACCGGCTGGAGGAGCGGATCGGAGGCCGCCTGTGGGTCCGCGACGCCGCGGGCGGGAGCGCCGACGCGCTGGGGGCGGAGGCCGGGGCGATCGTGGCGAGGCTCGGGGTGGACGCGGTCGCGGGGTACCATCGGCTCGACCCGGGGCTCGCGCCGCTGCCGCCGCCGCCCGAGCCGTGGGGCGCGCCGCCGGCGTCGCAGGCGCGGGCCGAGCCCGCGCGGCGTCCGGCCGGCGCGCTCTCGCTCGTCGCGGCGGACGGGTCGCTCGCGTGGTTCCCGTGGGGCGGGGCGGCGGCGGAGCTGGATCCGGCGGCGCTGATCAATCCGGCGGAGGCGATCGACGCGCTGCTCGCGGCGCTCGCGGGGGGCGGGGAGGGGGAGTGACGACGGCCGGACTACACCGTCACCGGCACCCGCGCGTTCAACGTGGTCGTCGCGACGACCTCCCCATCCCGCAGGTACAGCCGCGGCACGCGCGCCGTCACGCCCGCCAGGATCTCCCACGAGATCGTGTCCGCGAGCGTCGCGAGCTCGTCCGCGTCCACGCGCTCCTCCCCGTCGCGCCCGAGCATCGTGGCCGCGTCGCCCGGGCGGACCTCGGGCGCCGCGGTCACGTCCACCATGCACATGTCCATCGCCACGCGGCCCACCACCGGCGCGCGCCGCCCCTGCACGATCGCGTGCGCCCGGTTCCCGAAGCCGCGGCGGTAACCGTCCGCGTACCCGCACATGACGAGCGCGATCCGCGACGGCCGCGACGCCGCCCAGGTCCGCCCGTACCCCACCGTCGCGCCGCGGTCGACCTCGAGCACCCGCGCCACCCGGGCGCGGAGCGACATCACCGGCCGGAGGTCCGCCTCCGTGCCGCACCACGGCGCCGGCCGGTAGCCGTACACCGACAGCCCGGTGCGCACCGCGTCGAGCCCCATCTCCTGGTCGAGCAGCAAGCTCGCCGACGCGGAGCAGTGCCGCTCCTTCACGAACGGCAGGCGCGCCGAGACCTCGCGCAGCACGTCGAACTGCCGGCGGGTGAAGCGCTGGTCGCCTTCCTCCGCGGCGGCGAAGTGCGTGAAGAGCCCCTCCACCTCGAGGCCGGGCGTCTCTCGCGCGCGCTCGGCGAGCGCGACGAGCTCGTCCGGGCGCATGCCGTGCCGGTTCAGGCCGGACTCCAGCTCGAGGTGGACCGGCACGGTCCAGCCCGCGCGGCGCGCCGCGGCGCCGAGCGCCTCCGCGACGTCCCACGACGCGACGGTCGGCCGGACCCGCAGCGCCACCGCGCGCTCGGCCTCCGCCGCCGGCGTGTAGCCGACGACGAGGATCGGCGCCTCGATCCCGCCCTCGCGCAGCTCGGCGGCCTCGTCGACGCAAACGACCGCGAGCCCGTGGGCGCCCGCGGCCAGCGCCGCCCTCCCGCACGCCACCGCACCGTGGCCGTAGGCGTTCGCCTTGACGACCGCCCAGAGGCGGGCCGGCGCGGCGCGGCCGACGAGGAGCCGCACGTTGTGGGCGAGCGCGTCGAGGTCGATCTCCGCCCAGACGGGCCGGCCGCCCCAGCGCGAGGGAGGGAAGGGCATGGCGCGCATCTTACCCGCGGGCCGCCGGGGGAGCGACCGCGACGCCGTGTCCCGTCCCCGGCGACGCCCCCCGTGCTAGCTTGCCGGCCTTTCCACCGGGCGTGGGAGCGCCCGCCGAGGGAGCGAGATGACGCAGAGCCGCTACGCCGTCCTGTCCAAGTCGCTCGAGGCCGCGCGCGAGCGCTTCGCCGCCTACCGCTCCGAGTGCGTGCTGTTCGCCGCCACCCTGTCCCGCGGGCTCATGGACTACGCGGGCTGGCCGCGCGAGCTCGTCGCGTACGAGCCCGTCTCGGGCGACGGCGCCGGGCCGACGCAGAAGATCGAGGACGCGATGCACCTCGACGCGGACGCGTTCTGGCACTTCGGCCTGCGGCTCGGGGTGGACGAGCCGAAGGCGCACGACGCGATCCTGCTCCGGGTGCGGTTCAAGAAGCTCGAGACCCGCTACATCATCAGCCTGTTCGGGTGCGAGGACTTCGAGGTGGCGGCGCCGACGCCCGAGGCGCTGCAGCCGATCTACGACTCGATCCTGAACGCGGTGAAGCGGCACTACGACTACGGGCTGCGGCTGTTCCTCGAGAACGGCGGCCGCGGGCTCAAGATCCCGATCTCGTCGGAGCGGCTGCTCGCGCTCGCGCGCGGCGACGGAAGGGGCGCGGCGGGGTAGGCGCTAGCGCAATCGGTGCCGCCGCGCGAGCGGCAGGCCACCCCGCTTGCGGATCACCGGCCGCGTCGGCACGTCCGCCACGAGCGGCTCGAGCGCCGCCGCGACCTCGGCCGCCGTGGGGCGATCGGCGGGGTCGGGCGCGAGGGTCTGCGCGACGATGGCGCGGAACGACTCGGGCAGGTGCGAGGGGAGCGGCTTCGCCCTCGCGGCGAGCTGGGGGAACCGGACGGCGGGATCGGAGCTGGTCCGCGCCTCGCGCGGGCGCGGGAACGGCACCTCGCCGGCGGCGGCGTGGTAGAGCGTGGCGCCGAGGCCGAAGACGTCCGCGGGGGGCCCGACGCGGCCGGGGAACCTCGCTGGGGCGCACTGCTCGGGCGCCATGTACCCGTCGGTGCCGATCGCGTCGTGGAGCGCGGCCGCGTCCTCGACCGTCCGGGCGATGCTGAGGTCGATGAGCCGGGGCGGCACCCCCATCACCACGTTCGCCGGCTTCACGTCCAGGTGGACGTGCCCCGCGGCGGCGACGTAGTGGAGCGCCGAGGCGAGCTGGAGCGCGAGCGGGAGGAGCTGCTCCATCGAGAGCGCGCCGTACCGCTTCACGAGGCGCCCGAGGGAAGGGCCCTCGACGTGCTCGAGGACGAGGTGGGGACGCGGGCCGTCGAGGACCGCGCCGAAGCCGCGCACGAGCGCGGGGTGGGCGAGCTGCGCGAGGACCTGGGCCTCGCGGCGCAGCTCGCGGAGGGCGCGCGCGTCCTCCACGACGTGCGGCCGGAGGAGCTTCGCGACGACGAGGGCGAAGAGCCGCTCGTCCCACGCGAGGAAGACCTCGTAGCGGCTCCCGCCGCCGAGCCGCTTCAGGGCGAGGCGCCCGTCCACGATCGGCTCGCCGTCCTCGAGCTCCCAGCGCGGATGCGCGTGGGTGGGCTGGTCCGGCGCCTCCGCCGGGGACAGGTCGAGCGCTGCCGCGCCTCTCGGGAATCGCCACGCCATGTCTCTCTCCTCGGCCGCAGCCTGCCGCTCTCCCGCCACCCCCGCCCGAGGCACCCGGAGGCGCGCCTCGCGGCGGGGGTGGGGACCCGCGGCGGCATCGGTCCTAGCCGGGCAGGGGCTCCGCGACGGTGGTGTCCGTCACGGTGTCCTCGCCGTTGCCGTTGCCGGTGCCGGTGTCGAGCGAGTCCTCGGCGGTGGCGGTGTCGGTCCCGGTGTCGCCGGTCGCGGTCGCGATCGTCTCGCCCTCGGGGTCGGTCGCCGTGTCGGTCGCGGTCTGGTCGCCCGTCGCCGTCGCCGTGGCGGTCATCGTCTCGTCCGCCGTCGTCGCGTCGCCGTCCGTCATCGTCATCGTGGCGGTGGCGTCGCCGGTCGCCGTCGCGGTGGCGGTCGCGGTGGCATCGCCGCCGTCGTCCGTGGCCGTGGCGGTGGCGGTGTCGTCGCCCGTCGCGGTCGCGGTGGCGGTGTCGTCGAACCCGTCGCCGTCGCCGTCGCCGTCCACCGCGGCGCTGGAGCTCGCGAGGTCGGCGCCGCCGCAGCCGATGAACGCCAGGCCGGCGCCCGCGCCGGCGAGGATGCGCCACCAGATGGAATGCGGGCGGCTTCCTTCTGCGGCGTCCTGCTCCAGCAGGGACAGGTACGCCGCGGACACGTCTTTGGAGGTCTTCATGCGGTACTCCTTCGTGGGGGACTCCGTCGAAAGCGGAGGCTTACGCAACTAACCCCGGGCCCGTCGCCGTGGGACGTCCTTGGATGGGTCGCTTCCCCGTCGTTCGCCCGCGGCGAACCGGGGCTCACGGGTCGTCGCGCGTCGCGCACGGGGCGCGGGCCCCGCGCGGGCGCGGGTTCAGCCGCAGACGTCGAGCTGCGGCGCCGTCGCCACGGCGCCGGCCTCGAGCGCGGCCATCGGGACGGTCGTCGTCGTGACGCGGCCGAACGCGTCCATCGCGCGGAAGTGAAGCGGGGTCGGGTACCCGGCGCCCCCGGCGGAGCGCGCCCACTGGTTCGCGGCGTCGCGCGCGAGCGGCAGCCACGCCGGCGCGCCCGCCGGCAGCACCTCGACCGCGGCGATCGGATACCGATGGTCCTGCACGACGACGAGGACGAACCACGGGTTCGCGCCCGCGCCGGCGACGAATCGGACCGGCCCGGGCTCGTCGCACGGCACGCGACGCCAGCCGACGTTCGCGACGCCCGCGGGTGCCGAGCCGGTGACCGCGTTCCACGCGTCCGTCGAGAGATCGAGCTGGTTCGTCGCGCACTCCGGGCAGAGGTCGGTGATCTTCACCGTCGCGGTCGCCGCGGGCCCGGTCACCTCGAGGCACGTGCCGCATCCCGCCGAGCCGGCGTACACGGCGGGCGAGACGGCGGCGTAGAGCGACAGCCCCGCGGGGAGCATGCAGGCCCCGGCGCTCGGGCCCGCGTAGGTCGTCGCGCGAGCCGGGACGGGCGGCGGGAACGCGCAGAGGCCGCCGGCGCCCGTCCTCTCCGAGCCGCCGCAAGCGGCGGCGGCGGCGAGGACGGCGAGCGAGGCGGGCGCGCGCATCCTGCCTCTCTACCCGTCGCGCGCGCCGTCGCGCAACGGCCCGGGCGTCCGCGTGGCGGGCGGGCGCGAGCGGCCTCGCGCGCGGAGACGTCGCGCCGAGGTAAGGTGGCGATCGGGGAGGGCACCGCCGATGGGCACCTGGGGCGTCGCGCTGTACTCGGACGACGGCGCCCGCGACGCGCGGGACGCCTTCCGCGACCTCGTCGGGGACGGCGTCGAGAGCTCCGCGGCCACCGATCGGCTCGTCCGCGATTGGGGCGAGCTCGTCGACGATCCCGACAGCGGTCCGCCGTTCTGGCTCGCGCTCGCGGACACGCAGTGGAGGCTCGGCCGGCTGGAGGACCGCGTCCGGGAGCGCGCGATCGCGGTCATCGACGACGGCCGCGACCTCGAGCGATGGCGGGATCGCCCGAGGGACCTGAAGAAGCGTGCCGCGCTCCTGGCGAAGCTCAGGGAGCAGCTGCTCTCGGCGCAGCCGCCGGCGAAGCGCGTGCCGAGGCG
>DASSSJ010000190.1:0-31123 GCA_035708485.1 Anaeromyxobacter sp. | reverse complement strand
AGGTCGTCGGGCGCGAGCGTGGTCTCGCGGACGAGCCGGCGGAGCGCCTCGGTGCGGCGCATGCGGCGGGGACGTTCCTGGGGGAAAGCCATGGGGTGCTTTCTAGCTCAGACGCGCCCCCGGGGGTAGCCCGGCGCGGCGGCGCGCCGGGCGCCGGCCGGACGGCTCAGGGCCGCTCGCGCGGGTTGATCTCCCGCATCACGAGGCCGCTCTGCAGGCGCGGGTAGAAGAGCGTGCTCTTCTGCGGCATCGTCTCGCCCGCCTCGCCGATGGCCTCGACCTGCCACATCGGCGTGGGGTTCACCAGGAAGCCGACCTGGTGCTCGCCCGAGAGGACGCGGTTCACCGCCTCGCCCGCGTCCCGGACGTACGTCACGTTCTCCTGCTTCTCCTGGGTCTGCGGCGAGAGGCCGAGGACGTGCTGGAGCACGAGCGAGTGGAGCACCGTGACGTCGAGCGCGGCGAGCGTCTGGTTGGAGGGGAGCTCCGCGTCCGAGAGGTCGGCGTCGTCGCGCAGCGTGGCGACGCGCGCCCGCTGGTCCTCGGCGGTGACGATCAGGAACGCGGTCGACTTGCCGGCGTGCTCGCCGAGCTTCGAGATCGCCCAGGCGCGCCCCGCCGGGCGGCGGATGTCCTCCGCGAGCGTCTCGATGGTGAACCAGCGCGAGAGGCGCTCCAGGAACGTCGCCGCCGTGAAGCCGCGGAGGCCGTACAGGAGCCGGTGCGTGGCGAAGAGGAACAGGCCCGGATCGCTCATCGGGCACAGGAACATGAGGATGTAGTGGTGGCCGCCGTCGGCGGGGAGCCCCGGGTGCTGCTCCTCCAGGAGGCGGCGGTAGACGAGCGCGGTCTCGTAGCGGTGGTGCCCGTCGGCGATGAAGATCCGCCGCGGCGCGATCAGCTCCTGCAGCGCGCGGATCGCGGCCGGGTCCTCGCAGCGCCAGAGCCGGTGGTGCACGCCGTCGTCGGAGTCGGTCTCCGCGACCGGCTCGGCGGAGGCGGCGTCGAGCGCGCGCGCCGTCGCGTCGCCCTCGTCGCGGTACAGCCCGAAGATCGGCGAGAGGTTCGCCCTGACCGCCTTGATGATCTCGAGCCGGTCCGCCTTCGGCGCGACGAGCGTCTTCTCGTGGGGGACGATGATCCCTTCCTTGAACTCGTGGAGGCGCACGGCGGCGAGGAAGCCGCGGCGCTTCAGGTTCCTCCCGTCCGGCGCCCAGAAGCTCTGCTCCAGCGGGTAGAGCGCGGGCGCGGGGTCCCGCTTCAGCACGTCCTGCGCGAGCCAGCTCGCCCAGTACTCCGAGGCGCGGACGTACTTGTTCGTCGTCGCCGGCCCGTCGCCCGGCCGGTCCTCGCCGAGCGTGACGTGGATGATGTTGTGCGGGCTGCGGCGGAGGAGCTCGTCGCGCAGCTCCTGCGAGACGAGGTCGTACGGCGGCGCGAGCAGCTCCGCGAGCGCGCGGCCACGGGTGGCGGCGTACCGGACGGCGCGGAACGGGACGATCTCGGCCATTCGCGGCCGCGACGCTAGATCAGCGGCCCTCGGCGCGCAAGGCGGCCCGCACCGCGTCGAGCGGCACGGCGCCGGCGCGGACGAGCCGGACGCCCGCGCCGGCCGCGTCGAGCGCGACGACCGTGCTCGGGAGGCCACCGGGCGTCCGCCCGCCGTCGAGCACGGCGTCGAGCCGCGCGGCCAGGGACGGCGCGAGCTCGGCCGCCGCCGCGGGCGGCGGCTCTCCGGAGAGGTTGGCGGAGGTGGAGACGATCGCGCCGCCCGCGAGCCGCGCGAGGGCGCGCGCGATCTCGCCGCCCGGCACGCGGATCCCCACCGTGCCCGTCCCGGCGGTGATCGCCGCCGGGAGGCCGGCCCGCGCCGGCAGGACGAGCGTGAGCGGACCCGGCCAGAACGCGCCCGCGAGCCGCGCCGCCGCCTCCCCGAGCAGCGCCACCTCCTCCGCCTGCGCGCGGTCGGCCGCCAGGAGCGGCAGCGGCTTGCCGTCGGGACGGCCCTTCACGCGCGCGAGCCGCTCGACGGCCGCGGCGTCGCGGGCGAGCGCGCCGAGCCCGTAGAACGTCTCCGTGGGGTACGCGACGAGCCCCCCGCGCCGGAGGACGTCGGCCGCCTCGCGCACGCGCGCCTCGGTCGCGGGATCCACGGCATGAAGCTAGACGACCGAGCGCGATTCGGGAACACCGAGGGCGGGCGCGTTCCGCCTCGCGACGGACGGCGGCGTCGAACCCCTTGTGGCCCCGCGCGGGGCGGGGGAGGATGCGCCGCGGTGGCCCCCGCCCGCATCGGGATCGACGCGACCTGGCTCCGGCCGGACCGCCTGGCCGGCGCCGAGCGATACGCGATCGAGCTCGTGCGGGCGCTCGCGCGGCTCGCCCCCGGCGAGATCGTGCTCTTCTCGCGCCCGGACGCGCCGGCCGCGCTCGCCGCCGTGGACGCCGAGCGGCACGACACACAGCTCCTCGGGCGGCTGCCGCTCGATCAGGGCTGGCTCCCGTGGGCGGCGGTGCGGGCGCGCGTGGACCTCCTCCACACCCTCGCCGCGCCGGTGCCGCTCCTCTGGCGCGGCCCGAGCGCGATGACGGTGCACGACGCCACGCCGTGGCTCCACCCCGACTCGGCCGACGCCGGGACGCGCTGGTACGTGAGGCCGCTCTACCCGCAGGCGTTCGCCCGCGCCGACGTGGTGTTCACGCCGTCGGAGGCGACGAGGGAGGACCTGGTCCGCGCCGCGGGCGCGCGGCGCGAGCGGATCGTGGTGACGCCACACGGCGTGGACCCGCTCTTCTTCGAGGCGCGGGCGCGGGAGGGGCCGCGCGCGCCGTACCTGCTCGCGGTCGGCACGTTCGAGGCGCGCAAGAACCTGCCCGTCCTCCTCGACGCGCTCCACCTGCTCCGCAGGAACGGCCGCGATCTCGCCCTCGTGGTCGCCGGCCGCCAGGCGTGGACGCAGTCGCTGCCCCTCGGCGACCTCGCCCCGCACGTGCGCCTCGCGGGCACCGTCCCCGACGCCGAGCTCGCGGCGCTGTACGCGGGCGCGGCCTGCTTCGTGATCCCGTCGCTCCACGAGGGCTTCGGCCTCCCGCTCGCGGAGGCGATGGCGGCCGGGACGCCGGCCGTCGCGAGCGACATCCCCGCGCTGCGCGAGGTCGGCGGGGAGACGGTGCGCTACGCGGACGCGCGCGATCCGGCGAGCTTCGCCGCCGCGATCGGCGACGCGCTCGACGACCGCGAGGGCTCACAGCTCCGCGCCGCCGCCGCGCGCGGCCGGGCGCGGCGCTTCCGCTGGGAGGACGCGGCGCGGGCGACGCTCCTCGCGTACCGGCGGGCGCTGCGGGCGAGGCGGCGCTGAACGGCGACGGGGCGAGCCCACCTGGGGCCCGCCCCGCCGCCATGCCCTCGCGCCCGGTGCTCGCCGCTCAGAGCGGCCGGTCCTCGCGCCGGAACCGCCCCGCGTGGTTCACCTCGGCCTCGATCTCCTGCTCGACGACGTCGCACACCTGCCGCTCGATCTCGATCTCGACCTCGACCTCGTTCTGGATCTCGACCTCCACGGCGTGCTCGCGCTCCGGGACGATGTCGTCCGTGAGCTTGAACGTCAGCTTGGCGGGCTTCGCGAACCGGACCTCGGCGGGCTCGATCTCGATCTCGTGACGGCCGCGGTCGTCGAACACCTCGACGAGCCGGATCTCGACCGGCTCCAGCAGCGCGCCCTTCGGAATGTCGAGGCGGCCCATCCGCGTCTCGGTCTCGATGCGGGCGCCCCGGTCGTCGACGACGAGCGGCGCGCTGACCGACCTGGACTCCATCCCGCCGCAGCCGGCGGCGGACAGCGCGAGGACTGCGGACCACAGGATCTTGCGGAACATTGCCTTTCTCCTTCTCCGTGTTTATCGACCTGCGGCGGTCGTCTTGATCGCCGTCAACCGTTACGACACCGCGCCCCGCGTCCACGGGACAGCCGCGGCCAGCTCCTCGTTGGGTCGCTTCGTTGGGGCCTCTACGGTCGCGGGGACGCCGCAGCGACGGGCCGGCGCCGGCACGCCGCGAGGAGCGGGGCCGGCGCGTCCTCGCCTCGCGCAGAGCGCCTGGCCCGAAGATCGGAGCGGCGTGGCCCGGAGAACGGAGCGGCCCTAGCGCGTCCGGCGGACGGCGAGGAGCCCAGCCGCGAGGAACAGCGCGTTCGGCGCCCAGGCCGCCACCCACGGCGCGACGCGCCCGGAGAGGCCGAGCGCGAACGAGACGCCCTGCACGGCCCAGAACGCGACGGAGACGCCCACCGACTCGACGAGCGCGGACGAGACGTGGCCGCGGCGGCTCCGGCGCAGCGCGAGCGCGACCGCGACCAGCGCGCCGGGGACGCCGGCGAGCGGGTAGGCGAGGCGGTTGTACCGCTCGAGCTGGAAGTCCACGACCGGGAGCCCGAGCCGCCGCCGCAGGTTGATCTGGCGGACGAGCGCGGCGAAGCGCATCTGGGAGGGGCGGCCGGGCGCGACCGAGAACGCGTCCGGCGGCTCCCCGAACTCGTACCGCCGCGACGGCGCCCGCTCGACGCGCATCTCGCCGCCGGCGAGGAACGTGCGGTCCTCCACGTCGTCGAGGATCCAGCCGGCGCCGTCCGGCCGCATCCGGGCGGCGTCGATCCGGCGGGAGAGCCGGAACGCGGGGTCCACCTCGAGCACCGTGACGCGCTCGAAGCCGCCCCCCGCCAGCGCGCCGCGCAGGTTGTAGATGCGCCGCCCGTCCTTCCCGCGGAACCACCGCTTCGGCGCGCGCGACTCGAGGAAGCGGCGCTTGTCGCCGCCGCGCCCGAACCGGAGCGCGTTGATCTCCTCGGCGCGCTCCTCGGCGCGCACGCCGACGACGTCGTGGAGCACCACGAGGGCGACGCCGAGGCCGAACGTGACGGCGAGCACCGGCACGGCGAGCCGCCAGGGCCCGAGCCCGAGCGAGCGCATCGCGGTGTATTCGCGCGTCGTGCGGAAGGTGGACACCGAGATCGCGGCGCCGAGCAGCATCGCGGCGGGCGCCACCATGCGCAGCACGACGGGGATCTTGTTCGCGTAGAGCTCGAGCGCGGCGGGGACCCAGCCCGGCCCGCCGAACCCGGCCGAGTTGTCGACGAAGTCCACCGCGAGGAAGATCGCGAGGACGCCGGCCATCGCCGCGAGCGTCGCCCCGAGCGTCCGCCGGGCCGCGTACGCGAAGAGGATCACCGCACCGCCCCGACGCCGCGCCGCGCCTGCTGCGCGACGAGCGCGAGCGCCACGAGGGAGAGGGCGATCGTCGGCAGCTGCAGCGCGAGCGGCGGCGGGAGGAGCGCCTTCTGCGCCAGCACCTCGCCGCCGCGGAGCAGCACGTAGTGGGCGACCACCGCGAGCAGCGTCGCGCCGACCGCGAAGGCCCGCCCGGCGCGGCGCGACGCGCCGAGCGGGACGGCGAGCAGCGCGAACGGCAGCACCGCGAGCGGCTGGGCGACGCGCCGGTTCAGGTAGCCCTCGAACCGCAGCGCCTCGGCCTCGTTCCCCCGCGCGCGCGCCTCGCGGATGCGCGCGCGCATCTGCCCCGAGGTCATCTCGCGGACGCCGCGCAGCAGGCTGCCGCTCCGATCGGTGAGCGCCGTCCCCAGCCCGAGCACGACCTCCGCCCGGCGGAAGTCGGCCGTCACGTACTCGCCCGCGACCGTGTCCTCGCGGTGGAGCTCGCCGCCCTCGAGCACGAGCTGCATCTCCTGCCCGGTCCCGACCGGCTCGAGCCGGCCGCCCCCCGCGAGCGCGAGCACCGGCGAGGAGGGATCCGACCGATCGCTGATGAGGACGTGCTCCCAGCCGCCCCGGTGGACCTGCTCCGCGTAGAGCGTGTACCCGGGGATCTGGTCGTAGAAGGTCCCGGCGCGGACGTCGTTCGTGACGTTCCGCTTCACGATCTCGTTCACCCGCACGCGGGCGGCGGCGAGCCCGGCGGGCTCGAGCGTGAGGGAGAGCCAGAGCCCGAGCGCGCCCGCGCCGATCCCGAGCGCGAGCGGCACGCGCACGAGCCCGACCGGCGACACGCCGGCCGCGCCGAGCGCCATCACCTCGCGGTCCTCCGCGAGCCGCCCGACGCCGAGCACCGCCCCGAGCAGGAACGCGATCGGCAGCACGTAGCCGAGCACGTGGGGCAGGAGCGCCACCAGGATCGCCCCGACGTCGCGCAGCCCGACCCCCGAGCCGAAGAGGACCTCGGCCTGGGCGAGGAGCTGCGTCGCGAGGAGGAGCTGCGTGAGGAACAGGACCCCCGCGACGAACGGAAGGAGGATCTCCTTCGCGAGGTATCGATCGAGGATCGACACGCGCGCGGCCCGGGCGGCGCTACCCCTTGGGCGCGGCGAGCTTCGCCTGGAGCGCCTGGTCCTTCGCCTCGACCTCGTCCGCCATCTTCTTGCGCTGGGTGCGGACCCGCTCGGCCACGACGGGGTCCACGCGGGCCACGATCCGCGCGGCGAGGAGCCCCGCGTTGCGCGCGCCCGCCTTCCCGATCGCGAGCGTGCCCACCGGGACGCCCGCCGGCATCTGGGCGGTCGAGAGGAGGGCGTCGAGGCCCTTCAGGTCGCTCGCCGCGAGCGGGACGCCGAGGACCGGCAGCTCGGTCTCGGCGGCGCACACGCCGGCGAGGTGGGCCGCGGCGCCGGCGCCGCAGATGAGCACCTGCACGCCGCGCCCCGCGGCCTCGCGGGCGAGCCGCCCGGTGCGCTCGGGCGTCCGGTGGGCGGAGGAGACGTGCACCTCCGACTCGATGGCCATGTCGTCGAGGGCCTTCTTCGCCTCGGACATGACCTCCCAGTCGGAGTCCGAGCCCATCAGGATCAGGACCTTGGGTGCGCTCATGGCCTCTTTCCGATGTCCTTCCTGTGCTGCATCCCGCGGAACGAGATCCGCGCCGCCGCCTCGTACGCGCGCGCCGCGGCGTCGTCGAGCCCGCGGCCGAGGGCGCACACGGTGAGGACGCGCCCGCCGCTCGTCACGACGCGCCCGTCCGGCGCGGCCGCCGTCCCCGCGTGGAACACCTGCACCTCCTCGGGGAACGGCCCGTCGAGCCCGAGGATCGGGTCGCCCTTGGCGACGATCCCGGGGTAGCCCTCGGCGGCGAGCACCACGCCGACCGCCGCGCGGGGATCGAAGTCGAGCGCCGTCGCGGAGAGGTCGCCCTTCGCGCAGGCGAGGAGCGCCGGGACGAGGTCGCTCGCGAGCCGCATCAGGATCGGCTGCGTCTCCGGGTCGCCGAGCCGCGCGTTGAACTCGAGCACGCGCGGCCCCTTCGGCGTGAGCATGATCCCCGCGTAGAGCGCGCCGCGGAACGGCCGTCCGCGCCGCGCCAGCTCGCGGACGGCGGGGAGGAGGACGTCGCGCTCGACGAGCGCCTCCACCTCGGGCGTCACGTTCGGCGTCGGGGAGAAGGCGCCCATCCCGCCCGTGTTCGGCCCCCGGTCGCCGTCGAGGATCCGCTTGTGGTCCTGCGCGGCCGCGAGGAGCCGCACCCGCTCGCCGTCGGTGAAGCAGATGCAGCTCGCCTCCGGGCCCTCGAGCCGCTCCTCGACCACGACCTTCGCGCCGGCCGCGCCGTGGACCCGGTCCACGAGGATCGACCGGAGCGCCTCCTCCGCCTCGGGGAGCGCGCCGCAGACGACGACGCCCTTCCCCGCGGCGAGGCCGTCCGCCTTCACGACCACGCGGCCGCCGCGTGCCTTCGCCCAGGCGAGCGCGGGGGCGAGCGCGGTGAACGTGTCGTACTCCGCGGTGGGGATCCCCGCCGCGCGCATCACGTCCTTCGCGAACGCCTTCGAGCCCTCGATCTCCGCCGCCGCCGCGGACGGGCCGAAGACGGGGACGCCGAGCGCGGCGACGCGATCGGCGAGGCCCGCCACGAGCGGCGCCTCCGGCCCGACCACGACGAGGTCGATCCGGCTCTCCCGGATCCAGCGCACGAGGCCGTCCAGGTCGTCCGCCCGGACGGGCACGAGCGTCGCGACCTTCGCGATGCCCGGGTTCCCCGGCGCGGCGAACAGCGCGCGCACGAGCGGGCTCCGCGAGATCTTCCAGGCGAGGGCGTGCTCCCGGCCCCCGGCGCCGACGACGAGGACTCTCATAGAGGATTCGGGTCTATATCACGTCCGCGCCTACCGGACCGGCCTCGACAGCGCGAGCAGCGCGCCGCGCGCCTCGGCGAGGCCCGGGTCGATCCGGAGCGCCTCCTCGAGCGCGGCGCGCGCCGCGGCGGGGTCGCGGCGGGCGAGGAGGCGGCCGAGGGCGAGCCGGGGCGTGACGAGGTCGCGCCCCGCCTCGATCGCCCGGCGCGCGTCGGCCTCGGCGGCGAGGCCGCGGCCGAGGGCCTCGAGCGCGCGGCCGCGGACGGCGTGCGCGACCGCCCCGGGCCGCAGCTCCAGCGCGGCCGCCGCCATGGGGAGCGCGGCCCGCGGCTGGCCGCGATCGAGGGCGACCTGCGCGAGGAGCACGGCGGGGGTGGCGCTCTGCGGCGCCGCGGCCGCCGCCGCGCGGGCGAGCCGCTCCGCCGCGACCGTGCGGCCCAGCAGGAGCTCGCACGCGGCCGCGGCGGCGAGCGCCGTCGGCGCCGCCGCCGGCTCGGAACGTCCGATGGCCTCGAGCCGGCGCGCCGCCTCGGCGAGCGGCTCCGGCCCCTCCCAGAAGTCCGTCGGCGCGCGGCGCAGGCGCGCCTCGGCGGGATCGCGCGCGAGCGCGCTCCGCGCCACGTCGAGCGCGAGGCCGGGCGCGCGGACGCGCGCGAGCGCGCCCGCCGTCGCGAGGAGCACCGCGGGGTCGCGGGGCGCCGCCGCGGCGAGGGCGAGGTACGCCTGCTGCGCCTCCTCCTCCGTCCCGGAGAGCTCCGCGGAGCGGGCGGCGAGGAGCTTCTCCGCGACGGGTCCGGCGCGGTCGCCGAGCACGCCCGCGGACTCCCGCAGGGCGGCCGCGCTCCCGGCCCGGAAGGCGAGGAGCGCCGCCTGGAACCGCGCCGGCGCGCTCGCCGGAACGCGCCGCAGCGCGTCCTGCACCGCCGCCTCGGCCGCGGCGGGGTCGCCGAGCGCGAGCTCGACCGCGGCGCGGTGGGCGAGGACGCGCGCCGCGGTGAACGCCCCCGGGCCGCGCTTCAGCGCGATCTCGAGGAGCCGGCGCGCGAGCGGCGCGTCGTCCTCCCGCTGGTACGCGACGCGGGCGAGGACGAGCGGCGGGAGCGGCGATCCGGGCGCGGCGCTCTCCCACCGCGCCACCGTCGCGCGGCCGGCGGCGATCCGCTCGGAGGCGAGCTCCACCTCGGCCCGCAGCGCGAGCGCCGCGGCGTGGTCGCGGTCGAGCGCGAGGCGCGCGTCCGCGTGGGCGAGCGCGGCCGCGGCGTCGCCCGCGGCCCAGCGCGCGCGCGCCGCGGCGGTGAGGAGGCGGCGGTCGTCGGGGACGGCCGCGATCGCCTCCTCGAGCGCGCGCGCCGCGCCCGTGGGGTCGCCCTCGAGCCGGGCGAGCCCGAGCGCGAGCCGCGCCGAGCCGTCCCGCGCCGCCGCCGCGACCGCCCGCTCCGCGAGCGCGCGGGCCTCCCGCGCGTTCGCCTCGCCGGGGGCGAGGAGGAGGAGGCGGGCGGAGGCGGCGAGGAGGTCGGCGCGGCCCGGCGCGCGCGCGAGGGCGTCCCGGACGAGCTCGTGCGCCACCCGCAGCTCGGCGCCGTCCGGCTCGTCGCCGGCGCCGTCGGCGAACGCGGTCGCGAGCCCGGCGATCGCGCCCTCGCTCCGCGCGGGCGCGAGCGCGATCGCCTCCCGGAACGCCCGCAGCGCGCCGGCCGCCCACCGGGGCTCGTCCGCGGCGAGCGCGGCCCAGCCGTCGGCGGCGCGCGCGGCGGCGGCCGCGGGGTCGTGGGACGGCGCCGTCGGGACGAGCCCCGCCAGGCGCCACTCCGCCACGCGCCGCTCCACCGCGGTCGGCTGCGGCGCGGGCTCGGGCCCCGGGCCGCGCAGGACCAGCGCGGCCGCCGCGACCCCGGCGATCCCGGCGAGCGCCGCGCCGGCGACCGCGAGCCCGCGCCGGCGCCGGCGGCGCACCCGGCGCCATCCGGTGCCCGCCGACGGCGCGGCCGGGAGCTCCGCCGCGGGCGCTCGCGCCGCGCAGGCCGGGCAGAGCGGGGCGAGCCCCGGGCGGCCGCGCTCCGCCTCGAACACGGCGAAGCAGCGGCTGCAGGTGACCTGGGGCATGGCGGGGTGAGATTACCCCGGACGTGAGCCGTAGGGAGCGGGCCGGCACATCTCGCTTCGCGAGAAGTGCCTGGCCCGGGGATGGGATTCGGCTCAGTGCCGGAAGTGGCGCATCCCCGTCGCCACCATCGCGATCCCGGCGGCGTTCGCCGCCTCGACGACCTCGGCGTCGCGGACCGAGCCGCCCGGCTGGATGATCGCCGTGGCGCCCGCCTTGATGATCTCCTCCACCCCGTCCTTGAACGGGAAGAACGCGTCGGACGCGACCGAGGAGCCCTTCACCTCGAGCGCGGCCTTGAGCACGCCGATCTTCACCGACTCGACGCGGCTCGTCTGCCCGCCGCCGATCGCGGTCGTCTGGTCGTCCTTCGCGAAGACGATCGCGTTCGACTTCACGTGCTTCACGACCTTCCACGCGAAGAGGAGGTCCTTCCACTCCTGCTCGGTGGGCGCCCGCCTCGACATGAGCTTGCAGTCCTCCCGGCGGATCGACCCGAGGTCGCGGTCCATGACCAGCAGGCCGCCCGGGATCGAGCGGAGCTCGCGCGCCTCCTCCGGCCGCCGCTTCCACCGGTCGCGCGGCTCGCCGAGGCGCGGCGCCTCGAGGAGGCGCAGGTTCTTCTTCACCGCCAGGCCGGCGCGCGCGTCGTCGGCGTAGGACGGCGCGATCACGCACTCGAGGAACAGGCTGGCGAGCTCGACCGACGCGGCGTGGTCCACCGGCCGGTTCACCGCGACGATGCCGCCGAACGCCGACACGGGATCGCAGGCGCGGGCCCGGGCGAACGCCTCCGCGACCGTCGCGCCGAGCGCGACGCCGCACGGCGTGTTGTGCTTGATGATGACGCAGGCCGGAACCTCGAACTCCTTCACGGCGGCGAGCGACGCCTCGAGGTCGAGGAGGTTGTTGTAGCTGAGCTCCTTGCCCTGCAGGACCTTCGCGAACGCGACGGTCGGCTCGTCCGGCTCCTGGCCCGCGCGGTAGAAGGCGCCGGCCTGGTGAGGGTTCTCGCCGTAGCGCAGGTCCTGGACCTTCGTGTAGACGGCGGCGAGCGTGGCCGGGAACCGGGCGGGCGCGGCCTCCGGCGCCTCGCGCGAGGTGAGGTACTCGGAGATCGCGCCGTCGTACGCGGCGGTGTGCGCGAACGCCTTCTTCATGAGGTAGAACCGCGTCGCGTCGGAGAGGGCCTTCGCCCGCTCGAGCTCGGCGGCGACCTCGTCGTAGTCGGCCGGGTCGACGACCACCCCGACGTGGGCCGCGTTCTTGGCGGCGCTGCGCACCATCGTCGGCCCGCCGATGTCGATCTCCTCCACGCACTCCGCGAAGGGCTTCCCGGTCGCCACCGCCTGGCGGAACGGGTAGAGGTTCACGACGACGAGGTCGATGGGCGGGATGTCGCGCGCCTTCACGTCCGCCTCGTCGGAGGCGAGCCCGCGGCGGTACAGGATGCCGCCGTGCACGCGCGGATGCAGCGTCTTCACGCGGCCGCCCAGGATCTCCGGCGCCTGCGTGTACTCGCCGACCTGGACCACCTTCAGCCCGGCGTCGGCGAGGGCCTTGTGCGTGCCGCCGGTGGAGACGAGCTCGACGCCCAGCGCGGCGAGCCGCTTCGCGAAGGGGACGAGGCCCGCCTTGTCGGAGACCGAGAGGAGAGCGCGGCGGATCATGGGAAGGGCACCTCCGAAAAGGGTGCCCTTCTAGCCCTGTCCGCGCCGTCTTTCAAGGCCGCCGGGGCCGCTCCCGTCTCCGGGACGGGCGCCTCCTCGCGAGGCGGAGGTGTGCCCGCCCGCTCCTCGCGCCCCACCTCGTGGCCGGCCGGCCCCGCCGGCCGCGGCTACGGCCCTTCGTCCTCGAGGCGCGGCCCCGCCCCCGGCGGCCGCGGCGTGTCGTCGGCCGCCGCGCGCAGCTTCTGGAGGCCGCGCGTCTCGACCTGGCGGATGCGCTCGCGGGTCAGGTTCATGATCGCGCCGACCTCCTCGAGCGTGATCCCGCCGCGGTCCGCGACGTCGAGCGCGCAGGTGTCCGCGAGCTCCCAGACCTCCTTGTCCGGGAAGTTCAGCTTGATCGACCCGGTGGAGGGGTTCACGTCGAGATACAGGTGGTGCTTGCAGGAGATGAACATGCACGGGCGAGGCCCGCTCGCGCAGTCGGCGCGCGAGCGAGGCCGCCGCGCCTCGATCTCCCGGATCGTCTCCTCCAGCTCGGGGTCGATGACCCCGAACGCGCGCTGCCGGCGCAGCTCGCGCGCGATCTCCTTGCGCGACATCGTCTTCGACCGCCGCCGGCCCCGCTTGCCGTCGCCGTCCAGCTCGTCCGGCTCGTGCTGCGCGGCCGGGCCCAGGCTCCGCCTCGCCTCGCTCATCCCCTGCCCTCCCTCTCCACCTCGGGCGCGCGCCCCGCGCGCCGCTCACCGTCCACGAGGGCGCCGGGCCGGCGCCCCGGTCGCTACCCCGCGCCGGCCAGCTCCGCCGCCACGGTCGCGACCGCACCGCCCACCCGCTCCAGCCGCTCGAGCGCGCGGCGCGCCTCGCGCTCCGCGCGCCCGAGCTCCTCCTCGAAGCGCCGCCGGCGCGGGTGCGCCCGCGCCTTCCGTCCCAGCTCCTCCACGAGCTCCGCGAGCCCCTTCTCGACGTCCTCCAGCCTGTTGCGCACCGTGACGAAGCTGCCGCGGATGTCCTCGATCGTGTAGCCCTCGGCCATCATCCGCTTGATGACGGCGACGCGGCGCACGACCGACACCGGGTAGAGCCCGGTCGAGCCGGTGTGCTTGCCCTTCCGGCCCACGCGGCGGCTCCGCGGCAGGAGCCCCGCCTGCACGTACTTCCGGAAGGTGGCGGCCGAGAGCCGCGCGCCCTTCGACTCGAACAGCCGCACCACCTCGGCGCTCGAGATGCCGGCGGCGCGCTCGCGCTCCACGCGCTCGATCTCGGCCTCGGCCAGTACATCCATTCGAGGTAGCCTTTCCAGAATCTTCCACTGAAAACTTGATTTCGACGCTAGTGCATTCAGTGGACGAAAGCAACGGCCACGGGCGGGGTACACGCGCGGCAGGGCGCCGCGCGGGGCGCGGGCGAGCGGAGACGGGAGCGCGCCCGACCGGGCGCGCGGTTCACCGTCGCCGGGCGACGGTCAGCGGTGGACCGCGATCGTGACCGTGTCGCTCCGGCCGGCGCGCACCGTGACGTCCTGCTCGACGGTGCGCGGGCCCTTCACGCGGACGCGGTGCGTCCCCGCGGGCAGCCTGAGCAATACCGGGGCCTCGCCGACGTGCCTCCCGTCGACGCTCACCGCTCCCCACGGCGCCGCGATGACGTGCAGCGTCCCGTCGCCCGCGGCCGCGCCGCGGGGCGCGGCGCGCGGCGCGGAGCTCGCGGGGGCGACCGGGAGCGACGGCGACTCGCTCCCTGCCGCGGCCGACGCGGCGTCGGTCGCGGTCGCGGTCGGCTTCTCGGGCGGGCTCGCGGTCGCGTCCTCGAACGACGCCGGGATCGCGGTCGGGGTCGGGGTCGGCGTCGGGGTCGGGGTGGAGGTCGCGGTCGCGGTCGGGGCCGCGGTCGGGGTCGAGGTCGGGGCCGGGGTCGGGATCGCGGTCGCGGTCGGGGTCGGGGTCGGGGTCGGGATCGCGGTCGCGGTCGCGGTCGGGGTCGGCGCCGGGGTCGGGGTCGCGGTCGCCGGATCCGCCCGGCGCCCCGGCCAGCGCGTGACCCCCGCCGCGATCGCCACGACGGCCGCCAGCCCCAGCGCCGCCGCGAGCGCCACCCTCCCCCACCGGCCCGGCCGCGCCGCCGTCCGCGTCGCGGTCTCGTCCCGCGCGGCCGGCGCGCCGGCAGCCGGCCGGGGCTCCGCCGGCGCGGCGGCCGCGCTGCCCGCCTCGGCGCGCGGCCTCACGCGCGTCGCCTCGAGCGCGGGCGCGCCGGACGCGGCCGCCTCGGCCTCGCCCGGGAAGATCCGCTGCATGAAGGCGCGCAGGTCCACGTCCTCGGGCGCGCGCGTCACGTGGAGCAGCACGGCGTGCAGGGCCGCCGCGAGGTCCTGCGCGGACCGCGTCCGGCGCTCCGCGTCGCGCTCGAGCGCCGCGAGGATCGCCGCGTCGAGCTCGGGGGGCACCTCCTCGTTCCACGCCGACGGCGGCGACACCGGCTCGTCCGCGATCACCGCCGCGAGCGTGGCGGCCTCCGACTCCCGCGCGAAGAGGCGCCGCCCCGTGCAGAGCTCCCACAGCACCACCCCGAGCGAGAACACGTCGGCCCGCGCGTCGAGCGCGATGCTCCGCGCCTGCTCCGGCGCCATGTACGCGAGCTTGCCCTTGAGCGTGCCCGGCTCGGTGAGGCCGGCCTGGTTCATCGCGCGCGCGATCCCGAAGTCGGCGAGCTTCACCTCGCCCTCGAACGAGACGAGCACGTTGTGGGGCGAGACGTCGCGGTGGACGATGCCGAGCGGGCGCCCGCCGTCGGTGAGCCGGTGCGCGTAAGCGAGCGCGCGCGCGACCTCGACGCCGATCTGCACGGCCCGCGGTATCCCGAGTCGGACGCCGCGCTCGCGCGCCCGATCCACCACCTGGCCGAGGTGGCGGCCGCGCACGAGCTCCATCGCGATCGCGTAGCGCCCGCCCACCTCGTGCAGCTCGAACACCTGCACGACGTTGGCGTGCCCGAGCCGCGCCGCGAGGCGGGCCTCCTCGACGAACATCCGCACGAACGCGCCGTCGCGGGCGTGCTCGCCGCGGACCAGCTTGAGGGCGACCTCCTTCACGACGCCCTCGGGCCCGGTCACCTCGGCGCGCCACACGTCCGCCATCCCGCCCGACGCGAGCGGCTCCACGAGGCGATAGCGGCCGAACGTACGCACGCCGGGTGGATTGTAGACGGCGGCGCGCCCCGGCCCAAGACGACCGCGCCCCCGCCGGGCGGGGGCGCGGCAGTCCCGGCGCGGCGGTCTCGGCGCGGCGGACCGCTACCGCGCGCGGCGGCGGCGCAGCCGCGCGAGCAGGAGGACCGGCAGGAGCGCGAGCAGCGCGAGCCCGCCCGTCCCCCGGCCGCTCGCGCAGCCGCTCACCGCGGCGAGGGCGTCCTCCGGCTCCTCCTTGCCGCTGAGGTGGAGGAGCCGCTCGGCGAGCACCCTCCGCACCGCCATGAGCTTCGCCGCGTCCACCTCCGTCTCGGACGCGGACGGGAAGAGCTCGCGCGCCAGCCGCCGCGCGGTCTCCGGATCGCCGGCCTGCGCCACCGCGTGGAGGTACTCGTAGTCCTCCATGCCCTCGCGGATCATCTTGAGGCGGATGGACGCGACGGGGACGTCGGTGGCCCCGCCGATGCGCGACGGCGAGCCGGGGTAGAAGAGGGTGCCGTCGCCGTTGCCGGAGAACTCGTACTGGCTCCACCACGGGTCCTTCGGGAACGCGTACGCCGACTCCCAGTACAGCTCGCCCGAGGCCTGCTCGGCGAACGTGATCCACTCCATCGCCCGGTTCCGCACCGCGGACGCGTCGATCATGTAGCTCGGCCAGCCGGTGGAGTACTGGTCCCACTCGTTCGGCGAGCCCATGTCGACGGTCCCGCCGCAGCCGTGGCTCATGCAGCTCTGGTAGAGCCACAGCTCCTTACGGCGATCGGCGAGGAAGGCGTCGTACGCGCGGCGCTGGTCGCCCGCGCGCGCCCGGCCCGGCTTGTCGTCCACGTAGTTCACCACCGGGACCAGCAGGTCGATGTCACCGCTGACGCCGTGCGCGTCGGCCTCCTGGATCGTCGTCGTGACGAGGGTCCTGAGCTCCGGATCGGCCGCGTGCGCGGCGCGCGCGCGCTCCGAGATCTCGTGCCACCTGCAGGTGAGCTCGGGCTCGTCGCAGGTGTACTGGAACAGCCGGTCGAGCCACCCGCCGGCGCGCGCGTGCTGCGCCCAGGCGCGCTGCGCGTCCACCGAGAGCGGGTCGCCGACGAACTTCACGGTGGTCAGCCTCGCGCCCGCGAGGCGCGTCGGCGCCGTCCCGTTCACGAGCGGGCCGTAGAAGCGGTCGAAGTGGCCGAGGTCGTCGTGCTTGCCGTCGTCCGCCACGCCCGAGAGCGAGATGCGGTGGTCGAGGCCGAGCTGCCCGTACCTCGCGCGGAGCGCCGAGTCCGCGTCGCCCCAGACCTTGTGGCCTCCCGATACCGTGCCGTACGCGAGGCCGAAGTGCGTCTTGAGCGACGACGTGGACGGGAGCGTGAAGTCCCAGACCGACAGCTTCACCGGGATCACCGCCTCGCCCTCGGCGGTCGTCACCTTCACCACCCCGCGGTACACGGCGGACTTCGTGCCGGGCGGGACGTGGTACTCGACCCAGATCGCGCGGCTCTCGCCGTCCCAGACGTCGAACGGGAACGCGTTGCGCTTCTCGCCGACGACGTCGTCCACGTCGGGCACGAGCGCGTCGGGCCAGCGGCCGGTGGCGCCGTCGAGCGCGGAGGGCAGGCCCACGTCGATGAGGTCCGCCCGGTAGAGCTTCGGCGGAGGGATCTGGCCGGCCGCGCCGGCCAGCACGGAGGCCTCGACGGAGACCTGCCTCGCGCGGCCGGTCACGACGATCTGGAACGCCTCGAACTCGTTGCGCGCGGCCTCGAGCGACGCCTCGGTCGCGGGGCGCGCCTTCGCGTCGGGGCGGATCTTCTCGGTGGCGCCCGCGACCCAGACGTCCGCCGCGCCAGCGGCGAGGGGGGCGAGCGCGAGGGCGGCGAGGAGGGGGGCTCGGCGGGTGAGCATCGGTCGGGCTCCTTTCCGTTCGGGGTTGCGCTCCCTGAACGGAGGGGCTGGCGACCGCATTTCGAGCGGGGGGTCCGGAGAGGGGGTGGGGACCGGACGCGGACGCGGGCCGGCTCACGCCCGCCCGATCAGAGAGCGGGTGCCGTGTCCGGGCTCGCTCGCCCGGCCGCCGTCACGGATCGCCACGGGGACGGCGCTCCGGGCGCGCCGGCGGGACGCCCGCCGGCGCGCCGGGCTCACGCACGCCGGGCCGGCTTCACCCCGGGCGCACGCCCGGCCCCGGCCCTATGGGGCGTGCACCGACCGCGCACTTGGCGAGCGCTCGCTTCGCCCGCTCGCGCGGACGCGCCGTCGCCCCGCGGCCCGTGCGAGGGACGCGCTCCGCGGCACGCCGCCTCCGGTGCGGCGGCGACCCGCGGCCGAGCGTCAGTCGAGCGCGAAGACCGCGTCGGCGGCGACCACGGCGGCCGGCGCGGGGCGCGGCGCGTGGGGGAGCGGCGGCGGCCGCGCCGGGACGACCGGCGGGAGCGCCACGGCTCGCGCCGCGGCGGGCCGTGGCAGCGGCGGCGGCTTGCTCCGACCCTGGGCGACCGCGCGCGCGGCGGCCTCCTGGTACGACCGGGCGCGCGGCGGCGCGGCCGGCGGAGGCGGCGGCGCCGGGACCGCGGTCGGGTCGAAGAGCTCCGCGCGGGCGCGGACGCGATCGAGGCGGTCGAGCGCCGCCGCGAGCGCCTCGTCGAGCCACTCGTCGCCCGCGCGCCGCTCGTCGGCGCCCACCACCGCGCCCGCCTGCTTGACCACCTGCCAGACCGTCCGGTGCAGGAGCTTGAACTCGCGCGCGACGCGCGCGGCGCCAGCCCCCGACCGGACCAGGACGGCGCAGCGCGCCCCGGCGTCTCCGCTGGGGGTCACCCCCCCGGCGAAGAGGGAGCCGTCGCCCCGGAGCGCGAGCGCCATCTCGCGCAGGAGCGGTCCGATCGCGAACGCCAGCGCGGGCTCTCCGCCGAGCTCGCGCTCGACCTGCCGCCGCCACGCGTCCAGGATCTCGCCCCGCTGCTCCTCCAGGAGGAGCGCCACCGCGACCGCACGCACGTCCGCCTCCCCTCCCCGTCCCCTGCTGCGCCCGGAACCGGCCGGACGCCGCGTGACATAGCAAGGCGCCTGCCAGCGCGCGGGCGCGGCCGGGGCGCGACGCGACGCGCGGCCGCTGGGAACTTCCTTTCCCACTCCGGCCAATCCCGGTGCGCTGCGCGGCCGGCCGGTGCCCGCCGCACGCGCCGGGTCGCCGCCCTTCCGGCCCGTGCGCGGGTGGCCGGAGCCTTGCTAGCTCCGCCCCGTGGCCCTCCCGTCGAGGGCCCGTCCGGAAGGTCCGTGGGCACGATCGGTTACCTGGGATTCCTCGCGACGCGCTTCGCGCCGCAGCGGCTCCTCGCCACGGCGGCGCGCCGTGCCACGAAGGCGGCGTGGAACCGGGTGGCGCCGCCGATCGCCCCCGCCCGCGACCGGCTCCTCGACGTCCTCGGCTGCGGTGCCGGCGGCGCCCCGGCGCTCGCGCGGCTCCTCGCGCGCCCCCGCCCCGCGCCGACGCCGTGGACGCCGGGCGCGCTGCGCGCCGCGCTCGACCGCCACGTCCCGGGCGAGGTGGAGCGCGTCCTCGCCCGCGCGGAGGCCGCCGCCGCGGGGCGGCTCGACGTCTGCGGGACGGAGGTGGACGTCTCGCGCGCCGGCGGGACGGACTGGCAGCTCGACCCGCTCCACGGCGGCCGCTTCGCCGCGTGGGCGCCGTCGTTCGCGCTGCCCGCGGCGCCCGGCCTCGACCGCAAGCTCGCGTGGGCGACCGGGCGGGGCGAGCAGTGGGTCGCGCTCGCGCAGGGCGCGGTCCTCCACCCGGCGCGGGGCGACGCGCTCGCCGCGGCGCTCTCCGCGTCGGTCCGCGACTTCGCGATCGAGAACCCGGTCGGGCGCGGCGTCCACTGGACGTGCGCGATGGAGGCAGCGCTCCGCGCCTGGAACCTCGTCCTCGCCCTCTGGATCCTGTCCGCCCGCTCCGCGCCGGACCCCGCGCTCGCGATCGAGGCGGCGCGGCTGCTCGTGACGACGGGCCGGTTCGTGCTCGCGCACCTCGAGGACGACACCGCCGTCCCGAACAACCACCTCGCCGCGAACTGGCTCGGGCTGCTCGCCTGCGCCGAGGGGCTCCCGGAGTGGCCCGAGGCCCCGCGCTGGCGCGCGCTGGCGCTCGAGGGGCTGCGCGCCGCCATCGCCGGCCAGGTGAACGGCGACGGGACGAGCTTCGAGGGCTCGGTGCCGTACCAGCGGCTCGCGGCGGAGATCTTCGCGGCCGGGCTCGTCCTCGCGCACGCCGCGCGCCGGCCCCTCGGCGCCGCGTACGTCCGCCGCCTGCGCGCGCTGTTCGCCTCGACGCGCGCGCTCCTCTCGTCCTCCGGCGACCTGCCGCAGATCGGGGACAGCGACGCCGGGCGGGTGCTCGCGCTGCGCGCGCGCCGCCCGACCGAGGGCGGGTACCTCCTCCCGCTCGGCGCGTCGCTCCTGCGCGACCCGTCGCTGCTCGTCCGGCGCGGCGCCGCGGACGCCCCCGAGGTGGCCTGGCTCCTCGGGCCGCGCGCGCTCGCGGCGCTCGCGTCGGCGCGGCCCGGACGCCCGCCGGCGAGCGCCTCGTTCCCCGCCGGCGGGTTCCACGCGCTGCGGCGCGGCGCGCTCGAGGTCTTCGTGTCCTGCGGGCCCAACGGCCAGCGCGGGATCGGCGGGCACTCCCACAACGACAAGCTCTCGCTCGAGCTCTGGGCGGCCGGCACGCTCGCGGTCTGCGACCCGGGCACGGGGAGCTACACCGGCGATCCCGAGCTGCGCAACGCGCTCCGCTCGACGCGCGCGCACGCCACCCTCGTCGTGGACGGCCTCGAGCAGGCGCCGATCCCCTCGGACCGGCTGTTCGCGCTCCCCGACGTCGCGGGCGCGCGCCTGCTCGAGTTCGACCCCGCCGGCCCCGCCGCCCTGCTCGCCGGCGAGCACCGCGGGTTCGCGCGGGAGGGCGTCGTGCACCGCCGGCAGATCGCGCTGACCGAGCGGGGCGCCGTCGTGGTGGACCGGGTCCTCGGCCGGGGCGCGCACGACGTGGAGCTGCGCTGGCCGTTCGCCTCTCCGGCGGCGCGCGTCCGGCCGCTCGCGCCGGCGGAGTCCGCCGCGCTCGCGCGCCTCGCGCGCGCCGTCCGGCTGCGCCGCGCGGTCGACGCCTCGCACGCGGTCGAGGTCTCGCTCGGCGCCGCGGGCCGGCTCCTCGTCGCGTTCGCGTGCCCGCCGGGGCTCTCCCCCGCGCTCGCGCCGTCGCTCCGCTCGCCGGGGTACGGCCGGGTCGTGGAGGGCTCGACCGCGCTCCTCGCGGGCACCGTCGCCTGCCCCGCCGCGCTCGCGACGCTCCTGCTGCACCTGCCGGACGGGGGCGCGGCGCCGTGAGCGCGGAGCTCCCCGGCCCGGCGCTCCGGGACGAGCCGGGACGCGCGCTCCTGGCGCGGATCGCCGCGCGGACCGCGCGCGTCGCGGTGGTGGGGCTCGGGTACGTCGGGCTCCCGCTGGCCCTCTCCTTCGCGCGGCGCGGCGGGCTCGCCGCGCTCGGCGTGGACGTGGACGCGGCGCGCGCGGATGCGGTGTCGGAGGGACGCAGCCCGCTCCGCCACGTCCCGTCCGCCCTCGTCGACGAGGCGGTCCGGGCCGGCCGGCTGGAGGCGACGACCGACCTCGCCCGCGCGGCCGCCTGCGACGCGATCCTGGTGTGCGTCCCGACGCCGCTCACCCGCAACCGGGAGCCGGACCTCTCGCACGTGACGCGGACCGCGGAGGCGCTCGGCCCCGCGCTGCGCCCCGGCCGGCTCGTGGTGCTCGAGTCCACCACCTACCCGGGCACGACGGACGAGGTCGTGCGTCCCGCGCTGGAGCGCGCGAGCGGGCTGCGGGCGGGGCGGGACTTCTTCCTCGCCTTCTCGCCGGAGCGCGAGGACCCGGGCTCCGGCATCCCGACCCACACCATCCCGAAGATCGTCGGCGGCCACACCCCGCTGTGCCTCGAGATCGCGCTCGCGCTCTACCGCGCGGCGTTCGACCGCGTCGTGCCGGTCTCGTCCACGCGGGTCGCGGAGCTCGCGAAGCTGCTCGAGAACGTGTTTCGCAGCGTGAACATCGCGCTCGTGAACGAGCTGAAGATGCTCTGCGATCGGATGGGAATCGACGTGGACGAGGTCGTCGACGCGGCCTCGACGAAGCCCTTCGGGTTCATGCCGTTCCGGCCCGGGCCGGGGCTCGGCGGCCACTGCATCCCGGTGGACCCGTTCTACCTCACCTGGAAGGCGCGCGAGTTCGAGTTCCGGACCCGGTTCGTGGAGCTCGCCGGCGAGGTGAACGTCGAGATGCCGCGCTACGTGGTCCAGCGCACCGCGGAGGCGCTCAACGCGCGCGGCCGCCCGCTCGCGGGGACCCGCGTCCTCGTCCTCGGCGTCGCCTACAAGCGCGGCGTGGACGACGTCCGGGAGAGCCCGGCGCTGCGGATCCTCGACCTGCTCAGGGAGCGCGGCGCGCTCGTCGTCTACCACGACCCGCTCGTGCCGCGCGTGCGCCGGCGCGGGGACGAGGTCGACCTCGTCTCGGTGCCGCTCACCGACGAGGCGCTCGAGTCCGCGGACGCGGTGATCGTCGCGACGGACCAGGACGGGATCGACTGGGCCCGCGTGGTGGCCCGGGCCCACCTGGTGGTGGACACCCGCAACGCCTGCCGGAGCGTCACGTCCGGCCGCGAGAAGATCGTCAAGGCGTGAGCGCCCGTGGCTCACCGCCCGTCCGCGGCGCCGGGGCGGCCGCCGTGCTAGTACGGGGGTATGGTCATCGCAGCCCTCGCCGTCGCCGCCGTCCTCGCCGCCGCGCCCGCGCCGGCCCCGGCGGCGCCCGCGGGCCCGGATCCCCGGCTGGACGTGCTCTCGGCGATGACCGCCGAGCTGTCCCGCTCCGCCGAGCGGCTGCGGCTCACCGGCCACGACGCGCCGTACTTCGTCTCGTACCAGGTGAAGGAGGTCGCGAAGAGCGAGATCGAGGGGCGGTACGGCGCGGTGTTCGACGACTCGCAGAAGCGCGACCGCAGCCTGTTCGTGGACGTCCGCGTCGGCAGCTACGAGCTCGACTCCTCGGGGCCGGACCAGCAGGTGATCGTCCTCGACGGCGGCGACGGGCCGAGCTGGTACGCCCCCAAGGACGCGCCGCTCGACGGCGACGCGGCGGCGCTCCGGAACGCCCTCTGGCTCGCGACCGACGAGCGCTACAAGGAGGCGCTCGCGAACTACTACAAGAAGCGCTCGCGCGACGTGTACCGCGACGCGGACAAGGACCGCGCGCCCAGCTTCTCGCGCGAGACGCCGGTCCGCCACCTGGACCCGCCCGCGCCGGCGCCGCTCGACCGCGAGCGCTGGAAGGCGCTCGCGCGCGAGGCGTCCGCCCTCTTCCGGCCGCACCCGACGATCTTCGACTCGTCCGTGAAGGTCGTGGCGGAGAAGCAGCTCCGCTGGTTCGCCTCGACCGAGGGGACCCAGCTCGTGACGGAGCAGGCGGTCTACGGCGTGCACGTCGCCGCGGTGACGCGCGCGCCGGACGGGCAGCTCCTCGAGGACGGGCGGGACTTCTACGCCCGGACCGAGGCGGAGCTCCCCTCGCCCGAGGCGCTGCGCGAGGCGGTGCGCGGCGTGATCCGCGAGCTCGAGGCGCTCCGCGCCGCGCCCGCGATCGATCCGTACACCGGGCCCGCCATCCTCGAGCCGGAGGCGGCGGGCGTCCTCTTCCACGAGGCCGTCGGCCACCGGCTCGAGGGCGAGCGGCTCGAGGACGACAAGGACGGCCAGACCTACCGCGGGCAGGTCGGGCAGCAGGTCCTGCCGCCGTTCCTCACCATCGTGGACGACCCGACGCTCGCCCGCGCGGCCGGCACGTCGCTCAACGGCACCTACGCCTTCGACGAGCAGGGGGTGCCCGCGGCGCGCACGGTGCTCGTGAAGGACGGCCGGCTCCGCGCGTACCTCCTCTCGCGCAAGCCGGTGAGGCCCTTCGAGCGCTCGAACGGGCACGGGCGCAGCCAAGGGGCGCGGGCGCCGGTCGCGCGCATGGCGAACCTCGTGGTCGAGTCCTCGCGCAGGGTGACGATGCCGGAGCTGAAGAAGCGGCTCATGGCAGAGGCGCGGAGGCAGGGGAAGCCGTTCGGCCTCGTGATCCGGGACATCACCGGCGGGAACACCAACACGGCGTCTTACGGGTACCAGGCGTTCAAGGGGACCCCGCGGCTCGTCTACCGGGTGGACGCGAGGACCGGGGAGGAGAAGCTCGTGCGCGGCGTCGAGCTCGTCGGGACGCCGCTCGCGAGCGTCAACAAGCTCCTCGCCACCTCCGACCAGCCGCGCGTGTTCAACGGGTACTGCGGCGCGGAGAGCGGCTACGTCCCGGTCTCCACCGTCGCACCCGCGGTCCTGGTCGGCGAGATCGAGCTGCAGCGCGTGGCGCGCGCCAACGAGCGGAGCCCGATCCTACCGTCGCCCTGGGCCGCCGAGCCGGACGAGCGCGCCGCCCCCGGGGCGGCGCGATGACGGCGGTCCCGCTGCCGCCGCTCGACGTGGTGCTCGGGCGGCCGCGCCGCGCGGCGCTCGACGCGTTCGCCGGCCAGGGGTGGCGGCCGTGGGCGACGCCCATCGGCCTCGACGCGGAGCGGCGCCGGGTCCTGAACGTCGATCTCTCCGAGCCGGACGTCGCGTTCCAGCACGAGGGCGACGTCGCGGCGGTCGCGCACGTCGAGACCGACCGCGAGGGGCTCGTGACGCACGTGGAGGTGGTCGGCGTGGAGCCCGCCGACCCCGTCCAGGTCGCGCTCGCGCTCCTCGGGCACGCGGGGCCGCCCCGTGCGGAGAGCGGTCCCGACGCCCGCGCGTGGGTGTGGGGCCCGGAGTCCGGCGCGCGCGCCGCCATCCGCGGCGAGCCGGTGCGGCTCTGGATCTGCGCGGAGCGCGCCTACGGCGACCGGCTCTGGCTCGTCGCCACGCTGGTGCGGCGCGGCTAGAGCGCACCCCGCAACCCCCGGCCGCCGCAGTGGGGCGGGGGTCGTGGGTTGCGCTCTAGTCCTTCCGCCAGCCCTGCCAGACGACGTACCGCCGGAAGTCCGCGGCGAACTCGGCGTCGCTGATCCCCACCGCCTCGCGGAACGCGGCGGGGAACCGCATCCCGCGCCCCATGTTCTCGAGCACCGCGTGCACGCGGTCCTCGCCGTAGCGCCGGATGAGGAAGTCGGCGGCGTGGTAGGCGGCGCCGTACACGATGTCGGACTGGTCCTGGTAGATGGGGTCGGAGTCGACGATCGGGTCGCCGTAGATCGCGACGGGCGCGCGCGAGGCGCGCTCGCCGCGGGTCGCCTCGCCGAAGCCGGACCCCGCCGGCAGCGCGCGCTCGTAGAACTGCCAGAGCTGCTCGACGCCGGGGAACCGGTACCCCTGACCCGCCGTGAACGTCGCGATCCCCTCGCTGAACCAGCGCGGGATCTCCTTGAACATCCAGGTGAGGTCGTTCCCGGCGAGCTGGTAGATCGCGCAGTGGGTGAGCTCGTGCGTGAGGAGCTCCTCGAGCTTGCGGTCCGAGACCCCGGTCCAGCCCCACGTCCGCGGCGACTGCAGGTCCACCGTCTGGTAGCGCGCCCAGGCCTTCAGCCACGAGTACCCGGGCCGCTGCACGGCCTCCTCGAGCGCCTCGTGGCTCGGGTGGATGACGATGGTGACGGGGTGCGCGAGCACGCCCCAGCGCTGCACGCGCGGCGCGGAGCGCTGCAGGATCCGCTCGACCTGGCGGGCGGCGTGGTCGTCCTCCGGCAGCCAGCGCAGCCGGAACCGCGCGTCCCCGACCGTGAGGTCGCGCGCGCGCTCCTCGACGGCGCCGCCCTGGCGGTGGGCACAACCGGAGGCGAGCGCGAGGGCGAGGAGCAGGGCGACGCGGACCACCGGTCAGGTGTACCCGTTCGCGGGCGCGGGTGGCAAGGCGCGCGAGCCCGCCAGGTGGAGCAGGAGTGGGGCGAGGTGGGTGAGATCGCGCACTCCCCCGATCGCGTCCGCCGCCCGGCCGAACCCGAGCACCGGGACCGGTGCGAGCGTGTGGTTGCGCGTCGAGAGGTCCTCGACGTTCCCGTGATCGCTCGCGACGACCAGCGCGTCGTCCGGCCCGAGCCGGGCGACGAGGCCGCGCAGGAGGCGGTCGAGCCGCGAGAGGGCCTCCTCCGCGCGCGGCATCGACCGGGTGTGGCCGGCCTCGTCCGTCTCGAAGAACTCGAACAGGGTGAGGTCGTGCTCGCGGGCGAGCCGGTGGAGGATCTCCGCGGCCTCCTCCGGCGTGCGCTCCGGCACGTCCGCGCCGTGGGTGCGCGCGCGCCGGCCGGTCACGTCGTGCGTGAGCCCCCGCCCCGCCCGCGCGTCGGCCCAGGTGAGGAACGCGCCGCCGGCGGCGGCGTAGGCGACGGTGGTCGCCGCGGCGCGCGCCCGCCGGCGGCCGACCTCGAACTCGGGCTCGCCCTCCGCGGCGATCCCGAGCGCGCGCAGGTACGCGACCGGGTAGGCGTTCGCGAAGACCGCGCGCCGCCCGGAGGCCGCCAGCGCGCGGAACAGCGACGCGCGCAGCAGGATCTCGCGGAGGGCGGCGTTCGGGAACCCGAGGACGTGGCGGCCGACGGCGCGCGGCGCGTTCTCGCCGGTCAGGATCGTCGTCTGCCCCGTCGCGGACTGGGGCCGGCCCGGGACGCCGAGCCGGGCGTCGGCGAGCACGGCGCGGCCGCCCGCCGGCAGCGGCGCGCCGCCGTCCTCGAACCGCGACAGCAGGTACTCCGCGCGCGCGAGGGGATTGCGCTCGGGGTCGCGGGCGCCCGCGCCCACCCCGTCCACGAAGACGAACACGACCGCCACGGCCCGATCATAGCGGCGATCCCGGCCCCGGGCCGCCCGCGGCGCGCAGGGCGGGCGCGTCAGCGCTGGAAGTGAAAGCCGAAGCCGAACGTGCGGCTCTGATCCGTGAAGAACTGGCCGAAGGGCGACGGGCCCTCGTAGTACTCGGCGAGCACCGCGATGACGCGCGGCGGGTGGGCGGGGCTCGACCAGTGGGCGATCTCGACGCCGGCCCGGGCGCTGTACGCGGGCTCGAAGCCCCGCTGCTCCGCCGCCTTCACGTCGAGCGCCGCGACCAGGCGCGGGCCGCGCACCGGCCCGAGGCGCAGCTCGGCGCCCCCGTGCAGCACCACCGGGTCGAGCGTGGACGGCGTCGCGTCGAGGAGGTACTCGACGCCGGCGTACGCCCGGAACGCGCCGAGCTCCTGCGAGAACATCGCCTCGACGGCCTCGAACGAGAGCCCCTCGTTCGTCACCTCCGCGCCGGCGCGCGCGAGGAACTCGTCGCCGAGGTGCGAGCTCTGGTGCCAGACGCGGAGGCGGCCCGAGAGGCCCCCGACCCGGAAGGTGATCGGGAACCCGATCACCCAGTCCGAGTTGAGCAGGTCCGCGCTGCGCGTCCCCAGATCGAACTGGGCGAAGACGCCCGCCTCGATGCCGAGCTGGACGCCGTCGCCCGGCGCGCTCCGGCCCACGCGCACGAGCCCCATGCCGTCCGCGATCCCGACGGAGCCGACGTTGCGCGCGCCGGTGTCCGCGGGGAGCTCGCCCCGCAGGTACGTGAGGTGGGACCGCGTGCCCTTCGGGTCGGCGATCAGCGGGCAGAACACGTCCCCCTGCGGGAGCCACACCCAGCCGGACGCCTCGCCGGCGTGGATCCCGGTGCCGCAGCGGAGCGGCGGCGGGGCCCCGTCGGCGGCGGCCGGCGGCGGGGCGGCGGCCGCGATCGCGGCCGCGAGCGCCGCGGCGCGCGCGGGGAGGAGCACCGCGCGCGCGGCGCGCGCGCGGGAGGGGCGCTGGGTCATGGCGAGCCTCGGCGCCGGCGCCCTCCCGCGCCGGCTACACTACGCGTAACAACTGCGGAGCGGGCGGGGGAGCGACCGCGCCGGGGTGCCCGCCGCCGCGGGGCGCCGTCCGGGACGCGCGGGACCCGCCCGGTCCCGGCGTGGGGTAAGCTCCGGCCGTGGCCTCCTCCGCCCGGAAGCTCCGCGCCGCGCTCGTACCCCGAGCGGCGGGCGTCTTCGCGCCGGGGACCGGCCTCGTCCTCGACCGCGGCGTCGGCGGGACGAGCGGGCTCGCCGCCGGCGCGTTCGCCGCGCGGATCCAGCCCGAGGCCGGGTACGACTCCGCCGCGCTCGCCTCCGTCCCCGGCCGGCGCGGCGGGCGGAGCGCGCAGGGAGGCTTCCCGTCGCGCCACCCGCCCGCCGCGGAGCGCGTGGCGGCGCTCGGGCCGGTGGCGCTCGCCGCAGCGCCGCCGCCCGCCCGGCTCACCCGCCTCTCCCGGGCCGTCGCGTCCCTCGGGCAGTAGCTTCCGGAGCATGGCCCGCGTCCCCGGGTTCGCCACGGACTGCACCATCCGCTTCGACGGCGAGCCCGTCCCCGCGCGCGCGGGCGAGCCGATCGCCGCGGCCCTGCTCGCCTCCGGCCGGGTCCTCGTCTCGAGGAGCGCGAAGTACCACCGGCCGCGCGGCGCCTTCTGCCTCGCCGGCGCGTGCGGGACCTGCCTCGTGCGCGCGGGCGGCCTCCCCAGCCAGCGCGCCTGCCGCACGCCGTGCCGGGACGGCCTCGCCGTCGAGACGCAGAACGCCTTCCCGGACGCCCGCCACGACCTCCTCGGCGTCATCGACCCGCTGACTCCGCGCGGGCTCGACCACCACCACCTCGCCACGTGGAGCGCGCTCGCGAACCGCGCCGCCGTCGCGGCCGCGCGCCGGCTCGCGGGCCTCGGGCGGCTCCCGGACGCCGGCGCGCTCCCGGGCGCGCGCGCGGAGGGGCCCGCGGGCGAGGAGGCCTGGGACGCGCTCGTCGTCGGCGCGGGCCCCGCGGGGCTCGCGGCGGCGGAGGCCCTCGCCGCCGCCGGGCGCCGCGTGCTCCTCGCCGAGCGCGAGCCCGCGGCGGGGGGGCGGCTGCGCTGCCGCCTCGAGCCCGCGGGCGCCCCGGACCTCGACTGGGCCGCGCGCGCGATCGCCCGCGTGCGCGCGGCCGGTGGCGAGCTCGCGGCCGGGGCCGCGGTGCTCGGCCTGTGGCACGACGGCGGCGCGCCGCTCGCCGCGCTCCACTCGGACGGCTCCCCGGCGCGCGTCCGGCTCGTGCGCGCCGAGCGGATCGTCGCGTGCACGGGCGCGACGCCGCTGCCGCTCGCGATCGCGGGCGCCGACCGGCCGGGCGTCTTCGGCGTGCGCGGGCTCGCCGTCGCGCTGGCCGAGCACGGCGTCGTCCCGGGGAGGCGCGTCCTCGTCGTGCCGGACGGCGACGAGGCGAGGGCGCTCGCGGCGGCCCTCGCGCGCGCCGGCGCCGAGGTCGAGGTCGGGGTGGACGTGAGCGGCGGGCGCGTCCTCGGCCGCGCGCGAGTGCGGGGCGTCCGCCTCGCGTCCGGCGTCCTCTCCTGCGACACGATCGCCGTCGCGGCGCTCGCGCCCGCGACGGAGCTTCCGCGCGCGCTCGGCGCGGAGGCGACCTGGGACGAGGGGCTCGGGGCGTTCGCGCTCCGCGCGGACGGCGCCGGGAGGACGGGCGTCCCCGGCCTCTTCGCGGCGGGCGAGGTGACGGGCGCGATGGGCGCGGAGCGGGCCGCCGAGGCGGGGCGGCGCGCGGGGGAGGCGGCCCGTGGCTGAGCGCGCGCGCGGAGTCGCGAAGACGATCGTCTGCGCGTGCGAGGACGTCACGATCGGGGAGGTGCGCGCCGCGTTCGCGGCGGGCCACCGCGACCTCGAGTCGCTGAAGCGCTACACCGGGCTCGGGACCGGGCCGTGCCAGGGGAAGAGCTGCGTCGCGCTCGCCGTGCGCGAGCTTCGGCGGCTCGGGGCGACGCCGGAGGAGGCGGCGCCGTACACGGTCCGGCCGCCGGTGGAGCCGGTGGCGCTCGGGGCGCTCGCGGCGATCGATCCGGGCGCGCTCGCGAGCGATCCGGGGGTGCCGAGGGCGACCGCGACCGCGACCCCGACCCCGGCTGCGAGCCCGTCCGCGGCCGCGATCCCCATCCCCGTCCGCGCGGACGTGGTGATCGTCGGCGGCGGCATCTTCGGCCTCGCCCTCGCGTACGAGCTCTGCCGGCGCGGGGTCACGGACGTGCTCGTGCTCGAGCGCTCGTACCTGAACGCGGGCGCGTCGGGCCGGAACGGCGGCGGCGTCCGCGCGCAGTGGTCGACGCCGACCCTGATCCGGCTCGCCCGCCGGACGCTCCACCTCATGGAGCGGTTCGCGGTGGACATGGGCGTGAACGTGTGGCTCCGGCGCGGCGGGTACCTCTTCCTCGCCCCCACCCGCGAGCAGGTCGCGCGCATCGAGCGGAACGCCGCGCTCCACGCGCGCGAGGGGCTCCGCACGCGCGTCGTCGGGCGCGCCGAGGCGCTCCGGATCGTCCCGGAGCTGGACGGGAGCCGCTTCCTCGCGGCGTCCTGGAACCCGGACGACGGCGTCGTGTTCCCCTGGCCGTTCCTGTGGGGCTACGCCGGGCGCGCGGCGGCCCTCGGCGCGAGCGTGGCGACGTTCACGCGCGTCGTCGGCTTCGACGCGGCGGCCGGGCGGATCACGGCCGTGCGCACCGACCGGGGGCGCGTCGCGTGCGACACGGTCGTGGTCGCGGCGGGGGCGTGGTCGAAGGAGGTCGCGGCCCTCGCGGGCGTCGCGCTGCCGAACCGGCCCACGCGCCACGAGATCCTCGTGACGGAGCCGCTCAAGCCCTGGCTCGGGCCGCTCGTGTCGGTCCTCGGCTCGGGGCTCTACTTCTCGCAGTCGCTCCGCGGCGAGCTCGTGGGCGGGATGGGCGACCCCCAGGAGCGGGAGGGCGTCGAGCAGGGCTCGACGCTGCGGTTCCTCGCCCGGTTCGCGCGCGCCGCGACGGCGCTCGTGCCGGCGCTCGCCGGCGTGAAGGTGGTCCGGCAGTGGGCGGGCTGCTACGACGTGACGCCCGACAACAACCCGGTGCTCGGCCCGGCGGGCTACCCGAACTTCCACCAGCTGTCCGGGTTCGTCGGCCACGGCTTCATGATGGCGCCCGCCGTCGCGGAGCTGTACGCGGACTTCCTCGCGGGCCGCGGCGAGGACGAGGTCATCCGCCGCTTCGGCGTCCAGCGCTTCGCGACGGGCGCGGTGCCGCGCGAGGACTTCATCATCGGGTGAGCGCGCGCGATATCGCGCGCGGCCCGAAGAGGATTTCGCCCGCGCCCGGCGCTAAGCTGCCGCCCATGGCGCTCAAGAAGAAGAAGATCGCGATCCTCGGCAGCGGCAACATGGGCGAGGCGCTCGCCAAGGGGCTCCTGCGCGCGGGGAAGCTCCCGCCCGAGGCGCTCGTGTGCACCGACGCGCGCGCGGAGCGGCGCGAGGAGATCCAGAAGAAGTACGGCGTGCAGGTGTCGGGCGACAACCGCGCCGCCGCGGCGCAGGCGGACATCGTCCTCCTCGCGGTGAAGCCGCAGGTGATCGATCACCTGCTCGACGAGATCGCGCCGGCGGTGGACGCGAGGAAGCTCGTCATCTCCATCGCCGCGGGCGTCACCATCGCGGCCCTCGCCCGCAAGCTCGGCGCCGGCGTCCGCATCGTGCGGACGATGCCCAACACGCCCGCGCTCGTCGGCGCCGGCGCGACGGCGCTCGCGCGCGGCCCGCACGCCACCGACGGCGACCTCGAGCAGGCGCTCGCCCTGTTCGAGTCGGTCGGCGTCGCCGTGGTCGTCGAGGAGCAGCACCTCGACGCGGTGACGGGCCTCTCCGGCTCCGGCCCGGCGTTCGTGTTCATGGCCATCGAGGCGCTCGCGGACGGGGGGGTGAAGGTCGGCCTCGCGCGCCCGGTCGCCATGGCGCTCGCCGCCCAGGCGGTGATGGGCTCCGCGAAGCTCGTCCTCGAGACCGGCGAGCACCCCGGCCGCCTCAAGGACCAGGTGACGAGCCCCGGCGGCACGTCGATCGCCGGCGTCCACGCGCTCGAGCAGCACGGCTTCCGCGCCGCGCTCATCGCCGCGGTGGAGGCCGCGACG
>DASSSJ010000189.1:0-32170 GCA_035708485.1 Anaeromyxobacter sp. | reverse complement strand
CGCGCGCGCGCCGCACGGGAGTTCACTCGGAGAGCAGGCGCGGCCACCAGCGCCAGGCGCACGGCGCGCGGGCGTTCCGCTCGACGACCGTGCCGTCCCACCCCTGGTCGGCGCGCCGCGGCGTGCACGGAGCGCCGGGGTTCCGGAGCGTCACGGTCCCGCACGTCCGGCCCGACGGTGGAGATCCTGTCTCCACGTACCAACCGTCCGTGAAGCCCCCGGGCGGCGCTCGCGTGCCGCTCGCGGCCGCCCGTCGGCGGCCCGGGCGCTCGACCGCCGCGCCCGGTGGCGCGCGGCGCGCCTCACGGCGCGAGCAGCCCGGGCCACCACCGGATCGTGCATGCGTCCGCCGCCGACTGGGCGACGAGCGTCCCGTCCCGGCCCTGGTCGACGTCGCGGATCGTGCACGTCGCGCCCGCCTCGCGGATCGTGATCCGCGCGCACGTCCTGCCCGCGCGCGACACGAGCTCGACGTGCGTCGCGCAGTCCGGCGCGGCGCGCCCCGGCGGCGGGAGCAGGACGTACCCGGCGCCGCCCGGCGCGAGCCGGAGCGCGCGGTCCGCCCGGCCCGCGAGCCACGCGGGCAACGCGTCGCTCGCCGCCGCGCGCGGGGCGTACGTGCGCCGCCACGTCCCGTCGGCGCGCAGCGCGACGGAGCCGTCGAGCAGCGGCGCGAGCTCGATCGCGTGCGAGGGTCCGTCGCCGACGACGGCGGCGGCGGGCTCCTGCATCACGCTGCCGCCGGCCGCCGACGCGTCCGGCTCGAGCCAGGTGACGTCCACGAACGCGGAGCGCTGGCTCAGGAGGAGGAGGTCGCCGCCGGTCGGGAGGCCGGCCCCGAGGTACGCCGGCTCGCGCGCCGAGCCCACGGTGAGCGCCCTCGCGCCGCCCGGCCAGCGCGGCGCGCCGGCGGCGTCGAAGCGGTGGACGCGGACCTCGGACCAGTGGTTCCCGCCCACGTACGTGGCGCGCACCGCGACGGCGGAGCCGCCCGCCGGATCCGACGCGAGGCTCCAGCGCGGGCCGACGGCGACGGCCGGGTCCGGCGTGACGCGCTCGCGCCGCACGACGTCGCCCGCCGGCGCGACGGCGACGAGGTGGACCGTCGGGTCGGCGCCGAAGGGCGGCCGCGACACCTCGAGCGCGTGCCAGCCGGAGGGCTGCGAGAGCAACGGCCACTCCGCGGCGAAGGCGCCCGCCGGCGCGCCGTCCCGGCCGTGCACGCGCCAGGTCACCGCGCCCGCGACGTCGCGCACGCCGAGCGCGACCGCGCCGGTGCCGTCGGAGACCCCGCCGACGCAGGCCTCGCCGTCCCCGACCTCGAGACGGACGTGCACGGGCTCCGGCGCGGCCGCCGGCACGAGCCCGTCGCACCCGGGATCGAGGTCGAGCCGCTCGATCTCGAGCGACGCGTCGCCGGCGGGCCGGGCCGCGGCCGGACCGCCCCCGGGGCCGGCCGACCCGGCGGGGTCCGGCGCCGTGGGCTCCGCGGCGGGGCCCATGCAGGCGAGCGCGAGGAGGGGCAGGGCGAGGCGGCACGGGCGCATGGCCCGGACAATGTCGGCACCCCGCTCCGGTTCCGCCTGCCTGGTCGCACGCCATGGGGAGTGGGCCCGGGTGCCCGGCTGCCGGCCGGGAGCCCGCCGGATCCACGAGCCGTCAGCCGGCCGCCGTCTCGCTCGTCGCCGCCGGCTCCGCCTGCTCGGCGAGCGGGATGCGCACCACGAAGACGGTCCCGATCCCGGGCTCGGTCTCCGCGTGGATGTCCCCGCCGTGCTGCTTCACGATGCGCTGGCTGACGGACAGCCCGAGCCCGGTCCCCTGGCCCGAGGGCTTCGTCGTGAAGAACGGCGTGAAGAGCCGCGCCTGCGCCTCCGGCGTGAGCCCCCGGCCGGTGTCGCGCACCGACAGCACCCCGAAGGACCCGTCCCGGGCGGTGCCGAGCGTCAGCCGCTTGTCGCGGCACCCCTCCATCGCGTCGGCCGCGTTCAGGATGAGGTTCACGAGGACCTGCTGCAGCTCGCTCGGGCTCCCCGCGATCCGGGGACCGGAGGGATCGAACGCGGTCTCGATCTGGATCCGCTTCATCCGCATCTGCGGCGAGAGGAGCCTGAGCACGTCCTCGATCACGGCGGACGCGTCGATCGGCCCGATGGTGGGCTTCGGATCGCGGGTGAAGCCGAGGAGCGTCGTCAGGATCTTGCTGCCCCGCCAGGCGTGGTCCTCGACGAGCCCGAAGAGCTGCTTCGCCTCGTCGAGGTCCGGAGCGGACCGCCCGAACTGGGCGTAGCCGACGATGGCGGACAGCGGGTTCTTGACCTCGTGGGCGACGCTCGCCGCGAACTCGCCGATGATCGCGAGCTTGCCGGTGAGCGCGAGCTCGAGGTGCGCCTCGGAGATCCGGGCGTCGCGCTCCGCGATGTCGCGGCGCATCCGCTCGAACGCCGCGGCGAGCCGGCCGATCTCGCCGGACGTCGCCTTGCCCACCTCCACCCCGAAGTCGCCGCGGCCGAGCGCGCGGGTCGCCGCCTCGAGCCGCCGCAGCGGCGCGGTGAGCCGGTTCGCGAAGTAGACGCCGGCGGCGAGCGCGAGGAGGAGCGCGGCGACGCCGAAGAGCACGGAGCGGGTGAGGAGCTGGCGCGCCGCGCGCAGCGCCTCCTCGCGCGGCACCTCGACGATCACCGCGAGCCGGCCGACGCCCACCTGGGCGAACGCGGCGATCATCGGGCCGTCGGGCCCGCCGACCTCGCGGGCGCCGCGCGCGATCTTGCCGCGGATCGCGTCGGCGACGATCGGCCGGGAGGCGAGGTCGGCCCGCGAGATCACCCTCGCCGGGTCGGGGTGCACCACCACGCGCCCCGCGCCGTCGATCAGGTACGCGCGGAACGCGGTCGTGCGCGCGAACACGCGCAGGAGCCGGTCCGGCTTCACGGCCGCGACCACCACGCGGCCGGCGCCGCCGCCGGCGACGGCGAGCGACAGGATCGCGCCGTCGGGCGGCAGGCTCGCGTTCTGCAGCACCACCTCGCCCGCGGCGACGGCGTCGAACGGGACCGGGGTGTCGCGCGACGAGGCCGCGAGGTCCTCCTCGGTGAGGTTCGCCTCGGCGAGGCGCTCGCGCTCGACGTGGCGCGCCACGCGCACGAACCTGCCGCCGCGGCGCTCCCACACCTCGGCGGCGAGCAGGTCGCGGTCGCCCGAGAGGAGCGCCCGCGCCGCGGCCGGCCCGCCCTCCGCCCGCTCCGCCGCGAAGTACGAGAGCTTGTCCGCGAGGGCCCCGACGTTCCCCCGCACGTCCTCCGACAGCGCCGCGCCCAGCGAGGACTCGAGGTCGTAGATGTACGCGAGCTTGTCGCGCGTGAGCAGCCGCGTGGCGAGCACGAGGTACAGGGCGAGCGCGGCGAGGAGGACCGCGCCCATCAGCGCCACGATCTGGAAGCGGATCGACATGTCAGGGCGCGGGGTAGGGCGCCTCCCAGGCGCCGAGGTCGGGGGCCGCGCCGTTCCAGTTTCCCGCGCCGGGGCCGTTCACGTCGAGTCCGGTGTCGAGCCCCCGGTCCACGGCGGGGCTCCCGGGGGCGAGGCGGTGGTCGCCGCCGTAGACCGGATCCTCGAGGAGGTCGGTGGCGCCGGGGGTCCCGGACCAGATCGGGCCGCGCGCGTTCTCGAAGAAGCCGTTGTGGTCGAACGTCCGCGCCGGGGAGCCGTCGCGGAGGGCGTACCCGCCGTTCCGGGTGAACAGGTTGTTCCGGGCGACGACTCCTCCCGCGAAGCTCTGGAGGTTGACCGCGTCGTCGCCGTTCGCGTCGAACACGTTGTGGACGATCGTGCAGGACCCGGTGGGCGACGGCGTCGTCTGGAGCCCGATGTGCCGGTTCGAGACGATCCGGTTGCGCCGGACCGTGAGGTGGATGCCGGCGACGGCGACGATCCCGTCGTCGTTCTCCCGGATCCGGTTCTCCTCGACGACGTACGTCGACCCGACCAGCTTCATCGCGGTGCCGGCCCCGGTGATGGTGTTCCGCGGCCCGATCGTCCCGCTCGCCTTCCCGGAGATCCCGTGCGCGCCCGGCGAGCCCGAGATCGTGCACTCGGCGACGCGCGCCCCGTCGCTCGCGTTGCCGAGCGCCACGGAGGCGTAGGTGCACCCCGTGATCGTCGCGCCGAGGAGGAGCTGGGCGGGGGCCTCGAGCGCGAGGCAGGGCAGGGGCCCGCCGGCGAAGTCCCGGAACTGGAGCGGCACGGCGGGGCTCGCGACGATCGCCGCCGAGGGGGTGACGAGGGGCGGGAGCGGGCTATCGTGGACGATCGGCTCCGCGACGCCGACGAGGATCGTCCGCGGCGCGAGCAGGCCGTTCACGTACGCGATCGCCTCGCGCAGCGAGAGCCCGGTCCCGAGCGGCGCCTCGGGCGTGTCGCCGGGATCGGCCTCGTCCGCCGCGGTGGTCACCACGACGAGGTCGTCCGGCGCGGTCACGACGGCGTAGCGCGAGGCGAAGTCGGAGAGGAGCCCGGCGTCCCTGACCTCGACCGCCGCGGTCCACAGGCCCGGCGACGCGTATGCGCGCTGCTGGACGCCGGCGGCGGGCTGGAACGCGGTGTCCCAGGTCCCGTCTCCGTCGAAGTCGAAGCGCGCCTGCAGCGCCGGGAGCGCGTCCTCGTCGTCGGTGGAGCAGGACGCGTCGAACGAGAGCGCCTCGCCCGGCGCGGCCGCGGCGGGCGTCACCTCGAGGCACGCCCGCGGCGCGGTGTTCCCGCACACGGACGGGCCCGGGAGGCACTCGCCCGCGCCGCAGGCGTCGCCCGCGGTGCAGGCGTTGCCGTCGTCGCAGGGCGTCCCGTCGGGCCCGCACCCCGGGGCGACGTCGATCGCGAACGCGGCGGGGAGCACCGCCGCGCGGCCGCGAGGATCGACGAGCTCGAGATCGTACGTCCCCGGCGTCGCGATCGGCGGGACGCGCGCGGAGAGCTCGCGCTCCGACACCCACGCCACCTGCTCGAGCGGGATGCGCAGGTCCGCCCGGACGAGCGCGAGCGCGAACTCCCCGCGCACGGTGGAGGCCTCCGGGTGCGCGAAGTTCGCCTGGACCCACGGCGCGAAGCCGCTGCCGCGGACCGCGACGTCGGCGGCGGCGCCGGCGATCGCGCCCGGCGGCGCGATCGACTCGAGCGCCGGCGGCGGCGGGACGGCGCAGGTCCACCCCGCGGAGAGCGCCGCGAGCAGGGCGAGGGCGTGGCGCCGGCGGCTCACGGCCACCCCCGGAAGCCGGCGGCGACGTAGAGCCCGCCGGTCTCGAGGCGCGCGACCTCCCCGTCGAGCGCGCCGCTCGCCCACCCCGCCTCGGCGAAGACGTCGCCCGGACCCGCCCGTCGCGCGACGCCCGCGAGCAAGAGCGCGGCGGGGACGAGGTCGAGCCGCGCCGCGCCGGCGGCCGACGTGTACACGAGCTGCGCCTGCCCGCCGGCGCCCGCGTAGAGCGAGGCGGAGCGCCACGGGCGCGCCCAGACGAGCGCCGCGCCGAGCGGTACCACGCGCGCCGCCGTCCGCAGCGGCGTCGCGAGCCCGGGCATCGGCGGGATGGTGGAGGTCGCGCCGTAGTACTCGACGCGCGCGGAGACGGACAGCCGCTCGCGGACCGGGAGCCGCCACTCGAGCTCGAGCCCGGGCGACACCGTCGAGATCCCGCCGAAGGTGCCGTGCCACCCGAGCCGGGCGCCCGCCCGCCAGGGCCCGGGCTCCGGGGCGACGGGCGCCGCGTCCGGCGGCGGAGCCGCGGCGGCCGGAGCCACGGCGGGCGCGTCCGCGAGCGGCGGGATCGCCGCCAGCTCGGAGATCGCGATCGGCGGCGGGGACGCCGTCGCGTCCGCCTCCGCCGCTCCGGTCGCCGCTGCCGAGGTCTCGGTCGGAGTCGCGGCCCCGGTCCCGGTCGGCGTCGCGGTCGCGGTCGCGGCCTCGGTCGGTGTCGAGGTCGCGGTCTCGGTCGGTGTCGAGGTCGAGGTCTCGGTCGGTGTCGAGGTCGAGGTCGAGGTCGGCGCCGCGGCCGCGGCGACGGCGACCTCGGGGACGGACACCCGGCGGACCACCGACCAGCGCGTCGTCCACCGATCGAGCCTCCCCCGGACGCGCCAGTGGTACGACCCCGCCCGGAGCGAGACGCGGAAACGCGGCTCGGCTCCGCTGCGCCGCTCGACGACCGCGTCGAAGTCGGGGTCGCTCGCGACCTCGAGCTCGTACCCGTGGACGACGGGCACCGGCGCGCAGGCGAGCTCGACGTCGGCGCCGGTCGGGACCGACGCGCCGTCCGCGGGGAGCCGTGCCTCGGGGGCGCGCAGCACCGGCTCGAGCGCCTTCGCCTCGCTCCACCGCCCCGGCCGGCCGCGGCCGTCCACGCCGCGCACGCGCCACCAGCGCCGCTCGTCGGGGAGCTCGCGCCAGCGGTACCCCGTGGTCGCGACGCGCTCGCGCACGAGCACCCGCCGCAGGTCGGGATCCGCCGCGATCTCGAGGTCGTACTCGACCGCCCCCGCCACGGCCTTCCAGCGCAGCGCCACGCTCGGGTCCGCGCCGCGCGCTCCCGCCGGCGCGAGCGCCAGCGCGAGGATCAGCGCGATGGCCTCAGGGCGGGGCATCGTCCACCTGCACGGTCGGATCGAGCAGCTCGGGCGCGTCGGGCACCGACGCGTGAACGAGACGGAACGACGAGCGGCGCGAGGGCGGCGACGCGCCGCGCTCCGGATCGGCCGCGCGGACCCGCCAGTGGTACGTCCCCTCCGGCAGCCGAGGGTCGATCCACGCGCCCGGCCGGTCGGCGGGGACCGTGAGCGCGACGTCGTCGAACGCCGGGGACGCCGCGATCTCGACCACGTACGCGCCGGCGCCGTCCACCTCCGTCCACCAGAACGGCACGGGGTGGCCCGGGGGCGCGAGGACGACCTCGCCGTCCGCCGGCGAGAACGGCAGCGGCGGCACGTCCTCGACGACGGTCACCGTCCGCGTCTCGCTGCGCGCCGCGCCGCCCGCGTCGACGGCGCGCCAGTAGTAGGTGCCCGGCGACGGCGGGACCCAGGCGGCGGCGCCGGGAGCGCCGGGGAACCTCGCGACGGCCGCGGCGAACGCGGGATCGCGGGCGACCTCGAGCGTGTCGCCGCGGGCGGCGGCGCCGTCCCACCGCAGCGCGACCGGGGCGGGCGGCGCCGGCGCGTAGACCCGCGCCGACGGCGCGGGCGCGCCGAGCCGGACGGGGAACGAGGCGAGCGTGGCGGCCGCGCCCGAGACGGAGGCGGCGCCGGAGAGCAGCGCCACGTCGAGCCGCCCCCCGGCCGCGCCGCCGGTCACGCGCACGAGCGCGCCGGGTCGCAGCGCGGCCTCCCCGCCCGCGCCGCGGATCCGGACCGGCGACGCCGCGGAGGCGGAGACGCCGCCGCGCCGGAGCGTGATGGTGGCGGGCTCGCCCGCTCCGCGCTGCGCCTCCAGGACGACGAGCGAGTTCTCCTCGAGGTCGAGGCGCGCGCCGTCGTCGAGGCGGACCGCCGCGGAGCCCCCCGGCCCGACGAACAGGGACTCGCCGTCCCCGAGCCGCACGCCGCGACGCGCCTCCTCCCACACGAGCGAGGCGGCCGGCCGGTGGCGCACCGACCCGCTGCGCTCGAGCACCGTCCCGACCGCCTGCGCCGCGCTCGCCGGCGGCGCGCGCTCGTGGAGGAGCAGCACGCTCACGACGACCAGCCCCGCGACGCTCCCCGCCACGATGGCGGCGTCGCTCAGCGGCCAGTCGCTCGCGGCGGCGCGCATGCGGCGCTCCAACGCGCCGCGCTACGTCCCGGCGGCGTGACCGGCGCGACGGCCGTCCGCGATGGCGTCGTCCACCCGGTCGATCATCGTGAGGACGCCGAACGGCTTCACGATGTAGGCGACGACCCCGAGCGCGCGCGCGGTGGCGTCCGACTCCTCGCTCGGGTACGCGGTGATCATGATCGCGCGCAGCGCGGGCTGGTGCGCCCGCACGAGCCGCAGCACGCCGAGCCCGTCGATGCCGGGGAGGTTCTTGTCCACGACGAGGACGTCGAACTTCTCGCGCGCGAGGAGCACGAGGGCCTCCTCGCCGCTCTCGACGGCGGAGACCGCGTGGCCGGCGTCCCCGAGGACGCGCGAGAGCAAGTCCCGCATCCCGGGCTCGTCGTCCACGACGAGGACCCGGCCGGCGTGCACGGCGCGTTTACGCATGGGGTGGATTCTACTCGATTCGGAATCCCGGACGCACCCGACAAGGCGACGTGTCCCACGAGCAAGGGGGTGAGAGAAGGTCGTCGCCTGTCGGCGCGTCGGGCCGTCCGGATCTCCGGGCCGTGCCGCTCCGATGTCCCGGGCCGGCACCTCTCGCGGGCGCGCCGTGCCGGCCCGCTCCGTCTCCGTTATGCAGTATGGCCTCCCGATCGGGGTCCACCATGCCCAAGGCCATCCGAATCCACCAGACCGGCGGGCCGGAGGTGCTCCGGCTCGAGGACGTCGCCGTCGGCGAGCCGGGCGGAGGCGAGGCCCGGGTCCGGCACGCCGCCATCGGCGTCAACTTCGTGGACATCTACCACCGCACCGGGCTCTACCCGCTGCCGTTGCCCACGGGGCTGGGCGTCGAGGGCGCCGGCGTCGTCGAGGCGGTCGGCGCGGGCGTCGCGCACGTCCGCCCCGGCGACCGCGTCGCCTACGTCGGCCCGCCGGGTGGGTACTCCGAGGCGCGCCTCCTCCCCGCGGACCGGCTCGTGAAGCTGCCCGGCGGGATCGACGAGCGGACCGCCGCGGCGACGATGCTGAAGGGGCTCACGGTCCACGCGCTGGTGCGCCGGACGCACGCGATCCGCGCCGGCGAGACCGTCCTCGTCCACGCCGCCGCGGGCGGGGTCGGGCTCCTCATGGTGCAGTGGCTGAAGGCGCTCGGGGCCACCGTCCTCGGGACGGTGGGGTCCGACGCGAAGGCGGAGCGCGCGCGGCGCGCCGGCTGCGATCACGTGATCGTCTACACGCGCGAGGACTTCGCGAAGCGCGTGCGCGAGCTCACCGGCGGCGCCGGCGTCCCGGTCGTCTACGACGCCGTCGGCAAGGCCACCTTCGAGGGCTCGCTCGAGGCGCTCGCGCCGCTCGGCCTCATGGTGACCTTCGGCAACGCGTCCGGGCCCGTGCCGCCGCTCGACGTCGGGCTGCTCGGGCGCAAGGGCTCGCTCTTCCTCACGCGCCCGAGCGTGTTCCACTACGTGGCGCGGCGCGAGGACCTCGAGCGCGGCGCGGCGGAGCTGTTCGAGATCCTGCGCTCCGGGAAGGTGAAGGTGGAGATCTCGCGGACGCTCCCGCTCGCCGAAGCGGCCGAGGCGCAGCGCGCGCTCGCGGCGCGCGAGACGACGGGCTCGCTCGTGCTCCTGCCCTGAGGTTCACCGGAGGTCGTCGTCCGGATCGGTCCAGAATCCGGGGCGCCGTGCCGCAGGGGCGGCGAAGCGCGCGTTTCGCCGTACGGCGGGTGCGCGCTAGGATGCACGCCCCCATCGACCCGGAGGGCACCCCTTGAGCGCACCATCCTACGTGAGCGGCACCTCGAACGTCCCGCTCATCGGCGAGACCATCGGCGAGAACCTGCGCCGCACCGTGGAGCGGTTCCCCGACCGCGAGGCGCTCGTCTCCGTCCACCAGAACGTCCGCATGACGTACCGGCAGTTCTGGCAGGAGACGTCGCTCGTCGCGCGCGGGCTGCTCGTGCGCGGCGTGAAGAAGGGCGACCGGCTCGGCATCTGGTCGCCGAACCGGTGCGAGTGGGTGGTGCTCCAGTACGCCGCCGCGCGCATGGGGGCGATCCTCGTGAACGTGAACCCCGCCTACCGCGTCCACGAGCTCGAGTACGCGCTCAAGCAGTCCGGCGTCTCGACCCTCGTCCTCGCGAAGGGCTTCCGCCAGGCGGACTACGTCGCGATGGTGCGCGAGGTGCGGATCCGCTGCCCGGAGCTCCGGCAGACGATCGTGATCGACGACGACTGGATCGAGCTGAAGCACGACGCCCAGCGGCTCTCGGAGGAGGAGCTGCACCACGTGGAGCGCGACCTCCAGTTCGACGAGCCGATCAACATCCAGTACACGAGCGGCACCACCGGGTTCCCCAAGGGCGCGACGCTCTCGCACCACAACATCCTCAACAACGGCTACTTCGTCGGAGAGTTCTGCGGGTACACGGAGCAGGACCGGATCTGCATCCCGGTCCCGCTCTACCACTGCTTCGGCCTCGTCATGGGGAACCTCGCCGCGACGTCGCACGGCGCGACCATGGTGTTCCCGGCGGAGAGCTTCGACCCCGGCGCGGTGCTCGAGACCGTCTCGAAGGAGCGCTGCACGTCGCTCTACGGCGTGCCGACGATGTTCATCGCCGAGCTCGACCACGACCGGTTCGAGAGGCTCGATCTCTCGTCGCTCCGCACCGGGATCATGGCGGGCTCGCCGTGCCCGATCGAGGTGATGAAGAAGGTGCAGAAGGACATGCACATGCCGGAGGTCACCATCTGCTACGGCATGACCGAGACCTCGCCCGTGTCGACCCAGTCGCGGACGAACGACCCGCTCGAGAAGCGCGTCGCCACCGTGGGGCAGGTCCACCCGCACGTCGAGATCAAGATCGTCGACCCGACCACCGGCCGCGTGCTGCCGCGCGGCACGCCCGGCGAGCTCTGCACCCGCGGCTACTCGGTGATGCTCGGCTACTGGAACGACCCGCACGCGACGCGCGAGGCGATCGACGACGGCCGGTGGATGCACACGGGCGACCTCGCCACCATGGACGAGCAGGGCTACGTGAAGATCGTCGGCCGCATCAAGGACATGGTGCTCCGCGGCGGCGAGAACATCTTCCCGCGCGAGGTGGAGGAGTTCCTCTACACGATGCCCGGCGTCTCCGACGTGCAGGTGATCGGGGTCCCGGACGCGAAGTACGGCGAGGAGCTCATGGCCTGGGTGAAGCTCCGCCCGGGCGTCACGCTCACCGGCGACGAGATCCGCGCGTACTGCAAGGGCAAGATCGCGACCTACAAGATCCCGAGGTACTACAAGTTCGTGGACGGTTACCCGATGACGGTCTCGGGCAAGGTCCAGAAGTACAAGATGCGCGAGCAGTCGATCCACGAGCTCGGGCTCGAGAAGGCGGCCGCGATCGAGACGGCGTGAGGCGGCCCCGGCGCCGCTCCTCCCGGAGCCGCGCCTCCCGGCGCCGCGGGGTGCTCGGGACGGCGAGCTCGCCGCCGGCCGCGAGCTCTCCCGCCCGCCCGTCTCCCCGCGCGAGAGGCGCGGGCGCGCGGAGGGGTGCGCACCTTCCGACCGCGGGCAGGACGGCCCGCGTGGAGGGGACGAAATCATGCGGAAGCTTGCGTTCGCAAGTGCGTTCGCCGCCGCTGCGCTCTTCGCGCAGGGCGTTCGGGCCGACGACAGGAGCGACAAGGCGGAGAAGAAGGCCGACGAGGCGGCCGGAGAGGTGAAGAAGGGCGCGAAGCGCGTCGAGCAGGCGGGGGACCGGGCGGTGCACGGCACGGGCCCGGCGAACCGCGCCGACGACCGCGGCTCGATGGGGGCCGGCGAGACCGGCGCGCCGCAGGCGCGGTACGGCCAGCAGGAGAAGAAGCACCCGCTGTTCGAGGGGAAGAACAACTTCGACATCGAGGGCAAGATCCAGAAGGCCTCGAGCACCAGCATCACGATCCAGCGCGAGGAGCTCCCGGCCGCCGAGCTGAAGGTGTCGAAGAACACGAAGATCGAGCTCGACGGCGAGCAGGCCTCCGCCCAGCAGCTGAAGCCGGGCCAGGAGGTGAAGGCCTCCTTCAACCTGAACAAGGACAAGGCCGAGGCGGTCGAGATCAAGGCGGAGAAGAGCGACGAGGCGCAGCAGCGCCAGCGCTAGGGCGTTCCGATCCGGGGGCCAGGCACGTCTCGCGCGACGAGACGTGCCGGCCCGCTCCCGGCGTCACGCCTGCTTGATCTCCTGCACGAGCTTCTGGAGCGACTGCCGGGCGTCGCCGAACAGCATCGCGGTGTTCGGCCGGTAGAAGAGCTCGTTCTCGATCCCGGCGAAGCCCGGGTTCATCGAGCGCTTCAGCACGATCACCTGCTTCGCCTCGTCCACGTTCAGGATCGGCATCCCGTAGATCGGCGAGGACCGGTCGCTGCGCGCGGCGGGGTTCACGACGTCGTTGGCGCCGATGACGAGCGCCACGTCCGCGTCCTTGAACTGGTCGTTGATCTCGTCCATCTCCTTGAGCTTCTCGTACGGGACGTCGGCCTCGGCGAGGAGCACGTTCATGTGGCCGGGCATGCGGCCGGCCACCGGGTGGATCGCGTAGAGCACGTCCCCGCCGTTCCGCTCGACGAGCGCGGCGAGCTCGCGGACCTGGTGCTGCGCCTGGGCGACCGCCATCCCGTACCCCGGGACCACGATCACGCGCCGCGCGAAGCCGAGCTGGATGGCCGCGTCCTCCGGCGTGATGGCGCGGACCGTCAGGTCCTCGTCCTTCCGCGCGCCCGGGGGCGGCGGGGCGCCGAACGCGCCGAAGAGCACGTTCGCGAACGACCGGTTCATGGCGCGGCTCATGACGATCGACAGGATGAAGCCGGAGGCGCCGTCGAGCGCCCCGGCGATGATGAGGACGTTGTTGCCGATGGCGAACCCGGTCGCCGCGGACGCGAGGCCGGCGTACGAGTTGAGGAGCGAGATCACGACGGGCATGTCGGCGCCGCCGATGGGGAGGACGAGCGACACGCCGAACGCGAGCGCCAGCCCGACCATCGCGTAGAAGGCGGCGGGGTTCGCCGGCTCCTTCACGAGCCACACGAAGAGCCCGGCCGCCGCGGCGAAGAGCGCGATCGAGACGACGTTCTGGCCCCGGAACGTCACCGGGCGGGACGGGAGCAGCTCCTGGAGCTTGCCGAACGCCATGAAGCTGCCGGTGATCGTCAGCGCGCCGAAGAGCACCTCGAACCCGAGCGCCGCCATCTCGCCCCGCGGGACCGAGGCGCCTTCGTCGAGCCTCCAGTACTCGGCGATCCCGACGAGCGTCGCCGCGATCGCGCCGAACATGTGCGAGATGGCGATCCGCTGCGGCATCGCCGTCATGGGCACGTAGACGCCGAGCGGGTACCCGATCGCCGCGCCGAGCGCGAGCCCCGCCAGGATCCAGTCGTACCGGACGATCTCCTCGTGCACGAGCGTCCCCGCGATGGCGACGAGCATCCCGAGCGCGGCGAGCTGCATCCCGCGCCGGGCGCGGTCGGGCACCGTGAGGCTGCGCAGGCCGAGCACGAACAGGACCGAGGCGGCGAGGTACGCGGCCTCGATGAAGAGGGTCCGCGGGTTCACTTGCGGCCTGCCCCCGGCGGGCCGCCGCGGCGGAACATCTTGAGCATCCGGTCGGTGATGATGAAGCCGCCCACGACGTTGATGGTCGCGGAGGTCACCGCGACGAAGCCGAGCATGGTGGCGAGGCGGCCCTGGTCGGCGCCCGCGATGACGAGCGAGCCCACGAGCGAGATGGCGCTGATGGCGTTCGTGGCGGACATGAGCGGCGTGTGGAGCAGCGCCGGGACCCGCGTGATCGTGAAGAACCCCACGAACCCGGCGAGGACGAAGACGTACAGCTGCAGGACGCGGAGCCCCTGTTCCTCCATCACGCGCGCACCTCCCCGTCGTGGACGACGAGCATCGCCCCGGTGATCTCGTCCGCGGGGTCGAGCCGGAGGCGGCCCTCGGCGGAGAGGTGCTGGAGCAGGGTCGTGACGTTGCGGCCGTAGAGCTGGCTCGCGTGGAACGCCACCGTGGAGGGCAGGTCCAGCGGCCCCAGGATCGCCACGCCGCCCTCCCGCACCGTCTCGCCCGGGCGCGTCAGCTCGCAGTTCCCGCCGGTCTCCGCCGCGAGGTCCACGATCACCGACCCGGGCCGCATCGTGCGCACCGTCTCGGCGGTGAGGAGGCGCGGCGCGGGCTTCCCGGGGATCGCGGCGGTCGCGACGACGAGGTCCACCTCCCGGACGTGCGCGGCGATCGCGGCGAGGACCCGCTCGTGCTCGTCCTCGCCGAGCTCCTTCGCGTAGCCGCCCGCGCCCTCCGCGGCGACCTGCGGCACCTCGAGGAAGGACGCCCCGAGGGACTGCACCTGCTCCTTCACGACGGACCGCACGTCGAACGCGGAGACCACGGCGCCGAGCCGCCGCGCGGTGGCGATCGCCTGGAGACCCGCGACGCCGGCCCCGATCACGAAGGCCCGCGCGGGCGCGAGCGTCCCGGCGGCCGTCGTCATCATCGGGAGGATCCGCGGCAGCGCGGCGGCGCCGAGGAGGGCGGCCTTGTACCCGGCGAGCGTGGCCTGCGAGGAGAGGGCGTCCATCGCCTGGGCGCGGGTGGTGCGCGGCACCCGCTCCATGGCGAGCGCCTCCACGCGGCGCGCGGCGAGCCGCTCGAGCACGGGGCGGCTCCGCCACGCCGCGAGCAGCCCGACCACCACCGCGCCGGACGGGATCGCCTCGGCCTCGCCCGGGTCGGGTCCCCGGACGCGGGCCACCACCGCGGCGCCCTCCATCGCGGCCGCGGCGTCGGGCCGGACCGCGGCGCCGGCCGCCTCGTACGCGGCGTCGGCGTGGCCCGCCTCGGCGCCCGCGCCCCGCTCGACGGCGATCTCGTGCCCCTGCCGCACGAGCCTCGCCGCGTTCTCGGGGACGAGCGCGACGCGCCGCTCTCCGACGGCCGTCTCCCTCGGGACCGCGATGCGCATCGTAGGTGCACCTCGTGCTCGGAGCTCCGGCCCGGGGGACGGTCGCTCGCCCGCGCGGGTCGGCGGCGGGCGGGCGGTCGCAGAGAAGATACGGTCGGTCCGGGGTACGGGGGAGGTGGCGGATGGATACGGAAGCGCCCGAGAGGCCCGGCGAGACGGGACCGGAGATCCCGCGCGTGCCGAAGCCCGAGCCGGAGCTGCCGGGTCGGACGGGAGCGCCGCCCGGCCGGGAGATCCCCGGCATCCCGAGGCCGGAGCCCGAGCTGCCCGAGCCCGTGCGGCGGCGGCCGGAGGCGCCGTTCGACCCGACCGCGCCGGGGCAGTGAGGGGCGCCGCGTCGCTCCGATCCCGGGCGAGCCGCGTCCTCGCGGAGCGAGGCGTGCCCCGCCCGCGCCGTGCCGGCGTGCGGCTGCCGGTCCGATCCTGCCGGTCCGATCGTCGCGGCTGCTCGCCGGGTCGCGCGCCGGCTACCCCAGCCGGCGGAGCAGGCCGCGGAGCGGCCCGAGGTACCCGTACGCCCAGCACCCGAGGCACGCGCCCGTCGACGACGCGACGAGCGCGAGCGCGCCGACGGCGAGCGCGAGCGCCCAGCCGAGGACGGTCGCGCCGGCCGCGTGCGCGAGGAGCGCGGCGGAGAGGAAGACGGCGCCGAGGAGGCTCGCGAAGCGGGGCGGGCGCGCGTCCTCGAGCGCGCCGGCGCCGAGCCGCGGCCGCAGCCACGCGTCGAACGCGCGCACCACGGCGTTGCCGCGGCGGCCGAGCGCGGCGGCGAGCGCGAGGTGGGCGGCGGGGACGAGGAGGAGCGGCCAGGACCCGAGCGCCGCGGCGGCGGCGACGAGGGCGGCGACCGCGCCCTGCGAGAGGCGCGCGGCGCGGACGTCCACGGCGGGCGCGCCGGGGGCGGGGGCGGCGGGGGTGGCGATCGACATGCCCGGCTCCTAGCGCGCCCGCGTCCGTTATGCCAGACAAACGTCCGCTGCCCGCGAGAGCGGACGCCGGCGGGCCCGCCGCCCCGGGGGCGACCCCGCTCAGCGCCCCTCGATGTACGTGTGCAGCTGCTCGATCAGGAACTGCTTCTCGTCGAGCATGAGCTGGATGATGTCGCGCATCGAGACGACGCCGATCACCTGGCCCTTGTCCTCGACGAGCAGGTGGCGGGTCGCGTTGTCGCGCATCAGCGCCGCGCACTCGATCTCCGTCGCGTCGGCGGAGACGCGCGGGATCCCGGGGCGCATCGCCTCGCGGAGCGGCTGGTTCGCGTTGCCCGCGCGGGCGAGGACGGTGAGGACGAGGTCGCGCTCCGTCACGAGGCCGACGAGCTTGCCGTCCTCGCGGACCGCCACCGAGCCGATCTTCCGATCGGCCATGGTCCGGGCGGCGTCGCGGATCGGCGCGCCGGCATCGAGGGTCACCACGTCGCGGGTCACGTGCTTGCGGATCGACGCCATCGGCGCCTCCTCGGGAGGTGAAAAAAGATGCCTAACGGCGGGGCGCGGGCGCGGGAGGGGGCCTCCCGTGCGGGATCTCGGGGCGCCGCGTCAGGGGGGACTCAGAACGAGTTCCGGTGCACGATCCACATCCCCGACCGGATGCCGCGGTACCGGGCGACGCAGACCGCGGGGGCGTCCGGCCGGTCCCAGACGGTCGGGGCGAACTGGGCCTCGACGCCCTCCCACCTCGCGCTGGAGTGCATGGGATCGCCCAGCTCGTAGTGCCCGAGCTCGTGCAGCAGCTCGGCGGCCTCGAAGCAGCCGGGCGCGCCGGGGGGGAGGCGCAGCGAGAGGGTCTGGTTCGCGTAGTCGGTGCAGCCGTCGTTCCGGTCCGCCATGTAGCAGGTGTACCGGGCGGTGGCGCGGTACTGGATGCGCCAGCCGTCGAGGCTGGAGAGGCCCCAGTAGGCGAGCTCGAGCTCGAGGAGGCGGTCCATCCGGCGCTGCGCGTCGGCGAGGTCCGGCGGCGGGGACGGGAACTCCACGCACGCGCCGTGGCTGTGGAGGTCGCAGGCCCACGGATCGCACGCGGAGAGCGAGAGCGCCGCCGCGCACGCCCACACCGCCCGCCCGATCCGCCGCCCCGCCACGCCGCAAGCTAGGCGCGTCCCGCGGCGCCAGGCACGGCCCCCGGTGAGCGCGCGGGGCGGCGGGCACCCCTCCGGTGCGCGCCCGGCGCCGCGCCGGCGCGAAGCTCGCTTCGCGCCGCAGCCCGGTTTACAAGCGGGGCGGAGGGCCCGGGACCGAATGGCGAGGATCCAGCGCAGGCGCACGCACGACCCGCTCTGGTTCAAGGACGCGGTCATCTACGAGACCCACGTGAAGTCGTTCTTCGACTCGAACGACGACGGGATCGGGGATCTCCGCGGGCTCGTCCACAAGCTCGACTACCTGCAGGACCTCGGCGTCACCTGCCTGTGGCTGCTGCCGCTCTTCCCGTCGCCGCTCAGGGACGACGGCTACGACATCTCCGACTACGTCTCGATCCACCCGGACTACGGGACGCTCGAGGACTTCCGCGAGCTCGTCGCGGCCGCGCACGCGCGCGGGATCCGCGTGCTCGTCGAGCTCGTGGTGAACCACACCTCGGACCAGCACCCGTGGTTCCAGCGCGCGCGCCGCGCGCCGCCGGGCTCGCCCGAGCGCGCGTACTACGTCTGGAGCGAGACCGACGAGCGGTACCGGGACGCGCGGATCATCTTCACCGACACCGAGAAGTCGAACTGGACCTGGGACCCCGAGGCGAAGCAGTACTACTGGCACCGCTTCTTCAGCCACCAGCCGGATCTCAACTTCGAGAACCCGGCGGTCCTCCGCGAGCTCCTGGACGCCCTCTCGTTCTGGGCGGAGCTCGGCGTCGACGCGTTCCGGCTCGACGCCGTGCCGTACCTGATCGAGCGGGACGGCACGAGCTGCGAGAACCTCGCCGGCACGCACGAGATCATCCGCGCGATCCGGCGCCACGTGGACGAGCGCTTCCCGGGGCGGATGCTCCTCGCCGAGGCCAACCAGTGGCCGGAGGACGTGCGGCCCTACTTCGGGGACGGCGACGAGTGCCACATGGCGTTCCACTTCCCGCTCATGCCCCGCATCTTCATGGCGCTGCGGCTGGAGGACGTGGAGCCGATCATCGAGATCATGCGGCGGACGCCGCCGATCCCGGACACCTGCCAGTGGGCGCTCTTCCTGCGCAACCACGACGAGCTGACGCTGGAGATGGTGACGAGCGACGAGCGCGACTACATGTACCTCGCCTACTCGCAGGACCCGCGCATGAAGCTCAACGTCGGGATCCGCCGCCGGCTCGCGCCGCTGGTGGACAACTCGGTGCGCCGGATGGAGCTGCTCAACTCGCTCCTCTTCTCGTTCCCGGGGACGCCCATCGTCTACTACGGCGACGAGATCGGGATGGGCGACAACATCTACCTGCACGACCGCAACGGCGTGCGGACGCCGATGCAGTGGAGCCCGGACCGCAACGCCGGGTTCTCGAAGGCGGACCCGGCGCGGCTCTACTCCGCCCCCATCTCGGATCCGGTCTACGGCTACCAGGCGGTGAACGTCGAGTCGCAGTCGCGCGACCCGTCCTCGCTCCTCCACTGGATGCGCAACATCATCGCGCTCCGGAAGCTCTTCAAGGCGTTCGGCCGGGGCACGATCGAGTTCCTGCCGGCGAAGAACCGGAAGGTGCTCGCGTACGTGCGCCGCTACGACGAGGACGTGCTGCTCTGCGTCGCGAACGTCTCCCGGTTCGCGCAGCCCGCCGAGCTCGACCTGTCGGCGTTCGAGGGGTACGTGCCGGTGGAGGTCCTCGGCTACACGGAGTTCCCGCGGATCGGGCGGCTCCCGTACTTCGTGACGCTCGCGCCCTACGGGTTCTACTGGTTCGAGCTGCGGAGGCCCGCGTAGCCGGAGGCGACGCCGCGCGCGGGACGGCGCCTACGCCCGCTCCAGCACCGCCGTGAGGCTCCGCCACACCTTGGGCCCGGGCGCGCGGCGAAGGCCCGCGCGCGCCGCCGCCGCCATGCTCCCCTCGAACGCCTCCGCCCTGACGTGGCCCCGCGGCTCGGCGACGAGCACCCTGCCGCCCGGCGCGAGCGTGGCGCGGACCTCGGCGAAGAAGCGGCCCGCGTCCGGGAGCTCGTGGACCACCAGGAGCGCGAGGGCGAGGTCCACCTTCCCGGCGAGGTCCTCGACGCCGAGCGTCTCCGGACGCGCCAGCCGCGCCTCGATCCGGTCCGCGAGCCCCGCGCGCCCGGCGCGGCGCCGGAGCGCCGCGAGCATCCGCGGCTGCACGTCCAGCGCGACGACCCGGCCGCGCGGCCCGACCCGCCGAGCCGCCTCGAGCGTGAAGAAGCCCATGCCGGGCCCCGGCTCGAGCACGGTCGTGCCCTCCCGCACGTACGGCCCGAGGATGGCGCCGGGATCCTGGAGGAGCTTCCGGAGGGGGCTGACGAGCAGGTAGCCGATCCACCACGGGCAGACGTGCTCGTGCATGGGGCAGTCCTTTACACCCTGCGTGCCGGCCGCGCCAGTCCGCCCGGCGACGCGCGCGCGGGGCCGGGGAGGAGTACAGTCGGGTGATGCCCGTCCACCAGCCCGCGCCCACGAAGCCCACCGACAGGTGCCCGAAGTGCGGCGCAAAGGGAGCCGTCCAGCAGGTCGTCGGCGACATGAAGACGTACGCCTGCCCGAGGTGCGGCGCGAGGTGGGTCGCGGCGGGGTAGGGCGCAGGAACGACGCCCGGCAACGGACCATGCCCCACGTCCTCGCCTTCCTCGTCCGCCTCGTCGCCTCCGCCGCCGTGCTCTGGCTCGCGGTGGGCTGGGTGTCCCCGGCGAACCCGTCGAACACCTTCGGCCGCGCGCTGGCGGTCTCGATCGTCCTCTCGATCGCCTACTACATCACGCTCGCGCGGTTCCTCTGGTTCCTCGTCCTGCCGTGGCTCGTGTACGTCGTGATCTGGCTCGCGGTGGTGATGGGGAGCTACCGGCTCGGGTTCGGGCACGCGCTCCTGCTCGCGCTCGCGCAGGCGTTCCTGTCCTGGCTCGTCGCGACCGTCTTCGGGGTGCGGACGCTCCGGTCGGACGCGGACTAGCCGGGCCGAGACGACGGGGCTAAACAACCGAGCGCAATTCGGAACGGGCGAGGCCTGCGGGTGATCTCGAATCGCGAGCCGTCGTTTAGTCGCGGTCGTACAGGCGGACGAGGTCGAGGAGCCGGTCCCCGTGCTCGGGGCGGAGCTGCTCGTCGCGGAACCGCCAGCGCCAGTTGCGCCCGACCGTCGCGGGCACGTTCATGCGCGCCTCGCTGCCGAGGCCGAGCACGTCCTGCAGCGGCACGACCGCCGTGTCCGCGACGGAGCCGAGGAGCGCGCGGATCATGACCCAGTTCATGTCGGTCCCGTCGGTGCGCAGGTAGTCCCGCGCGAACGCCTTCTCGCGCGCCACCGAGGTCTCGCTCCGGACGCTGTCGCCCGCGCCGCCCCGCCACCAGCCCATCACCGTGTCGTTGTCGTGCGTGCCGGTGTACGCGACGGTGTCGCGCGCGTAGTTGTGCGGCCGGAAGCTGCGCGCCTGCGGGTCGTCTCCGAAGGCGAACTGGAGGATGGCCATCCCGGGCAGGCGGAAGCGGTGGCGGAGGGCCTCCACCTCCTCCGTGATGACGCCGAGGTTCTCGGCGATGAAGGGGAGCGGGCCGAGCTCGCGCTCGAGCGCCTCGAGGAGCGCGGCGCCGGGGCCGGGCACCCAGCGCCCGCCCTCGGCGGTCGCCGCGCCCGCCGGCACCTCCCAGAACGCCTCGAAGCCGCGGAAGTGGTCGAGCCGGATCCGGTCCACGAGCGCGAGCGCGCCGCGGACGCGGTCGAGCCAGAACGCCCAGCCCTCGCGCGCGATCGCCTCCCAGTCGTACAGCGGGTTCCCCCAGAGCTGGCCGGTGGCGCTGAAGTAGTCGGGCGGGACGCCCGCGACGGCGGTGGGCGCGCCGCGGGCGTCGAGGCGGAAGAGGTCCGGCCCGGTCCAGACCTCGACCGAGTCGTGCGCGACGTAGATCGGCACGTCCCCCACGAGCGTGACGCCGAGCGCGCGGCAGCGCGACCGCAGCGCCTCCCACTGGCGGAAGAAGCACCACTGCGCGAACTCCTCCGCGAAGATCGCCTCGGCGTGGCGCGCGCGCGCCGCGTCGAGCGCGGCGGGCGCGCGGCGCGCGAGGGGGGCGGGCCACTCGGTCCACGGCCGGCCGCCGTGCTCGGCCTTGAGGACGGCGAACAGCGACCACTCGCGGAGCCAGGACGCCTCGCGCGCCCGGAACGCCTCCAGCTCGGCGGACGCCTGCGCCGCGGCGCCGCGCGCGAACGTCGCCGCGGCGCGCGCGAGCCGCTCGCGCTTCCAGCGGAGCGCCGCGTCGAGCTCCGCGGAGGCGCCGTCCCCCGCCGGCGCGCCGGCGAGGTCGGCGTCGCGGAGCCAGCCCTCGTTGCGGAGCACCTCGAGCGAGACGAGGAGCGGGTTCCCGGCGCGGCCCGACAGCGCCTGGTAGGGCGAGTCGCCGTACCCCGTCGGCCCGAGCGGCAGGACCTGCCACAGCCGCTGCCCGGCGTCGGAGAGCCAGCGCGCGAACCGGTGCGCGGCGGCGCCGAGGTCTCCGGCGCCGTGGGGCCCCGGGAGCGACGTGGGGTGGAGGAGGATCCCGCTTCGCCGCTCGCGCGTCACGCCCTCGCCCTCCTCACAGGTGGTGGATCCGCTCGCCGGCGGAGCGCTTCGCGCCCGCGTCCTCGGGCGGCGTCGGCGGGCGGTCGAGCGAGCGCGCGACGGCGTCGCGCGCGCCGAGGCCGAACGCGAGCGCCGCGCCGAGCACCGCGCCACCCGCCACGATGGAGAAGGCGATGGTCGGGAGGAGCCCGCCCACGCCGACGTGCTGGAGCGCCATCGCCGCCGCGAGGGCGAGGACGATCCACTTCACGCCCCACGCGACGAGCCGCGCCTGCCGGATGCCCTGGTTCACGGCGCCGATGAGCACCCCGCGCTCGAGGAAGCGCGCCCCGCCGACGCCGCAGACCACGACGAGCGAGCCCACCACGAGCCGGGGCAGCAGCGCGAGCAGCTGGAGCCCGAGGGCGCTCGTCGTGGAGGCGCCCAGCACCGCGAGCGCGACCGCGACGCCGGTGGCGACGACGAGCCAGAACGCCCCGCGCGCGACGAGCCAGGAGGGCTCGTGGTGCGGGTCGAGGCCGTGCCCCGACGTGATGCCCCACTCCCGCGCGCGCCGGTCGAAGCCCACGCGGGTGAGCCCGAAGCGGAGCGCCGTCCGCACGACGTACGCGAGGACGACGGCGGCCACCACGACGACGAGCATCGCGACGATCCCGGGCAGGTCTCGCGCGAGCACGGCGCCGATCCTCCCGAACGCCTCCGCGAACACCCACTGGACCCGTTCCCACATGACGTCCTCCTACGGCGTGAAGCGATCCGGCCAGCGCCAGCGCGAGATGAGGTACGGCTTCTCGGCCTCGAAGGCCTCGCAGAGCCGCTCGACGCGCGCCTCCTTCTCGAGGCGGTCCACCGGCCCGACCTCGTTCACGAACCCGCCGAGCCAGCCCATGTAGAGCGGCGTGAGGGAGCGGAGGAGCTGCGGCCGGTCCATGACCTTGGTGCGCCAGCCCACCGCGAAATCGTAGACGACGCGCGCCCAGAGCGCGTCGGGGAACCGGAACGACTCCGGCGGATCGACGGACAGGCGCCGGAGCGCCAAGAGCGAGTTCGGCGGCAGCACCGCGCTCCAGAGCGGCAGGAGGTCGCGGCGCCCGAGGGCGAACGCCTCGACGGGCGGCGCCACGGGCGGCGGCGGGGCGGTCTCGCCCGGGAGGTGCTCGTCGCCGTAGGTGTCCACCGCGCACGAGCCGCGGACGCGCTGCCAGCGCGCCGCGTTGACCTCCATCTCGTGGAACAGGGTGCCGAGCACCTGCGCGAGGGCGTCCGGGAGGTGGGCGGGCTGGCGCTGCGGGACGGGCCGCGGGCCGAGGAACACCTGCGCGCAGCGGCAGTCCCGCACGAGCGCCTTCGTGATCGCCCACAGCTCGCTCCCGGCGTAGGCCGGCTCGGTGCGCCACTCGTCGTCCTTCCAGAGCTGCTCGACGAGCCGGCGGGAGAGGACCATCTCGGTCCCGAGCGGCTGCCGGATGCGCTGTCCGAACAGCGCGCGGGTGAGCGGGTACACGAGGCCGGAGACGAGCACGCCCTCGAACCGCCGCCGCTGGTACGACGGCGCGACGAGGTCGGCGGACCCGCGCAGCACCGGGTCGAGCAGCGACCGCAGCCAGATCGGGTCCGCGGGGCGGGGCATCGGCTCGAGCAGCGCGCACGCGGGCGCGCCCGTCGCGACCGCCACCTCGAGGAGCGTGTGCAGCGCCGCCTCGGGACCGCCCGCCCCGGCGTGGATGGCGGGCGCCGCGCGGCCGCCGCCGCCGCGCTCGAGCGGCGTGCCCGGCTCGACGGTGCCCTCCGCCTCGCTCGACAGCACCACGGCGATCTTCGCGACGTCCGGGAAGACCGCGTCCAGCCCCGTCTGGACGGCGAGCGCCGCCTCGGCCGCGACGCCCCGCTCGCGATCGGCCGCGACGCCGACGACGATGCCGGGGCCGGCGGCCGCGTCCGCTCGGGTGGGGTCGAGCACGGGGACAACGTAGCCGCAGCGGGCGCGGCGCTCACGCGGTCCGGAGGGGCGGGGAAGCGCCGCATCCCCCATGCGAGGCGGGCGGGAACCCGCCCACCCCCCGCGCCGGCGCCTGCGCGGGCGCGTCGAGCGAGGCGGAGAGCGCCTGCACCGCGGGCGCCGCGCGCCTCCCCGCCGAGGAGGGCTCCGCCGTCGTCGAGCGCTAGAGCAGCACGTCGAGGGTCATGGCGAGCTGCGTGTCCGTCGGGACCTTGCCCGTCGCCGGCTCGCTGTCGTGGTTCACCGTGAACGACACGCCGAGGGCGAGCGTCCGCGACAGCCGGACGGAGATCTTGGAGATGCTGTTGGCGAGCACCCGGCTCTCCCCCGAGACGTTGGCCATCACGTCCGCATCCTCGCTGAAGAGCACGTCCTTGGAGATCGCGTACGTGAAGGCGAGGCCGGCGCGCGGCGCGTAGAGCGTGACGTCCGGGAGCTCCTGGCGGTCGATCTCCGGGAAGTACTGGAACCGGCGCTCCTCCTGGATCCGGAAGCCGAGGTCGGTCTTCAGCGTCGTCGCCCATCCCGCGCCGCCCTTCGCGTCCACCCACACGATCGTCGCGCCGAGCTCGCCGGAGCTGCGGAGCTCATCGCTGCCAGAACGGCGGCCCGAACGGCCACTGGTGGAGGTACCGCGCCGCGCCGAGCGCGGCGGCGGCGAGGATCACCACGAGCCAGAAGATCCGCTTGCGCCGGCGCGCGGCGTCGTCCGCGTACGGGTCCTCCAGGATCCGCCGCGCGCCGGGCGGCAGCGACGCGCGATCGGTCAGCGCGGTCCCGAGCGGCAGGTTGATGCGCACCCGCCCGTTCACCGCCCAGCCGTTCGCGTCGAGGATCGGCCCGAGCGTGCGGTGGCGGAGCTTGAGCCAGGCCATCAGCACCGACGGCCCCGAGATCACGAGGACGACGCCGGCGACGGCGACGAGCTTCGCCCACCACGGCTGGAGGTCCATGAACCCGGAGACGAAGCCGCCGAGCAGCGTGCCGAGGGCGCCGATGCCGACGCCCAGGGCGGCCACGATGCCGACCATCTTGCCGACGTCCACGGGAGGCGCCGCCGGCGGCGGCTTCCCGAGCGCGGTGTCGGTGGCGCGCGCCGCCGTGGTCTCGAGGTGCGCGTCGGTCTCCTTCTGCTTCGCCGCCGCGAAGCGGGTCACCTGGTCCTCGACGAACCGCATCGCCTTCTTGTACGGCGCCCAGAACGCCTGCCGGATGGAGATGGGGTTGTCGATGATCTTCACGACCGTCGCGTCCCAGTCGCGGCCCTTGCGGTCGTAGAAGATCCCGTTCCGGCCCGGCATGAGGTACTCGGCGTCGCCCTGGGTGAAGCAGGCGACGATCCGCATCGTCTCGCCGCCGGGCCGCCGGCAGTCGCAGTACGCGAGGTACATCCGGGAGAGCGCGCCCATCGCGGCGTGCGCGCCCGGGTCGTCCACCCGGATGCACAGCTCGCAGCTCCGCGCGTCGAGGTACAGCGTCCCCGCCTGGAACACCGCCAGCCGGACCGGGTCGTAGAAGTCCGCGAACGAGACGAAGTTCCGGAGCAGCGCGCCGAGGTCCCGGTGGTAGTGCACGAGGCGGACGACGTCGGCGATCGCCGCCGCCTCCGCCGCGAACGCCTCGTCCCTGGCGAGGAGGCCCTCGACCGCCGCCCGGGCGCCGCCGGCGAGGACCGCCCGGACGCGCGCGAGGCCGAGCTTCTCGACCCGCGCGCCCGCCTTCGTCGCGAGCCACGCCTCGTGGCCGGCGAAGCGCGCGACGATCCCCGTCCACTCCCGCGCGGAGAGCGCGACGCGGTCCGCGCCGAGGAGGGGCGCCACCACCTCGCGCCGGAGCGCGGCGATCGCGCCCTCCCAGGCCGGGTTCACCTCGCCGTCGAGCGGGAGCGGACGGGCCGGCTCGACGCGCGCGAGCGGGAACGCGGCGACGTCCGCCGTCGCCGCCGCGAGGTCCTTCGCGGCGAGCGCCGCGAACTCCGGGTCGGTCCGGTTCAGCATCGCCGCGGCGCGCGGCTCGATCGCGGCGAGCCGGCAGCGGACGAAGAAGTCGTCGACCTTGGCGCGGACCGCCGCGAGGGCGGCGTAGGCGGCCGGCGTCCGCTCGCCGAGCGGCATCGCCTCCGCGCTCGCCTCGCCGCGGCGCCAGAACTCGGCGAACGCCGCCGCCTCGGCGAAGAAGGCCTCCACGCGGGCGCGGTCTACGCCGGGGTGGCCGCCCCGGTCCTGCACGCTGCCGACGGTGGCCATGACGTCGAGCACCGCCTGGCGCGCCTCGAGGTCCGCGGTCGCCTCGGGCGGCACGACACCGTCCCCGTTGAACAGCGTCTTCTCGAACACCCGCGCCGTGTCCGCGACGTCCACGGCGCGCAGCGCGAGCGCGTCGGGGCGCCCGATCTGGGCGAGCACGTGACGGGCGGCCCCGAGCGTCGCGCGCCCCTCCGGCGTGTCGTCGCGGATCCCGGCGAGGGCGAGCTCGTCCGCGCCGTAGAGCAGGACGCCGACGTCCCGCAGCCGGACGGCGCAGAACCGGATCGCCTCGAGGATCTCGGGGGCGCGGACGCGGCCGTCGCGGTCGGTGTCGAGGAGCTCGAGCGTCCTCGCGTCGAGCTCGAGACCGCGCGTGGGGCAGGAGAGCGCGATCCAGAGCTTCTGGTCGAGCGACTCGAGGGCGAGCAGGTCCGCGCCGCTCTCGAGCGCCACCTGGTCGAGACCGCCAGCGCGGAAGAACTTGAACCGGTGGCGCTGCCTCGGCGCGGCGGGGTGGGCGGGCCCGGCGGCGGGAGCGCGGGAGATCTCGGCGGGAGTCGGGTTCGCCACGGCGGGCTCCTCGGCATCGGGAGGCGCCCATGTTCCTACGGCGCCGGGCGGCGGCGACGTGCCCATCTGGGTGCTCGACCGGGCGGCGCGCGGCAACACGACGCTCGCGCGTCGCGGAAGGCGCCGGGCGGACCCCGGCGCGCCCGCCCGCGCGCGCGTCAGCTCGCGATGCCGAGCCGCTCGCCGGCGACGGCGGGCTCGAGCCGGCCGGCGCGGACCGGGCGCGCGACGGCGTGGTCGCGCTCGGCCGCGAGCCGCACGAACAGGTAGCGGTCGAGCTCGAGCGCGCCCGCGAGCCCCTCCGCGAGCCGCTCCAGGCGCCGCGTGTCGGCGCGCGCCGCGAGGAGCGCGTGCCGCTCGGCCTCGATCGCCCGCCGCTGGAGCCGGGCGACGCGGCGCCGCGCGACGGCGCGCTCCGCCTCGACGGCGCGGAGCTCCTCCTGCGCCGCCGCGAGGGCCTCGACGCGCCGCCCGCGCTCGAGCGCCTCGCGCGCGCGGTCGCGATCCCAGGCGAGCGCCGCGTCGAGCGCGCCCGCCCGGCGCCGCGCCAGCGCGGACGACCACCGGTAGAGGAGCGCGGCGGTGAAGGGGACGGCGACGAGGAGCACGGCGTGGCCCCAGGGCGCCCCGGACGACGCGGCGACGGCGATGCCGCCCGCCGACGCCGCGGACGCCGCCGCGGCGAGCGCGCCGAGCGCGGTCCGCCGCGGGGCGGGCGCGTCGTCGAGCGCGTCGGCGGCCCGGGCGAGCGCGACGCCCGCGAAGGCGAGGACCGCCGCGGCCGCGCCGGCCGCGAACGCGAGCGCGAAGCCCGCGCGCAGCGGGGACAGGAGCAGGGCCTCGTCCACGCCGGCGGCGTCGATGCCCGCGAGCGCGAGCACCGGGCCCGAGAGGCGCCACGCCTCGGCGGCCGCGAGCGCGGCGACGAAGCCGCGCAGCGCCCAGATCGGCCCGGGGGACGGGACCGGGGGCCGGCCGAGCTGCTCCGGCGTGGCCTCGAGGTCGGGGCGCGGCGCGACGGTGCCGGCGGCGAGCGCGTCCGCGAACGCGCGCGACTCCGCCTCGACGCGGGCGCGCAGCGCCGCGGCGCGCGCGTGGAGCGCCTCGAGCGCGAGCTCCGCGTCGTCGATCTCCCGGGCGGCGGCCGGGCCGTCGCGCGCGACCAGCGCGCGGGCGGGCGCGGGCGCGTCCGCGGCGGGCGGGCGCGGGCCGAACGACCGCGGCGGCGCCTTCGAGCGCACCACCGCCTCGCCGCCGGAGATCTCGATCGTCACCGGCAGCTCCTCGAGCGGCACGGGCAGGCGGGAGGCGTACTTCGCGAGCCGGCTGCGGAGGAAGTCCTCGAGCCGCACGCCCGCCCTCACCGCCGCGCGCGCCTCGAACGCGGCGACGAGCCGCGAGCGCGGAAGCCGCGGCTCCGGCGCGACCTTCGGCGCGGCCAGCGCGCGGCGCTCGGTGCTCCGTTCGCGCCAGGCCTCCGCGAGCGCCTCCCACATCCGGATCGCCGGACCCCTCCGAGACCCGCCCTCCGTGCCGCCCATCCGACTGCCTCCACCCCCGCCCCGAAAGCGAACGTATGGAGGCCAGCCGAGGGCCGGAAGCGATCTCGGCGGGGAGGACCCGTGCGCGCGCGGCAGTCCCGGGCGAGGTCGCGACAACATGCCCGTGTCCGGCCGGGACGGACACGGGCGAAGGTGGTGCCTCCTCGAACGGAAGGTCCCCCGTCATGGTCCGCACGCTTCGCGTCCTCGCCGCCGTCGCCGCGCTCCTCCCGCTCGCGGCCTCCGCCGAGGAGGTCCCCGCCGGAGCCGCCGCACCCCCGGCCGCGGTGGCGCCTCCCGCCGAGGCCGTCCCGGCCGCGGCCGCGCCCGGCGGCGAACGCGCCGAGCTCGTGGAGGAGATCCTGGTGAAGGGCCGGCGCCAGCCCCGGGTGGACGCGCTCGAGGTGCGCGAGGTCCGCGAGTCGCCGGCGCACGACCTGGGCGAGGCGCTGTCGCAGCACGGGATCGCGAGCGCGGTGCGCAAGGGCGGCATCGCGAGCGACGTCGTCATCCGCGGCTTCCAGCGCGACAACGTGGTCGTCAGCATCGACGGCGCGCGGATCCACGGCGCCTGCCCGAACCGGATGGATCCCCCCGCGTTCCACGTCGACTACGCGGAGGTGGACCGGGTCGAGCTCCGGCGCGGGCCGTTCGACGTCGCGAGCCCGGGCGGGCTGGGCGGGACGGTGGAGGTGCGGACGCGGAACCCCGGCCCGGGCGTCTCGGGCGAGCTCAACGTGGGCTACGGCGAGACGCAGGCGTTCGAGGCGTCGGGCACCGCGGCGTGGGGCGGCGAGCGGCTCGGCGTCCTCGGCGGCGCGGCGTTCAAGGAGGCGCTGCCGTTCGAGTCCGGCGACGGCCTCGACTTCACCGAGATCTACCCGGCCTCGTCGCCGAACCGGTACCGGGGCGACGTCGCCGGCCAGGAGGCGTACGAGGTGAAGTCGGGCTGGGCGAAGGGGACGTGGGCGCCGGCGGACGGCCACCGCGCCGAGCTCTCCTACGCGCTCCAGCACGGCGACCACGTCCTCTACCCGTACCTCAAGATGGACGCGCGCTACGACGACACGCACCGCGCGAACGCCGCGTACGAGACCGGGGCGCTCGGGCCCTTCTCCCGCGCGCGCGCGCAGGCCTTCTTCACGCACGTGCTGCACGACATGGACGACGCGCATCGCTGCTCGTCGTGGGCCACCGTGGGCGACTGCGGGACCGTGCTGCCCCAGGGCTGGTCGATGCGGACCGGGGCCGAGTCGTGGGTGGTCGGCGGCGCGGTCGAGGCCGTGGTCGCGAGCGCCGGGGAGACCACGGCGGGCGTGGACTTCTCGCTCCGGAGCTGGAACGCGGACACGACCCGCTACCGCCGCGGAGGGACGCCGGGGTACTTCGCGGAGGACTCGATCCCCGACGTCACGACGATGGACCTCGGCCTGCGCGCGCAGCACGAGGTCGCGCTCGGCGCGCGCGTGAGGCTGCGCGCGGGCGCCCGCCTCGACCTCGCGCGCGCCGACCCGGCCGCGGATCGCTCCGCCGAGTACGCCAAGTACTACGCCGGCCTGCCGGGCGACCTCGCGCGCGACGACGTCCTGCTGTCCGGCAACGTCCAGGTGGACGTGAAGGTCACGGACGACGTGACCGCCTTCGCGGGGTACGGCCACGGCGCGCGCCTGCCCGACGCGCAGGAGCGCTACTTCGCGCTCTCGCCGATGAGCGCCACGAGCCAGGGCACGGTGGGGCTCCCGACGCTCGACCCGGTGCGGAACGACGAGCTCGACCTCGGCGCGAAGCTCGCGAAGGGGCCGCTCCTCGTGCGCGTGCAGGTCTTCGCCTCCTGGCTCGCGGACTACGTCGCGGTCGTCGAGGTGGCGCAGCTCGCGTCGCCGACGCTGCTGGCGAAGAGCTGGGCGAACGTCGAGGCGTTCATGTGGGGCGGCGAGGCGTCGGTCCGCGTGGCGCTCCCCTGGGACCTCTACGCGTCGGGGACGCTCGCCTACGCGCAGGGGCGGAACGAGACGGCCGACGCGTGGCTCGCGGAGGTGCCGCCGCTCCGCGGCACGGCGGCGCTCCGGTGGGACGACCGGCGCTGGTTCGTCGAGGCGGAGACCGCGATCGCCGACGATCAGCGGCGGGTGGACGCCACGGTCCACGAGCAGCCGACGGGCGGGTGGGCGATCCTGAACCTGAAGGCCGGCGGCCAGCTCGGGGGCGCCAAGGTCTTCGCCGGCGTCCGGAACGTGTTCGACCGGATGTACCACGAGCACCTCTCCTTCCTGCGCGATCCGTTCGCCTCCGGCGTCCGCGTGCCGGAGCCCGGGCGCGTGGCCTACCTGACGGCGCAGTACGCGTTCTAGCCGGGTCGATCCGCGCGGCGAGCCCGCACTCCGAGCCCGGAGCGCTGGGACGAGCATGGACGGGGGCGCCGAAGGCGGGCCGGGGCGCCTCGCCGCGCGACGCGCGCCGCGCCCGGAGATCGGACGGCCCGGCGCCTGGCCCCATCCGGTCGCTGCGCGCGTCCGGGGCGCTCCGGTAGGGCCTGGCGTCCGGAGGTGCTCCGCGTGCGTCTCGCCCCCCTCGTCCTCTGCGTCCCCGTCGCCGCGGCCTGCGCCACCCGCGCGCCCGTCCTCCCCTCCGACGCCGCCCGCGGGCAGGTCCGCGCGCTGGAGGACGAGTACCTGCGGGAGCGCTTCCGGCGGCAGCCGGAGCAGGCGACCCGGATCGGCTGGCCCGGCGCCGATCACGGCGCCGTGACCGACCCCCGCCCCGAGGCGGTCGCGGAGTGGCGGCGGCTCGAGGACGCCCTCCTCGCGCGCGCGCGGGCGATCGACGCGCGCGCCGTCGCGGGCACGCCGGAGGCGGTGACCCTCGGGATCCTCGTCGAGGCGCTCGAGGGGTCGCGGGCGGCGCGGCCGTGCCGCTCCGAGCTGTGGGGCGTCTCGTCGATCGGCGGCTGGCAGGCGCAGTACGCGTCGCTCGCCGAGATCCAGCCCGTCGGCACGCCGGCGCTGAACGAGGCCGCGAGGGCGCGGCTGCGCGGGCTCGCCGTGCGGATCGACCGCGAGATCGAGGCGCTGCGGGAGGGGGCGCGGCTCGGGTACGTGGCGACGCGCGACAACGTGGACCGCGCGCGCGGCGAGCTCGACCGGCTCCTCGCGACGCCGCCGCGGATCTGGCCTTACGTGCGGCCGGGGGTGCGCGCGGAGGACCACGCCCTCATCGGCGAGCTGACCGGGATCGTGGAGCGCGACGTCCTGCCCGCGGCGCAGCGCTACCGGGACTACCTCGTCGCCGAGTACGCCGGCCGCGCGCGCGGCAGCCCGAGCCTGCTCGCGCTGCCGGACGGCGAGGCGTGCTACCGCGGCGCGGTGCGCCGGGCCTCCACCGTAGACGTGCACCCGAGAGCCGTCCACGAGACCGGGCGCGCCCGCCTCGACGCGATCGCCGCCGAGCTGCGCGAGGTGGCGCGCCCGCGCTTCGGCGCCGAGCCGGTCCCCGCGCTGCTGCGCCGGCTGCGCGAGGATCCGGCGCTCCGCTTCGCGTCGAAGGAGGAGGTCGTCGACCTCACCCGCGCCGCCGTCGCGCGCGCCGAGGAGGCGGCGCCGCGCTGGTTCGGGCACGTCCCGCGGGCGGCGGTGCGCGTCGTGGAGTACCCGGAGTTCCGGCGCGCCGGGAACCCCGCCGAGAGCTACTCGCCCGACTGGTCCACCGGGAAGCTCGGCGGCGTCTACTTCATCAACGTGTTCGACCCCGAGAAGAAGCCGCGCGCGCCGGTCGAGTCCACCGCGTTCCACGAGACCATCCCCGGCCACCACTTCCAGATGGCGCTCGCGCTCGAGCGCGGGGGGTCGAGGCTGGGGAAGTACGTGACCAACTCCGGCTTCGTCGAGGGCTGGGCGCTGTACGCCGAGCGGCTCGCCGGCGAGATGGGGCTCTTCTCCGCCGACGTGTACCGGCTCGGCATGCTCTCGTCCGAGGCGCTCCGCGCCGCGCGCCTCGTCGTGGACTCGGGCCTCGCCGTCTACGGCTGGCCCCGCCAGCGCGCGATCGACTTCCTCGTCGAGAACGCCGGCCTCGATCCCGCGTTCGCGGCGTCGGAGGTGGACCGCTACGCCGCCTGGCCCGGCCAGGCGACGAGCTACATGCTCGGGGAGATCGAGATCCGGCGCCTGCGCGCCGAGGCGGAGAAGACGCTCGGCGCGCGCTTCGACGTCCGCGCGTTCCACGACGCCGTGCTGGAGGACGGCGCGGTGCCGCTCGCGCTGCTGCGGGCGAGGATCGAGCGGTTCGTGAGGGAGCGGCAGGGGACGGCGGGGAGGTGAGGGGGCGCGGGTGGGCCCGGGGG
>DASSSJ010000188.1:0-6267 GCA_035708485.1 Anaeromyxobacter sp. | reverse complement strand
GGGCTCGTCGCTGCGATGCTCGACGCACCCCACGGGTGCGCCTCCGCTTCTCGCTCCTCGCGCGCCCGACCTCGGCTCGGGCTCCTGCGCCTCGCGACGCTCAACGCAGACGGGTGGCGCCATCAGTCCCGCTCCCAGCCGCCGTGCTTCGCCCACTCCTCCTCGTCCTGCAGCGTCGCCTCGAGCCCCTCCTCCGAGAAGTCGGAGAGGACGTGCAGGCGCCCGTTCACGAACAGCGTCGGCGTGCCGCGGATCCCCGCAGCCCGCGCCTCGACCTGCGACTCGCGCACCCTCGCGAGCCAGGTCTTCTCCTCGAGCGCCTTGCGCAGGCCCGCCGCCGAGCCGCCGGCCGCGCGGGCGAGGTCGGCGAGGTCGCCGATCGCGCGGGCCGCGGCGGGGCGCTCGAACAGCGCGTCGTGCATCGGCCAGAAGATCCCGTTCTCGCGCGCCCACTCGGCGGCCTGCGCGGCGTCGAGCGCGCCCGGGTGGCTCTCGATGGGGAACGGCTTGTAGAAGAGCTTCACCCGGTCGGCGCGCGCCTCCACGAACTCCGAGAGCGGCCGGTGCACGAGCTGGCAGAACGGGCACGTGAAGTCGGAGAACTCGACGAGCGTCACGGGCGCCGCCGCGTTGCCGCGCGGCGGGCCGAACCGCGAGACGTCGAGCTTCGCGCGCCGGTCGAACGACCCGTAGTACGCGTCGAGCGCCTTCGCGATCTCCGCCCTCGGCCCGCCTTCCTTCGCGACGCGCGCGGCGAGCCGCGCCATGCGCCCGGCGTGCCGGCACGTGCCGTGCGAGCGCAGGCACTGGTCCACCGTGTGCGGGCAGCCGCAGTAGCAGAACGCCTCCTTCGCCCAGGCGAGCACGGACGTTCGCTGGTCCGGCGCGAGCGCGGAGAGGTCCACCCCCGGGAGCGCGTCCGCGCCGGCGGGCGCCGCGGCCTTCGCGGGCGGCGCCTCGGCGGCGATCGCGCCGGGGGCGGCCGCGGCGGCGAGGACCGCGGCGAGCGCGGCGAGGACGTGGAGGCGGCGGAAGGTCATCGGGGCGGTCCCTCGCGAGGAGCGGAATCGTAGCAGGAAACCCCCCGGCGCTTTGATCATGCGATCCCCTCGTGGTCTCCTTACACGGCACGCGATGGACGGCGGACGCGCGGGCGAGCGCGGGGCGCTCCGGAAGGAGCCGGGCGGGAGGCTCGGCGTGGCCCTCGTCTACCCGAACGCGTACCGGCTCGGCATGGCGAACCTCGGGGTCCACGCCGTGTACCGGCTCGTGAACGACGACCCGCGCGTCCGCTGCGAGCGCGTCTTCCTCCCGGAGGACGGCGGCGAGCCGCGCGCGGTCGAGTCCGGGCGCCCGCTCCGCGAGTTCGACGTGGTCGCCTTCTCGCTCTCGTTCGAGGAGGACCACGGCAACGTGCTCGCGCTCCTCGACGGGGCGGGCCTCCCGCTCCGCAGCGCGGACCGCGACGGGCGCCACCCGCTCGTCGTCGCGGGCGGGATCGCGGCGCAGATCAACCCCGAGCCCCTCGCTCCGTTCGTGGACGCGTTCCTCGTCGGCGAGGGCGAGGCGCTCGTGCCGACGTTCCTCGACCTCGCGCACGAGGCCGCGCGCACGGGCGCCCCGCGCGAGGAGGTCCTGCGCGCGCTGGCCGCGTTCCCGGGCACGTACGTGCCGGCCCTCTACGACGTCGCCTACTCGGACACGCGCGCGCCGGGCGGGGAGTGGGTGACGCGCTTCGAGTCGCGCCACGCGCCCGAGCGCGTGCGGCGCCTGTGGCTGCCGAGCCTGCGCGGCGTCGCGACCTCGCGCGCGGTCGACTCGCCCGACGCGGAGTTCGGCGACCTCTGGCTCACCGAGGTCGCCCGCGGCTGCCTGTGGGGCTGCCGCTTCTGCGCGGCGGGGTTCGTCCAGCGGCCGTACCGCGAGGTGGACCTCGAGACGCTCCGGGCGGAGGCGCGGAAGGGGATCGCGCGCGGGCAGCGGATCGGGCTCGTCGGGCCGGACACGAGCGACCACTCGGGGCTCGACGCGCTCACCCGCGAGATCGGCGAGGCGGGCGGCACGTTCAGCCCGTCGTCGCTCCGGGTGGACGCCATCGACGCCGCGCTCGCGCGGCGGCTCGCGGCGAGCGGCGAGCGGACCGTGACGCTCGCGCCGGAGGCCGGGACCGAGCGGCTCCGGCGCGTCGTGAACAAGGAGTTCGGCGACGACCGGATCGTCGAGGCCGCGGAGGCGGCGCTCGCCGAGGGCCTGCAGAGCGTGAAGCTCTACTTCATGTGCGGCCTGCCCACGGAGACGGAGGAGGACGTCGCCGGGATGGCGCGGATCGCGCTCCGGATCCGGGAGGAGGTCATGCTCCCCTGGGCGCGGCGGCGTGGGGTGATGGGGCGGATCGTGCTCTCGGTGAATCCGTTCGTGCCGAAGCCGTGGACGCCGTTCCAGTGGGCGGGGATGGCGCCGCGGCCCGCGCTCGAGGCGGCGCGCAGGCTCCTCGAGCGGACGCTCCGGCCGCAGGGGATCGACGTGGACTTCCTCTCGCCGCGGACCGCGTACGTGCAGGCGCTCGTGTCCCGCGGCGATCGGCGGGTGGCGGACCTGCTCGAGCTCGCCCACCGCGAGATGGGCGGCGACGTCGGGAAGGCGCTCCGCCGCTGGCCGCACGACCCGGGCTTCTTCGCGGAGCGAGAGGCCGGCACGGACGAGCGGCTCCCGTGGGACTTCCTCGACCACGGCGTGACGAAGGCGCACCTCGCGCGCGAGTGGCGCCGCGGGCGGGAGGGGAAGCTGACGCCGCCGTGCGCGGTCGAGACCTGCCGCGCGTGCGGGCTCGACTGCGCGGACCGGCCGGAGCTGCGGGCGGGACCCTAGAGAAGCGAGAGGGCCGGCCCGGGAGGACCGGCCCTCCTCGCTCGCGCCGTCGCGGATCAGGGCGTCAGCGGGTCGTTGTCGCTGTAGCCGAACACGGGCTCGAGGTGCTTCGCGATCCGCCCCTCGACGAAGTTCTCCCACGGCGTGTCCACGAGCCAGTCGATCTCGACGAGCCCGACGTCGGCCTCGGTCCCGCCCCCGATGATGACGGGCACGGGGCCGAGGCCGCACTCGAAGCCGGACACCTGGGGCTTCATGAGGCAGGGGCCGGTCCCGCCCGTGCCGCCGACGGCCGCTCGACAGTGCGACGCGCAGCTCGGGGTCGCCGCCTGGTCGCACGGCCAGTACCGGTACGACATCCCGAACTCGTCCGCGTACTTCGGGAGGCCGCGGTACGTCACCTTCACCTTCGCGTCCCCGAACGGCTTGACGTCGTACGCCGTCGCGGTGTCGAGCCTGTTCAGGTTCATGTCGCTCGCCACGACGAAGTACGTCGCCGCCGTCCCGGGGATGGGCGGCGGGCCCGCGATGTCGGAAGCGACGTCGAAGAGCGCCGCGGCGGTCGTGGCGGTGCACGCGTCCGTCCACGCCGTGCCGTCGTCGATCCACCGGGTCCCGAGGTACGTCGCGGGCGCGGTCGCGCTCTTCACCATGGTCGCGGGCGCGGCGGCGTACACGACGATGGTCTGCGTCCAGATCTTCGCCTGCGCGTCCCACGTCCCGTTCGGCCCGGTGTAAGCCCCGCTGTGGTCCACGTCGACGAACCACTCGCCGGGATCCCAGCCACCGCTGTCGTTCTGGTCGATGAACGGCTCGCCCTGATCCACGAACGGCTCGCCCGAGGTCGTACCGACCGGCGCGTCGTAGGCGCCGTTCGCGTTCGCGTCGAAGAATCCCTCCTCGCCGTCCGCGATCGCGACGACGGTCACGACGCCGTCGCGCGGGTTGTGCGTCCTCGTTCCGCAGCCGTCGTAGCCGTGCGAGACGGACTGCTCCCCGGTCTGCGGCGTGACGTCGAACGGCAGCCCCGCCCCGAGCGTCTGGAACACCTGCGTGGCGGCCCCGAGGTCCGGCTGCCCCTCGCCCTGCGACTCCGGATCGTACGCCGGCGTCCACGCCACCTGCCCGACCGCGGCGGCCTCGGACGCGAAGATGACCTGCGTGGAGGTGCCGAGCAGGTTGTTGAACCGGTCCTTGAGGAGCGCCGCGCAGGTGATCTGCGCTTCGACCCAGGACGTCGAGCAGTCGGTCTCCGCGAGCGCCGGGACGTTCCGCGGGCCGCACTGGATCGCGAGGTTCGTGCCGCTCGCCTTCGCGCCGACGACCGCGATGCCGGGCAGCGTCACGCTGCGCGTCTCGGTTCCGACGCTCGTGCTGGCCGTCACGACGAGCGTCCCCGCGACCGTGCCGGAGAAGAGGGGAACGCTCGCGACGCCGTCGACGGTCGTGGCGTCGTACGCGACGCAGTGCGCGGCGGCCGTGCACGCGCCGAGGGTCGTGGTCGCGAGCGGCGCGCCGAAGGTCGATCCGCCGAGCTGGCGGTGCTCGAACCGGACCACGAGGCCATCCGGCCAACTCTGGCCCTGGTCGTCGAGCACCTGGACGGACACGCCGCCGAACTCGTTCCAGCCGGAGGACTTGACGCCCATGACCGGATGCGTCGCGAACGTGGGCGGGATCGCGAAGCCGCCGAGCCGCGCGTTCGGGTTCGGCGCCGTCCCGGACGAGCAGACGGACGGCGAGCTCGCGGAGCAGGTCCCGGTGCCGCCGCCCGTGAGCGTGCAGGCGCGGCCGACGCAGCCGGTGTCCGCGCCGCAGTTCGTCCCGCAGGCGGAGGCGAGGGACGTGAAGTTGATCGCGCGGGTCGCCTGGCCGGTCGTGCTGGTCGCGGTGACGGTCGCGGCGCCCGCGCAGCCGACGTTCGCGCCGGAGTCGCAGGTGACGAGCGTGAGCGTGCCGGTCGTCGCGCCCGAGCCGGCCGGGACGACGACCGACTGGCCGCCCGTCGAGAACGTGCCGCGATCGGTCGTGACGGTCACCGCGACGCCGCCCGTGTCGGTCACCGTCAGCGTGACCGTGTTGGTGCCGTTCGCGACGACCGTGGTCGTCGAGGCGTTGAGCGTGAGGGTCGGGCCGGTCGGGGTGGGCGTGTGGCCGCTCTCTTCGCTCTTGCAGCCGACCGCGGGGACGACGAGACACAGCGCCGCCGCGAGGCTCCAGGTTCGTGCGTTCATGTCGGGGTTCCCTCCGCGGGTCCGGCAGGCACCCGGTCGGGCCATCTTCCGAGGCGAGCGCTCGCCGGTCAAGTCGCCGGCTTCACGCGGAGCGCGAGTCGCCGGAGGTCCCGCGGGCGGGGGACAAGCCGCGTCACGTCGCGGTATGTACGTGTCGGATGGACCACGAGAGGTGGATGCGCGAGGCGCTCGCCCTGGCCCGCGAGGCGGGCGAGCGCGGCGAGGTGCCGGTCGGCGCAGCGGCGGTGCACGAGGGCCGCGTCGTCGGCCGCGGCACCAACGCGCGCGAGTCGGCGCACGACCCCACCGCGCACGCGGAACTCGTCGCCATCCAGGAGGCGGCCCGCACGCTCGGCCGCTGGCGCCTCACCGGCGTGACGCTCTACGCCACCCTCGAGCCCTGCGCGATGTGCGCCGGCGCGATGGTGCTCGCGCGGATCGACCGGCTCGTGTTCGGCGCGAGCGATCCCAAGGCGGGCGCCGCCGGGTCCCTGATGGACCTCACGGCGGACCCGCGCCTGAACCACCGCTTCCCCGTCGAGCGCGGCGTCCTCGCGGCGGAGTCCGGCGAGCTGCTGCGCGCCTTCTTCCGGGCCCGGCGGGGGAACGGAAACGGGGCGAACGGCTAGGTTCGCGCTTGTTAGCGCCCGGAAGATCGGTTAAATCCGCCCGCGGAGAGCTGGCCGAGCTGGTCGAAGGCGCCTGACTCGAAATCAGGTGTACCGGGAACGGTACCGGGGGTTCGAATCCCTCGCTCTCCGCTCTTTGAACACGTGGCGAGCGAAGGCCGGGCGGATGAGCCTGGCCGGAGCGAGCCGGGGGGTGTGGGGGTGTCGTAACCCCACAGAACGGTCCGAAGGCTCCGCGGCGCCGCCCGCGGGGTGGAGACCCCCCACTGACGAATGGAGAGGTGACCGAGCGGCCGAAGGTGCATGACTGGAAATCATGTGTACGGGGAACCGTACCGTGGGTTCAAATCCCACCCTCTCCGCCAGCAATCCGCGCCGAAGGACCTTATAGAGACGCGAGGCGCGCGACGCGCAGCACGCCGGTCGAGCCGGCTCAGAATCCTCGGGCGACGGTCGGGTCACCGAACCCCGCCAGGCCCGGAAGGGAGCAACGGTAGGCGGTCCTCCGTGCGCCCGGGGATTGTGGGCCGGCTCGT
>DASSSJ010000187.1:0-49788 GCA_035708485.1 Anaeromyxobacter sp. | reverse complement strand
CCGAAGTCGACCGGCCACGCCGCAGAGCGGCCGGCGCGCAGGCGCGCGGTAGTGAACGTGCTCGCGCGCGCGGCCCTGAGAACCCGGAGTCGCGCCGCTGCCTGTCTGAGCGCCGGCAGCGCGAGCGAAGCGAGCGCACTGCCGGCGCGAGTCGCGGCGGCGCGACGCTCTTGCCAACCGCGAACGCGCGCGCGCCCCGGATCGAACGTCGCCGAGCACACGGCCGCGGCGCGGCGGGGCCGGGCGCCGGCGGCGTGGACCAGGCGAGCGGAACGGAGGGATCCGCAAGGGCCCGGGCGCCGGCGGGTGGATCGGGCGAACGGAACCGAGAGATCCGCGGGGGGCGAACGCCGCCGGCGGCGTGGATCGGGCGAACGGAACTGGACTAAGATGCCACCCCCCATGACCCACCGTTTCATCGCCGCGTGCCGCAGGCAGCCCGTCGACCGCCTCCCCGTCTGGATGATGCGCCAGGCCGGTCGGTACCAGCCGTCGTACCGCGCGGTGCGCGAGAAGGTCGGGTTCCTCGAGCTGTGCCGCTCGCCCGAGCTCATCGCCAGGGTCACGATCGCCCCCATCGACGAGTTCGGCTTCGACGCGGCCATCCTCTTCTCGGACATCCTCGTCCACCTCCCGGCCATGGGCCTCGACCTCTCGTTCGAGAAGGGCGAGAAGGGGAAGGGCGACGGCGGCCCCCGCATCGCGAACCCCGTCCGCACCCGCGCCGACGTGGACGCCCTGAAGATCCCCGACCCCGGGAAGGACCTGCCGTACGTCCTCGACGGCGTGCGCGCGATCCGCGCCGGCCTGAAGGGGCGCGTGCCGCTCATCGGCTTCGTGGGCGGCCCGTTCACGGTGGCGAGCTACGCCGTCGAGGGCGGGAGCCAGGGGTTCACGCGCCTCAAGACCATGCTCTACGCGGAGCCGAGGACCGCCCATGCGCTCTTCGACAAGCTCACCCGCGCGGCGATCGTCCAGATCGAGGAGCAGATCGCCGCGGGCGCGGAGGCGGCGCAGATCTTCGAGAGCTGGCTCGGCGAGCTCGACCGCTTCGACCTCGAGGAGTTCAGCTTCCCGTACCTCGCGCGCATCGCCGAGGCCGTGAGGAAGGCGGGGGTGCCCGTCGTCTTCTTCGGCACCGGCATGGGCGGCCACCTCGAGCGGATCGCCGCGCTGGGCTTCGACGTGATCTCGATCGACTGGCGCATGCCCATCGAGGACGCCCGCGCCCGGCTGCCGGACGTCGCCGTGCAGGGAAACCTCGACTCGACCGTGCTGCTCGGCCCGAGGGAGGTCGCCGTGGAGCGCGCCCGCCGGATCGTGCAGGCGGCGGGCCCGAAGCCCGGCTACATCTTCAACCTCGGCCACGGCCTCCAGCCGCCGACGCCGGTCGAGAACGTGAAGGCGGTCGTGGACGCGGTGCACGCGTTCACCTGGAAGTGAGGAGCGCGGTGATCCAGATCCCGTCCTGGGAGCTCATCCGGAAGTACGACCGGCCGGGCCCGCGGTACACGAGCTACCCCACCGCGCCCGAGTTCTCGACCGACTTCGGCCCCGCCGCGTTCGAGCGGCACCTCGCGCGCGCCGAGGCCGCCGGCGGGCCCCTCTCGATCTACGTCCACCTGCCGTTCTGCCGGGAGATGTGCCGGTTCTGCGGCTGCAACGTGGTGGCGACGCACGACCGCACCCGCGCCGACGCGTACCTCGACCTGCTCGAGAAGGAGATCGCGCTCGTCGCGGCGAAGCTCCCGACGCGGCGCACGGTGACCCAGCTCCACTGGGGCGGCGGCACGCCGACCTTCCTCGACGAGAAGCAGCTCGTCCGCTGCCACGAGATGATCGCGCGCCACTTCGCGTTCGCGAAGGACGCGGAGAAGGCCATCGAGATCGACCCGGCCATCACCACGAGGTCGCAGATCGAGACGCTCGCGAGGCTCGGGTTCAACCGCATCTCGATGGGCGTCCAGGACTTCGACGCCAAGGTGCAGGAGGTCGTCGGCCGCATCCAGGGCGAGAAGGAGACCGCCGACCTCGTCCAGGCGGCCCGCGACAACGGCTTCCGCGGCGTGAACCTCGATCTCATCTACGGGCTGCCGTACCAGACGCCCGAGACCTGGAAGGACACGCTCCGGCGGATCGTCACCATCCACCCGGACCGCCTCGCCGTGTTCGGCTTCGCGTACGTGCCCTGGTCGAAGCCGCACCAGCGCCTCCTGCCGCAGGAGGCGCTGCCGAAGACCCAGCAGCGCGTCGAGCTGTTCCTGGCGGCGGTCGAGGCGTTCACGTCGAGCGGCTACCGGCTCATCGGCCTCGACCACTTCGCGCTCGAGTCGGACGAGCTCGCGGTGGCGCAGCAGGGCGGCTACCTGTACCGCAACTTCCAGGGCTACACGGTCCGGCCGGCGCCCGACACGATCGCGTTCGGCATGACGTCGATCTCGGACATCGGCGGCGCCTACGCCCAGAACGCGCACAAGCTGAAGGACTGGGGCGACCGGGTCGCCGCCGGGACCATCCCGGTGGAGCGCGGCATCCCGATGACCGACGACGACGTGCTGCGCCGGTTCGTCATCAACCGCGTGATGTGCCTGCTCCGGGTCGATCTGAAGGAGGTCGAGGAGCGGTTCGGCAAGCCGTCGCGCGACGCGATCGAGGCGGACCTGAAGGCGGGCGTGAAGGAGCTGCAGGACGACGGCCTCGTCACGTTCGACGGGACGCTCCTCCGCGTGACGCCGCTCGGGCAGCTCCTCGTCCGGAACGTGGCGATGCTGTTCGACGCCTACCTCAAGAAGGAAGGCGCGAAGCGCCAGTTCTCGCGGACGGTCTGAACCGCTCTCTCCCCCGCCCCGCGGGGGAGAGGGCCAGGGTGAGGGGGCGCGCCATGGCGCACACCGCGGTGTTCCTCATGAACCTCGGCGGCCCGCGGTCGCTCGACGAGGTCGAGCCGTACCTGTACGAGCTCTTCTCGGATCCGCTGCTCATCTCGGCGCCGTTCGGGCCGTTCCGGCCGCTCGTCGCGAAGCTCATCTCGAAGACGCGCGCGCCGTCCTCGGCGGAGAAGTACGCGCTCATCGGCGGCAAGTCGCCCATCGTGGAGGGCACCGAGGCGCAGGCGCGCGCGCTCGAGCGCGTGCTCGGGGCGGGCTACCGCTGCCACCTCGCGATGCGCTGCGGCCACCCGAACACCGAGGAGGGCGTCCGCGAGGCGCTCGCCGCCGGCGCGGACCGCGCCGTCGCCCTCCCGCTCTACCCGCAGTACGCGAACGCGACCACGAGGTCCTCGCTCCTGGAGCTGCGCCGCCGCTGGCCGAAGGACCGGCCGCTCGTCGAGATCTGCACGTGGCACGACAACGAGGCCTACCTCGAGGCGTCCGCCGCCGCGGTGCGCGAGACGCTCGCCCGCGTCCCGCCGGAGCTGCGCGCGCGCGCCCTCGTCGTCTTCAGCGCCCACGGGCTCCCCATGAGCCAGGTGCGCAAGGGCGACCCGTACCCGACCTACGTCGAGCACTCCGCCCGCGAGACCGCGCGGCGCGCCGGCCTCTCCTCGGGAGCGGACGCGCGGGAGGGAGCGCCCGGGTTCCAGGTGACGTACCAGAGCCGCGTCGGCCCGACCCGCTGGCTCGGCCCCGACACGGTCGAGTTCCTGGAGGAGAACGCGCGCGGTCGCGCCGTCGTGGCGGTGCCGATCGCCTTCGTCTCGGAGCACCTCGAGACGCTCTACGACCTCGACCACCTCGCCAGGGACGCGGCGGCGAAGGGCGGGGCGGCGCTCTTCCTGCGCGTCCCGGCGCTCGGGACCCGCGCCGACTTCGTGGCCGCGCTCGCGGACGTGGTCCGGCGCGGGATCGCCGCCCAGCCCGCGGCGGCCTGAGCTACTGCTTGCAGGTGCACGTGCCGCGGCTCGCGCCCGGCTCGATCGTGCACCGCCAGTCGCCCGCCGCGCCGCCGAGCACGGCCGAGCAGTCGGCCGCGGTGGCGCAGCCGCCCTCGGGCAGGAGCCCCAGGTACTGGGCGGAGTAGGTCTCGCCGGGGCTCGCCGCGCAGCTCCCGCTCGCGTGGTTGATCCCGATGCACCGCGTGGTGCCCGCCGGCAGGCAGGCGGGCGTCGGGCTCGGGTCGGCGCAGTCCACGAAGCACCAGTCCGTCTCCGCCGTGCAGGTCCGGCGGGTGATCCCGTTCGCGTCCGCGATCGAGACGGAGACGAGGTCTCGCGAGGCGGGCTGGCTCGGGAGCTCCAGCATCGACGGGGGCGGCGCCAGGTCGGCGATCTTCTGCAGCACCGGGCCGAAGCTCGCCGGCGGGTACGCGTCGCAGACCGTCCCCTCGACCACCTCGATCCCCCGCGCGCGCAGCGCCTCCGCGAGCGCGAGGTACCGCTCCCCGCCGGCCCAGGCGCCGTGGCAGGCGTCCGTCGCCGGCGAGACGATGAACGCCGCCGCGAACGCCGCGGCGCCGCCCGGGTGCGCGAGCCCCGCGAAGAAGTCGGCGTAGGCCGAGACCGGGATCTCGCGCTGGTCGGCCGCGGGCCGGTGCTTGTCGAACACGCAGCTGTCCGCGCCGGGCGAGAACACGGACATCACCAGCGGCGCGCTCGCCGGGCTCGAGCAGTCGTCCTCGTCGGCGACCCACACGACGATCAGCTTCGAGCCGGGGCGCGGCCAGCCCGGCGCGCCGGCGAGCTCGCCGCGGGCGGCCTTCTCGATGGAGAGCCGCGCGGCCTCGAGCCCCTGCTCCTGGCCGGAGCCGCAGCTGCCGACCTTCACGTTCTCCTGGAACTGCCGGACGAGATCGCCGATCCGCGGGTCGGGGGTCGCCCCGTTCCAGGACGCCCAGTCGAGGTCCTTCCAGAAGTCGAGCACCTTCGCGTTCGAGCCCGCCGCCATGAGCGCGCCGGCGGGGTAGGGCGCGCCCGCCGTGGCCTGCCCGGGCGTGCAGAACCCGGGGCTCGGGAACGGGTTCGGGTAGGTGGTCGCGATCGCGGGACACCGGTCGCCGGGCGAGCAGCCCGGGACGGGCGCGCACGCGGACGCGGCGCAGCACTGGTGCTGCTCGCCCACCACGAACTGCCCGGTCGAGTCGAGGCGCGGCTCGACGAGACAGACCTGGCCCGCGCCGCAGCCGCCCCCGGTGCCGCGGGCGCACGACGCGACGGGCGTGCACGCCGAGGCCTGGCAGCAGCCGTTGCCCGCCACGCACCAGCCCGGGGCGGCCTTCGCCTCGAACACCGCGGTGGTCGTCACCGCCACGTGGAAGTCGATCGGCTCGAGCCCGCGCCCCGTGCGCGCGACGTTCGTCTGCACCATCCGGTCGATGAAGTCGCGGAAGCTCGCGGCGAGGCCCGCCTGCTTCTCGTTCGTGGAGGGCGAATCGTCCACCACGAACAGGATGTCGGCGCGCGAGGTCGGGTCGAGACGCACGTGCACCGAGCCGGGCTGGATGAGGCAGCGCCCCGCCGGGGTGAACTGGTAGCCGTTGTTGCACGCGAGCGTGGCGCAGGCGGCGGCGGCGAGGACGAGCGAGGCGCGGGCCATGGAGGGTGATAGGGCCCGGCCCGCCGAGCGACAATCACCGCCCGGGAGGCGCGACCGATACGAGCGCGCCGGCGCCTCGCGCGGGACCGGCGACAGGGGCAGCCGGATGAGGCTGCCCCGGGTGTTACGTCCGGTTGAGGCGGTGGAGGACCGCCTTCAGGACCTCGCTCGTCGGGTGCGCCTTCAGCCCCGCGACGACCACCTTCCGCGCCTCGGCGAGGTCCCCCGCGAGCGCCTCCGCGAGCCCGAGCACCGCGACGGCGCGGACGTGGTCGGGCTGGAGCTGGAGCGCCTTCCGGGCGCACCTGCGCGCCTCGGCGGCGCGCTGCGTGCGGGGCAGCACCGGATCGTGGAGCTCGGCGAAGCCGAGCATCGCGTGGTACTCGGGCTCCTTCGGGTTTCGCTCCACCGCCGCCGCGAGCGCGGCGACGGCCTCCGCGTTGCGGTGCGCGAGGAGCGCGCGCTCGCCGCGCTTCAGCGCGATCTCGGCGTCCACGTCGATCCCCGCCTTGCGCGCGCCGGTGAGCTCGAGCTTCAGCACGAGGAAGGAGAGGTAGGCCCGCCGCTTCTCGTCGTTCGAGAGCACCCGGTAGGCGGCGGTGACCTTGTCCTGCACCGCCCCGAGGAGGTCGGCGAGGTCGCCCACGTCGTACTCGGCGAAGCCGTCCGGGTGGAACCGGCTCGCCACCTCCTGGTACGCGCGCTGGGCCTCCGCCGCGTCGGCGGCGATGTCGAGGCCGAGCGCGTGGAAGTACGTGCCGGGCAGGATCTGGAGCGCCGCCTGGCGGAGCGCCTCGGCGCGATCGGGCGGGAGCGGCTTCCTGCGGCGCGCCGGCGCCTTGCCGTAGACGTCGTCCCCCGCCGCCGGCTCGTCGTGGAACGCGACCGCGCCGATGAGCGAGAGGAACCAGACGAGCGAGAGCGCCTCCTTGAGGTCCTTCTGGCGCGCGTCGAGGAACTCGCGGGTCGCCGCGCGGCCCTCGAGCGCGAGCGCGAGCCGGAGGTCGGACGAGGAGAGCGCCGCCGCCGGCAGGAGCTGCTGGAACTCCGCGGTGCGGGCCGGGTACGCGTCCATGACCGCCTTCAGGGCGGCGGCGAAGTGGCGCGCCGGGATGCCCGCGCGCGCGCCCTCGAGCACCGCCTGGAGGGGGAGGATCTCGACCGGGTGGACCTCCGGCGCGAACTCCGCGCCCGGGTGGAAGCGCCAGCGCCCGTCCTTCGCGGCCACGGCGCGCACGACCATCGCCTTCAGGTGGCCGCGGAGCGCCGCCTGCAGCGGCTCGCCGGGCTCGAGCACCCCCGCCGCGATGAGCGCGGCGCCCGGCGAGAGGCCGCTCGCCATGCCGTCGAGCGCCGTCGCGCGGGCGGCTTGGTCCACGCGCCCGCTCGCCGCGAGCCATCCGAGGAGCGTGTCGGCGGGGTCCGGGGAGTCGAAGCCGACCGGGACGCCCCGCAGGAAGAAGACGCGCCGCTCCCGGCCGCCCTCGTCGATCGCCAGGATCCCCTCCGAGAACGCCCGCCAGATCTGGTGGAGGAGCCGCGCGATCACGCCGGGCTTCAGGTCGCCCCGCGCGGACGGGACGCGGGAGAGGACGAGCTGCGCGCCGCGCAGGGCGGCGGCCGCGGAGACGCGGCGCTGCGCGACGAGGTGCTGCACCTTCTCCACGAGCTCCTTCCTCGTGGGGTTCGCGACGTAAGCGTTCGCCTTCATCGGGAGGACCGCCTGCAGGCCGCGCGCCTTCCCGAGGTGCTCCTTGTCGATCACGACCACGAGGACGCGCGGGTCCACGTCGCGGAGCCGCTGCGCGAGCGCGGCGCCGGCCGGGTACGCGAAGTCGGCGCCGAGGACCACCGCGGCGGGGCGCTGCGACGCGTAGAGCTCGTACGCCTGCTGCGGGTCCTCGGCGGTCACGACGTCGAACCCCGCCGCCGCGAGGCCCTGCGTGACGAACTCGCGCGTGGGGCCGTGACCCTCGGCGAGCAGGACGCGGCGCACGGCGCGCATTCTACGCGGAAGGGCGCCAAAGACGAGGGGCGGAGGGTCTTTTCACGGCCGCGCCCTCCGCGCCTCGCGGCGGCCCCCGCCGCCGCGCGAGGCGCTCCCCGTCGCGCGCGCTTCGCTCGCGTGTTCACGAACGCGACGACTCGTTCTACACTCCGCGCGCCGGGCGTCATGGCCGGGCCTCATGAAGGACCTCCTCCACCCCCGCCACCGCGCCGCGCTCGCCCGCTTCCTCGGGGAGGCGGGGCGGCCCGCGAAGGTGCTGCTCGCCTTCGACTACGACGGGGTGCTCGCCCCCCTCGTGAAGGAGCCGTCCGGCGCGCGGATGCGGCCCCGCACGCGCGCCCTGCTCGCCCGCGTCGCGGCGGTCTACCCGGTCGCGGTGATCTCCGGGCGCTCGTGGCGCGACGTCGCGGCGTTCCTGGACGGTCTCTCGCCCACGATCGTCGGCAACCACGGGTTCGAGCTCGGCCACCCCGTCCCGGTGCCCCGCGCCGTCCTCCGGAAGGTGAGCGCCTGGCGGCGCCGGCTCGACCGCTCGCTCGCCGGCGTCGAGGGGGTCCACTTCGAGGACAAGCGCTCCACCCTCGCCGTGCACTATGGGCTCTCGCGCGAGTGGAGGCGCGCGGAGCGGCTCGTGTACGAGGCGGCGAACCAGCTCGAGGGGACGAGGCTCATCCCCGGCAAGAAGGTCCTGAACGTGCTGCCGCACGACTTCCCTTCCAAGGGCGACGCCGTCCGGACGCTCGTCGCGCGGCTCGGCTGCGAGGCCGCGCTCTACGCCGGCGACGACGTCACGGACGAGGACGCCTTCGCCGTCGGCGCGCCGCTCGTCTTCGGGATCCACGTCGGGAAGGGGCCGTCGCTCGCGCCCTGGCGGCTGCGCGCGCAGGCGGACGTGGACGTGCTGCTCGACCTCCTCGCCGGCGCGCGCGAGCCGCGCGCGCGGCGCGCCGCGGCCCTCCCCGCGGCGGGCGCTCCGCGGGCCGGCGTGCGGCGCCGCCGCGCGGCGCGGCCGGAACGGAGCGCCCGGTGAGCGCGGGGCGGCGGCCCGGCGCGCCCGGCGGGGGCGCGGGCCCGGTGACGGGGGACCTGTTCGAGCGCGCCCTGCCGCGCCCGTACTCGGTCGGCGAGCTGACCCGCGCGCTCCGCAACGCCGTCGAGCCGAAGTTCCGCGACGTGTGGGTCGCGGGCGAGGTCGCGAACCTGCGCCGGCAGGCGAGCGGCCACGTCTACTTCTCGCTCAAGGACGACGAGGCGACCATCGGCGCCGTGCTGTGGGCGTCCCAGGCGCGCCGGACGAGGTTCGCGCTGGCGGAGGGGCAGGAGGTGCTCGTCCGCGGGTTCGTCGAGCTGTACCCTCCCCACGGCAAGTACCAGCTCGTCGCGCAGGAGGTGGAGCCGCGCGGCGCCGGCGCGCTCGCGGTGATGCTCCAGCAGGTCAAGGAGCGGCTCCAGGCGGACGGCCTCCTCGACCCCGCCCGCAAGCGCGCGCTGCCGTTCCTCCCGCGCCGCGTGGGCGTCGCGACGAGCCCGACCGGCGCCGCGCTGCGGGACTTCCTCCGCGTCCTCCACGCGCGGTTCCCGTCGATGCCCGTCCTCGTCGCGCCCTGTCGCGTGCAGGGCGAGGGCGCCGCCGCGACCGTGATCTCCGCGATCCGCGGGCTGTGCCGCCAGCGCGTGGACGTCGTCGTGGTGACGCGCGGCGGCGGCTCGCAGGAGGAGCTCGGCGCGTTCAACGACGAGCGGCTCGCGCGCGCCCTCGCCGCCTGCCCGGTCCCGGTCGTGTCCGCCGTCGGCCACGAGACGGACGTGACGGTGGCCGATCTCGTCGCGGACGTGCGGGCCGCGACGCCGACGCACGCGGCCCAGCTCGTCGCGCCGGTGCGGGACGAGCTCGTCGCGCGCGTGGCGGCCCTGCGCGCGCGCGGCGAGCGCGCCGTGGGGGCGGCGCTCGACGGAAGGCGCCGCGAGATCCGGGCGCTCCGGGCCGAGCTCGCGGACCCGGCGCACCTCGTCTCGCGCGAGCGCCACCGGCTGGACGACCTGCTCCACCGCGCCGCGGCCGCGCCGCGCGGACCCTGGCGGCGCGAGCGCGACCGGATCGACAGGCTGCGCGGCCGGCTCTCGCGCCAGGAGCCGCGGCGGCGCGTCCGCGAGGCGCTCGCCCGGATGGAGGCCGCCACCCGGCGCCTCGGCGCGTGGCAGGCCAGGACGTTCCGGGAAGAGGCGCTCCGGCTCGAGCGGCTGCGGGCGCGGCTCGAGCCGGCGAACGTGGCGAAGCTCCTCCGGCGCGGCTTCGCCCTCGTCCTCAGGGGAGGCCACCTCGTCACCCGGAGCGACGGGCTCTCGGTGGATGACGCGGTGCGCATCGCGCTCGCGGCCGGGTGGGTGGACGCGCGCGTGACGGCCCGGGACGAGGGCGAGGACCCGCTGCCGGGGCGCCGCCGGCCCGAAGGGGACGGCGCGCCGGAAGGACCCCCGTTGACCCCCCCTTCCGGCGTCGTTAAGTAGAGAAATCCGGAGGTCGAGTGAGCCAGACGAGCGACCGGCAGGGACCCGCGGCGGAAGAGACCTACGACGCGCTCGTGGCGCGGCTCGAGCGAGTCGTGGGCGAGCTCGAGACGGGGCAGCTCACGCTCGAGCAGTCGATCGAGCGGTTCGCCGAGGGAGTCCGGCTCGCGAAGGACGCCTCGCGGAAGCTCGACGAGGCGGAGCGCCGCGTGGAGATGCTCGTCCGCGGCGCCGACGGCGAGGACGACGCCGTACCGCTCGATCCGGGCGCCGGGAAGGGGACGTGAGCGAGGCCTCGATGCTCTCCGACGACCGGAAGAAGCCGAGGGTCATCATCGTCGACGACGATCGCGACACGCGCGAGATGCTGACGCTCGCGCTCGAGCTCGAGGGCTTCGACGTCGGGCAGGCCGCGAACGGGCTCCGGCTCATCTCCGCCATGCACGTGGACCGGCCGGACGTGATCCTGCTCGACGTCATGATGAGCTGGATCGACGGGTTCGAGCTGTGCCGCGCCATCAAGAAGAACCCGACCTTCGGCGACATCCCGGTCATCTTCATCTCGGCGCGCAAGAGCGTGGAGGACGAGCGCGCGGGGATCGACGCGGGCGCGGTGGACTACTTCCCGAAGCCCCTCGACATGGACCGGCTCGTCGCCCGCATCCGGCAGATCCTGGACGAGCGCGCGGGCGCCGTGCCGGCCCCTGCCTAGGAGCGGGCGGCCCCCCAGGCCGCCCGGCCGCGCCGACGTCCGGCCCGGGCGCCGCTCGCGAAGCGAGAGGGCCGCCCACTCCCGCCGGCTGCCGTCGACGCCGGGGCGTCCGGGGGTCCCGTGCCCGCGCGCGGTCCGTGTGCTAAGAACTGTGCCGCTTGGCCCCCGAGCTTCCCGTCGAGGAGGTCCTCCGCGGCGTCGCCGCGCGCGTCGAGCCTCGCCTCGCGGCGCTCGCGGACGCGCGGACGGCGCGCGGCCCGGCGCGGCTCGTGGAGGCGATCCGCTACGCGCTGCTCGGGGGCGGGAAGCGGCTCCGCCCCGCGCTCGTCCTCGCCTCGTGCGAGGCCCACGGCGGCGACGCCTCCGACGGCTCCCTCGCGATGCGGTTCGCCGTCGCGATCGAGGCGATCCACACCTACTCGCTCGTGCACGACGATCTCCCGGCGATGGACGACGACGACCTCCGCCGCGGCCGGCCCACCGTCCACAAGGCGTTCGACGAGGCGACGGCGATCCTCGTCGGCGACGCGCTGCAGACGCTCGCCTTCGAGCACCTGCTCTCCACGGACGATCCGCGGGCGGCGCCGCTCGCGCGGCTGCTCGCGGCGAACGCGACGCTCATGGTCGAGGGCCAGGCGCGCGACATGGCGGGGGAGGGCGCCCGCCTCGGCGAGGCCGACGTGATGGAGCTCATGTCCACCAAGACCGGCGCGCTCCTCGCCGCGTCCGTCGCCGGCGGCGCGCTCGCGGCGGGGTCGTCGGCCGAGGGCGCGTACCGGTGGGGGCTGAAGCTCGGGCTCGCGTTCCAGATCGCGGACGACCTCCTCGACCTGACCGCGGACACCCGCACGCTCGGCAAGCGGGCGGGGAAGGACGCCGCCGCCGGGAAGTCCACGCTCCCCGCGGTCGTCGGGGTCGACGAGGCCCGCCGCCGGGCGGGGGCCCTCCTCGAGGAGGCGCTCGCCGCGCTCGCGCCGCTCGGGCCCGCGGCCGCCGGGCTGCGCGCGCTGGCGCGCTACGTGCTGTCGAGGAAGAGGTGAAGGTGAAGACCATGACCCCACTCCTGGACCGGATCGACTCGCCGAAGGACCTCAAGGCGCTCGCCGTCACCGACCTGCCGCGCCTCTGCCAGGAGATCCGCGACGTCGTCATCCAGACCTGCGCGAAGAACGGCGGCCACCTCGGATCGTCGCTGGGCGCCGTCGAGATCGCGGTCGCGCTGCACTACGTGTTCGAGACGCCGCGCGACAAGCTGGTCTGGGACGTCGGGCACCAGGCGTACGCGCACAAGCTCCTCACGGGCCGGCGAGACCGGTTCGGGACGATCCGCCTCCCGGGCGGCCTCGCGGGGTTCCCCGAGCGGCACGAGTCGCCCCATGACGCGTTCGGCGTCGGCCACGCCTCCACCGCCATCAGCGCCGCGCTCGGGATGCTCGAGGCGAAGCGGATGAACGCCGAGGCGGGGAAGGTCGTGGCCGTCGTCGGCGACGGCGCGATGACCGGCGGGATCGCGTTCGAGGGGCTCAACCAGGCGGGCTACCTCGGCCGCGACCTCCTCGTCGTCCTGAACGACAACGAGATGTCCATCTCGCCCAACGTCGGCGCGATGTCGGAGTGGCTCTCCAAGAAGTTCGCCTCGCGCACGTACAACCGCTGGCGCCACCAGGTGAAGGACTTCCTGGCGAAGCTGCCCAGGGGCGAGATGGCGATCGAGGTCATCCGCCACGGCATCAACGCGACCAAGGCGCTCCTCACGCCCGGCATCCTCTTCGAGGGGCTCGGGTTCCACTACGTCGGCCCGGTGGACGGCCACGACGTGGCGGGGCTCGTCGAGGTCTTCCAGAAGCTGCAGACGTTCGACGCGCCGGTCGTGCTCCACGCCGTCACCACCAAGGGGAAGGGGTACGCGCCCGCGGAGGGCGACGCCGCCACCCGCGGCCACGGGCTGTCCTTCTTCGACGTCGCCACGGGCAAGCCGGTGAAGAAGGGCGGCGCGAAGGCCTACACCGACCTGTTCGCGGACGCGCTCTGCGAGGAGATGGCGCGCGACCCGAAGGTGGTCGCCATCACCGCGGCGATGCTCGAGGGGACCGGCCTCATCAAGGCCAAGCAGCGGTTCCCGGACCGGACCTGGGACGTCGGGATCGCCGAGCAGCACGCGGTCACCTTCGCCGCCGGGCTCGCGTGCGAGGGCATCCGGCCGCTCGTCGCGATCTACTCGACCTTCCTGCAGCGCGCGTACGACCAGATCATCCACGACGTCGCGCTCCAGCAGCTGCCGGTCACGTTCGCGCTGGACCGGGGCGGCATCGTGGGCGCCGACGGCAAGACGCACCAGGGCGCGTTCGATCTCGCCTATCTCCGCTGCGTGCCGAACCTGGTCGTGATGGCGCCCTCGGACGAGAACGAGCTGCGGAACATGCTCCACACCGCGCTCTCGCTCGAGGGCCCGGCCGCGTTCCGGTTCCCGCGCGGCGCCGGCGAGGGGGTCGCGCTCGACCCCGAGCCGAGGACGCTCGAGGTCGGGAAGGGGCGGCTCGCCCGCGCCGTCGCCGGGAAGCCCGACGTGTGCGTCGCGGCGATCGGGTCCACCGTCCGCCCCGCGGTCGCCGCCGCCGAGGCGCTCGCGGCGGAGGGGCTCGCCGTGTCGGTCGTCGACGCGCGGTTCGTGAAGCCCCTCGACGAGGACCTCGTCGTGGAGGAGGCCTCCCGCGCCCGCCGCGTGGTGACGGTGGAGGAGGGCTGCCTGGCGGGCGGCTTCGGCTCCGGCGTGCTCGAGGCGCTCGAGCGCCGCGGGCTCGTCGCCGGGGGCGTCCTCGTCCGGCGCCTCGGGCTCCCCGACGCGTTCGTGACCCACGGCGACCAGGCGAAGCAGCGCGCCGAGCTCGGCATCGACGAGGACGGGATCGCGCGGGCGTGTCGGGAGCTGGCGGGGGATCGCCGCGCGCGCGGGGTGGCGTAGTCGCTCGCCCGGGGGTCGCCGTTGGCGAAGGCGAAGGTCCGCATCGACCACCTGCTCGTCGAGCGCGGGCTCGCGGAGTCCCGCACGAAGGCCCAGGCGCTCGTGATGGCCGGGGCCGTGGTCGTCGGCGACGCACGCGTGGACAAGCCCGGCGCGCTCGTGGACCCCGCGCTGCCGATCCGCCTGAAGGAGGACGCGGCGCCGCAGCGGTACGTCTCGCGCGGCGCCCTCAAGCTCGAGAAGGCGCTCGAGGCCTTCCCGATCGAACCGCGCGGGAGGACCTGCGCCGACCTCGGCGCCTCCACCGGCGGCTTCACCGACCTCCTCCTGCAGCGCGGCGCCGCGAAGGTGTACGCCGTGGACGTCGGCTACGGGCAGCTCCACCCGAGGCTCCGGGGCGACCCGCGCGTCGTCGTCCGCGAGCGCGAGAACGCGCGCGCCCTCACCGCGGAGTCGCTCGGCGAGCGAGTCGACCTCGCGACAGGCGATCTTTCGTTCATCTCGCTCCGGCTGATCCTCCCGGCCGTGAAGGCGATCCTCCGCCCCGGCGGCGAGGCGATCCTGCTCGTGAAGCCGCAGTTCGAGGTCGGCAAGGGCGAGGTCGGGAAGGGCGGCGTCGTCCGCGACCAGGCGAAGCGGCGCTCGGCGCTCGACGGGATCGCGGAGGCCGCGCGGGCGCTCGGGTTCGAGGTGCTCGGCACCGCGGAGTCGCCGATCGAGGGGCCGGCGGGGAACCGGGAGTGGCTGCTCGCCCTGCGCATGCCCGAGTGAGCGGTCGCGGTCGCGGTCGGGGTCGCGGTCGGGGTCGCGGTCGGGGTCGCGGTCGGGGTCGGGGTCGGGGTCGCCGTCGAGGATCGGCCCGGGCCGTTGACCCGCCGCCCCCGCCGTGAGACCGATCCCGCTCCGTGCGGCTCCGCCTCGCCACGCTCGCCGTCGTCCTCGCCGCCGCCGCGGGCGCCTACCTCCCGGCGATCGACGGCGACTTCGTCCTGGACGACGTGTACCTCCTCGAGTCGCCGCTCGTCCGCGACCCCTTCTCGCACGGGCTCGCCGAGTGGCTCCGCTCGGGCCGGCCGCTCGCCACCTTCACGTTCGCGCTGAACCACCTCGCCGTCGGCCTCGATCCGCGCGGCTGGCACCTCACGAACGTCGCCGTCCACCTCGCCGCGATCGTGCTCGCCTGGGCGTTCGCGCGCCTCGCGCTCGCGCGCGCGGGGCTGTCGCGCCCGGAGGGACCCGCGCTCGCGGCCGCCGCGCTCTTCGCGCTCCACCCGCTCCAGGCCGAGGCGGTCGCCTACGTCTCGCAGCGCGCGGAGTCGCTCGCGTCCGGGCTCTACCTCGCCGGCCTCCTGCTCCTCTGCGCCCGCGACGCCGCCGCCGCGCCGCGCCGCCGCGGCGCGCTCCTCGCGGGCGCCACCGCCGTGCACGCGCTCGGGCTCGCGACGAAGCCGATCGTGGCGACCCTCCCGGCGGCGTGGCTCCTCGTCGCGGCGACGCTCCCCCTCCCCGCCGAGGCCGCGGACCCGGCGTGGCGGCGCGTGGTGCGGCGCCTCCCCGCGGCGGCGCCGCTCCTCGCGCTCTCCGCGCTCGCCGCGGTGTCCGCGCTGGCGGGCGCCGCCGGGTCGCTCCACGCCGGGCTCGACATCCCGGACCTCCCGCCCGCGTCGTACGCGGCGACCCAGCTCCGCGTCGTCCCGACGTACCTGCGCCTGCTCGCGTGGCCCTCGGGGCAGTGCGCCGACTGGGACTTCCCCGCGAGCGGCGGGTTCCTCGAGCCGTCCGTGCTCGCCGGCGCCGCGCTGCTCGCCGCCGTCGCCGCGGGCGCCGTGCTCGCGGCCGTCCGGGCGCGCGGCAGGGCGGGCGACCCGGCCGCGGCCCTCCGCGTCGCGAGCTTCGGCGCGGCGTTCTTCCTGCTCGCGCTCGCGCCCTCGTCGAGCGTCGTCCCGCTGAAGGATCCCCTCGCCGAGCACCGCGTCTACCTCGCCGCGCTCGGCCCGCTCCTCGCCGCGTCCGCGTCCGCGGCCCTCGCCCTGCGGCGGGCCGCCGGCAGGCGCGCCGCGGCGGCGGGCGTGGCGCTGTCCGTGGCGCTCGTCGCCGCGGCGACCGCCGCGACCGCCCGGCGGAGCGCCGTCTGGGCGACGCGGCTCGCGCTCTGGAGCGACGCCGCGGCGAAGGCGCCCGGGAAGGCCCGCGTCCACCTGAACCTCGGCCACGCGCTGGCCGACGCGAACCGTCCCGCCGACGCCCTCGCCGAGTTCCGGCGCGCGCGGGGGCTCGAGGGGGACGGCACCGTCGCGCCGGCCCTCGTGCTCGAGAACACGGTCGCCATGCTCCTGACGCTCGCGCGCATCGACGAGGCGCGCGCCGAGGTCTCGGAGGCGCTCGGCCGGGCGCCGCGCGACGCGGGCGCGCTCGCGCTGCTCGCCTCGGTCGAGTACGCGAGCGGCCGCGACGCGGCGTCGGAGGCCGCGGCGCGTGCGGCGCTGGCGGCCGACGCCCGGCACCCCGCCGCGCTCCGCCAGCTCGGCCTCGTGCTCGCGCGGAAGGGCGACGCGGCCGGCGCGCGGGCGGCGCTGCGGGCGGCGGCCGCCACCGGGAGCCCCGACCCCGTCCTGCTGAACGCCCTGGGGAAGGCCGAGGAGGCGCTCGGCGACCTCCCCGCCGCCTGCGCCGCCTACGGCCGCGCCGCGGCGCTCGCGGGCGCCCGGTGGACCGCCGCGCTCGCGGCGCGGTCCCGCGCCCGGCTGCGCTGCCCCTGACGGGGCGGGCACGCGCCCGGCGTCCTCTCGCGCGGGGCGCGAGCGCGGGGCGGGCACCGGCTGTTCCTTGACGCTTCGCCGGCCTTCTGTTACCTACACCGAACATTTTCGCGCCCGGGTTCGCCGGGTTACGAAAGTGGGCCGCGGTCGCGCCCACTTTTTCTTTTTTCGAGGGTCGTAGCCGCCATGACGGGCATCGGACAGGAGTCGGTGGCGGAGCACGCGCGCCGCGTGCTGGAGCCGATCCTCGCCCGGGACGGCTACGAGCTCGTCGACGTCGAGTGGGTCCGCGGCGGCGGGCGCTTCACGCTCCGCGTCTTCATCGACCGCGAGCGCGGCGTGAACGTCGACGACTGCCAGCTCGTCTCGCGCACCATCGAGCCGATCCTGGACGTCGAGGACTTCATCGAGCCCGCCTACGACCTCGAGGTGTCCTCGCCCGGGCTCGACCGCCCCCTCCGCAAGCCCGAGCACTTCGCCCGGTACGCGGGGCAGCGGGTCCAGGTGAAGGCCTACGGCCCGATCGCCGGCACCGCGGAGGGCTCCGCGCCGCGCAAGAGCTGGACGGGCGAGCTCGAGGGCTTCCGGGACGGCGCCGTCCTCGTGAACGTCGAGGGCGTCCTCCACCGCATCCCGCACGATCAGATCGCCAAGGCCCACCTCGAGTACGACGTCGAGGCGGACCTCCGGAGGAAGGACTGACCATGCAGCAGAACGTGAACCTGAACCTCATCCTCGACCAGGTCGCGAAGGACAAGGGCATCGACCGGCAGAAGCTCGTCGAGATCCTCGAGGAGGCGATCGCGAACGCGGGGAAGCGCCACTTCGGGCTCGAGCGCAACATCAAGGCCCGCTACGACGAGGAGAAGGGGCAGATCGACCTGTTCCAGGTGCTCACCATCGTCGCCGAGCCGACCCCGGAGATCCCGCTGCCCGACCCGGTCAACATGGTCCCGGTGTCGATCGCGCACGAGAAGGGGATCGAGGTGGAGCCGGGCGACGAGCTCGACTTCCCCATCTACTACCGGACCGAGGACGAGGCGGAGGCCAAGGCGCAGGACGAGCAGTGGGGCGACCTCCTCAAGCTGAAGACCTTCCGCCGCTCGTTCGGCCGCATCGCCGCGCAGACCGCGAAGCAGGTGATGATCCAGGGCACCCGCAACGCCGAGCGCGAGAACGTCTACAACGAGTACAAGGACCGCAAGGGCGAGGTCATCACCGGCATCGTCCGGCGCTTCGAGCGCGGAAACGTCATCGTGGACCTCGGCCGGGCCGAGGCGGTGCTGCCCGTCCGCGAGCAGGTGCCGCGCGAGAGCTACCGCGCCGGCGACCGCATCCAGGCGTTCGTGATGGACGTGCTCCGCGAGTCCAAGGGGCCGCAGATCATCCTCTCGCGCGCGTCGGTGGACCTCCTGAAGAAGCTCTTCGAGATGGAGGTGCCGGAGATCGCCGAGGGCGTCGTGGTCATCGAGGCGGCGGCCCGCGAGCCGGGCGGCCGCGCGAAGATCGCGGTCAGCTCGCGCGACTCGGACGTGGACCCGGTCGGCGCCTGCGTCGGCATGAAGGGCTCGCGCGTCCAGGCCGTCGTGCAGGAGCTCCGCGGCGAGAAGATCGACATCGTCCCCTGGGACGAGGACCCGGCCCGCTTCGTCTGCAACGCGCTCGCGCCCGCCGAGGTGTCGCGCGTGCTGCTCGACGACCAGAACCGGGCGATGGAGATCATCGTCCCGGACGACCAGCTCTCGCTCGCGATCGGCCGGCGCGGCCAGAACGTGCGGCTCGCCTCGCAGCTCACCGGCTGGAAGCTCGACATCAACTCGGAGTCGCGCGTGAAGGAGATGCGCGAGTTCGCGACGGAGAGCTTCGGCGCGCTCGGCATCCCCGAGCAGACGCAGGAGATGCTCTACTCCCACGGGTTCCGCAAGGCCCAGGACCTCGCCAACGCGTCGCCCGAGATGCTGACGCAGTTCCCGGGCTTCACGATGGACATGATCCCGGACCTGCAGAAGCGGGCGCGCGAGCAGTCCATCACCGACGCCGAGAAGGAGATGCAGCTCGAGCAGGAGCGCGAGGCGGCCCGCATCGCCGAGGCGCGGCGCCACCCGGCCACGCTCACGCAGGAGGAGCGGATGGCGCGCGTCCGCGGCGTCGGCGAGAAGACCATCGACTCGCTGAAGCTCGCGGGGTACCCGACCGTCGAGGCGATCCACGGCGAGACCGACGTCATGAAGCTCGCCGACTCGAGCGGCCTCGGGATCAAGAAGGCCCGCCAGATCAAGCACGCCGTGGGCGTCTACCTCGAGGAGGAGGCGAAGCTCCGCGCGGAGCTCGACGCCGAGCAGGCGCGCCAGGCGGGCGGCGGAGGCGGCGCGTAAGGGATGGATCCGGTCCGGACCTGCGTCGGGTGCGGCGTGAAGGCGGGCCAGCGGCAGCTCGTGCGGCTGAGGATCGAGGGAGAGCGCGTGGTGATCGACCGGGACAGGAGGGGCGGACGCGGCGCGTGGCTTCACGCGGACCGCGCGTGCCTCGAGCAGGCGGTCCGGCGACGCGCGCTCGCCAGGGCGTTTCGCGGGAAGGCGGCGGCCGTCGACGCTCCGTCCCTGCTCGCCGAGTTGACGGGAAACGCCCGTAAGGATTAGGAGTCACCGCAATGTCGAAGAAGCGAGTGCACGAGATCGGCAAGGCGCTCAAGGAGCAGGGGATCGACCTCTCGAACCAGGACCTGGTCGAGAAGCTCCACGCGCTCGGCTACGATGTGAAGAGCCACTCGTCCTCGCTCGAGGACGACCAGGCCCAGTCCGCGCTCGAGCGCATCCTGGCCGAGCGGAAGCCGAAGCCCGCCCCCGCGCGCGCCGCGGGCCCGGGCTTCGTCGTCCGCCGCCGCGCACACGTCGAGCCGCCCGCGGTCGCGCCGCCGCCGCACCAGCCGGCGCCCGCCTTCGAGGCGGAGGTCGAGCCCGCGCCGGCCGAGGAGGCCGCCCCCGAGCCGGCCGCCACGCCCGCTCCCGCCGCGGGCGAGGCCGCCCCCGCGCCGGACGCGCCGCCCGCGGTCGCGGCCCAGGCGCAGCCGCAGCCCGCGGCCGCCGCGCCGCCGCCCGCCGCCGGCGCGCCCGCGCAGCTCCCGCAGCCGATGGCCGCGGCCCCCGCACAGCCGGCGCCGCCGCCCAGGCCCGCGACCGATCCCAAGACGCTCCGCCCCACCTCGACGCAGGCGGTCGTCATCTCGCGGCCCACCATCCCGGTCCGCCGCGTGACGCCGCCGACGCGCGCGCCGTCGGCCTACCCGGTCGCGCCGGGGCCGCGCGCGCTCGGCGAGGTCCGCGAGCTCAAGGTCGTGCCCGGCTCGCTCGGCCGCGAGCGCGAGTTCATCGACGTCTCGCGCGACAAGCGGCGCGGCCGCGGCACCGGCCGCCCGATGTCCGAGGAGCAGGCGAAGAACCTCTCCGGCAAGGAGCTCCTCCAGGCCGCCACCGCCGACCGCGCCTACGTGCCGGTCCGGGGCAAGAAGAAGAAGCCCACGAAGAAGGGGGCCAAGACGCAGATCACCGAGCGCGCCGAGCACAAGAAGGTCATCCGGATCGAGGAGTCGATCTCGGTGTCCGAGCTGTCGCAGGCGATGGGCGTGAAGGCCTCCGACCTCATCCGGAAGCTCATGCAGGGCGGCAAGATGGCGACGATCAACCAGCAGATCGACGCCGACACCGCCGCGTTCCTCGCGACCGAGTTCGGGTTCACCGTCGAGAAGAAGGGGTTCGAGGTCGAGGAGTTCATCCCGGAGGTCCCGGTGGACGAGTCGAAGCTCGTGATCCGGCCGCCGGTGGTGACCGTGATGGGTCACGTCGACCACGGCAAGACGTCGCTCCTCGACGCGATCCGCGAGGCCGACGTCGCCGCGGGCGAGGCGGGCGGGATCACCCAGCACATCGGCGCCTACTCGGTGAACACGCCGCACGGGCCGATCACCTTCCTCGACACGCCGGGCCACGAGGCGTTCACCGCGATGCGCCAGCGCGGCGCGCAGGTGACCGACCTCGTCGTGCTCGTCGTCGCCGCGGACGACGGCGTCATGCCGCAGACCGTCGAGTCCATCAAGGCGGCCAAGGCGGCCGGCGTCACGATCCTCGTCGCCATCAACAAGATCGACAAGCAGGGCGCCGCGCCCGAGCGGGTGATGCAGCAGCTCACCGAGTACGAGCTCGTCGGCGAGCAGTGGGGCGGCACCACCATCATGGTGCCGGTCTCCGCCCGCACGAAGCAGGGCATCCCGGCGCTGCTCGAGTACATCGCGCTCCAGTCCGAGGTGCTCGAGCTCAAGTCCAACCCGGAGGCGCTCGCCTCCGGCCGCGTCATCGAGGCGAAGCTCGAGAAGGGGCGCGGCCCGGTCGCGACCGTGCTCGTCGAGGAGGGGACGCTGCGCGTGGGCGACCCGCTCGTCACCGGCGTCCACCACGGGCGCGTCCGCGCCATGATGAACGAGCGCGGCGAGCAGGTGGACGACGTCGGCCCGGGCTACCCGGTCGAGGTCCTCGGCCTGTCCGGAGTCCCCGTCGCGGGCGACGAGTTCAACGTCGTCGAGGACGAGAAGGCGGCCAAGGAGGTCGCCACGCACCGCGCCGAGAAGGCGCGCCAGAAGGAGCTGGGGTCCGTCAAGAAGGCCACGCTCGAGGACCTCTTCGCGAAGGCGAAGACCATGGCCGCGAAGGTCCTGAACGTCGTCGTGAAGGCGGACGTGCAGGGCTCGGCCGAGGCGGTCACCCAGGCGCTCCAGAAGGCCGCCACCAAGAAGGTCGGCGTGAAGGTGCTCGCCTCGGGCGTCGGCGCCATCACCGAGTCCGACGTCCTCACCGCCGTCGCCGGCGGCGGGATCATCGTCGGGTTCAGCACGCGGCCCGAGACCAAGGTCGAGCAGATCGCCAGCCAGCAGGGCGTGAAGATCCTGCTCTTCGACGTCATCTACGAGGCGGTCGACAAGATCCGCGAGGAGATGGCGGGCCTGCTCGAGCCCATCATCAAGGAGAAGCCGCTCGGGAAGGCCGAGGTGCGGGCGCTCTTCAACATCCCGAAGATCGGCGCCATCGCCGGCTCGGCCGTGACCGACGGGGTCGTGAAGCGCGGCGCCCACGTCCGCGTGCTGCGCGACCGCAAGGTGGTCCACACCGGGAAGGTCTCGTCGCTCAAGCGGCTCAAGGACGACGTCCGCGAGGTCCAGACCGGGTTCGAGTGCGGCATCGGCATCGAGGGCTTCGGCGACGTGAAGCCGGGGGACGTGCTCGAGGCCTACGAGCTGGAGGAGATCCGGCCGAGCCTGGACTAGGGTTCCCCTCGGTGGTGCCTCATGTTCGTCGGCGTGCTCAGGCTGACGCTGCACCTCCCCGACCCGGGCTCCCTCAAGTCGAAGCGGCACCTCCTGCGCTCCGCGATCGACCGCGTGAAGGCGAAGTTCAACGTGTCGATCGCGGAGGTCGCCGAGAACGACCTCTGGCAGCGGAGCGTCGTCGGCGTCGCGGCGGTCGGGAACGACCACGCCTTCGTCAACGAGGCGCTCGACAAGGTGGCGGACTTCGTCGCGTCCATGCACGGCGGCCAGATCCAGGTGACCGCGCGCGACATCGAGATCGTCCCCTACGGCGACGGCGTCGGCGAGGGCGCGCAGCGGACGCTCGCCGAGGCCGAGGCGGCCGCCGACGAGGAGGCCCGCGAGGAATCCCGCTACGAGGGGAGCTGGGACCCCGACGAGGAGCCGAAGCCGTGACCACGCACAGCAGGCCCGCGCGGGTGGCCGAGGAGTTCCGGCAGGAGCTCGGCGCGCTCATCGCGCGCGGCCTCAAGGACCCGCGCATCACCGGCTTCATCACCCTCACCGGGGCCAAGATGGCGCCGGATCTGAAGGAGATCACCGTCTACCTCTCGATCCACGGGATCGAGGCGGAGCGCGAGCGCACGCTGGAGGGGCTCCGCGCCGCCGCGACGTACCTCCAGCGCGAGGTCTCCCGCAACCTGAGGCTCCGCTGGACGCCCCACCTGCGCTTCGTCTACGACGAGTCGGTCGAGCGCGGCGACCGGATCGAGCGCCTCCTCAAGGAGGCGCGCGAGAAGGACGACGCGGGATCGGGCTCGCATGAGTGAGGGCGGCGCGCCGCCCGAGCCGGCCGGCGTCCTCGTCGTGGACAAGCCGGCGGGGCCGACCAGCTTCGAGGTCGTGAGGCGCGTCCGCCGCGCGCTCCGCGGCGGGAAGGCCGGGCACGCCGGCACGCTCGACCCCGCCGCGACCGGCGTCCTCGCCGTGTGCGTCGGCGCCGCCGTGAAGCTGCAGCACTGGCTCGCGGAGGGCGACAAGGCGTACGAGGCGACGATCGCGTTCGGCGCGGCGACCTCCACCGAGGACGCCGAGGGCGAGGTGACCGCGCGGGGCGACCCCTCGCGCGCGACCGCCGCCGCGCTCGCCGGCGCGCTGCCGCGCTTCGTCGGCGAGATCTCGCAGGTCCCGCCCATGTACTCCGCCGTGCGCGTCGGCGGGCGGCGGCTCCACGAGGCCGCGCGCGCCGGCGAGGACGTGGAGCGCGGGCCGCGGACGGTGCGGGTCCACGCGCTGGACGTGCTCGGCGTGGCGCCCCGGGGCGCGGACGACCTCGTCCTCGCCCGCCTCCGCGTCCGCTGCGGCAAGGGCACCTACGTCCGCACGCTCGCCGCGGACCTCGGCCGCGCGCTCGGCGTCCCCGCCCACCTCGCCGCGCTCCGCCGCGTCGAGGCGAGCGGGTTCCGCATCGAGGAGGCGGTGCCGCTCGACGAGGTCGAGGCGCTCGGGCGGTCGGACCCGGGCGCGCTGCGCGCCCGCCTCGTCCCGCTCGCCGACGCGCTGCGCGCGCTGCCGGCGGTGGCGGTGAGCGCGGCGGAGGCGCGGGCGCTCGCGCAGGGGAAGCCGCTCCGGCGCGACGCGCCGCCGGGCGACCTCGTGCGCGCCATCGGCCCCGGAGCGCGCCTCGTCGCGGTCTGCGCGCCGGGCGCGGCGGGGCTGCGGCCCGTCCGGGTGTTCGCGACGCCCGCGGAGGCGGGCGATCCCGGGCGCCCGTAGGTCGGTCCGCTCTCCGCGCCGGCCGCTCCCTCGCGCGGCGAGGACGCGCCGGCCCGCCCTCGCGGCCCGGCCGTGCGGGGATCGCCGCCCGGCGCTACCGGCGCCGGGTCTTCCGCGACGCCTTCAGGAACTCGACGTTCGCGGTGTTGTCCTTGCGCAGGTCCACCGCGAAGCGCACGGGGCGCCAGCCGTCGAGCGTCATCTCCAGCCAGACGGTGGACTCCTTGCGCCGCACGTCGACCCGCAGCGGCGTCCGCCCGAGCCGCTCGCGCGTGTCGAGCCGGACCACCCGCGCGCCCGGCGGCGAGGACTTGACGACCAGCTCCACCGTCGCGGGGCGCGCCGGCGCGGCGCGCGCGCTCTTCGGAGGCGAGGCCGCCGGCCTCGAGGTCGAGGCCGGGGCGGGGGCCGGGGCCGGCGGCGCGGTCGCGAGCTTCGACGCCGCGTGCTCCGCCGCGGTCCTCGCCTCCTCCACGGAGGACTGCACCGTTCGCACCGCCGGCGCGAACGCGCCCCGCAGCTGGCGCGGCACGTCGTAGCGGATCGCGAGGACGACGGCCGCCACGAGCGCGACGACCCCCCCGGCGGCCGCGGCGAGGCGCCGGCGGGCGCGCGCGGCGAAGCGCGCCTTCCGCGGCTCGCGGAGGGCGTCCGCGAGCGCCGTCATCGACCGGAAGCGGTCGGCGGGCTTCTTCTCGAGGCAGCGCATCACGACGTCCGCGAGCGCGGGCGGGATCTTCTCGCCGCGGGGCGTCTTGGCCGGGAGCGGCTTGGGCGGCTGCTCGCGGATCTTCATCGCGAGCTCGACGAAGCTCGGCGCGGTGAAGGGGACGGAGCCGGCGAGCACCTCGTAGAGGACGACGCCGGCGGCCCACACGTCGGCGAGCCGGTCCACGGACTTCCCGAGCGCCTGCTCCGGCGCCATGTAGTGCGGCGTCCCGAGGATCATCCCGGAGGTCGTCGAGCCCTGGTCGTCGCCGGAGTCGCGCAGCTTCGCGATGCCGAAGTCGAGCACCTTCACGAAGTCCTCGCCGTCGCGCTTCACGACGAAGACGTTGTCCGGCTTCAGGTCGCGGTGGACCACGCCCTTGCCGTGCGCGGCCTCGAGCGCCTCGCACACCTGGATCACGATGCCGAGGAGGCGGGCGATCGGCGGGTACTTTCGCCCCTTCGCCTTCAGGACCTGGCGGAGGCTCGTGCCGTCGAGCAGCTCCATCACGAGGTACGCGACCCCGGGCGCCTCGACGAAGTCCGTCACCTCCACGATGTTCTCGTGGTCGATGTCGTTGACGACGCGGGCCTCCCGGAAGAAGCGGTCCACGATCTCCGGCCGCGCCGCGAGGTCCGGGTTCAGGACCTTGATCGCGACCTCGCGGCCGAGGAGCACGTGGCGGCCGCGGAACACCCGCCCCATGGCGCCCTTCCCGAGCAGGTCCACGAGCTCGTAGTTGCCGAGGGCGGAGCCGACCTCGATCGGCTCTCCGGCGGCGGGCAGGCGGGGGGAGGAGGGGCGGGCCACGTGTCGCGCATCCTATCACCCGACCGGCACGCGCTCGCCCCGGCGGGGGTCGAGCGGCGGCGCGGACGTTGACTCCGCCCCCCGGATCGCTTAAGACCCCGCTTTCACTTCGCCCACGACCCCCCGCGGCGCGCGCCTTCGCCCCCGGGGTGGTGGACGGAAAACCGAAAGGAAGCAGCGATTATGGCGCTGGTGCAGGAGAAGAAGCAGGAGCTGGTCCAGCGGTACAAGCGGCACGAGAAGGACACCGGCTCGCCGGAGGTCCAGGTGGCGCTCCTCAGCGAGCGCATCACGCACCTCACGGAGCACTTCAAGACGCACAAGAAGGATCACCACAGCCGCCGCGGGCTGCTGAAGCTCGTCGGGCAGCGGCGCCGGCTCCTCGACTACCTGAGGACGAGCGATCAGGCGCGGTACAAGAGCCTGATCGAGCAGCTGGGCATCCGCAAGTGAGGGTTTCAGGCGCCTCGGCCGGAGCGGCCGGGGCGCTCGCGCTTCCGGGGACGGGGGCGCGGACATAGGCAGTGAAACGCGCCCGCAGGCCGGGCCGCGGACGGACCCGAGGCGCCGCTTCCGATTCCGACTGGGCCGCCCATCCGACATGGGCGGCGGAGTGAGGACCGGAGGCGTCGCTCCCCGATCCCGAAGGCGACACGGCTCGCGGGCACACAGCGGGCGACCCCGGCGCGAGCGCGCCGCGGCGCCCTGAGAGGTGCTCGTGACTCCCATCCAGAAGACCGCCCGCGTGGGCGGCAAGGACATCCTCCTCGAGACCGGCAAGGTCGCGAAGCAGGCCGACGGCGCGGTCTGGGTCCGCCTCGGCGACTCGATCGTCCTCGTGACCGCCGTCTCGGCGGCCGAGAGGCGGGAGGGGGTGGACTTCTTCCCCCTCACCGTGGACTACCAGGAGAAGCTGTTCGCCGCGGGCAAGATCCCCGGGAGCTTCTTCCGCCGCGAGGGTCGGCTCACCGAGAAGGAGACGCTCACCTCCCGGGTCATCGACCGCTCGTGCCGGCCCCTCTTCCCGGACGGCTACGCGAACGAGACGCAGATCATCGCGACCGTCCTCTCCTTCGACCAGGAGAACGAGTCCGACGTGCTCGCCCTCACGGGCGCCTCGGCGGCGCTCCAGATCTCCGACATCCCGTTCAACGGGCCGATCGCCGGCATCCGCGTGGGGCGCGTGAACGGCGAGCTCGTCGCGAACCCGACGCTCTCGCAGCGCGCCCAGGCCGACCTCGACGTCGTCATGGCGGCGTCCCGCGACGCCATCGTGATGGTCGAGGGCGGCGCGAGCGAGGTGTCCGAGTCCGTCATGGTGGACGCGCTCCTGTTCGGGCACTCGGCGGTGAAGGGGCTGCTCGACGCGCAGGACGAGCTCCGCAGGGCGACCGGCGACAGGCCGAAGCGCGCCTTCGAGCCCCCGAAGAACGACCCCGAGCTCAGGGCCAAGGTGAAGGCCCTCACCTGGGAGAAGGTGAGGGAGGCCTACGGCAGGGACGAGAAGCACGACCGCTACGGGCGGCTCTCCGAGATCAAGAAGGAGCTCCTCCAGGCCCTGAAGGACGAGGCCGCCGGCGACGCGACGAGGCTCGCGAACCTCGTCCTCCGCGAGAAGGAGGTCAAGGGCTACTACGAGGACGTGAAGTACGAGTACATGCGGAAGATGATCACCGACGAGGGCCGGCGGATCGGCGGCCGCGGGACGGCCGACGTCCGGAAGATCACCTGCGAGGTGGGGCTCCTCCCCCGCGTCCACGGGTCGGCGCTCTTCACCCGCGGCGAGACGCAGGCCATCGTCGCGACGACGCTCGGCACCGCCGAGGACGAGCAGCGCGTCGAGATGCTGACGGGCATGCACTTCCGCAAGTTCATGCTCCACTACAACTTCCCGCCGTTCTCGGTCGGCGAGGTGAAGTTCCTCCGCGGCCCGGGCCGGCGCGAGATCGGCCACGGCGCCCTCGCCGAGCGCGCCCTGCGCCAGGTGCTCCCGCCCGAGGACAAGTTCCCGTACACGATCCGGATCGTCTCCGACATCACCGAGTCGAACGGCTCGTCGTCGATGGCGTCCGTGTGCGGCGGGTCGCTGTCGCTCCTCGACGCGGGCGTGCCGATCAAGGCGCCGGTGGCGGGGATCGCGATGGGGCTCATCAAGGAGGGGGAGAAGATCGCGATCCTCTCCGACATCCTCGGCGACGAGGACCACCTCGGCGACATGGACTTCAAGGTCTGCGGCACGGCCGACGGGATCACGTCGATCCAGATGGACATCAAGATCGGCGGCGTGACCCGCGAGATCCTGGAGCGGGCGCTCGCGCAGGCCGCGCAGGGTCGCAAGCACATCCTCGGCGAGATGGGGAAGGCGATCGCGCAGCCGCGCGCCGAGATCAGCGCCTACGCGCCGCGCATCACCACCATCAAGATCCGGCCGGAGCGCATCAAGGACATCATCGGCCCCGGCGGCAAGACCATCAAGGACATCACCGCCCGCACCGGCACCTCGATCAACATCGAGGACGACGGCTCGGTCTCCATCGCCTCGCCCAACCAGGACAAGGTCGAGGAGGCCATCAAGATGATCCGCGGCCTCACCCAGGAGGCGGAGGTCGGCAAGACCTACCTCGGCACGGTCCGCAAGATCGCCGAGTTCGGCGCGTTCGTGGAGATCTTCCCCGGCACCGACGGGCTCATCCACATCTCCGAGCTCTCCGACAAGCGCGTGAAGAGCGTCTCCGACGTCCTCTCCGAGGGCGAGGAGGTGCTCGTGAAGGTCATCTCCGTCGATCGGCAGGGGAAGATCCGCCTCTCCCGCAAGGAGGCGCTCGCCGAGGCCGCCGGGAAGCGCGAGGGCGCCGAGGCGAAGGAGCCCGCGAAGTAGCCGCACGACCGAGATCCGCCATGACGCTGCCCGTGACGCTCAGGGTCACGCGCGTCGGCCAGCGCGGCCCTCCGCTCGACCTGCCCCGGTACGAGACCGACGGCTCGGCGGGGTTGGACCTCCGCGCCGACGAGGCGTTCTCGCTCGCCCCCGGGGAGCGGCGCCTCGTGCCGACGGGCCTCGCGATGGAGCTGCCTCCCGGCCACGAGGGCCAGGTGCGCCCGCGCTCCGGGCTCGCCGTGCGCCACGGGATCGCGCTCGTGAACGCGCCGGGCACCATCGACTCGGACTACCGTGGCGAGGTGAAGGTGCTCCTCGTGAACCTCGGGCAGGAGCCCGTCGCGCTCGCGCGGGGCGATCGCATCGCGCAGCTCGTCGTCGCGCCGGTCGTGCGGGCGCGCGTCGAGCTCGTGGAGGACCTCGCCGGATCCGCGCGCGGGGCGGGGGGGTTCGGGTCGACGGGGCAGTGATGGCGACGATCGGTTCCACCACGCCCGTGAACGTGAACGAGCCCGAGCCCGAGCCCGGCTTCTCCTCGGGCGCGGGCACGGGCGCGGGCGCGTTCACGGACTGGAGGCCGCGATGATTCCCCGCTACACCCGGCCCGAGATGGGGCGCATCTGGGCGCCCGAGCGCCGCTTCCGCATCTGGCTCGACGTCGAGCTCGCCGCCTGCGAGGCGATGGTGCGCCTGGGCGAGGTGCCGCCGGAGGACTACGAGGCGCTCCGGAAGGCGTTCGACGGGTACGCCTTCACGGCCGCCGACGTCGAGCGGATCGACGAGATCGAGAAGACCGTCAAGCACGACGTCATCGCCTTCCTCACCTTCGTCGAGGAGAAGGGCGGCCCCGCCGCGCGCCACCTTCACCGCGGCATGACGTCGTCCGACGTGCTCGACACGACGCTCGCCGTCCAGCTCGCGGAGGCGACGGCGCTCCTCCTCGCCGGGATCGACCGGGCGATGGCCGCCGTGAGGAAGCGCGCGCTCGAGCACCGCAGGACCCCGATGATGGGGCGCAGCCACGGGATCCACGCCGAGCCCATCACCTTCGGCCTCAAGCTCGCCGGGTGGTACGACGCGTGGGCGCGCCGCCGCGACGCGATCGTCCGCGCCGGGAAGACCGTCGCCGTCGGCAAGCTCTCCGGCGCGGTCGGCACGTTCGCGAACGTGGACCCGCGCGTCGAGGCCTTCGTGATGGAGCGGCTCGGGCTCGCGGGCGGCGAGGCCGCCGCGACGCAGGTGGTGAACCGCGACCGTCACGCCGAGTACTTCGCGGCGCTCGCCGTGGCCGGCTCGACGCTCGAGCAGCAGGCGACCGAGGTGCGGCACCTGCAGCGCACGGAGGTGCGCGAGGCCGAGGAGCCGTTCACGGCCGGCCAGAAGGGGTCGTCCGCGATGCCGCACAAGCGCAACCCGATCCTGTCCGAGAACCTCACCGGCCTCGCGCGCCTGCTCCGCTCCTACGCGCTCGCGGCGCTCGAGGACGTCGCGCTGTGGCACGAGCGCGACATCAGCCACTCGTCCGTGGAGCGCGTCATCGGCCCCGACGCCACCATCGCGCTCGACTTCGCGCTCCACCGGTTCGCGCGGATGATCGAGGACCTGCGCGTCTACCCCGAGCGGATGCGGGAGAACCTCGACCTGACGGGCGGCCTCTACGAGGCGCAGCGCGTCCTCCTCGCCCTCGTCGCGAAGGGGGTGGGGCGGCAGGAGGGGTACGTCTACGTGCAGCGGAACGCGATGAAGGTGTGGGAGGAGAAGGTGGACTTCCGGACCGCGCTGAAGCGCGACGCCGACGTCCGCAAGGCGCTCTCCGACGCGGAGATCGACGCCTGCTTCGCCCTCGACCACCACCTCGCGCACGTCGACACCATCTTCCGCCGCGTCTTCGGCGACGCGTGAGCGGCGCGCGCCGCCGGCTCGACCCGACCGGGTAGCCGGCCGGGGCGGCCGGCGCCCGCCGCCGACGACCCGTCCGTGCCACGCACGAGCGGTGACACCGATCGGATAATGGGTCGCTCCGGGAGTCTCACGCGTGCCGCGATCCGCACCCGCACAGTCCGGACCCGACGCCGGGCGCGCCCGCGCCGCCGGCGCGGACCTCGACCCCGGCGCGCTCGCGCCGCCGATCGAGGAGGGCCCCCGCCATGCTTAGGCGCCCGGACCTCTCCGTCGGCGCGTGGCTCTCGCTCGGCTTCGGCGCGGCGGCGCTCCTGATGGCCGGCGTGGTCGCGGTCGCGGTCGGGCTGCTCGGGCGGATCGAGCGGGCGGAGCGGCGCCAGATGGAGCTGATCAGGCCCCGCGCCGTCGCGGCGGCGGCGCTCCAGGAGCAGCTGCTGCGGCTCGGGATCGCCGCCCGGACCTACGCGCTCACCCGCGACGAGCGCCACCACGCCGCGTTCCGGGAGGCGCTGGCGCGGGCGCGGTCCGGGGAGGCCGCGCTCGAGGCGACCCCCGACGGCGAGGGGCACGCCGGCCGCGCCGAGGCCCTCGCGCTCGTGGCGCCGTACCGCGACGCCGCCGAGGCGCTCGTGGCCGCCGCGTCGGCCGCGCCGCCGCCGCCCTCGACGGCGGAGGTCCTCGCGGCGGAGATCACCCTGACGGAGCGTCGCGAGGCGGCCCTCGCGAAGCTCGCGGCGTACGTCGCCGCCCAGGAGGGCGCCTCGCGCGCGGCGACGGCGGAGATCCTCTCGCTCCAGGGGCGCTCGCGGCGGAGCGTCCTCGCGGTCGCCGCCGCGATGCTCGCGGCGCTCGGCGCGACGGCGCTCCTCGTCGTGCGCGGCGTGCGCGGTCCCGCCCTCGCGCTCGTGCAGGCGAGCCGCCGGCTCGCGGCCGGCGACCACCTCGGCGCGGCGGTGCTCGCGACGCCGCCGGGCGTGGGCCCCCCGCGCAACGAGCTGCGGCAGCTCGGCCGCGCGTTCGGCCGGATGGCGCTCGACCTCGGCGAGCGCGAGCGCCGCATCGTGGACCAGGGCGCGGAGCTCCACGCGCAGCACGACGAGCTGCAGGTGCAGCACGAGGAGCTGCAGGCGCAGCAGCGCGAGCTGCAGTCGCAGTCCGACGAGCTCCGCGCGCAGGACGAGCGCCTGCGCGACGCCCTCGGCCGGCTGCGCGAGAGCGAGGCCCGTTACCGGAAGCTGTTCGAGAACCTCAGCGAGGGGTTCGCGGTGCACGAGATGGTGTGGGACGAGGCCGGGAACCCGGCCGACTACCGGTTCGTCGAGGTGAACCCCGCGTTCGAGCGGCTCACCGGCGTCCCGCGGGCGCGCGCCGTCGGGCGCAGGGTCACCGAGGTGTTGCCCGGAGTGGAGAAGGAGTGGATCGAGCGGTACGGCGCCGTGGCGAAGACCGGCGCGCCGGCCCGGTTCGAGAGCTTCGCGGCGGCCATCGGTCGCTGGTTCGAGGTGGTCGCCTTCCGGCCCGAGCCGAACCACTTCGCCGTGCTGTTCTTCGACGTGACGGACCGCCACGCCGCCGAGCAGGCGCTGCGCGAGGCGGACCGCCGCAAGGACGAGTTCCTCGCGGTGCTCTCGCACGAGCTCAGGAACCCGCTCGCGCCGATCGTCAGCGGGCTCGAGGTGATCCGCCGCGCGCCGCCCGGGAGCGGCGCGGTGGCGCGCGCGCGCGCCGTCGTCGATCGGCAGGTGCGCCAGCTCGTGCGGCTCGTGGACGACCTGCTCGACGTGACCCGCATCACCCGCGGCAAGGTGAGCCTGCGCCGCGCCCGCGTGGATCTCGTGGCCCTCGTGCGCCACGTGTGCGAGGACAACGCGGCCATGCTCGCCGACCGCGACGTGGCGCTCGAGGTCCGCGTGCCGGACCGGCCGCTCTGGCTCGACGCGGATCCGGCGCGGATCTCGCAGATCGTCGGGAACCTCCTCCACAACGCGGGCAAGTTCACGCCGTCCGGCGGGCGCGTCACCGTGACCGCGGAGGAGCGCGGCGGGCGGGCGGTCGTCCGCGTGCGCGACACCGGGGCCGGCATCGCGCCGGCGGTCCTCGCGCGGCTGTTCCAGCCGTTCGTGCAGGCGGACGACTCGCTCGCGCGGAGCGCGGGCGGGCTCGGGCTCGGGCTCGCGCTCGTCCGGGGCCTCGCCGAGCTGCACGGCGGGACGGCGCGGGCGGAGAGCGCGGGGGAGGGAAAGGGCGCGGAGTTCACCGTCGAGCTCCCGCTGCGCCCCGGCGCGGCCGCCGCCGCGCGCGCCGCGCCCGCGGAGGCGGGCCCGCGGCGGCGGGTCCTCGTGGTGGAGGACCAGGACGACGCCGCGGAGAGCCTCGCCGACGTGCTGCGGCTCGCCGGCCACGAGGTCGAGGTCGCGCGAGACGGCGCGGACGGCATCCGGCGCGCGAAGACGTCGCGCCCGGACGCGGTGCTGTGCGACATCGGCCTGCCCGGCATGGACGGGTACGAGGTCGCGCGGCGCCTCCGCGCCGACGGCCACGCGGGCACCCTGCTCGTGGCGCTCACCGGGTACGCCCTCCCCGAGGACCTGCGGCGCGCCCGCGAGGCGGGGTTCGACGCGCACCTCACGAAGCCCGCGAGCCCGGAGGACCTGGAGGCGGTGCTGGCGGGGCGCGAGCGGCTCGAGTCCGCCGGTGCGCCCGCCTGAGCGCGGGGTTGCGCCCGCCCCGCCGCCGTGCCACGAAGGACGGCGATGGTCCGCGTCCAGCGCTCGCCCGGCGCCGTCACCCTCGTCTCGAGGCTCGCGCGGCCGCACGCGCTCGCGGTGCTCGCAGCCGTGTTCCTGGGCGGCGCGGCCGCCGCGGCGCGGGCGCTGCCGGCGCTCGCGCTCGCGCTCGCGGCGGCGGCGCTCGCGCTCGCGGTCCTCGGCGGCCGGAGCGTCCGCGCCCGCTTCGAGCGCGGCCGCGTCTCGGTGCGCCACCCGGTGCCGCTCCGCCGCCAGGAGCGCGCGCTCGGCGAGTTCGCCGGCGCCGCCGTCGAGACCGCGGGCGACGCCCGCCGCCGGCGGGCCGATCGGCTCGCGCGCGGCTTCGCGGCGCGCGCCGGGTCGGAGATGCCGGCGTGGCTCCGCGCGCCCGACGCGCCCGGCACCCACGACCACCTCCGGCGCGTCGTGCTCGTCGCGCGGCGCGGGGAGGACCTGCCGGTCACGTCCTGGCTCGCGGACCGGGATCTCGAGGCGGTGCGGGCCGAGGTCGAGGCGCTGCTGCCGCGGTGAGCCGCCCGCCGGGCGCGATCGGCGTCAGCCCACCGAGCCCGCCCGCGCGCCCGGACGCGCGAGGAACTCCTCGATGCGTGCGAGCGACGCGTGCGGGCAGCGCTGGAGCACCATGTGCGGCGCGTCCACGAGCGCGACCTCCGCGTCCGGCCGGAGCGCGAGGATCTCGTCGGCGACGTCGGTCCGGAGGAGCCGGTCCCGCGTCGGCGCGAGGACGAGCAGCGGCGCGTCGACCTGGACGAGGTCCCCGCGCACGTCGACCCGGAGCGCCTCCGCGGAGCGGTGCGCGAGCACCTCCGGCGAGACCGCCGCCACCGCCTGCTGGACCTCGCGCACGATCGCGGCGGGCGCGTCGTTTCCGGCCATGAACCAGCGCACCACCGCGGCGGGCATGGGCACGCCGAAGAACCGCGCGCCGACCACGCCGCGGATGGGGTGGAGGAGCGGGTTGAGCGGCGCGTGCAGGAAGGTCGCGGCGAGGATCAGCGCCTCGAGCCCCGGCGGTCGCGCCGCCGCCACGCGCACGGCCGCCGGGCCCGAGAAGGACTCGGCGAGGAGCACGAACCGGCCGCGGGGCAGGCGCCGGCGGACCAGCGCCGCGAGGTCGTCGTACCCGAGCGGCTCGTCCGGCGGGTAGGAGAGGACCTCCGGGCGGAACGCGCGCGGCCGCGCCTCGAGCAGCGGGCCGAAGAGCCGGCCCGACCCGTCGAGGCCGGGCAGGAGGAGCGCCCTCGGCGGCGCCGTCGCCGTCGGCCGGGCGCGCGTCGCCACGGGCCGCCTAGAGGTACCCCTTCTTCGCGAGGTTCTGCCGGATGCGCTGCTCGACCGAGCCGACGCCCGACGTGAACGTCTCGCCGGTGAGCCGCTCGTACACGTCGATGTACTTGCGGGCGAGCATCACGCGCACCTCGTCGGTGAGCGGCGGGGGCGTGCCGTGGCCGGAGAACCCGTGCTCCTTGATGAGCCACTGCCGGATGTTCTCCTTGTCCAGCATCTCCTGATCCTCGCCCGTCGCGAACCGGTCGGCGTAGCCGCTCGCGACCCAGTAGCGCGAGCTGTCGGGCGTGTGGATCTCGTCGATGACGACGAGCCTGCCGTCCGCCACGCCCATCTCGTACTTCGTGTCGACGAGGATGAGGCCGCGGGTCGCCGCCCACTCCTGGCCGCGCCTGAACAGCCGCTCGGCGACGCCGGTCGCCTCCCTCCAGAGCTCGGGCGCCACGATCTTCCTCGCGAGGATCTCCTGCTCGCTGATCGGCTCGTCGTGCTTGCCGTACTCGGCCTTGGTCGACGGCGTGATGATGGGGCGGTCGAACCGCTGGTCCTTCCGGAGGCCCTTCGGCCACTCGATCCCGTACGCGCCGGCCTTCCCGGCCTGGTAGTCGCGCCAGAGCGAGCCCGTGACGTACCCGCGGATCACGATCTCGATCGGCAGCGGCTTCGCGCGCCTCACCACCTGGACGCTCGGGTCGGGGACGTCCACGAGGTGCGTCGGCGCGATGTCCTTCACCTTCTCGAACCAGAAGGCGGTGAGGCGCGAGAGCACCTCGCCCTTGAACGGGATGGTCCCGAGGACGTGGTCGAACGCCGACACGCGGTCGGTCGTGATCATCACGATGCGGTCGCCGCGCGAGTAGTTGTCGCGGACCTTGCCGCGGTACAGCTCGCCGAGGGCGGGGAGGTCGATCTGCCGGAGCGTGTACGGGAGCTGCGCGTGCAGCTGGGCGTCTGGGAGCATGGGCGGGGATGTTATACGGGCGAGGCCCGACAGCGACGGCGAAAAGCGCCCGCCGCCGCGGAACCGGCCGCCCCGCGGCGCCCCGCCGGGACCCGGAGGGCCCGGCCGTACGCGCGCCGACCGCGCAACCGCGCAGCGTCCGGCCGGAATCCCGCGCGCGGTCCGGCGCCGCGCGGCGCGGTGTGTGGGGCGTGTGAGCCCGCGTGTGAGCCGCGCGGGGCCGCCGGCGGCGCGCGCCGCTTGCGGCGTGGACCCGCGGCGGCGCGGGCCCGGACGCCCCGCGACCTTCCTCGCGCGCCGCGGGCCTCGGCGGCCGGGCGGCCGGCCGCGTGAGCCCGCCGTGAGCCCCGCCGGGCGACATCTGCGGCCGATGTCCCACGCGGAGGACTGCCATGGAACGACGGGTGGAGCGGAGTGCGGCGCACGACGTCGGGCGCGTCATCGCCATCGCCCTTCTCGCGGCGACGGTCGCGCTCGGTGCGGCCTGCGGAGGCAAGGAGGACGTCGCCGCCCAGACCGCGCGGCTGGAGTGCAGCCAGCCCGACAAGGACGACATCGACTGGTCCGCGATCGCGGATCCCGCGCTGAAGAGGTGCTCGGCGCAGTGGGAGTACGGGGACGCGTGCTGTGACTTCGGGTACCAGCAGTCCGAGGCGTGCCGGCACACCCATCAGCTCGCGAACGCCACCTTCTTCGGCGTCGCGCAGTCGGGGACGAAGACCTGCTGGCGGGAGTGCATCCGGTACAACCCTCCCTGCCAGACGCCGGGGGCTCCGCTCGACGATCTGATCGCGTGCACCTGCGCCGCCTGGTCGAGCGAGTGCGTCGTGAACTACCCCGACTGCTCCATGACCCAGGCCTCGCAGTGGTGGGCGCAGCAGGCGCTCGCGGCCGTCGTCGCCGAGCGGAACGGCTGCACGACGACGCTCGGCGAGACCGGCGCGGTGTACACCCCGAGCGCCGCCGAGGCGCCGCGCATCAACCGGATCTACGCGGTGAGCACCGGGACCCTGACGCGCGACTGCATGGTCGAGGTCGCGTACGCCCCGGTCGGCCACGCCGGCGAGCAGAACAAGTGCACGAACGTCGCGCACCTCGGCGTGTGCAGGGGCCTCGACGGCACCCGGGTGTTCGACCGGTGCGCCGCCATCGGCACGACGAACCCGGACCGCAGCCTCCAGCTGCAGGTCCCGACCACCCAGTGCCCGGCGCTGCCGAAGCTCCTCATGCCCGCGGGGACGTCCCTCGCCGCCTTCACCGCCGCCGTCCCGCCGCCCCAGCGCGGCGAGGGGATCTCGCGCTGCCGCAGCGGTGAGGACCTGGACCCGCTCGGCCTCACGCCCGCCGACGTGACGGTCCGCAAGAAGTACGACGACGTGGTCGGCCTGCTGAAGACGCTCGACCCGAACGGACCCGACGCTCCGATCACCGCGAACCACGTGAAGCTGCTGTTCGAGTTCTTCGGCCACCAGCTCCGGGACGACCAGCGGAACGCCGTCGCGGCGGACGTGTACGAGAGGTTCCCCGACGCGCCGTCCTGCGGGTCGGCCTGGGATCGCCCCGCGAACGCCACCTCCACCCCGGCGCTCGCGGCGGTCACGGGCGACGTCCAGCTCTGCCAGCGCCTCCTGGACCGGCACGTCAAGGCCCCCGACCTCCCCGACCAGATGTCGCTCTTCTGCGCGGACGCCGTGGCGCAGGCGGTCGCGCGGACCGCCGCTGCGGCGAACGCGAGCGCGTTCACGGAGAAGATGGCGGACACGGCCGCCGACGTCCTCCAGAGCGCGTTCGACGAGCCGCTCCCGGGGGGCGCGCTCGACGCCGACCGGGCGGTGCGGCTCCCGATCCTGCAGCGGCGGATGTGGACGCTCGGGCGCTGGTACGACGGCGCGAAGGGGACCGCGCGGGGCGCGTACGCCGACCCGAACGCGACCGAGAAGCTCTGGGCCAACACGAGCGCCGTCGCCGGCGCGATCTGGCGCGCGCTGCACCAGAAGGACCTCGACGCCCTGAAGCTGACGCAGAAGACGGAGGCGGATCTCGACGCGTTCTTCCGCGCGTCGGCGGGGACCGACGACGAGATGATCCGGGCCGTGTTCACGGACTACACCCCGCCCGTCCCGGGCGCGGCGCGGCCGCCGCTCGTGAGCGGCCCCGCGATGCTCTTCGTCTCCGACGGCTTCCGGATCCTCCGGGAGCGGTTCGAGTCGCTCGCGCCGTACCACGACTTCGGCTGCCGGTTCCGCGAGTGCGCGCAGCGGGTGAAGCCGCAGCGCGACATCCCGAACGCGCCGGAGGTGAGCCCGGTCGTCCTCGCGCCGGAGCGCAAGACCGAGCTGTCTACGCTCTACCGCTTCCTCGGCCAGCTCCACGACGCCGCCGGGCTCCAGGCGGCGATCCAGGACGCCGACGCGGCCGCCGCCTACGACCTCCAGACGCCCGACGCCGATCTCCCCCAGGGCTACGAGCGCTTCTTCTCCGCGACCCGCTGGAAGCCGTGGCGCGACCTCTTCGCGCGCGTGCTCGAGCGCCACGCCGACGTCGTCCAGCCGGCGGTGAAGGAGATGATGGGGAAGGCCCCGACCGACGCGTACGACCCGGCGTGGGTGACCACCATCCAGGACACCGCGCCGAAGGCCCTCGTCGAGCTCTCCGGGACCGTGGCGCTCGGGAGCAAGCGGTACGACGCGTACCGCACCACGGGGCAGTTCCTCCCGAACAACGGCAACCTCCTGCCCGTCGGCCTGCTCGCGGACAGGCTCACGGACATCAAGCTCTGGGTGCAGACCGCCGGCGGCGGGCTCGACACCGGGCTGCAGGACTACCGCAACAACCGCGGCGTGCTGGTCACGACGCTGATGCAGGCGTACGAGACCGGCCAGAGCGAGAGCGAGCTGACGGCGCGGCGGCAGGCGCTCCTCCAGCAGGTCCTCGACCTCGCCGCCGACGACGCGGGGATGAAGGTGCTGGCGTCGATCGACCAGGCGCGGCTCAGCGACGTCGTCACCGGCATGCGGGACACGCTGGACGCGATCCAGGACGCGCCGGGGTACGTCGACACGCCCGTCGTCCAGGCGGTCCCCATCACGGGATCCGACTCCCAGTGGAGCGGCCCGGCCCGGCCGGTGAGCCCGGTCGACGTCGCGGTCCCGGCCGTCCGCGACGGGGGATCGCTCCTCGCCCACGGCGAGCCCGGAGAGATCCTCTACGTCACGGTGGAGGGCTCCTGGTCGCCGACGTGCGCCCTGCAGGAGCGGTCCGCGTCGGGCGGCTTCTTCGGCACGCCGCTCATGGGCGTCGACGGGCTGGGCGCGGTGTCCGACATGAAGTTCGCGACGACCGGGCCGGCGGGCTTCGGCCTGACCTACACGGACGGTCAGTTCCGCACGAACGCCTCGACGACCACGACCACGGACGAGTTCTTCTTCCGCGCGGAGATGTGCGCGGGCGCGAACTGGGGCGGTCCGGTCGGGCCGAACGCCAGCCTCAAGGTCTGCGCCGGCTACTCGCACTCGACCACGTTCTCCGACTCGGACTCGAACGGACGCGATCGCCGCACCTCGGCGGCGTTCGCGCAGGGGCTGCGGCTGTCCAACACCCCGTACCCCGACTTCCCGGTCGGCAGCCTCGTCGCGTTCGTGGTGAGCCCCACCGACAACCGCAAGATCCTGGACGCGTACGTGCTCCAGGCGCCGCGGACGGCCATCACGTTCAGCCGGCCCGGCGACGTCTACCTCGTCGTGAACGACAAGGCCTGCGGGAACGCCGGGCCGGGCGGCCTCTCGGTCTCGGCGCGGCGGCTGACCCCGGCCGCGGACAAGGCGCTCGCGCTCGCGCGCGCGATGCAGACCGTCGGCGTGAGCCTCGAGTCGCGCGGGGACGCCATCGTCGCCCAGGGCCGGCTCATGCCCGACGACGCCACGTACTTCCGCCGGCTCGGGTGGCAGGAGATCCGCAAGGAGTGCACCTGCGAGCCGACCGACTACCCGCCCTCCGTGGTCGGGTTCTTCGAGACGTGGCTCGACGGACGGATCCTCGCGATCGAGCGCCAGGTGCAGCACCTCCAGAACCGGCGCGAGATGGACTACGTGCAGAAGCAGATCGAGACCGTCAACGCGGACCTGGAGGCCGTCGCCCGGAAGGGCCGCCTGCAGAAGCTGCTCCCCTACTGGACGCTCGAGAACCTGAACTTCGCGAACCAGGAGCTCCGCTCGAAGCTCGACCGCTACATGGCGACGATCTCGGACAAGCTCCACCCGATGGTGTACCTGCGGTACCCGGAGGCGCTGGTCGCCCTGCCGGAGGCGGAGCGGCTCCTCAAGACCGACTGGTACTACGTCGATCTCGCCGCGCTCGTCGCGCGCGTCGTCGCGCTCGGCAACCGGCTCGCCGACAACCTCGACCTCGCCGTCCAGGAGGCGAAGCTGCCGACGTCGAGCCGCCCCGCCGTCGTGAAGCGGGCGATCCTGCGCTTCCCGAACCCGTTCCGGCCGCCGCTCGGCGGCGACATCCCGCCGCCGGGCCGGAGCGCGAAGGACGCGCGCGCGCGCGCCATCTGGACCGCGATCGGCGGGCACCACCCGGTCGAGTTCGGGATCTCGGAGGAGGACCTGTACCAGGCCGGCACGAGCAACACGCTGCTCACCTGCGAGCTGATCGCGCCGTCGATCCTGCAGATGGCCCTCTACGTCACGACGGACTACCCCGGCGCCGAGGCGCGGAACTACCAGGACATCGGGGTCGACACCTGGGCCGGGCGCAACATGGTGTTCCCCACCGAGCGCGGCCGGGAGACGTTCCTGTTCGGCAACGAGGACTGGCGCTCGTCGTTCACCAAGATCATGTACGGGCCGGCGTCGCAGGCGCAGTACTGGCTCGACACCCTGCCGCCGGACTACTTCGACCTGGGGCCGATCGGCCTCTCGCCGTTCAACACCTGGTCGATCGCGAGCCTGTTCGACGCCTGGGCCGGCGTGAACAACGGCGACCCGTACGGCGACGCGACCGAGCTCCTCGTCGTGCTGAAGCTCGAGGCCCGCTACACGACCCCCGGCGTGAACGGCGTCGGGACGTGCCCGCTGCAGTGACGTGAGCCGGGGGGGCGCCGCGGCCGCGGATCTCGCGGTCGCGGCGCCGACGCAGCCCGCGGTCGCGCGCCGCCCCCGATCTCCCAGCGCGCGCCGCTCCGGGAGGTCCGCCATGACCCGTCTCGCCCGCGCGCTCGCCGTCTCGCTCGCCCTGTCGCTCCCCCTCGCGGCGACGCCGCAGACGGCGACGTCCACCGACGCGAAGGTCCAGCCGCCGCAGCTCGGGGGGCCCCAGCGCGCGTCCCTCGCCGGCCAGCTCGCGTCGGTGACGTTCGGGCCGGCCGACCTGTCGCGGGGCGCGTTCACCCTCCCGTCGCCCTTCGAGGCGCCGGCGGAGCGCGGCAAGCTGCTCGCGTCGGTGTTCCCCGGCTACTCCGCCGACGCCGGCATCGGCGAGTGGGGGATCGGGTGGGCCACGTCGCTCGCCATCACGCGGTCCCGCCTCTCGGGAGCGCTGGACTGGGCGACCGACGAGCTGACCGGCCCGTTCGGCCGGATGGTGAAGGGGACCGACGGGTACTGGTACCCGGCCGGCATGGGCAGCAAGGTGCGGGCGTCCTGGGCGGGCGACGTGATCACGGCGTGGCTGCCCGACGGGACGGAGCTGACGTTCGGAGGGACCGCGCGCGTCGCGACGCCGAAGGGGACGTACGCGTGGCACCTCACCGAGGCGCGCACCGCCACCGGGCGGAAGACGCGGATCGAGTGGGCGCCCAACGCGAGCGGGCGGCTCTTCGCGACGAGCGTCTGGTACGGGGGCGTCGGCGACGACGCCGCGTACCGCATCGATCTCGAGTACGAGCCGCTCGCGCAGCCCTTCGAGGACTACCGCTCCGAGCAGCTCCTCGCGCTCGACCGGCGCGTGAAGGTGGTCCGGATCCACGCGAGGCGGGCGGACACGGGGACGTTCGCGGAGCGCTGGCGGTACGAGCTCGGGTACGACGACGAGGGGTTCGGCCCCGGGTTCTACCTCGCGCGCGTCGAGCGGGTCTTCGCGGGGGGAGCGCGCGAGCCCGCGACGACCTACACCCACTACCGGGCGGCGGACCGGCTCGCGTCCGCGCAGCTCGTCCGGAACCCCAAGGTGGACCCGCTCGTCGCGCTGTACTCGAGCATGCTCCAGCCGAACCGGAGCGTGACGCTGGACGAAGACGACGACGGGCTGCCCGATCTGGAGTGGTCCTACGACTACCGGCTGTACCGCCAGACGGCGTCGGGGTTCACCGCGGAGCCGCTGCCTCCCCCGCCCCCCGGCGCAGCGACGTCGTGCCGCGGCGTGACCTCGACGAGCAACGTGCCGAGGTCGCTCGCGCAGCTCCGGGCCGGCGTGGGCGACGACACGACCTACGTCGTGAGCATGCGGACGGACGCGGCGTACACCTACACCTACCTCACCGCGTGCGAGCGAGACGGGTTCGCCTACCGCATCGACTCCGTCGACCAGCAGTGGACGCAGAGGATCCCCGGCAACTGGGTCCCGGGCGCGACCGTGCGGATCGCAGATCTGAACCGAGACCACCTGCCGGACGTGGTGCGGCTCCAGGCGGGCCTGTACCGCGTGCTGCCGAACACGAGCCCCCCGGGCCCGAAGAGCGCCGGGGCGTTCTCGTTCGGCGCGTCGAGGGCGGTCGCGATCACCCCGAGCTTCACGCCGGACACCGCGTGGGTGCACGACTTCAACGGCGACGGCCTGCCCGATCTGATCGGCCGCTACGCCTCCGGCGTGGTCGTCTGGTTCGGGAAGGGGAACCTGGACTTCGTCACCGCCGGCCGCGCCTACCAGTTCATCTCCGCGGGCTCGCCGCTGCTCCTCGGCGGCTACGCCATCGCGTGGATCGACGCGAACAAGGACGGGCTCACCGACGCCGTGCTGTCGAAGACGAGCGGGAACCAGACGTACCTCTTCATGAACCGCGGGACGCGGCTCGAGTACGTCCCGGTGCCGGGGCTCCAGGCGGTGGACGCGACGCTGGCGAAGCCCGTCGCCGCCGACCTCGCGGGCACGGGGAACGCCGAGGTGGCCTTCTCGAACGCGACGCAGGGGTGGTCGATCGCGCTCGACGGTCCCGAGGTCGGGCTCATGGCCCGCGCGGACGACGGGAAGGGGACGACGCTCTCGTTCCGGTACGGGCGAAGCGACCCGAGCCCGGGCGCGCGGCAGCGGCAGGCCGTCGTCACGCGCATCGACGTGGAGTCGTCCGGGTACGACGCGGCGTTCAGCGAGTACGCCTACGAGGCGCCCGCGGTCCACCGCGTCGGCAGGTTCCTCCTCGGCTACGGCCGGGTGACGCGCGTGACGCCGATCCTGACCCAGACCGCGGACTTCCTGAACGAGGACGACACCGCCGGGCTGCTCGTCCGCTCCCGCACGCACGACTCGAACGCGCCGTTCGTGGACGCGTTCGAGTCGAGGGAGTTCGAGGACGCGCCGTTCCAGGGGACCGTCTGGAAGCGCCCGAGGTGGGAGGTGAAGGGGTTCGTGGACGCGGCGGACGCGGTCGTGGCGGAGCGGACCGACTACCTGACCTGGGCCCGCGACTTCTGCGCCGAGACCGTGAGCCGGACCGGCGCGTCGGGGGGGCTCACCACCACGAGGCGCTACGTCCACCCGCCCGGCTTCGGGCAGGCGCTCTCGTGCGTCTGGGACGACGCGGTCGAGGAGGGCGCGCGCGCCGGCGGGTCCCCGGACTTCCGCCACGCGACGGCGCTGACGCTGAACGCGGTGGGGCTCGTGCAGAAGGTGGAGAGCGTCGCGCGGGACGGGGGCCGGTGGACGCTCCAGGACGTCGCGTACCGTCCGGACTGGCTGATCGACTGGATCGCGGTCCCGGGGAAGGGAAGAACGTCGTTCGGCTACGATCCCGCGACGCTGCTTCCGCGCTCGACGACGACGCCCGACGGAGTCGTCGTCGAGGTCGTGGCGCGCGATCCCCTGAGCCACGGCATCCTCGAGCTCCGGACGACGCGGGGGACGGCGCGCCACGGCCAGTTCTTCCGCTACGACGGACAGGAGCGGCTCGAGAAGAGCTGGGACGATCTCGGCCTCTCGAGCGAGGCGACCCCGGCCACGAGCCTCTCGTACCAGCCCGCGACCGCGGCCGAGCCGGCCGCGACGACGATGCGCGAGCTGGTGGACCCGGCCCGCGCGAGCGCGCGGACCGCCGTGGAGCTCACCACGGCGGCCGGCGAGCCCCTCGCGACGGCGAGCCGCATCCCCGAGGGCTGGGCGTTCGGACCGGTCGTCACGCGCAGCAGGACGACGGCGCAGACGAGGACGCACCTGCGCGACGCCGTCGCCGCGACGGTGGACCCCACGGCGCTCGACCTGGCGAGCCTCCTCGCCGGCGCGCGCGAGATCGCGAGCAGCGTGGCGACGGCGCACGGCCATCCGAGCCTCGCGCGCACCGCGTACCACGAGGGCGTGGAGCGCCAGCTCGCGGCCGAGCTGACGCTGTCGGACGGCCTCCTGAGGCTCGTCTCCGTCGAGAACGGATCGCGCCGGACCGTGACCTGGATGGACGCCGCGAAGCGGGTGGTCGCGCGCGACGACGAGGCCGGCGTGCGGTACGCCTACGCGTACGACGCCCTCGGGCGGCTGCGCGCGGTGGGGCTCCCGGACGGCGCCTCGCACCGCGTCGCGTACGACGATCACGGTCGCGTGTGGCGGATCGAGCGGGAAGGGCTGCTCGGGACCGCGCTGGTCACGATCGAGCACGTCTACGATCCGGTGACCGGCCTCCCCGCGGCGACGAGGTACCTGAGCGGCGTCCCGGGCTCGCTGGCGCGGAGCGTCGCGTTCGCGTACGACGGCATCGGGCGCCCCGTCGCCGAGACGCACGCCGACGCGGCGAGCGGCGTGACGAGGACGTTCCGCTACTTCTACGACGGCGCCACGCCCGCGGAGCCGGACCTCCGGACGACGCTCGGGCTCCTGACCGGCGTCTCCGGGGACGGGTTCACGCGGACGCTCGAGTACCGCGCGGACGGCCTCCTCTCCCGTCGCCGCGTGACCCTCGACGGGTGGCGTACGGTCGAGGCGCAGCTCGGCTACCTCGAGGCGGGCGTCGTCGGCTCCCGGACGGTGAGGGTGCTCGACGCGGCGGGCGCGCAGCTCTCCGCGAGCACGCAGACCTACGTGCACGACGCCTTCGGCCGGCTGGAGGCGACGGAGCTGGACGGCGCCAGGCTCGCGACGTACGCCTACGGTCCCGAGGGCGAGCTTCGCGGGGCGACGTTCCCCGGCCCCAGCGAGGTGACGCTCGAGTACGACGGGCTCACGCGCCGCTTCACGGGGTCGACGCTGCGGACCCCGCAGCACACGGCCGCCGCCGCGCAGGCGATGAACGCGCGCGGGCTCGTGGACGCGGAGACGTTCACCGCGGGGACGACGAGCGTGTCGCGCGCGTACCGCTACGGGGATCGCCGCTTCCTCGAGAGCGCCTCGGACGCGTCCGCGACCTACGGCTACGAGGTCGACCCCTCCGGGCTGCCCAGGTCGATCACCACGGACGGGGTCGTGAAGCCGATCACCTGGTCCGGCGCGACGCTCGTCGCGGGGAGCGTCGTCTACACGTTCGACGCGCTCGGGCGGACGGCGACGCGCGGCGACCTCGTGCTCGCCTACGGGCCCGACGGTCAGCTCGAGAGCGCGGCGCGCGACGGCGCGACCTGGTCGTTCGTCAACGACGAGTCCGGCCGGCGCCTCCTGAAGCGCGCGGGGGGAGTCCCCGTCGCGGGGTTCGTCGAGGAGGGATACCTCGACGCGGACGGCCTCACCGAGCGCGTGCAGGTCGCCGGCCGCACGGTGGGGCTCCTCCGGAACGGCGTCTTCAGCGCGGTCGCGACGGACGCGCGCGGCACGGTGCTCGCCGAGGCGACCGGCGCGGCCCGGCTCGCGTCGCCGTTCGGCTGGCGCAGCGTGCACCCGTCCACGAGCGCGGCGCTCGACTACGTGGAGAAGGGCTTCGACGCGGACCTGGGCCTCGTGCGGATGGGCGTGCGGGACTACGACCCGGAGATCAACCGCTTCACGACCCCCGACCCGCTGCTGCTCGCGGAGCCGGGGCGCACCCTCGAGCGCGAGTCGGCGCGCAACCTCTACGCGTACGCGGCGGGCGACCCCCTGTCCTTCGTCGATCCGCACGGGACGACGGACAAGCCCGCGAGCCCCCAGTTCGACCGGGCCCTGTGGGCCGCGGACAAGGCCATGTACATGATGATCCGGATGTCGCCGAACCTGAGCCCCGCCGGCGTCGAGCGGGCGTTCAAGTCCGGGGAGATGTGGAAGATCCGGAACACGCTCCAGGGGATGTCCGGCGAGATGGTGATGATGGCGCGCCTGTGGGCGTACAGCGGCGGGTCCTTCCAGGCGTATCCCGCCCCGCGGGGCTGGTTCGGCCAGGGCCCGGGCAACCGGATCCCGGACCTCGTCGCGGGCGGAGTCGCGCGGCAGCTCGACTTCGTCGTGACCGACCGGAGCGGAACGATCAGCTCGGTGTTCTTCGGCGGTCCCAAGTACGTCCAGGGGCTCTACGAGGTGAAGACCCAGCTCTCGATCGAGTGGGACGACGACGAGCAGAGCGGGATCGAGCAGACGAGGTCCAACCGGCAGTACCAGTCCATCCCGCAGCGCCTCCTCGTCAAGACGTTCGCGGTCCTGGTGGTGGACATGGCCGCCTGGGAGAAGCTCGAGCCGTCGCAGCGGGCGGCCATGTTCGACAGGCTGCCCGAGGGCGCTTACATCCACCCCGCGTTCAACCTGTACAACGACGCCACCCAGCGAAGGGAGCAGTTCGAGCAGAGCCTCCGGGCGGAATGTGCCAAGCCTTCCGGCTGCTAGACTCTCGGCCGTCCTCGCGGCCGTCGCGATCGGCGTCGCGCCGGCCGCGGGACGTGCGGACGTCCGCTCGGTGGCGAGCGGCGTGAGGGAGATCGTCGTCATGGGAGTCGACGTCAAGCTCGTCGCGGTGGACGTCCGGGCGTACCGCGAGCGGTTCCTCCCCGCCTATCGGGCCGCCGAGGCCGGCGAGCGCTTCGACGGGCTCGTCGCGCTCCTCGAGGAGGCCCGGCGCGTCGCGCCGGAGCGCCGCTACGAGCCGCCGCACGCGTCGGTCTGGGACGACCCCGAGATGGCCCGCAGGCGGGACGAGGCGGAGGCGGCGAGGGATAGGGGCGACCCGGGGCCGTGGAAGCAGCTCGTCGCGGCGGTCGCGGAGTACGAGAAGGGGCCGCCGGCGCCGAGCCTGACGCGGCGCCGGATCGCGGAGGCCGTCGCGACGCTCGCCTCGAGCGACGTCCCGCGCGCCGAGAAGGTGCGCCTCGCGAGGGAGATCGGCCCGAGGGTGGCCGAGGTGGTCTGCCTGCCCTGGGGGCGCGTCCGGAACCCGGCGTTCAACCTCACCCGCAGCGAGCTCGCGGTCGAGCTGAAGGACGCGTCCGACGAGCTCGACGGGATGCTCGTCGGGCTGGGGCTCACGGGCGGCGCGCTGGAGGTCTTCCCCGCGGAGCTGGCGGAGGTGATGTCCCGGGCCGACGTCGAGCGGTTCGCCCGGGAGCTGGCGCGGTTCCCCCGCAGGCCGGCGGGCGATGCGCTCGCCCGCGACGACGAGACGCTGCGCGAGCTGCTCGACTTCGTGCGGGCGAACCCGGACTTCAGCCTGGCGGTGACGTCCTACTGACGCGCCGGAGCGCGAGCCGCAGCGCCAGCGCGAGCAGCGGGACGCCGGCGAGGGGCGCGCCGGCGCCCGTCCCGCAGCCGCAGCCCTGCGCCGCCGGCGGCGCCGGCGGCGGCGTGTACGCGCAGACGGTCGCCTCCGGCGGCGGCGCCCTCGCCGCCGCGCCGGAGGTCGCGGTGAGCTGCACCAGCGCCGCGCGGGCGGGCTCGCCGCTCACCCCGGCCGCCCACCACGTCGCGGGGCCGTCCAGGGCCAGCTCGGCCCCGCCCGCGTCGCACGCCGCGGCGACGGCGACCGTCCGGTCGGAGACGAACGAGGTCCGGCCCACGTCGTCCATCACGGTCCCGACCGGAGCGTCGCGGCGGAGGTGGAGCTGCGCGGTCGCGCCGTTCGCGGTGCAGACCCGGAGCGTGGCCGAAGGCGCGGTCGCCCGGACCGACACCTGGAGCGTCGGCAGGGTGGAGGCGAGCACCGCCTTCGGCTCGCCGGCGAAGATCTCCACCGCGCGCGCGTCGCAGCCGGCGAGCGCGTGGCGCCGCGCGAGGCAGCGCACGTACTCGGCGATCGCGGGGTCGCCCGGGTGGAGCGCCTCCGCCGCCGCGACGAGCGCGTCGCCGTGGGCGCGGAACGACACCGGCGAGGTCCCGGACGTCGCCCGGAGCGCCGCGGCCTCGAGCTCGGCGGCCGCGGAGCAGCTCCCGCCGCAGCCGCGGACGGCGCGGAGCCCCTCCTGCAGCTCCCAGGACAGCGCGCTCCAGATCGCGCCGTCGGCGTGGGGCTCGCCCACGAGGCCGGTCACCGTCGCGACGCCCCGGAACGTCGTGCGCGTCCCGTCGCCCGCGCACGTCGGGACGCCTCCGATCCGCCGGAGGTACGGCTGCCCGCGCCCGCGCCCCGCGTACAGGCCGATCTCGGGACGGCCGGTGCGCGCCGCCGCGAGCGCGTCCGCGCTGCCCTCGCCGATCGAGAGCGCGTCGATGCAGAACCCGAGCTCGTCCACGAACGGCTCGAGGCCGCCGAGCGCGTCCGTCCACGCGTGGACCAGCTCGTGGGTGGCGAGGGAGCCGTCGTACGCGTAGTCGACGCTCTGGCCCTGCCCGAAGACGAGCGTGCCGGCGCCGGGGGAGTAGAAGGCGTTCTCGAGGACGGCGCCGCCGGAGGCCGCGTTCACGTAAACGGTCAGCGGCGCCGGTGCCGGCGCGGACGGCGCGAGGCGCGCGAGGTAGGCGACGCTCTCCTCCACGTGGTGGAACGCGCTGACCTCGGCGAACGCGTCGTCCCGCCCGCCCGAGACGGGGTCGGGCGCGAAGGCGTACCGCCCCGAGGTGTCCGGCAGCGCCGTCGCCACGCAGGACGCCGGGGCCGAGAACGGGTCGGCCCCCGCGCAGCCGACCACCTCGCCGAACGCGGCGGTCAGCCGGTCCGGCAGCGCGCGGTCCACCGTCGGCGCGCACACGGAGGTGATCGCGCCGTCGGGCGGGCAGGCGCCGTCGGGGGTCTCGGCGGGCGAGACGGCGTACACCGCCCCCACGGCCGAGGCGCGACGATCCCAGGAGAACAGGGGCGTCCCCGATCCGGCGTCCACCACCACGCGCCAGTCCGCCCGCGGCGTCACGACGTCGACGCGCCACACCGGCCTCAACCGCGACGCGAGGGGGGCCCACGCCTTCGCGACGCGCCGGACGACGCCGCCGGCGGCGGAGGCACGGAGGTGATCGAGCGCCGCCCCCGCCGCGTGCCGCGCCTCGACGCGGTGCTCGCCGGACGCGGGCGGCAGCGGCGGAGCGTGGAACCACCGCGGCCGGCCGGCCCCGTCCGCGATCGCGACGCCGGCGCCCACGACCGGCACCCCGTCCCGGGAGCGCGCGAACCGCTCGAGCGTGGACGCCCCCAGCCGCTCGGTCCGCTCGAGACGCCAGGCCGGGCCGCGGAACGCGTCGTCGCGCGGGGCGGGCGCGCCCGGCGCGGCGGCGCCGGCGCCCCAGGCGCCCGCCCACGGCGCCACCGCCACGAGCGCCCCGAGGACGGCGCCGCCGGGGCGGCGCGCGGGTGCGTTCCGGGCCACGGCGGCGAGTATCTCACGGCGCGGCCCCCCGGCGCGCCGGGTGCTATACGTCCGGCGACGCATGAACGTCGCCAACGTCCGCCTCGTCCTCCACCGCCCGCAGAGCGCCGAGAACGTCGGGGCGGCGGCGCGCGCCATGAAGAACTTCGGCCTGGGACGCCTCGCGGTGGTGGCGCCGCGCGCCTGGGAGGGGGCGCCGCGCGAGGGCCTGGCGGCGACCGCGGCCGAGGACGTCCTCGCCCGCGCCCGGCGCACGGCGCGCCGCGCCGGCGACGTGCTCGACGCGGCGTCGTTCCACGACGACCTGCGCTCGGCGCTCGGCCCTGCCACCTGGGTGTGCGGGACCACCTCGCGCGAGGTCGAGCGCCGGCCCCGGCTCGCGCCGCGCGACCTCGCGGCCGAGGTGGCGCGGCGGAGCACGGCCGGGGAGGTCGCCGTCGTGTTCGGCGAGGAGCGGCGGGGACTCTCCGACGCCGAGCTCTCGCTCTGCCAGGCGGTCTGCACGATCCCCACGGCGCCGGCGTACGACTCGATGAACCTGGCCCACGCGGTGGCGGTGATCTCGTACGAGCTCGCGGTGGTCCCCGGGGCGCACGCGCCGGGCGCGGACGACCGCGGCGCCGAGGCGCCCGCCCGCCACGAGACGCTCGAGGCGCTCTGGGACCGCACCCGTGCCCTGCTCGCCGCGGTCGGGTACCTGAACCCGCAGCGCCCGGACCTCGTGCTCGGGGAGCTGCGCCGCGTCCTCGCGCGCGCGGAGCCGACGCAGCGCGAGGCGGAGCTGCTCGCGGCCGCGGTGAAGGCGCTCGAGCGCGTCGTGCGCGGGCCCGGCGCCTAAACGACGGCTCGCGATTCGAGATCACCCGCAGGCTCCAGACTACAGGCCGTTTCCGAATTGCGCTCGGTCGTTTAGCGCGCCTCCGCCGCCGCGGCGGCTACGGCGTCCGCTCGCCTGCGCCCGCGAGCAGCGCGCGGAGCCCCTCGGCGGCGTCGGGGCCCTCGAAGGCGACGCCGCCCGGGAGATCGCGCAGCACCCCGGGGACGAGCGCCTGGGAAGGCCCGCACACGACGACGGGCAGCTTGAGGACGCGGACG
>DASSSJ010000186.1:0-15871 GCA_035708485.1 Anaeromyxobacter sp. | reverse complement strand
CGGTAGCCGATGGCGCGGTAGAGGGCGATGGCGCCCGCGTTCGAGCGGCGCACCTCGAGGGTGGAGAGGCGCGCCCCGCGGGAGCGGCCCTCGTCCTCGGCGGCGGCCATGAGCGCCCGCCCGACGCCGCGCCGCCTCGCCGCCAGCGCCGTCGCGACGTTCAGGACGTGCACCTCGTCGTGCACGATCCAGAAGACGACGTACCCGAGGACGCGCTCCTCCCCCGTGGGGTCCTCCTCGCAGGCGAGCAGGATGCGCGACCAGGAGTGGCCGAGCTCGCGCTCGATGAGCTCCCGCGACCACGGGTGCAGGAAGCCCTCCTTCTCGATGTCCACGATCCGGCCGACGTCCGCGCGGCCGGCGCGCCGGAGCGTCCAGCCGGCGGGGACGGCGCCGGGATCGACGGGGCGCCTCACGGCGCGGCGCCCTCCCCCGGCGCGTCCCGCGGCGGCCAGACGACGCGGACGTCGGCCCGCGCACGCAGCTCGGCGATGAGCTCCTTCACCTCGGCCTTCGTCCGCTCGTCCGCGATCTCCGCACGCGCCGCCTCGCGCGCCGGCCCGGACGCCGCCGCGACGCCGCGCTCGCGCAGCCAGCGATCCACCTCGGCGTCCGGGACCCGCGCCGACCGGCCGATCCGGCTCGCGACGTAGCGCTGGACGCGGACCATGCGCGCGAGGGTCACGAGCAGCTCGTCCTCGGTGAGCTCCGACGCGGCGAGGAAGCGCGCGTAGTCCTGCGGCGCCGCGAACTGCGCCTGGAACCGGCGCAGCTCGCCGAGGACGTCCTCGCGCGGCACCTCGCTGACGCGCAGCCGCGCCGCGTCGTCGGCGAGGAGCATCTGGTCGAGGAGCCAGTCGAGCGCCGCCCGGAGCGCCTCGGCGTCGAGCGGCCCCGTGGCCGCCGCGGAGGCCCCCCGAGACACGAGGGCGATGCGCGCCTCCTCGGTGAGCTTGGTCAGCGTCACCACGCGCGGCGGCGCCGACGCCGGGTTTCGCACGACCGCGACGATCTCCTCGACGACGCGCGCGCCGGCCGGCGGCGGCGCGGCGAGCGCGAGCGCGAGGAGCAGGACCGGCATGGGCGGATTGTAGCCGCCCGGCCCGGCGGGGGCTCTCCGTCGTTGACGACCCCCCGGGAACGGTTACGTTCTCCGGCGTGGCCGAGCGCGACCTGTACGAGATCCTGGGCGTCCCCCGCACGGCGAGCACCGACGACGTCAAGAAGGCGTACCGGCGGCTCGCCAAGAAGTACCACCCGGACGTGAATCCGGGGAACAAGGCCGCGGAGGAGAAGTTCAAGGAGGTCACCGCCGCCTTCGAGGTCCTCTCGGACGAGAAGCGCCGCAAGCTCTACGACGAGTTCGGCGCCGACGCGCTGCGGACCGGCTTCGACGAGAAGCGCGCCGACGAGTACCGCCGCTGGAAGCGCCAGGGCGCGCCGGCCGGGGGCATGCCTTTCGACTTCGGCGACTTCGCCACCGTGAACGTCGGCGACATGGGCTCCTTCGACTTCGGCTCGATCTTCGGCGAGATCTTCGGCGGCGGGCGGGCCCGCGGGCGCGCGCGCCGCGCCCCGTTCGCGGCGCCGGGCGCGGACGCGATCGCGACGGTCGAGGTCTCGCTGCGCGACGCCGTGCTCGGCGGCGAGCGCGACGTCCGCGTCGACGGGCGGACGCTCCGCGTGAAGATCCCGCCGGGCGTCGGGGACGGCTCGCGGATCCGGCTCGCGGGCCAGGGGGGGCCCGGCCAGCACGGCGGCCCGGCCGGCGATCTGTTCCTCGAGGTGAAGGTGGCCGAGCACCGGCACGTCCGGCGCGAGGGGAAGGACCTCTACCTCGACCTGCCGGTGACGGTGCCCGAGGCGGTGAGCGGCGCGGAGGTGCGGCTGCCCACGTTCGAGGGGCCGGTCTCGCTGCGCGTCCCGCGGGGCGCGCAGAGCGGGACGCGGCTGCGGCTGCGCGGCAAGGGGCTCCCCGACCTCAGGGGCGGCGCGCGCGGCGACCTGTACGCGGTGATCCAGGTCGTCGTCCCGCCGTCGTCCGACGCGGTCGAGCGGGCGGTGCGCCCCCTCGCCGACCTCTACGAAGGCGACCCGAGGGCGGGCATCTCGTTGTAGAAGGTCGCCATGGGACTGTTCGGACTGTTCGGGTCGAAGGAGGAGCGCGAGCAGGGCGCGCTCAAGAAGCTCGCGAAGAAGGTGACCGAGCGCTACGGCCCGCCCGAGAACCGCCAGAAGGCGATGCAGCAGCTCTCGGACATGGGCACCCCGGCGGCGCTCCGGACGCTCTGCCGGCGCTTCACGGTCCGCGCCGAGCCCGGCATCACCGACGACGAGGAGAAGGAGACCACGCGCCGGATGCTGGTGGACGAGGGCGCCGAGGCGATCGGCCCGATCGAGGGCTTCGTGCGCGAGGAGGAGGACGGGATCGCCTGGGCGCTGCGCGCGCTCGCGGAGATCGCCCCCGCCCAGAAGGTGCTCGCCGTCGTCGTCGAGGAGCTCTCGCGCCTGGGGAAGATCTACACGCGGGACCCGGAGAAGAAGCTCGTCCTCCTCACCTGGCTGCGCGAGCACCACGCGGGCGCGGGGAGCGCCGACGTCGAGGCCGCCCTCCTCCCGCTCCTCGAGGACTTCTCGGACGACGTGCGCATCACCGCGACCCGCGCGCTCGTCTCGGTGTCGCCCGGCGAGCGCGCGCGCGACGCGCTCATCCAGCTCCTGCTGCGCGACCGGGACAACGCGCGCGTGCGCGGCGAGGTATTCGACGCGCTCGCGGCGCTCGGGGCGGACGTGAAGGGCCACCGCCCCGCCGTCGAGGCGCTCCTCGTGGAGCCGTTCTTCCTGGACCGCGAGGGGCGCGTGAAGAAGCGCGGGTGAGCCGCCACGCCGTTCCCATCTTCGGGCCACGCCGTTCCCATCTCCGGGCCAGGCGCTTTTCGCGAAGCGAAATGCGCCGGCCCGCTCCCTGCGGCGTGCTTCCGGTCCATTCTGGCCATGCCGCGATTCCCGAACCGGCTACACTCGCCGCCGTGACCGACGCCCCCGGCCGGACGCCGAACGGGACCGCGCCCCGCGCGCAACCGAACGGGGCCGCGCCGACCGTCCCCCGCGCCCGCCGCGACCTGCTCGACCGCTGGTTCGAGCCGGTGCGCGTCACGCGCGACGCGCCGCGGGACCTGCTCGAGCTCGCCTCGCGCGGGAGCGTCGTGTTCGTGATGCGCTCGGCGGGGCTCCTGAACTTCCTGTTCCTGCGCTGGTTCCTGCGGCGGACGGGGCTGCCGCCCCTGCGGGCCGCGCAGGGCTTCCGCGGGCTCTTCGGGTGGATCGCGCGGGTGCGCCGCTCGCGCCGCGCGTTCGAGGACGCGGTCGCCGGCGGCGACGCGGCGCTCGTGTTCCTCGGGCGCCCGGGCGAGCGGGACCCGTTCGCGGCGCTCGTGCGCCGGCAGCGCGACCTCTTCCAGCCGGTGTTCCTGGTCCCGGTGCTGCTCGTCTGGAGCCGCCGCGCCCAGAAGCTGAAGCCGTCGCTCTGGGACGTCCTCTACGGCTCGCCGGAGGCGCCGAGCGCGTTCGCGAACGCGATCGCCTTCCTCCGCTCCTACCGGCGGGCCTTCTTCGACGTGGGCCGGCCGCTCGACCTCAAGGCCGCGCTCGCCGAGCGCCCGCAGGAGCCCGACGCGGTCCTCGCGCGCAAGGTCCGCGGCGTCCTCCACCAGCACCTGGCGCGCGTGTTCCGCACCGCGGTGGGCCCGCCGCTCAAGGCGCCCGCGCGCGTGCAGGAGCGCGTGCTGCGGGACCGGACGCTCCGCGCCGCCGTCGAGTCCGTCGCGCGCGAGGCGGGCCGGCCCGTCGCGTCGGTGCTCGCCGAGGCGGCGAAGGACCTCCGCGAGGTGGCGAGCCGCTACGACCCGCGCTTCGTGCAGATCGCGCGCCCCATCCTGGCGCGGGTGTTCGGCCGGCTCTACACGAGCGTCGAGGTGGACGAGGACGGGCTCGCGCGCGTGAAGCGCGCCGCCTCGTCGGCGCCGATCGTGCTCTGCCCGAGCCACAAGAGCCACGTGGACTACCTCGTGCTCTCCTGGGTCCTCTACGAGCACGGCATGACGGCGCCCCACATCGCCGCCGGCATCAACCTCGCGTTCTGGCCGTTCGGCGCCGTCGCGCGGCGCGGCGGGGCCTTCTTCATCCGCCGCAAGGTGAAGGGCGACCGCGTGTACACCGCGGTGCTGCGCGCGTACGTGAAGCACCTCCTGCGCGACCGCTTCCCGCAGGAGTTCTACGTCGAGGGCGGCCGCAGCCGCACCGGGAAGCTCCTCTTCCCGAAGACCGGGCTCGTCTCGATGGAGGTGGACGCCTGGCTCGACGGCGCCGCGGACGACGTGGTCTTCGTCCCGATCGCGATCGACTACGAGAAGCTCATCGAGGCGTCGTCCTACGTGAAGGAGCTCTCCGGCGGCGAGAAGGAGAAGGAGAGCCTGCGCGGCCTGCTCGGCGCGGCGCGGATCCTGTGGCGCCGCTACGAGCGGCTCTACGTGCAGTTCGAGGAGCCGATCTCGCTGCGCGCGGTCGCCGAGGAGCGGCTCGGCGCGGCGGCCGGAGGGCTCGGGCTCGACGAGGCCTGGGGCGGCGAGGCGGAGCGCGCCGCGGCGCTCGCGCGGGGGAGCCGCGGCGCGCCGGCCGAGGCGAAGCGCCAGCTCGTGCAGGCGCTCGCGAACCGGATCGCGTACGGGATCAGCCGCGCGGTGACGGTGACGCCGGTGGGGCTCGTCGCCGCCGCGCTCCTCTCGCACGTCCGCCGCGGCCTCGCCGCCGCCGACGTGACGCGCCGGGTGGAGCTGCTCCGCTACGTCGCCGCCGAGCGCGGCGCCCGGTTCGCGCGCGATCTCGCGGGCGCGCCGTCGGACCCGCGCGAGGCGGGCCCGATCGCCGACGCCGTGCGGCGGCTCCAGGCGGACGGGCTCGTCCGCGTCGAGCTCGCGGCGGGCGAGACGATCTACCTCGTCGTGGACGAGCGGCGGCCGCTCCTCGACTACCACCGGAACGCCGTGATCCACCGCTTCGTCGCGCCCGCCCTCCTCGCCGCGGCGGCGCGCGGCGGGGGGACGGTGGACGAGGTGCGCGCCCGCGCGCTGTGGCTCTCGCGCCTGTTCAAGCTCGAGTTCCAGTACCGCGTCGGCGTGCGGTTCGAGGACGCGTTCGACGAGAACCTCGCCTTCCTCCTGCGGGTGGGGGCCCTCGCGCGGGAGGGCGATCGGCTCGCGCCCGGCGCCGAGCCGTGGGTGGTCGCCTTCCTCGCCGAGTTCGTCCGCGCGTACCTCGAGGCCTACCGGCTGACGGCCGAGACGGCGCTCGCCCTCCTGGCGGGCGGGGCCGGCGAGCCGCCCGATCGCCGCGACCTCGTGCGGCAGGCGCTCGAGCGCGGGCGGGCGGCGTTCCTCTCCGGCGGCATCGTGCTGCGAGAGTCGCTCTCGAAGGCGCACGTGGAGAACGCGATCGAGTGGCTCGTCTCGCAGGGCGTCGTCGTGGAATCGGCGAGTAAGCTTTCGGTGACCGACGGCGGCGCGGCGCTGCGCGAGATCGTGGACGTCATCACTCCGTTACTCGCGTCCTGACGCAGCGCGTTTCGCGCGCGTTCGCGTACGCGTTCGTGGACGGAATCGCTCCGCTTCTCCCGGCGTTTTGCCAGGGTCTTCGCTTCCAACGGCACCCGGTCCCGCGCTAATCTGCGCGTCCATTCCCGCGCCCGTGCGCGCTCGTGTTGCACCCCCGCGTCGTACCAGCTCGTTCCGTATGCAGGACGAAACCCCAGGAGGCTGAACGCAATGGCTAACCGGATTCTCCACAAGGGACTCAAGGCCAAGGTGATGTCGGCCGACGATGCCGCCGCGCTGATCCCGAACGGCGCGACCATCGGCATGTCGGGCTTCACCGGCGCCGGGTACCCGAAGGCCGTCCCCATGGCAATCGCCCGGCGTGCGCTCGCCGAGAAGCTCTCCGGGAAGCCGCTGAAGTTCAACGTCCTGACCGGCGCGTCCACGGGCCCGGAGCAGGACACCATGATGTCCTTCGTCGAGTCGCAGCGGTTCCGCTTCCCGTACCAGGGCGACGCGGTCACCCGCGAGAAGATCAACTCCGGCCTGATGGAGTACCAGGACATGCACCTGAGCCACGCCGGCTCGCTGGTGCGCCACGGTCACTACGGCAAGATCAACTTCGCCCTCATCGAGGTCACGAAGATCAACGAGGACGGCACCGCCGTCCCGTCGTCGTCCTGCGGCAACAACAACGCCTACCTCGAGCACGCCGAGAAGATCATCCTCGAGGTGAACGAGTGGCAGGACGAGCGGCTCGAGGGCATGCACGACATCATCTCGATGTCCTCGGTGCACGGCGACCGCGTGCCGATCCCGCTCGTCACCGCGGACGACCGGAAGGGCTCGAAGTACTGGAAGTTCGACGTCAACAAGGTCGTCGCGATCGTCGAGACGAACAACCCCGACCGCAACGCGCCCTTCAAGGCGCCCGAGGAGGTCCACAAGCGGATCGCGGGCCACATCATCGACTTCCTCCAGGGCGAGGTGAAGGCGGGCCGGCTCTCCAAGCACCTCACGCCGCTGCAGTCGGGCGTCGGCAACATCGCGAACGCGGTGCTCGTCGGCCTGAACGAGGGCCCGTTCGAGCAGATGCTGTCCTACACCGAGGTGATCCAGGACGGCATGCTCGACATGCTCGACTCCGGGAAGCTGAAGGCCGCGTCGGCGACCGCCTTCTCGGTCTCGCCCGAGGGCCAGGTCCGGTTCAACAAGAACATCGACCGGTACCGGAAGCAGATCATCCTGCGCCCGCAGGAGATCTCGAACAACCCCGAGATGATCCGCCGCCTCGGCTGCATCGCGATGAACGGGTTCGTCGAGGCCGACATCTACGGCCACGTGAACTCGACGCACATCGCGGGCAAGGGCATCGAGAACGGCATCGGCGGGTCGGGTGACTTCGCCCGCAACTCGGCCTACACGATCTTCATGTCCCCGGCGACCGCCAAGGACGGGAAGATCTCGGCCATCGTCCCGTTCGCGACGCACATCGACCACACCGAGCACGACGTGCACGGCATCGTGACCGAGTTCGGGTTCGCCGACCTCCGGATGAAGAGCCCGAAGGAGAAGGCGAAGGAGGTCATCGACAAGTGCGCCGCGCCGGAGTACCGGCCGGTCCTGTGGGACTACGTCAAGCGCGCGATGAAGAAGCCGAGCGCCGGCCTGCAGTCGCCGCACATGTTCGAGGAAGCGTTCGCCTTCCACACCCGGTATCTCCAGACCGGGTCGATGATGCCGAAGAAGTAGGCCCCGGCATCGCGCAGCTCCCGACGGCGGCCGCGGCGACGCGGCCGCCGTTTCCTTTTGGGAGGCCCGCGACTAGGCTCCCCGCATGCCCGACCTCGATCTCGCGAAGGCCATGGACGTCGCGCGGCGCGCCGTCGAGGCCGCCTCCGCGGCGAGCCTCGCCCACTTCCGGCGAGGCGTGCGCGTCGAGCGGAAGCCGGACCGGACGCCGGTGACGCAGGCCGATCGCGACTCCGAGGCGGCCATCCTCGCCGTCGTCCGCGAGGCGTTCCCGGGCCACGGCTTCCTCGGCGAGGAGACGGGCGCGCACGCGGGCAGCGCCGAGACGCGCTGGATCGTGGACCCGCTCGACGGCACGAAGGGGTTCACCCGCGGGCGGGGGTTCTGGGGCGCGCTCGTCGCGCTCGAGCACCAGGGCCTCGTCGTCGCGGGCGCGATGGCCCTCCCCGCCCTCGGCGAGACCTACTGGGCCGCGCGCGGGCTCGGCGCGTGGCTGCGCGCGGGCGACGCGCCGCCCGAGCGACTGCGCGTGTCGGCGATCGCGGACTGGGCCGACGCGACGCTGTCGTTCGGCGAGCCGCACGTCCTGTTCCGGCCGCCGCTGCTCGAGCGGCTCGCCGCGCTCGCGCTCGGGGCGCAGGCGGCCCGCTGCTACGGCGACCTCGCCGGATGCGCGCTCGTCCTGCAGGGCAAGGCGGAGGCGTGGGTCGAGGCGGGCGTGCAGATCTGGGACCTCGGCCCGCTCCCGGTGCTCGTCGAGGAGGCGGGCGGGAGGTTCACGGACCTCGAGGGCCGGCCCTCCCACGCGTCCGGCGGCTGCGTCGCGTCGAACGCGCTCGTCCACGAGCACGTCCTGCGAGCGCTCGCGGGCCGGTAGGGCGGCCCCGCCGCCGCGAGGCCGACCGCCGCCGCGACGCACCCCTTCCGGCACGGGCGCGCGGAGCGTCCGCCCGCCATCACTCGCGCCTGAACTGCAACCCAGGAGGGCGCAGAACATGGCGGACACGCTGTACGTCGTCCTCGGGGCCTCGGGCCACGTCGGCGGGACGATCTCGGAGCGGCTGCTCGACGCGAGGAAGAGGGTGCGCGTCGTCGCGCGGCACGCGGACAAGCTGAAGGGACTCGGCGCGCGGGGCGCCGAGGTCGTCCCCGGGTCCGTCGAGGACCCGGCCTTCCTCCGCCGCGCGCTCGACGGCGCGGGCGCGGCGTTCGTGCTGCTGCCGCCGTACCTCGGCCCCGGGATCCGCGACTGGCAGGACCGGACCGCCGCCGCGATCGGAGACGCGCTGGAGGCCGCGAAGGTGCCGCGCGCGGTCTCGCTCTCCAGCATCGGCGCGGACAAGCCGAGCGGCAACGGGCCGATCGCGGGCGTCCACGCGCTCGAGCGGCGGCTCGACCGGATCCGCGGCCTCGTCCCCCTCCACCTGCGCCCCGGGTACTTCTTCGAGAACAACCTCGCCGCGATCGGGATGATCAAGGCGATGGGCGGGCTCGGCGGCGCGCTGCGCGCCGACGTGAAGATGGCGCACATCGCGGCGCACGACATCGGTGAGGCCGCGGCGAACCGGCTCGCCGTGCTCGACTGGACCGGCCGCACCGTGCAGGAGCTCCAGGGCGAGCGCGACCTCACGATGCCCGAGGTCGCGGCCGCGCTCGGGAGGGCGATCGGCAAGCCCGAGCTCGGGTACGTCCAGTTCCCCTACGCCGACGCGGAGAAGGGCATGGTCGCGGCCGGGCTGCCGCAGGAGCTGGCGGCGCTCTACGGGGAGATGGCGAGGGGGTTCAACGACGGGCACCTCGCGCCGACCCAGCGGCGCTCGGCCGCGACCACGACGCCGACGTCGATCGAGCGCTGGGCGGCGCAGGTGTTCGCGCCGGCGTTCGCGGCGGGGTGAGCGCGGCCCGCGCTCATGGCGCCACCCGCTTGCGTCGAGCGTAGCGAGGCGCAGGAGCCCGAGCCGAGGTCGGGCGCGCGAGGAGCGAGAAGCGGAGGCGTAGCCGGAGGCTACGTCGAGCATCGCAGCGACGAGCCCGCCCGAGATCGGCCGGGATCGTGCGCCGCAGTAGCTCGATGCAAGCGGGTGTCGCCATTAGTACCCGAGCAGCCGCAGCAGCGCGGGGAGCAGCAGCGCGGTGGCGAGCGCGTTGAGCCCCATCCCCAGCCCCGAGAACGCCCCCGCCCGCTCGCTCAGCTGGAACGCGCGCGCCGTCCCGATCCCGTGCGAGGCGACGCCCATCGCGAACCCGGTCGCGGCCGCGTCGCGCACGCGGACGAGGCGCAGGAGCCAGGGGCCCAGCATCGCGCCGAGGATCCCGGTGAGGATGACGAGGGACGCGGTGAGCGACGGCAGCCCACCGAGCTTCTCGGCGATGCCCATGGCGACCGGCGTCGTGGTGGACTTGGGCGCGAGCGACACGAGCGTCGGGCGCGAGGCGCCGAGGGCGCGGGCGACGCCGATCGCGGTGAGGGCCGCCGCGCTCGAGCCCGCGAGGAGGGCGACGGTGAACGGGACGGCGCGCGCCCGCGCCCGGGCGAGCTCGCGGTGGAGCGGCACCGCGAGCGCCACCGTCGCCGGCCCGAGCAGGAAGTGCACGAACTGGGCGCCCTCGAAGTACGTGGGGTACGGCGTCCCGCTCGCGACCAGCACGGCCAGGAGGAACAGGACGGCGACGAGCACCGGGTTTGCGGCGGCGTGGCGCCCGAGCCGGCGGTGGAGCGCGTCGGCGACGACGTACGCGACGACCGTGAGCGCGAGCCAGAGGAGCGGGCTCTGCGCCAGGTACACCCAGATGTCGCCGAGGCGCGCCGTCACGAGCCCGCCTCCTCGCGGCCGCGCGACAGCCGGTCGCCGACGAGGCCGGTCACCGCGACGCCGACGGCCGTGCTGACGACGAGCGAGACCGCGATCGCCGGCCACTCCGCCGCGAGCCGCGGCGCGTGGAGCATCACGCCGACGCCCGCGGGGACGAACAGGATCGAGAGGTGCGAGAGGAGCCCGCTCGAGACCGTGCGGAGCCCCTCCGTCTCGGGGAACCGGAGCTGGAGCGCCGCGAGCAGGAGCGCCATCCCCACGACCGGACCCGGGATGGGCCAGCCCGCCGCGCGCGTCAGGATCTCGCCGACGAGCTGGAAGACGAGGAGGACCGCCCAGCCGCCGAGCATCGCGACGTCCGGCGCGGCTAGAACCGCACTCCCGCCTTGAGGAGCGCCGCGTACCGATCGAGGGTGATCTTCCCGACCGTGGAGAACGTCGGCGCGACCCCCATGTAGCGGAGGTCGGCGCCCACCACGAGCCGCTGGAACCCCACGTCCACGCCCGCGCCCGCGTGCCAGCCGGCCGTCGTGTCGTCGAAGCTCTGGTTCCGGACGCTCGCCTCGTTGAAGTAGACCCCGGCGCCCACGTCGAGGTGCGGCGTGACGATCGCGATCGGGATCCCGACACGGATCGTGAGCAGCAGCGGGATCGTGCGCACCTCGAGCCCCGCGGCGCTCGTGGTCATGGAGCCGGCGCCGATCTCGACCCCGAGGACGCGGCCCGTGCCCGCGGCGAGCTCCCACTCGCCCGAGCCGGAGAACGAGTCGCCCTGGTAGTCCTCCGAGGTGCCGAACCAGCCGCCCTTCAGGACGACCCACGAGCCGTACTCCTTCGGTGGAGGGTTCAGCGGCGCGACGGCGTAGGGCGCCGCGGCGGACGCGGGCGCGGCGGGGCTGGTCGCGGTCGGGGTCGCGGTCGCCGTCGAGGTCGCCGTCGAGGTCGGGGTCGAGGTCGAGGTCGGGGTCGAGGTCGAGGTCGGGGTCGGGGTCGCGGTCGCGGTCGGGGTGGCGGTCGCGGTCGGAGCGGCGGCGGGCGTCACGGCCGCCGACGGCGACGTCGCCCGAGCGACCGCGATCGACTCGGCCGCGGCGAGGCCTGGGAGAAGCAGCGCGAGAGCGGCGGCGGCTCGGGCCATGACGGTTCCTCCTCGTGGGTTTCGCGACGCTAGCATCTAACCCGCCCGCCGCCGGCCGGCCGTACTGCCTTCGTCCCATCCGCGAAGGCCCCCGCCCGCGGCGGCGCGCGCGGCGCTCAGGCCCGCGTCGCGACGAACGTGACGAGGACGCCCGCCGCGAACAGCGCCGCCGCGAGAAGGAGCGTCGCGATGCCGGCGGCGACCGCGGCGCCCCCGTGCAGCCCGAGGCCGAGGTCTGGCGCGTACGTGCGGGTGCGGAGCGCGGACACGCCGACGGTCCCGGCGTAGCCCGCGGTCACGAAGAACCAGAGCGTCACGATCGCGACGATGAGCGAGTCCATCGGGCTCCGGACGTCGATGGCATCGCCGGGAGCGTACCGCGGCCCGGAACGAGGGGCCACGACGTGGCCGGCGCCGCGCCGCCCCCCGCGGACCCGAGGCCCGGGGCGGCGGGCCGCGAACCGGTCCCCGCCGTGCGGCTCCCGCGGCGGGACCGCCGCCACCGCGCGCGCCTTGTCTCGAGGCCTCGCGGCGTGCTTCACTGCGTGACCCTGCTCGCTCAGGCCCGAACGTGACCGCCCTCGTCGTGGCCCTCGCGCTGTCCGCGCTCCCCACCCCGCCGACGCAGGTGAAGTACGCCGCGGAGACGGGCGACGTCATGTTCGATCACGCCGCCCACGTCGCGCGTCGCGAGCCGTGCCGGACGTGCCACGGGAACGGCCCGGCGCAGAAGGTCGAGCTCGGGAGGCAGAAGGCGCACGTGCTGTGCGTCGGGTGCCACGCCGCCGCGCGTGCCGGGCCGAAGTCCTGCTACGCCTGTCACGGGGCCTAGCGGGCGGGGGACGCGCGGGCGGAACGCGCCCCGCGTCCCGCGCCGGCGCGCGATCTCCGGATCTCCTTCCTCACGATCGGCCTCGTCCGGCTGCGCCGCGCCACCTCCCGGAACCCGAGCTCGCGGAACGTCGACGCCGCCCCCGTGTACACCCACGCGTCGGCGACCTCGCGGCCGAGGTCGACCGGATACGCCTCCACGACGGCCGCCCCGCGCGTCCGCGCGTACCGCACGGCGCCGTCGATCAGCGCGCGGGTGACGCCCTTCCCGCGCGCAGGCCGCGCGACGAAGAAGCAGGTGATCGACCAGACGCGGCGGTCATCCACCGGCGCGAGCGTCCGCGAGCGCGCGAGGCGCGGGTACGCCTCGCGCGGCTCGATCGCGACCCAGCCGACCGGCTCGCCGCCCGCGTACGCCAGGAGCCCCGCCACGTTCCCGGCCTTCACGTACCGCTCCTGGCGGCGCCGGTTCTCCGAGGCCTGCCCCGCCTTCCACTCCGGCCTCGAGAGCCGCCACCAGGTGCACCAGCACCCCGCGCACGCGCCGCGCGGCCCGAAGAGCTTCACGAGGTCGGGCCAGCGCTCGGGCGTGAGCGGGTGGATCGCGAGGCGCGGCCGTGCGGCGCGCGGAGGACGGGCGGGCATGCGCGCATCGTAGCGTGCGGGCGCCGGCCCGCTCGCCCGCGCCCCGGGCGGGAACCCACGGGGGGCCGGGCTGGATGAACCCGGCCTGTCCGACCGTACGCACCGCTGGAGCCGCGCGACGCGGCCAGCTCAACGTGACCCCGTGATTCCCGCCCGCGCCCTCGACGCCCGCGTTACGCTCGCGGTCCCGGCCAGGACCCCGCCGGGACCGCCGGGCGTCCGCATGCCCCACCCGATCGTCGCCGAGATCCCGAGGATGCGCCGCTACGCGCGCGCGCTCACCGGGAACGCCGCGGACGCGGACGACCTCGTGCAGGACACGCTCGAGCGCGCCTACGCGAAGTGGCACACCTGGCGCCGCGGCGCGGAAGCTCGGCCGTGGCTGTTCGCGATCATGCACAACCTGTTCGTGGACCGGGCGAAGCTCCGGCGGAGCCACCTCGTCGTCGCGCCGCTCGAGGACGCGGGCGAGGTGGAGGTGCGCGGCGGGCAGGACGCCGCGACGGCGCGCCTCGACGTCGCGGCGGCGCTCGCGCGGCTCTCGCCGGCGCACCGCGAGGTGCTCCTCCTCGTCGCGCTCGAGGAGCTGAGCTACGCCGACGCGGCGCGGGTCCTCGACGTGCCGCTCGGCACGGTGATGTCGCGCCTCGCCGCCGCCCGCGCGCGCCTGCGGGAGCTGGCCGGCGACGCGCCGGGGGCGAGGAAGGTGACGCCGTGACCGACCCCCGCGGCCCGGTCGATCCCGCGACCCTGATGGCCTTCGTCGACGGCCGGCTCGGGCCCGACGAGCGGCGCGCGTTCGAGGCGCGGCTGCGCGCGGACCCCGCGCTCGCGAGCGAGGTGCGCGCGTACGAGGCGCAGCGGGCCGCGCTGCACGCGGCGTTCGATCCCGTGCTGGAGGAGCCGATCCCCGCCGCGATGCTCGGCGCGGCGCCGCCCCGTCCGCGGACCGCGCCGCTCGCGCGGATCGCCGCCGCGGTGGCGCTCGTCGCGGCCGGGGCGGTCGCGGGGTCCGCCGGGACGCGCGCGTGGCTCGCCCGCCGCGACGCCGGCCCCGCGGGCGAGCTCGCCTCGTTCGCCCGCCAGGCGATCGTCTCGCACGCGGCGTTCGCGCCGGACGCGCGGCGGCCCGTCGAGATCGCCGCGGAGCAGCAGCAGGCGCTCGTGACGTGGCTCTCGAAGCGGCTCGGCCGCGACGTGCGGGCGCCTTTCCTGGAGGACCGTGGGCTCCGGCTCGTGGGCGGGCGGCTCCTCCCCGGCGACGTCGAGCACCCCGCCGCGCAGCTCATGTACGAGACGACGGCGGGCGCGCGGGTGACGCTCTTCATCCGTGCCGTCGGCGCGGACGCTCCGCCCGCGGCGTTCAGGGTCCGCGAGGAGGCCGGCGTGAGCGCGTTCTACTGGGTCGAGGACGACTGGGGATACGCCCTCACCGGCGAGCTCGGGCGGGCGGAGCTGCTCGACCTCGCGAAGGTGGTGCACGAGCGGATCCGGGGTAACTGAACCTCGGACTCCCCGCCAACCCCCGCCCAAGTTGGATGGGAGCCTACCGGCTCCGACGCTTCGCCTGGACCGACCGCGCCGGCGCGTGCGCGCGTGCGAGGACACGGCCCCGCGGCATGCGCTGCTGGGCGTCCCAGAGGTCCACGGCGACCTGAAGGTTGAGCCAGAGTTCGGGTGTGGTGCCGAGGGCGCGGGAAAGGAGGATCGCAGTCTCGGCGGTCACCGCGCGGCGCCCGGAGACGATCCCGTTGACCCGCTGGATCGGGACGCCCATCTTCGCCGCGAGCGCGACCTGGGTGATCCCCGCCGGCTTCAGGTACTCCTCCAGCAGCATCTCCCCGGGTGGGGTCGGGCGGCGCTTCATCGTGGCGGTGGTGAGCATGGTTCCTTGAACACGATGCGGAACTGGTCGTTCACCCGGATGCTGTAGAACCCCGCGAGGCGCCCCTTGAGCTTCTTCAGCCGATTCCCGGGCGGGACGATCAGGTCCCGGATCTCCGATGCCGCGCCGATGAGGTCGAGCTTGACCGGGCGACGGCACGCACGTCGGCGCCGAACCGGCGTGCCGCCCGTGACTCGACCCCGATGTGGATGTCCCGCGTCGCCTCATCGGCGTACCCGATGATCACCCTCGAGGGATAGCGCCTGCGTCGTTGAACGTCAACCGTTCAAGCCGACAAGCGCTGATGGGTTGGCGGGGCCCGCCCTGGAAGTCCAGCTCTCGCCGTCCTCGTCCGACTCCCGTTCCACACGGTACTGGAACGAATCGTGATGGCGGGGGATTCCGCGGCGCGAACGCGCCACACCGAGAGCTCCCTACCCGCCCGTCTGCCGGAACAGGTCCACCACCGCCCCCGCCCGCCCCGCGATCCGCGCCCGCCCGCGCGCCCACTCGCGCAGCGCCTTGATCTGCTCCTCGTACGTCCTGAAGAGCGGCACCACGTCCTGCGCGACGCGGCGGAGATCGCCGGTCTCGAGCTCGCGGCCGAGCGCGTAGGCGCGGTGCAGCGCGCCGACGACGACCTGCTCGAGCTCCGCGCCCGAGTAGTCGCCGCAGATCGCGGCGATCGCGGGCACGTCCACGCTCCCCGGCTCGCGGCCGCGGCGGCGGAGGTGCAGCTCCAGGATCTCGCGCCGCGCGTCGAGGTCCGGCAGGTCCACGAAGAACAGCTCGTCGAAGCGGCCGCGGCGGAGCAGCTCGGGCGGGAGCCGCGAGACGTCGTTCGCCGTCGCCACCACGAAGACCGGGCCCCTCCGCTCCTGGAGCCAGGTCGAGAACGCGCCGAGGAGGCGGGCGGCGCGCGCGTCGGCGCCGTCCGCGGGCGAGGACCCCGCGAAGCCCTTCTCGATCTCGTCGACCCACAGCGCGACGGGCGCGAGCGCCTCGGCGGCCTCGAGGGCGCGGTGGAGCGCGCCCACCACCACCTGCTCGAGCTCCGCGCCGGAGTAGTCGGCGCACAGGTCGGCGATCGCCGCGACGTCCACGGTCTCGGGATCGCGGCCGCGGCGCCGCAGGTGGAGGGAGAGGATCTCCCGCCGCGCCTCGGGGTCGGGCAGGTCCACGAAGAACAGCTCGTCGAAGCGGCCGCGCCGCAGCAGCT
>DASSSJ010000185.1:0-11888 GCA_035708485.1 Anaeromyxobacter sp. | reverse complement strand
GTCGGCGAGGCCGCCCGCGCGGAGCACCTGCACGAGCGACCGCTCCGCGGTGGCGGCGCGGGCCGCCGGGTCGCGCCGCTCGATCTCCTCGAGCCGCGCGATCGCCTGATCCAGGCTCGCGCCGTCGTCGAGGGCCGCGAGCGCGAGCGCCTCCTGGCGCGCCCCCGCGCCGTCGCCGCCGCCCCGGCGGGACAGGGCGAGCCCGCCGGCGACGAGCAGCGCGACCGCGAGGACCGCGAGCACCGGGGTGAGCCACCGCATCCGCGCGCTGCGGCGGAGGCGCGCCTCGAACGCGCCCACGGTGTCCCGGCGCAGCACCGGGCTGCGCGCGACGCCGGGCTGGGGTGCGGCGCCCGCGGCGGGGGCGGCCGGGCGGTAGACGGGCGGCGGGGCGGTGCGCACGGGCTTCGGCTCGGGCCTCGACGCGCCCGTGCCCGGCGACGGCCGGCCCCCGGGCGCGCTCCGCGCCTTCGGCAGCGACGGCGCGACCGGCGCGGCAGCGGGCGCGGGCGCCCCCGCGTCCGCCCCGGGCTGCTGCGGCACGCCGACGAGCGTGCGCCCCGCGGCGCGCGGCGGGTACGCGGTGAACAGGTGCTGGCAGCGGGTGCACTGCACCTGCGAGCCGGACGGGGAAAGGACGCTCTCGTCGAGCTCGTACAGGGTCGAGCACCGCTCGCAGCGGATGACCAACGCGCCTCCGTTTTCCCCCGTTGGGACGGAGAGCCTACCCCATGAACGTGGGACAGGCTACGGCGGCGCCACCGCGAGGTGCGGGGCGGCGCGCGCGAGCCGCTTCGGGCCGATGCCGCGCACGCGCACGAGATCGGACACCTCGCCGTACGGTCCGTTCGCCTCGCGGTCCGCCACGATCTCCTCCGCGAGGCGGCGCGACAGCCCGGGCACGAACGCGAGCGCTCGCGCGCCGGCGACGTTCGGATCGAGCGGCCGCCCCAGGACGAGCCGCTCGTCGTCGGCCAGGGCGCGGCGCGACCCCTCGTCCGCGGCGCAGCCGAGCCAGTGGCGCGGGGGCTCGCCGCGGCCTTCCGGGACGCAGTCCCGTGGCGCGGGCGGACGCTCCACGCCGATCCGGAGGACGGGCGCGGCGAGGACCGCCGCGAGCGCGAGGGCGAGCGCGACGCGCGCGGGCATGAGCATCCGCCGGGTGCAACCTCCCTGCCCGCCCGTGCGCGATCGATCTCGCGGCCGGGATCGCGGTCGCGGTCGGGATCGGGGCCTCCCCATCGAAAGGGTTCCCTCCGGGGCGGGGCGGCTGTTACGTAAGCCCCGGAGCCAAGAGACGGGACCCCACATGGAACGCGTGCTGCTCGACGGCGACACCCTGACGCTGGTGGAGGTCGCGGCCGTCGCGCGCGGCCGGGCGCGCGCCGAGATCGCGCCGGACGCGCGCGCGCGGGTGCGCCGGGCGCGCGCGCTGGTCGAGGCGCGGCTCGAGGACGGGGAGGCGCACTACGGGATCAACACCGGGTTCGGCACGCTCGCCGAGGTCCGCATCGAGCGGCGGGACCTCGAGCGGCTGCAGCGGAACCTCGTGCTCTCGCACGCGGCGGGCGTCGGCGCGCCGCTCCCCGTCTCGGAGGCGCGCGCGCTCATGCTGCTCCGGGCGAACGTGCTCGCGAAGGGGTTCTCCGGCATCCGCGAGGAGACGCTCGACCTCCTCGTCGCGATGCTCGACCGCGGCGTCGTCCCGGTCGTCCCGGAGCGCGGGTCGGTCGGCGCGTCCGGCGACCTCGCGCCGCTCGCGCACCTCGCCCTCGTCCTCATCGGCGAGGGGGAGGCGTTCGTGGGCGACCCGCCGGTCCGGCTCCCGGCCAGCGAGGCGCTCCGGCGGGCCGGGCTCGCGCCGGTGACGCTCGCGGCGAAGGAGGGGCTCGCGCTCGTCAACGGCACCCAGGCGATGACGGCGGTCGGCGTGCACGCCGCGCTCCGCGCCGAGCGGCTCGCCGACCTCGCCGACCTCGCCGGGGCGATGACGCTCGAGGGGCTCCTCGGCTCGCACCGCCCGTTCCTCGCCGAGATCCAGGCCGCCCGCGGCCAGCCCGGGCAGATCGCGTCCGCGGCGCGCCTGCGCGAGCTCCTGCGCGGATCGGAGATCAACGCCTCGCACCAGGGCCCCGACTGCCACAAGGTGCAGGACCCGTACTCGCTCCGCTGCATGCCGCAGGTGCACGGCGCCGCCCGGGACGGGATCCGCTTCTGCGTCGACGTGCTCGCGCGCGAGGTGAACGCCGCGACGGACAACCCGCTCGTCCTCGGCGATCTGGGCGAGATCGTGTCGGGCGGCAACTTCCACGGCCAGCCGGTCGCGCTCGCGCTCGACGTGCTCGCCATCGCCGCGTCGCACCTCGCGTCGATCTCGGAGCGGCGCGTCGAGCAGCTCGTGAACCCGTCGCTGTCCGGGCTGCCGCCGTTCCTCGCGCCGCGGACCGGCCTCGACTCGGGCTTCATGATCGCCCAGGTGACGAGCGCGGCGCTCGCCTCCGAGAACAAGGTGCTGTGCCACCCCTCCTCGGTCGACTCGATCCCCTCCTCCGCCGGCAGGGAGGACCACGTGTCGATGGGGATGGCCGCCGCGCTCAAGGCGCGCCAGGTGGTCGAGAACGTCCGGACGTGCCTCGCCATCGAGCTCCTCGTCGCCGCGCAGGCGGTGGACCTGCGCGCGCCGCTCCGGCCCGCGGCGGCCGTCGGCGAGGCGCACCGGCGGCTCCGCGCGGTCGTCCCGCGGCTCGAGGGCGACCGCGCGCTGCACCGCGACGTCGAGGCGGTCTGCCGGCTCGTGGACGAGGGCGGACTGGACCTCGCGCCCGCCGCGTAGCCGGGCGCCCGCCGTCAGGCGGATCGAGCCGCGTCGGGCGGGAGACGCGCGGTCGCGAGCCGCACCGCCTTGCGCAGCCCGGCGAACCGCAGGCGGGCGACGGCCTCGTCCGGCGTCGCCCATGCGTGCTCGGCATGCTCGTCCGAGAGCTGCGCCGAGAAACCCGCCGGGAGGCGCGCGGCGTAGGCGGTCTCCTCGACGAGGACGAGCGCCCCGGGGCGGACGCGGTTCAGGCTCGGGTCGAGCGCGAAGGCGTGGCGGTACCCGAGCGGCTCGACCGGGACGTCGGCGCCGGTCTCCTCGCGCAGCTCGCGCCGCGCCGCCTGGTCGGGCGACTCGCCCCGCTCGATCCGGCCCGTGACCTGCTGCCAGAAGCCGCCGCGCGCGGCGCTCCGCCGCAGGAGCAGCACGCGCCCATCGAAGCCCACCGGCACGATCGACACCGTCCTGAGATCGGGCTCCGCCGCCTCGACGAGCCGGCGCCCGAGCGCGTCGGCGACGTGCGCGGCGAGCCGGGCCTCGACGTCCGCTGCGGGCGGCACCGGGCGCCCCGCGGCGCGGAGCTCCGCCTCGAGGCTCGTGACGCCGAGCGTCGGGTCGGCGATCCCGCAAGGCACGATCACCTGGAAGTGCGCGAGGTCGGTCGTGTGGTTGAAGGCGAACCCGTGGGAGGTGATCCAGCGCGACAGGTGCACGCCGACGGCGCCGATCTTCCTGCGGCCGACCCATGCGCCGCGGTGCTCCGAGTGGCGCCGCGCCTCGACGCCGTGGTCGGCGCAGGCGCGGATCATCGCCTCCTCGAGCGCGGCGACGTACCTGCGCACGTCGGGCCGGTCGGAGAGGTCGAGGACCGGGTACCCGACGATCTGGCCGGGGCCGTGATAGGTGACGTCGCCGCCGCGGTCGGTCTCGTGGATCTCGAAGCCCTGGCGCTCGAGCCACGCCGGCGCCGCCACGATGTGGGCCCGCCCCGCGCTGCGGCCGAGCGTGAGCACCGGCGGGTGCTCGAGCAGGAAGAGCTGGTCCGTCGCGGGCGGCGCGCCCGCGGCGACGGCGTCGCCGGCGACGCGCATGAGCGCGAGCCCGTCCTCGTACTCGACCCGGCCGAGGCGGTGGACGACGAGGGTCCGGGTCATGTCGCGGCGCCCGTCGCGCCCGGGGCGTCCGCACGCCTCACGCCCGCGCGTCCGCGGCCGGCTTCCGGGCGCGCTCCGGGGGCCTCAGCATGTGGATGGGCTCGCCGAGGGCGACCTTGCACGCCTCCATGAACGCCTCGGGGAGGGTCGGGTGCGCGTGGATCGTGAGCGCGACGTCCTCGAGGTACGCGCCCATCTCCAGCGCGAGCGCCGCCTCCGCGACGAGATCGGTCGCCTCGGGGCCGCACATCGTCACGCCGAGGAGGAGCTTCGACGCCCTGTCCCCGATCACCTTCACGAAGCCCTCGGTGTGCGCGATGGCGACCGCGCGGCCGAGCGCGCCGAAGGCGAACTTCCCGACCATCGGGTCGTAGCCCTGCGCCCGCGCCTCCTCCTCGGAGAGCCCCACCGTCGCGATCTCGGGATCCGTGAAGATCGCGCCGGGCAGCGCGACCCAGTCGCGCGCCGACTTCATCCCGGCGATCACCTCGGCCGCGATCTCGCCCTCCTTCGACGCCTTGTGCGCGAGGAACGGGGCGCCCGCCAGGTCGCCGATCGCGAAGATGGACGGCACGCTCGTGCGGTACTGCGCGTCCACCTCCACGAACCCCTTCGGCCCGATCTTGACGCCCACCTCCTCGAGCCCGATCCCGCCCGAGTTCGGCCGGAAGCCGACCGCGACGAGGATCTTGTCGCACTCGACGTCGAGCGGCTTGCCGTCCACCTCGGCGTGGACCACGAGCGCGCCGCCCTTCCGCTCGTATCCCTTGGCGACGGCGTTCACGTGCACGGTCCCGCCGCGCTGCCGGACGCCCTTCTGGACGAGCCGCACCGCCTCCGCGTCCACGCCCGTGAGGATCTGCGGGAGCGCCTCGAGGTAGGTCACCTGCGAGCCGAGCTTCGCGTAGACCGTCCCGAGCTCCATCCCGATGACGCCGGCGCCGATGCAGACGAGCCGCCTCGGGATCTCCGGGAGGTCCACCGCCTCCTTCGCGCTCCAGACGTCCTTGCCGTCGAAGGCGAACCCCGGGATCTCCATGACGCGCGCGCCCGTCGCGACGATGAACGCGGGCGCCTCGAGCCGGGTCTTCTCGCCGTCGCCGGAGGAGACCTCGACGGCGTCCGGCGCGACGAAGGTGGCGGTGCCCTTCACGACCTCGACGCCGTTCCCCTTCTCGAGGAGGCCGATGCCGCCGACCATCTTCTTGACGACCGCGTCCTTGAACGCGCGCAGCTTCGCGACGTCCACGCGCGGCTCCGCGACGATGCCGCGCTCCGCGGCGTCGCGGACGTCCTCGACGAGGTTCGCCGCGGCGATGAGCGCCTTCGACGGGATGCACCCCCAGTTCACGCAGACGCCGCCGAGCGCGTCGCGGTCGACGAGCGCGGCCCTCTTCCCGAGCAGTCCGAGCCGGATGGCGGCGACGTAGCCGCCCGGGCCGCCCCCCACGACGACCGCGTCGAACCTCTTGCTGGCCATGCGATCCCCCTTCCAGGGTGCGGGGAATATAGCCGCGCGCGTCCTCCCGGGCACGGACGGAGTCCCCAGCTTCTCTTGATGGACGCCGCGCCTGCGCGCGGCTAAGGGGGGCGGGATGATGGGACGGCGCTGGATCGCCGTGGCGGCGGTCACCGCCTCGCTCGGGGCGGCGGCGATGGAGAGTGCGGCCGGGGACCGCGGCGCGCCGGGGTCGCCGCCCCCGACGGTGTGCGAGCTCCGGGGCGCCGATCGCGCCCGGACGTCCTCGCTGCGGTGCATGGCGTGCCACGACGGCGGGTCCGCCCCGATGATCGCGTTCCAGATGAGCGCCGACGGGCGCGGGATGAGCCACCCCGTCGAGGTGGACTACGCGGCGACGGCCGCGCGCCACCCGGAGCGGTACCACCCGCCCGCGTCGCTGCCGCGCGACGTGCCGCTCGTCCGCGGAAGGGTCGCCTGCACGTCGTGCCACGACGGCGCCTCGCCGGATCCGAAGCGCGTCGCGGTCGTGCCCCTGCTCTGCGAGTCGTGTCACCGGTTGTGAGCGGCCTCGCCCACCGGCGCCGAGCTCGCGGCGCCGCGCGGCCTCCCGGCCCGAGCTGACGCGGTGGCGTCGTCGCGGGAGCTCGGCTCGTGGCCTCGGCCTCCCGCGCGCGGGGCACCCCCGAGGAATCGCGCGGCCCGCGGTCACAACCGGCGCGTTCCCCGTCCTACCCAGGTCGTGGCGTGCGACGATACCGGCGACGAGGCGATCGTCCAGGTCCGGCGGGCGCGGCGTGGCGGATCGCTCGCGGCCGGCGCGCGGAGCGCCGGTGGGCCGCCGTCCGCGGATCCGGACGCGTTCGCCTCCGCCCTCCTGTCCGCCGGGGAGATGCGCGCCGCGGCGGAGGAGGTGATCCGGGCGCACGGCGGCCGGATCCGGCAGTACCTGCTCTCGCTGCTGCGCGAGCCGGATCTCGCCGACGACGCCTTCTCGATCTGGTCCGAGTGGACGCTCAACGGCATCGGCCGGTACGAGGGGCGGGCGTCCCTTCGCACGTGGGCGTTCGGCGTGGCCCACAACGCCGCGCGCCGCGTGCGGGACGACACCTTCCAGCGTCGGCGCTGCTCCCTCTCGCGCGCGGGGGTCTCGCGGGCCGCCGCCGGGCGCGCCTCCTCCCAGCTGCGGCGCGAGCACGAGCTGCGGGTCGTCGACGTCGTCCGCGCCGGCCTGTCGCTCGACGACCAGGCCCTGCTCGCGCTCCGCGTCGCACACCGGCTCCCGTGGAGGTCGATCGCCGCCGTCCTGTCCTCGGACGAGCCGGTGACGCCGGCCGCGCTCCGGAAGCGCTTCCAGCGGCTGAAGGACCGGATCCGGGAGCTCGCGCGCCACGCGGGCGAGACGGGATGATCGAACGCGCGACGAGCGTCGCGGCCGCCGGCCGCTCGGCGGCGTCTCGCCCGGACGGGAGCGGGCCTCAGAGCGACACCGTCGCCGCGCCGCGCGGCGCCGGGTCCGGCGGCGGCGGTCGCGGCGATGGCGGCGACGCGACGAGCCCGGCGAGCGTCGCCAGCAAGAGCGCGGCGCACACGAGGATGATCGCGACGTCGCGTGCGACCGCGAGCCGCGACCGGGCCGCGGTGACGTGAATGGTCCGCGGGCGCACGGGATGGTCCATGGCTCTCCTTCGCAGATCGAGCGTCGCGCCTTCCTCGAACGGAAGTGCCCGCGGATCGGCCGCTGTGACCGCTCGGCCGGAGCCGGCCCCGGACGCGGCGGGCCTGGAGCCGCCGACTCACTCCAACGCGGCGGGGACTCACCCCAACGTGGCACCCCCACAGGTACCATCGCGCGGGACCTACACGGTGCGACATTTCGCTCCCAGTCCATGCAACCGCGAGTGTGGCCTGGCGGCCGCGCCGGCGGCGGGAGGACACGTGACGAGCTGGACCGAGGACGAGGGCGGATCGGACCCGCCCGCCGGGCACGGGGAGCCCGGCACCTCGGTGGGCAGCCTGCTGCGCGAGCTGGCGCGCGTTCCGGAGCTGAGCCTGCGCGGCACCTGGGACGGAGCGCTCCGGCCCGGCGCCGTCTTCGGCCGCTTCGAGCTGGTCCGCGAGATCGGGCGAGGCGGGTTCGGGCGCGTCTGGGAGGCGCGAGACCGCGAGCTGGGGCGGCCGGTGGCCTTCAAGGCCGTGCGTCTCGCCGACCGCGGCGCGCTCCGCGACGAGCGGCTCCTCCAGGAGGCCGACGTCGCCGCGCGGCTGGCGCACCCGAACATCGTCACGCTTCACGACGCCGGCCGGTGCGAGAACGGCCCGTATGTCGTGTTCGAGCTGCTGCTCGGCCGGACGCTGGCGGCGCGGCTCGCGGACGGTCCGGTCCCCACGGCCGAGGCGATGGAGATCGCGCTCGCGCTCGCGAGGGGACTCGCCCACGCGCACGAGCGCGGCGTCGTGCACCGCGACCTGAAGCCAGGCAACGTCTTCCTGACGCGCGACGGCCAGGTGAAGATCCTCGACTTCGGGCTCGCCCACGCGTTCGGCGCCCGGAAGGTGGACGGCGGCACCCCGCCCTTCATGGCGCCCGAGCAGCGGTGCGGAGCGCCGGAGGACGAGCGGACGGACGTGTTCGCGCTCGGCGTCATCGTGTTCCGCCTGTTCGGCCACCGGCTGCCTTTCCCCGAGGGCGAGGCGACTGCGGCCGGAGGCGCGGCCCCGATCCCGGAGCTTCGCGTGCCGGAGGCCCCGCACCTCGGCGAGCTCGTCTCGCGCATGCTGGAGACCGACCCGGTGCGGCGGCCGCGAGACGGCGGCGAGGTGCTCGCCGCGCTGGTCGCGGTCGCGAGCGGGGCCGCGCCGCCGCCGATCGCCGCTCGCGCCGCGGAGCGGTCTCCCGCGGTGTCGCCGCCCGCCACGCCGCCGGCGCCGATGGCGGCCGGCCCCGGCGTCGAGGGTGAGGCTCATCTGCTGCCCCCCCGGCGTGGCCGCGCGCGCCGCGCCGCGTACGCGCTCGCGGTCCTCGCCGCGCTGGCGGCGCTCGCGGCCGTCCCGCTCGTCCGCGAGCGCGTCGCGGACGTCATCCGCCCGCTCCCTGCGGAGAAGACGCTCGCGGTCCTCCCCTTCCGCGGCACCGGCGGGAGCGGCGCCGAGGAGGCGTTCGCGGCGGGGCTCGCCGAGATCATGACGAACAAGCTCCAGCAGTGGGAGGCGCTCCGCCCCGCGCTCCGCGTGGTCTCGCCGGCGGAGGTGCGCCGCGAGGCCATCTCCAGCCCGCGGCAGGCCCGCGAAGCCCTCGGCGCGACGCTCGGGCTCGAGGGGAGCGTTCACTGGGAGGGGGATCGGGTGGCGGTCGCGGTCAACCTGGTGGACACGCGCAGCCTGCTCGTGCTGGAGGCGCGCGACGTGGAGGCGCCGCGCGCGGAGGCGCAGGCCGTGCTGGCGGCGCTCCTCGACCGCGTGGCCGACATGCTGCGGGTCGAGCTGGAGCCGGCCGGGAAGCGCGCGCCGCTCGAGCCGGTGCGCGCGCCGGGCGCCTGGGAGTTCTACCTCCAGGGGCGAGGGTACCTGCAGCGTTACGACCGCGTGGAGAACCTCGACAGCGCCCTCGCGGTGCTCGACCAGGCGCTGGCGCGCGACGCCGGGTACGCCCTCGCGCACGCGGGGAAGGCCGAGGCCCACCTGCGCCGCTACGAGGCGACGCGCGACCGGCGCTCCCTCGCGCTCGCGCGGGACAGCGCCCGGCGTGCCGTCGAGCTCGGCGGCGACGTGGCGGCGGTGCAGCTCACGATGGGGCTCGTCGAGGCCGCGGCCGCCGACCACGGCGCGGCGATCCGGAGCTTCCGGCGGGCCCTCGAGCTCGAGCCCGGGAACGCCGACGTCCACCGGGAGCTGGCGCGCGCCTACGACGGCGCCGGGCGGCCGGCGGAGGCGGAGGCCACCCACCGCCGCGCGATCGAGCTGCGGCCGGACTCCTGGAGCGCCTACAAGGATCTCGGCGCGTTCTACAACCGGCACGGCCGGCTCGAGGAGGCGCTTCCCCTGTTCCAGCGCGTCGTCGAGCTGACCCCGGACAACTACGCGGGGTACGCGAACCTCGGCGGCGTCCTGCTGCGGCTCGGCCGCCGCGCGGAGGCGACCAGGGCGCTCGAGCGCTCGCTGGCGCTGCGGCCCACCGCCCGCGCCTACTCGAATCTCGGATCGGTGCACTTCTACGATCGGCGCTACCGGGAGGCCGCCGAGCTGTACCGCAAGGCGGTCGAGCTCGGCGGCGCCGACGCGCGGCTGTGGGGCAGCCTCGGCGACGCCGAGCGCTGGGCGGGGCGGGCGGACGAGGCGCGACGCGCCTACCGGCAGGCGCTCGCCCTCGCCGCGAAGGACCTCGAGCTGCGCCCGCGCGACGCCGAGCTGCGCTCCCGGATGGCGATCCACGAGTCGGCGCTGGGAGACCGGGCCCGCGCCATGGCGCACGTCGAGGAGGCGCGCCGGCTCGCGCCGGAGGACGGGCTCGTCCTCTTCCGCTCCGCGCTCGTGTACGAGGAGGCCGGCCGGCGCGAGCAGGCGCTGGCGGCGGTGCGGGGCGCGATCGCCGCCGGGTACTCGACCGTGGAGATCGCGGGGGCCCCGCCGCTCGAGGCGCTGCGGCGCGACCCCCGGTACGCCGTCTCCGCGCCTCGCGTCCCGCAGGGCTCCAACCCGCAGTGAGGAGGTCACCGATGTCGACGCAGACGCGGATCCACACCATCCCGATCAACCTGTTCGAGGGCGCCATCTCGATGCCGATCGACGTCGCGATCTCGGGCACCGACGCGGTCACCTGGGAGGTGCCTTTCGATCCCGAGGCCAGATGGCTCATCTCGTTCCAGGCCGGAGCGCCCTTCCTCGTCGAGAACGTCGCGGCGAGGACGACGACCCGCTCGCTGGAGGTCAGGAACGGCCAGCAGATCAGGCCCGACCCGCAGAACCCGCGGAAGGGCAAGTTCCTGTACCGGGTCGCGCTCCACACGAAGGGCAAGATCTACGGCGTGTTCGACTGCCCCTCGATCATCGTCGAGTAGGCCCGCTCCCCGAGCGCGTCCGTGCCCGGGCCGGGCGTCACGTCGCGTGACGCCCGGCCCGGCGGTCACGCGAGGTGCATGAACACGAGGTTCGGGTCCTCGAGGTGCCGGATGACCTCGTAGGCGAACGCGGCCGCCTCGTGGCCGTCGACGACGCGGTGATCGCAGGTCACCGAGACGTGCATCACGTCGCGGACGACGACCTGCCCGTCCCGGACGACCGGCGTCGGGCGGATGCGGTGGAGCCCGAGGATGCCGACCTCCGGGACGTTGAGCACCGGCGTCGCGAACAGGCCGCCGAGCGCGCCGAGGCTCGTGATCGTGAACGTCGACCGGCCGAGGTCCTCCGGCCCGATCCGGCCCGCCTTCGTGTCCGCGGAGAGGCGGTCGATCTCGCGCGCGACGTCGAGGAGCGAGCGGCGGTCCGCGCGGCGGAGCACCGGCACGACGAGCCCGGCGTCGGTCGCGGACGCGATGCCGAGGTCGTAGCGCCGGTGGAGGACGAGCTCGCCCGCGCCCTCGTCCATCGTGGCGTTCAGCTTCGGGTGCCTGCGGAGCGCGGCGACGACGGCCTTCACGACGAACGGCAGGAAGGTGAGCTTCACCCCCTCCGCCTGCGCGGCCTCGGCCATGCGCTCGCGGACGCGGACGAGCTCGGTCACGTCGGCCTGCTCGACGAACGTGAAGTGCGCGGCGGTGCGCTTCGCGAGCGCCATGTGCTCGGCGATCCGCTTGCGGACGCCGCGGAGGGGCATCCGCTGGTCGGCGGGCGAGGTCGCGACCGGCGTCGGGGTCGGGGTCCCGGTCGGCGCCGACGGCGGGGTCGCGGTCGGGGGCTGGGTCGCGGTCGGGGGCGGGGTCGCGGTCGGGGGCGTCGGAGCGTGGCCGTTCCGCTTGGTCCGGTGCGCCGCGAGATCGTCCTTCGTCACCCGTCCGCCCGGCCCGGTCCCCGCGACGGCGTTGACGTCGACCCCGAGCTCGCGGGCCATCGCGCGCACGGCGGGGGTCGCGAGGGCCTTGTGGCCCTCCTCTCCCCGCCCCTCGCCCCCCGCCGCGCGGGGAGAGACGGACCGGGGAGCGGGCGACGGCGCGGGCGCGCCGCTCGAGGCCGCCTGCGCCGCCTCCCCCTCCACCTCGATCTCGACGAGCGGCGCGTGCACCTTCGCGACGTCGCCGACGTTCCAGAACAGCCTCACGATCCGACCGCGCCTGGGCGACGGGATCACGACCGTCGCCTTGTCCGTCATCACCTCGACGAGCGGCTGGTCCTCCTGCACGACGTCGCCGGGCGCGACGAACCACCGCTGCACCTCCGCCTCGACCACCCCTTCCCCGATGTCGGGGAGATCCATCCTGAACGCCATGCGAGACCTCGCCCGCTAGTACGAGACGACCCTCCGGAC
>DASSSJ010000184.1:0-33603 GCA_035708485.1 Anaeromyxobacter sp. | reverse complement strand
GCCGCGTTCGCCCGCGCGGCGGAGCTCCGGCCCGACGTGGACGTGGCGCACCAGGTGCTCGCGCAGACCTACGAGGCGCTCGGGTTCAAGAAGTCGGCGCGCGAGGCGTGGGCGCGCGCCATCGAGGCGTGCAAGGACGAGGCGCGCAGGGGCGACATGCAGGTGCGCCTCATGCAGCTGCTGGGGATGTAGCGCGCGAGGAGGACCGGCGCGGTCAGTGCGACGTCGTCCGGACCTCGCGGCCCGCCTGCTCGAGGCCGCGGCCGATCCGCTGGCGGGCGCTGCGCGCCGCCTGCTCGCCGCGCCGGAGCGCCCGATCGACCACGCCGCGCCCGCGCTCGACGACGAGCTCGAGCCCGCGCGACAGCGCGTCGCGGCCGCGGTCGTACACCGCGGCGGCCGGCGTCGTGAGGACGTTCCCCGGCGGCTCGTCGGGCGCGGTCGGGTGGGGCCGCGTCGGCGCGAGCCGCTTCGCCGCGAGGAGCGCGTCGCCGAGCTCGAGGAGCTCCTCCGCCGTCACGAGCCGCTTGAGCGCGGGCAGCAGCTGCCGCTCCTCCTCCTGCACGTGGCGCCGGACGTTCTCGGCGAGGACGCGCACCTTCGGGGCGAGCCGCTCGCTCTCCGCGGGGAGGGCCTCGATCTCCGAGAGCGCCACCTTGGTGAAGTGGTGCTCCTCGAGCGCGAGCAGCACCTCGCCCTCCGCCCCGTCGAGCCGCCCGCGCAGTCGCGGGTACACGAGCTGCTCCTCGACCGCGGCGTGGATCGACAGCTCGCGCACGATCCGCTCGGCGAGGCGCCGGCGCTCGGGCGCGCTCCGCGTCCGCTCGAACCGGACGAACAGGCGCTCGACCTCGGAGTGGTCCTTCTTCAGCACGGCGATCGCGTCCATGGCTTTCATGCGCCGGAGGATGGCCACCGCGGGTGCGAGACGCAACGCGTCACCCGCGGCCGCCGGACGGCTCCCTCGCCGCCGCCCGGGCGCCGGGGCGGGCGCCGCTGCCGCCGGCCGCGGTGGCTACCTTCGTCGCGGGAGGAACGGACCCATGACCCGTGCCATCGCCGCCGTCGCCGTCGCGCTCCTGCTCGCCCCCTCGGCGCTCGCCGCCCCGGACGCCCCACGGGCGCCGGCGGCGACCGACGCGCCGAAGCCCTCTCCGGCCGCGGAGCGGGTCGCGCGCGCGCTCACGACGCAGCCGAACTGGAACGAGACGATCTCCTCCTACGCGTCCTCGCTCTCGTCGCAGATCTCCGCCGCGCTGAAGTCGCAGGGGTCCGAGGCGCCCATGGACGTGGAGAAGCGGGTGCGGGCCGGGCTCGACGGCGCGGTCGGCTACGACGAGGTCGTGCGCCTCCAGGCGCAGGCGCTCGCCGGGCGCTTCGGCGAGGACGAGCTGCGCGTGATCCAGAGGTTCTACGAGAGCGCCGCCGGGAAGAAGCTCGTCTCGGAGCTGCCCGCCGTCTCGCGGCAGGTGATCGAGGTCGTCCAGCAGCGGATCTCCGCGGCCATCCCGCGCATCGTGGAGGACGTGGCGCCGTCGCTGGCGCGCGCGAAGCCGTCCGCCGAGGAGGGGACCGCGCGCGAGCCCGGCGCGCCGAAGGACGGGCCGCGCGACGCCCAGGGGCGCAAGCCGCCGCCGGCGCAGCAGCCGCCGCGGCGGTGACGGCGCGCGCCGCGGCGGATCACCGCCGCGGGACGATCAGCGTCCGGAGCTCGAACGTCCTCCGGCCGTCCGCCTCGCGCCAGGGGAGCTCGTCGGGTCCGGGGAGCATCTCCGTCACCTCGAGCTCCCCGTGCTTCGCCATCCAGCGCGCGAGCACGTCGAGGAACGGGTAGCTCTCGAGGTCCACGTAGACGGGCTTCACGTCCTTGTCGCGGTGTCCCGCGCCGAGCCGCCGGACGGCGTCGTCGGTCGGCCGGACGTAGACGTGCCGTGGGATGCCGCGCGCCCGCCGCAGCCGGTCCACGTCGCGGACGAGCTCCGGAGCCCCCTCGGCGTACGGCGCGCGGGGCAGGTCCGCGCGGCCGACGGACCAGGACTCCCGCTGGACCACCACGCGCCCGAGCTCGATGCGCGGCGTGTGCGCGCCGAGGCCGAGCAGGAACGGGTGGAACCCGAAGGACGGGATCCAGGAGCGGGCGAACGAGCCGAGGTCCCGGCCGTCCGCCCGGACGCGGACGTCGCCGTCGTCGCACGCGGCGACCTCCGCGTCCGCGGGTCGGACCGCGCGCCAGCCGGGCCCGAGCGCCAGCGGCCCGGCGTAGGTCCAGCGGTCCGACGCGGCCTCGAGGTGGAGGCGCGTGTGGCTCGTGAGGTCCGCGGCGGCGAACCCCCAGTCGCAGAACGGGCCGCCGGCGACCGCGCGCACCGCCTCGGCGAACGCCGCCGGGTCCGGGCAGGCCCAGGCGACGCCGTGCTGGAGCGTCACGGCCGGATGGTGCAGCTCGGCGAGGACCCAGCGGTGTCGCCCGGCGGCGACGTCCTCGAGCGTGCGCGCCGCGAGCTGCAGGTCCGCCGACGGCCAGGTGAAGGCCTCGAGCGCCGGGAACGCGAACCGGCGGCGGAGGAAGGCGCAGTCGCCGGCCGAGAGGCGCCACGCCGGCGCGTCGGGGCGCCCCGCCATCGCGTCCCGGAACGCGGCCTTGACCTCGAGGAACGCGAGGAAGCCGAGCGCCGGGAGCCCGCTCGTCGCGAGCGGCAGCCCCGCGACCTCCGCGGCGCGGAGGAACGCGGGGAGCGGGACGGCCGCGCCGGGCGCGGCGCACGAGCGGTGCAGCGCGCGGAGCTTCTCGTTCACGCGGTGCGCGACGAAGGAGACGGTGTCCCGCCAGAGCTCCAGCCACGGCGCGGCGTCGCGCGTCACCTCGTCCGCGAGCGCCTCCCCCAGGACGAGCCCGCAGTCGCGCGCGCACTCCTCCAGGATCGGGTTCGCGCCGCGGTAGAGGACGCGCTGCGGCGCGGCGTGGGCGCCCCGCAGCTCCGCCACCGCGGCGCGGGCGCGCCCCATCGCCTCGCGCCGGCCGGCCGGCGTCGCGTGCGCCGCGAACGCGGCCGGGAGGTCCGCGAGCGCCGCGAGCGCCTCTCCCCACCGCCGCCGCGCCTCCCCGTCCCGCCAGGTCCGGACGCGATCGCGGAGCGCCGCCACCCGGTCGGCGACGAACGCCGGGCACTGCACCTCCCAGACGAGCGCGCCGGCGCCGGCGAGGGCGGCGAGACCCTCCAGGTCGCCGAGGGCGTGCGCCGGCGCGGCGCCGTCGCAGCGCGCGACGAGCGCGCGCGCCGCCTCGTCGAGCGGGACGCGCGCGCCGGTGTCGAGCCGGACGATCCCGCGATCGTCGATCCGGGCGCTCGGGTGGAGCCGCGGGGCGATCTCGGCGCGAACGGCCGGGTCGCGGTTCATCGCCGCCACGGCCGCGTCCGCCACCATCCGCTCCAGCGTCACCTCGCGGCGGAGGCCCGGCGCGGGGGCGATCTCCAGCCCGCGCGCGGCCGGATCGATCCGCCCCCACCCCGAGGGTCCGTACGCGGAGAAGGTCTCGTTCTTCGTCGCGAGCCGCTGCAGGTACATGAGGAGCGTGCGATCCCGGTGCCGGTCCCACCGCGGCGCGCCGCCGCCGCGCCGCCCGTCGCGCGCGGGCGCGTCCTCCTCCCCGGCGCTCCCGCCGAACACGAGGTGCTCGACGGACGCGGACGCGAACACCGCGTACTCGGCGAGGAACCGGCGCGCCGCGGACCGCAGCGCCCCGGCCGCGGCGTCGAGCTCCTCGCGGACCGCCTCGGCGTGGCGCCGGCGCTCCTCGCCGAGCGCGGTCGCCGCCTCGGCGTACGCGGCCAGCTCCGGAGCCAGGTCCGCGCCCGTCCGCAGCGGCCGGCGCAGCCCCACGTCCCTCGCGATCCGATCGCGCCGGCGCTGCGGGAGCCCGCTGCGGCGCAGGGCCCGGAGCGCGGCGGCCGAGGCGCGCTCGAGGGCGTCCTGCGCGTCGGCGGCCGCGCGGGCGAGGGCGACGGCGCGCGGCGTGGCGAGCGCGTCGAGCACGTCGAAGGGGACGCCCGCCATCCGGAGCTGGAACACGCGCGCGAGCGCGTGGGCGGCGCCGGCCGCACGCTCGGCGGCGCTCACCCGACCGCTCCCATCGCCCGCGGAACGACGAGCGTGCGCAGCTCGAACGTGCGCCGGCCGCCTTCCTCCCGCCACGGGAGGTCCTCGGGCGCGGGCAGCATCTCCGTCACGTCCAGCTCGCCGTGCTTCGCGAGCCAGCGCGCGAGGAGCTCCAGGAACGGATACGACTCCAGGTCCACGTAGATCGGCTTGGCGTCCTTGTCGCGGCCGCCGGCGCCGAGGCGCCGGACGGCGGCCTCGGTCGGCCGCACGAACACGTGCCGCGGGATGCCGCGCGCGGCGCGGAGTCGCTCCACGTCCACGGCGAGCGCGGGCGCGCCGCTCGCGTACGGCGCGCGGGGGAGGTCCGCCGCGGTCACCACCCAGCCCTCGCGCTGCACGACCACCCCGCCGATCTCCAGGCGCGGCGAGTGCGCGCCGAGCGGGAACACGAACGGGTGGAACCCGAAGCCGAGCACCCAGGAGCGGGCGAACGAGCCGCGGTCCGCGCCCCCGGCCCGCACGCGGACGTCGCCGTCCTCCGCGACGACCACCTCCGCGTCGGCCGGGCGGAACGACCTCCAGCGGGCGGGCGGCTCGCACGGCCCCATGTACGTGAAGAGGTCGCGGACCCAGGAGAGGTCGAGCATCGTGTGGCTCAGCAGGTCCGTCGGGAACCCCCAGTCGCAGAAGGGGCCCGCGACGCGCCGGAGGAAGGGCCCGAACGCCGCCGGATCCGCGAGGGAGAAGGGGAAGCCGTGCTGGAGCACCGCCGCGGCGAAGTGGAGCTCCGCGACGACCCACCGGTGCCGCCCCGAAGCGACGTCCCGCGCCGACGCGGCGGCGAGCTGGAGGTCCGCCGAGGGCCACGTCAGGTCGTCGAAGCGCGGGAACCGGAACCGCCTCCGCACGACCGCGCACTCCGCCGCGCCGATCGACCACACCGGCGCGTCCTCCCGGCCCGCGAGCGCCTCCCCGAAGGCGGCGCGCACCTCGCGGAACGCGAGGTGGGCGAGGGCCGGGATGCCGATGCCGGTGAGCGGGACGCCCGCCGCCTCCGCGGCGCGGAGGAACGCCGGGAGGGGCGCGGCGCCGCCGGCGCCCGCGACGGAGCCCTGGAGCGCGCGGAGCTTCTCGTTCGCGCGGTGGGCCGCGAAGGCGAAGGTGTCCTGCCACAGCTCGAACCACGGCGACGCGCGCTCCGCCACCTCGCGCGCCAGATCCGCGCCGAGGACGAGGGACTCGGGGAGCGCGCACTCCTCCCCCACCAGGTTCGAGGCGCGGTACAGCGTCCGCTGGCCCTCGGCCGGAGGCGCCGCCGCGGCGGAGCGCGCGAGCAGCTCGCGCGCGTCGCGGAGGATCTCCCGCCGCGCCGCCGCGCCCGTCTCGCGCGCGAACCGCTCCGGGATCTCGGCGAGCGCGGCGAGCCGCGGCTCCCAGCGGCGGCGCGCCTCGCCGTCGCGCCACCGCCCCACGCGGGCGCGGAGCGCGCCGACGCGATCGAGGACGAACGCGGGGGTCTCGAGCGCCCACAGGATCGCGCCCGCGTCCGCGAGCGCGGCGAGCCGCTCGGGCGCGCCGACTGCGTGCGCCGGCGTGTCCCCGTCGCAGCGGGCGAGGAGCGCGCGGGCCTCGGGATCGAGCGGGATCCGCGCGCCCGTGTCGAGCCGGAGGACGGCGGCGTCCTCGACGCGCGCGGAGGGGTGGAGCCGCGGGGCGATCTCGGCGCGCGTGGTCGCGTCCGCGTTCATCGCGGAGACGACCGCGTCCGCCACCCAGCGCTCGAGGAAGGCTCGGCGCCGGAAGCCGCTCCCCGGCGCGAGCCGGAGCCCCCGCGCGTCGGCGTCCACGCGGCCGGCGGCGCGGGGCCCGAACGCCGAGAGCGAGTCGTTCTTCGTGGCGAGCCGCTGCACGTACAGGAGGAGCGTGCGATCGCGATGCCTGTGCGACAGCCGCTCCGGCGCCCATTCCCCGTCGGCGCGCAGGTCCGCGGCGAGGGCCTCGACCATCGGCGAGGCGAACAGCGCGTAGTCGGGCAGGAAGCGGGACGCGGCGCGGCGGAGCGCGCGCCAGCCGGCGCCGGCCTCCTCGCGCAGCGTCGCGGCGTGGCGCGCACGCTCGTCCTCGAGCGCGCGCGCCGCCGCGTCGTACGCGCCCACCTCGGGGGGATCGGCGGGGTCGATCGCGGCGAGCGCTCCGCGGCGGCCGATCGCCCGCCGGAGCTCCTCGACGCGTGCCGACGGTGCGACGGCGGATCGCCGCAGCGCCTCGAGGGCGGCGCGCGCGGCGCGCTCGAGCGCGCGTGCGCGGGCGTCGACCTCGCGCGCCGCCGCGATCGCGCGCGGCGTCGCCATCGGCTCGAGGACGTCGTACGGGACGCCCGCCATCCGGACCACGAACTGCGGCGCGAGCTCGTGACGGCTCCTCGACTCGTGATCCGGCACGTTCGCTCCGGCTGGGGGGAAGGCGACCCCAACGCTCTACCCGCTTCACGGCGAGCGCGTCAACGCGCACGCGCCGGCGCCGGACGCCGCGTCCCGCCGCCCGCCGGGGGCCCCGCGCGAGGGCGCGGGTGCGCGCGGGCGGCCGATCGTTATCATCCCCGGATGATCCCCGACGCCTCGCGGCAGCTGTGCGGCACGGCCGAGGAGTTCGCCCGCGGCTGCCGCCGCGACATGGAGACCGCCCGCGCCGAGGCGGCCCGCGCGCGCTCGGCCGCCGCCGCCGCTCCCGCCGCGACCCTCCGGGTGTTCGACGCCGCCTTCGCGGCGCTCGGCGAGGCGGCGTCGCGCGCGAGCCTCGCGCGCAACGTCCACCCGGACGCGGCCATGCGCGACGCGGCGGAGGCGTGCGAGGTGGAGGTGGACGCGCTCTCCACCGAGCTGTCGCTCGACCGCGGCCTGTACGACGCGCTCGCGGCGCTCGACGTCTCCGGCGAGGACGCCGCGACGCGCCACCTCGTCGCGAAGAGCCTTCGCGACTTCCGGCGCGCCGGCGTCGACCGCGACGACGCGACGCGCGCGCGAGTCCGCGCGCTGCGCGAGGAGCTCGTCCGGATCGGCCAGGAGTTCGGGCGCAACATCAAGGACGACGTGCGCCGCCTCGAGCTCGAGCCGCCGGAGCTCGACGGCCTGCCGGAGGACTGGCGCCGCGTGCACCCGCCCGGCCCGGGCGGGAAGGTGACGGTCACGACGGACAACGTCGACTACGTGCCGTTCATGACGTACGCCCGCAGCGAGCGGGCGCGCGAGGCGCTCTGGCGGCTCTACCGGCTCCGCGGGCACCCCAGGAACCTCGACGTGCTCGGGCGGATGCTCGCGCGCCGCGCGGAGCTGGCGCGCGTGCTCGGGTACCCGTCCTGGGCGGCGTACGTCACCGAGGACAAGATGATCGGCTCGGCGGAGGCGGCCGCCGCGTTCGTCGAGAAGATCGCGCGCGCCGCCGAGGCACGCATGCGCCGCGACCACGCGCAGCTCCTCGCGCGCAAGCGCGCCGAGGCGCCGGGCGCGGAGCGCGTGGAGCCCTGGGACTCGGCGTACCTCCAGGAGCGCGTGAAGGCCGAGCAGTACGGGTTCGACTCGCAGTCGGTGCGCCCCTACTTCGAGTACCGCCGCGTGAAGGACGGCGTGCTCGACGTCACGGCGCGCCTGTTCGGCATCACCTTCCGCGAGGTGGAGGCCACGCCGCGCTGGCACCCCGACGTCGAGGTCCACGACGTGTACGAGGGGGAGCGGCTCCTCGGCCGGATCCACCTCGACATGCACCCGCGCGACGGCAAGTACAAGCACTACGCGCAGTTCACGCTCGCCTCGGGGCAGGACGGCGTCCGCCTCCCGGAGGGCGTGCTGGTCTGCAACTTCCCGCGCCCCGCGCCGGGCGCCCCCGCGCTCATGGAGCACGGCGACGTGAAGACCTTCTTCCACGAGTTCGGCCACCTCCTCCACCACGTGCTCGGCGGACACACGCGCTGGGCGGCGCAGGCGGGCGTCGCGACGGAGTGGGACTTCGTCGAGGCGCCGTCGCAGATGCTCGAGGAGTGGGTCTGGGACCCCGGCGTGCTCGCGCGCTTCGCGCGCCACGTGGACACGGGCGAGCCCGTCCCGGCGGCGCTCGTCGCGCGCATGAAGGCGGCGGACGAGTACGGCAAGGGGCTCATGGTCCGCCAGCAGATGTTCTACGCCGCGACGAGCCTCGAGCTGCACCAGCGCGACCCCGGGGGGCTCGACACCACGGCGCTCGTCGCCGAGCTGCAGGAGCGCTACACGCCGTTCCGGCACGTGGAGGGGACCTACTTCCAGGAGTCGTTCGGCCACCTCGACGGCTACTCGGCCATCTACTACACGTACATGTGGTCGCTCGTGATCGCGAAGGACCTCTTCGGCCCCTTCCGCCGCGCCGGCCTCATGGACCCGGACGTCGCGCGCCGCTACCGCCGGACGATCCTGGAGGCGGGCGGGTCCAAGCCCGCGGCGGAGCTCGTGAAGGACTTCCTCGGGCGACCCCACTCGTTCGAGGCGTACGAGGAGTGGCTCAACGCGGGGTGAGGGGGGCGGGCGGGTGGTCTCGGCGCGGCCTCGGGGGCGGTGACGCCGCTCAGGCACGTTACGTGAGCGCGGTCATCGGCTTGCGCGGGTCCGGGGTTGGCCGCGGCGAGCGGACCGGCCCGCGGATCGGAACTTGAATCCGGCGGAAGTGGTCACGGCGCTCGCGGTGTACCAACCCTGACCGCTCGGCGCACCTTGCTCCCTTCTGGAGCGAGCGCGCGCCGCGACGTCCGCGGCCGCGACCCTGCATCAAGGGGACTCCCCTGGCGGGGTCACGACAGGCGAAGACGCGGGTGTCGCCGCGTCCGCGCTGCCCTCGCCGCCCCCTTACGCCTCCGCGGGCTTCTTCTCCACCGGCTTCAGCTCCTCGACGACGATGCGCACGAGGCCGTCCTTCGCCTTCACGGAGATGCGCAGGTTCACCCGGCCCCCCTTCGCCTCGAGGTACGCGGGGATCTTGTCGAGCGGCCGGCCGGTCCTCGCCACCTCCTGCACGGCGCGCCGGATGGTGCACTCCCGGCAGTGGACCGTCTTGCCGCAGCCCTCCGGCAGGCGCGAGTAGACGCAGGCCATCGCCTCGCCGCCGGCGAGGCCGCGGAGCTCCGCCTTCTCGCGGCCGAAGAGCGACGAGAGCCTCTGGTTCGCGGCGACGACGTTCCCGTCGCCGTTCACCACGATGACGGGCAGGTCGATCGCGTCGAGGTACTCGGAGAGCGGCATCCCCTTCCACAGCCGCTCGTAGTGGTCCGCGCACGACTGGCACATGCCGTGGCTGACGTCGCAAGAGCCGCCGCGGTCGTCGGAGATCGTCTTCCGGCAGTACGCGCAGACCACCAGCACGGCGAACCTCCGTGGCGGCATCCTAGCCCGCTCCGCGGCCGGCCGGGAAGGTGCGGAGGGCGCGGCGAACCGCGCGGGGGGGTGGTGGGTCGCACTCGCAGTGAATCAACGGGTCGTTCGGGGGCGCGCCCCCCGCGCCGGGCCAGCGCGGCCGCCCCTCCGCCCGAGCGGGTGGCGGCGAACTTCCCTCCGCCGGGTTAGGCTCCCCGGCCGTGCGCCGCGCGCTCCGCGCCCTCCCCACCCTCGTCCGCGTCGGCTTCGCCGAGGCGGTCGCCTACCGCGCCGAGATGCTCGTCTGGCTCCTCTCCACCACGATGCCGCTCGTGATGCTCGCGCTCATGACGGCGGTGGCGCGCGAGGGCCCCGTGGGCCGGTTCGGGCAGGCCGACTTCACCGCGTACTACCTCGCCGCGCTGGTCGTGCGCCTCCTCACCGGCGCCTGGGTGATCTGGGAGGTGAACTTCGAGATCCGGCAGGGGACGCTGGCGTACCGGCTGCTCCGCCCGCTCCACCCGCTGCTCGCGTACGCCGCCGAGAACGTCGGCGCCATGCCGCTCCGCCTCGCCCTCATCGTCCCGCTCGCCGCCGTCGCGATCGCCTCCGCCGGGCCGTCCCACCTCACGCACGACCCGCTCCTCCTCGCGGTGTTCCCGATCGCCGTCGTCGGCGCGTGGCTCATCACGTTCCTCGCGATGGCGGTGATCGGCGCCGTCGCGTTCTACGTCGAGTCGTCGGGGGCGCTCTTCGAGGTCTGGCTCGGGCTGTTCGGCGTGTTCTCGGGCTACCTCATCCCGCTCGAGCTGTTCCCGGGGTGGCTCGCGACGGCCGCCCGCTTCCTGCCGTTCCGCTACATGCTCGCGTTCCCGGTGGAGATGATCGTGGGCATGACGCCGCGCGGGGCGGCGCTCTCCGAGCTCGGGATCCAGTGGCTCTTCGTGGTCGGGCTCGCCCTCGCCGCCCGCGGCATCTGGCGGCTCGGGCTCCGGCGCTTCGCGGCCTTCGGAGGCTGACGCGTGCTCCGCTACCTGCGCCTGCTCGGGATCCAGCTCCGCGCCTCGGCGACGGTCGCGATGCAGTACCGGCTCGACTTCCTCGTCCAGGGCGCGCTCGCGCTCTTCTGGACGAGCTGGTCGCTCGTGCCGATCCTCGTCGTGTTCGGGAGGCGCGAGGGGATCGCGGGGTGGTCCTTCGAGGAGGCGCTCGTCGTCGTCGGGTGGTTCCTCGTGATGAAGGGGATCCTCGAGGGCGCGGTGAACCCGTCGCTCGCGAGCGTCGTGGAGCACATCCGGAAGGGCACCCTCGACTTCGTGCTGCTCAAGCCCGCGGACGCGCAGTTCCTCGTCTCGACGCAGAAGTTCCAGCCGTGGCGCGTGGTGGACTCGATCGCAGGCGCGGTCGTGTTCGCGGTCGCGTTCCGCCGGCTCGGCCGCTGGCCCGACCCGGCGCACGTCGTCGCGGCGGTCCTCCTCCTCGGGTGCGCCGCGCTCATCCTCTACTCGATCTGGATCCTGGTCGTGTCGGCGGCGTTCTTCGTCGTCAAGGTGGACAACCTCTCCTTCCTCTTCGTCTCCATCTTCGACGCGGCGCGCTGGCCGGCGGACGTGTTCCGCGGGCTCCTCCGGCTCCTCTTCACCTGGGTGGTCCCGCTCGCGATCATGACCACCTTCCCGGCGCGCGCCCTGCTCGGGAAGGACTTCGGCCCGGCGGACGCCGCCTCGGCGCTCCTCGGCGCCCTCCTGTTCGCCGCGTTCGCGCGGGTCATCTGGCTGCGCTCCATCGGCCGGTACACGTCCGCGTCGTCGTGACCGCGATTCCGGCCCGCGCGCCGCCCGTTCTCGCTACATTCCGCCCGGGACATGCTCCGCCTCACCTTCCTCGGCACGTCGGCCGCGCAGCCGACCATCCAGCGGAACCTCACCGGCCTCGCGGTGCGGCGCGAGCGGGAGCTGTTCCTCGTGGACTGCGGGGAGGGGACGCAGCGCCAGATGATCCGCTACGCCACCGGGTTCGACGTGGACGCCATCTTCTTCACGCACTTCCACGCCGACCACTACCTCGGGGCGATCGGGTTCCTGCGCACGCTCTCGATGCTCGGCCGGGAGGCGCCGCTCGACGTGTACGGCCCGCGGCCGGCGCGCCGGCTGCTCGACGTGATGCTCTTCACCGGGACCGAGAAGCTCGCGTTCGAGGTGCGGATCAACGAGGTGAAGCCCGGCGACGCGGTGCGGCGCGACGGCTGCGACCTCCTGCCGTTCGAGACCGACCACCGGACGCCGTCCGTCGGCTGGGCGCTCGTCGAGGACGCGCGGCCGGGGCGGTTCCACCCCGAGAAGGCCGCCGCGCTCGGCGTCCCGAAGGGCCCGCTCTTCGGCGCGCTCCAGCGCGGGCGCGAGGTGACGCTCGAGGGCGGGCGCGTCGTCCGGCCGGAGGAGGTCGTCGAGGCGCCGCGGCGGGGGAGGAAGATCGCCGTCACCGGTGACACCCGCCCGTGCGCGGGCACCGTCGAGGCCGCGCGGGCCGCCGACCTCCTCGTCCACGACTCGACCTTCGGCGACGCGGAGCGGACCCGCGCCGAGGAGACGATGCACTCGACGGCGCGGGAGGCGGCGCGCGTCGCGCGCGACGCGGGCGTCGCCAGGCTCGTCCTCACGCATCTCTCGACGCGCTACGACCGCGAGTTCGCGACGCTCGCGGCGCAGGCGCGCGAGGAGTACGCGGGGGCCCTCGACGTCGCCGCGGACGGGATGGTGATCGAGGTGGCGCTCCCGGAGTAGGGGAGCGGGCTCGCGGCGAGGCCCTGCCGCGCGACGGGGGGGCCATATCCGTGGCCTCGACGGCGCCCCCGGCGTCCTTACGTATCCGGGCGTGAGGAGCGTCCCATGATCACGATCCGCAAGGCCGAGGAGCGCGGCCACGTCGACCACGGCTGGCTCGACACCCGCCACACCTTCTCGTTCGCGTCCTACCAGGACGAGGACCACATGGGGTTCCGCGTCCTCCGCGTCATCAACGAGGACCGCGTGAAGCCCGGCGAGGGCTTCGGCACGCACGGCCACCGCGACATGGAGATCATCTCCTACGTCCTCGAGGGCGCGCTGGCGCACCGGGACTCGACCGGCGGCGAGGGCGTGCTCCGCCCGGGCGAGGTGCAGCGGATGAGCGCCGGCACGGGCGTCACGCACAGCGAGTTCAACGGCTCGCGCGAGGCGCCCGTCCACTTCCTCCAGATCTGGATCCTGCCGGATCGCCCGGGCCACCCTCCGTCGTACGAGCAGAAGCTCTTCCCCGAGGCGGAGCGGCGCGGGAAGCTCCGGCTCGTCGCCTCGCCGGACGCGGCGGACGGGTCGCTCGCGATCCACCAGGACGCCCGGGTCTACGCGACGGTGCTCGGGGCGGGCGAGGCCGTGCGCCACGCGCTCGCGCCGGGCCGCCACGCGTGGGTGCAGGTCGCGCGCGGCGGGGTCGCGGTGAACGGCCGGGCGCTCCGCGCCGGGGACGGCGCGGCGCTCTCCGACGAGCGCGAGGTCGCGATCGAGGGCGGCGCGGCCGGCGGCGAGGCGCTCGTGCTCGACCTCGCGTGAGCGGAGCACCCTCCTCTCCGCGCCGCGGGGAGAGGGCCGGGGAGGGAGCGGGCAGGGTTCCGCTGACGCGCGCCGGCGCGCGCGGTACAAGTCGGCGGTGCCCGACGCCGCAGAGGACCTCGCCCGCTGGATCCCCCGCCTCGTCGCGGCGTGGCGCGCCTCGCGCGGCGGCGGCGCGGGCCGCGCGCACGACGCGCGCGACCGGCGCGGCCCGCCGTGGCGGCGCGATCGGCGCGGCCCGCCGGATCGCGGCGGGCGGCGCCCCGGCGGCCGGCCGCCGCCGGACACGCTCCTCCCGGACGAGCTGCGCGAGGTCGGCGCCGCGGTCGCCCGCCTGTCCCGCGGCCTCACGCGCGAGCGCGAGCTCGCGGGCGCGCGCTACATGGACGAGGAGAAGCTCCTCGGCGCCTACCTCCTCTTCTACTGGCCGGTCTCGTACCTCCAGGCGCGCGCGACGATCTCCGAGCTGCCGGCGCGGCCGCGGAGCGTCCTCGACCTGGGGAGCGGCCCGGGGCCGCTGGCGTTCGCGGCGCTCGACGCGGGCGCCGCCGAGGCGATCGCCGCGGACCGCTCCGGGCGCGCCCTCGAGACGGCGCGCCGCCTCGCCGCCGACGCCGGCGAGCGGCTCGGGACCCGCGAGTGGAACCCGTCGAGGGGGCGGCCGCTCGCGGACCTCGCGCCCGGGAGGCGGTTCGACCTCGTCACGATGGGTCACGTGCTGAACGAGCTCTTCCCCGGGCCCGAGGGGGAGGCGCGCCGCGCTGCGCTCCTCGAGGAGGCGCTCGCGCTCGTCGCGCCCGGCGGGTCGCTCCTCGTCGTCGAGCCCGCGCTGCGCGACACCTCGCGGGCGCTGCTGCGCGTCCGGGACCTCCTCGTCGCGCGCGGCGTCGCCGTCCGAGCGCCGTGCCTGTTCCGCGGCGCGTGCCCCGCGCTCCTGCGCGAGACGGACTGGTGCCACGCCGAGCGCGCCGTCGAGCCGCCGCCGCTCGTCGCGCAGCTCGGGAAGGCCGCGGGCCTCCGCAAGGAGGCCGTGAAGATGAGCTACCTCGTCCTCGCGCCGCGCGGCGAGGGGTGGGCGGAGCCGCCCGCGGGGCGCGTCTTCCGGATCGTCTCGGAGCCGCTGCCGTCGAAGGGGCGGCTCCGCTACATGGGCTGCGGCCCCGAGGGGCGAGTCGGACTCTCGCTCCAGGAGAAGCACGTCACCGATGCGAACCGCCGCTTCGAGTCACTCTCGCGCGGCGACGTGGTCGAGGTGACCGGCGGCGAGCCGCGCGGCGACGGCATCGCGCTCGGCGAGGCGTCGGCCGTGAGGGTCATCGCGCCGGCGGGGCGCCCCGTGCGGAGGTCGGACGGCTGACCCTCCATGTCGCCGTTGACGGATACCCGCGGTAGCAATATGGGTATCCATATGAAGACGACGCTCGAGATCGACGAGGGCGTGATGCGCCAGCTGAAGGAACGCGCCGCCCACGAAGGCCGGACCATGTCCGAGCTCGTCGAGACCGCGCTCCGCGCGCTGCTCGCGAAGGAGGAGCAGAAGGCGAAGGAGCTGCCGCCGCTGCCGGTGTGGGACGGGGGCGGATGGGTCGTCGATGCGGGGGACCGCAAGACGATGTACGAGCTCTTCGAGGCGGAGGACCCGCTCATCCAGGAGATGAAGTCCTGGTCGAAGGACGGGCGCGACGATTCTCCGGGGAGGGACTGAGGTGTTCGTCGTCGATACGAACGTTCTCGTGTATGCGGCGCGCGCCGACTCGCCGTTCCACGCGCCGTGCCGCGCGGCGCTCGAACGATGGCGCGCACAGGAGGGCGCCTGGTTCACGACGTGGAACGTCGTCTACGAGTTCCTGTCCACGATGACGTATCGCGCCTCCACGCCGGTGCCCTGGACGCTCGCGGGCGCGTGGAGCTTCATCGAGGCCCTCCTCGCGTCCCCGGGGTTCAAGATCCTCTCGCCGACCTCACGGCACGCCGCCGTCGCGGCGGAGGTCTTCCGGGCGCTTCCGGACCTCGCGGGCAAGAGGCTCCACGACGCGCACATCGCGATCCTCATGCGCGAGCACGGCGTCCGCCGGATCTACACGCGCGACACCGACTTCTTCCGCTTCCCGTTCCTCGAGCCCGTCGATCCCGTCCGCCCCGCCGCGCCGGGCGGCGCCGCCGAGCCGGTGGCGCGCTACCGGGGCGGCCGCGGCCGCAGGAGCGTCCGCGCACGGCGGTGACCACCCGGGCGCGCGGCGAGGCGCTCCGGCTCTGGTACGCTGCCGGGCCGTGCGCCACGCAGCGGCAACACTCACCGTCCTCGTCGCGCTCTTCCCCGCGCCCGCGGCCGCCCAGCCCTTCGACGGCACGCAGGGCGTCGACGCCTTCACCGGGCCCCTCATCGCGCCGAGCCGGATCACCGGCCTCGGCGGAGCGTACGTGGCGGTGGCGGAGGGGCTCGGCGGCGCGGTCGTGAACCCGGCCGCGGTGGCGCAGCGCGAACCGCGGCTCGCGCGCGGGTGGGACTGGGACTGGCTCCTCACGTGGTACGTGCCGGACACGGGGCAGCTCGGTCGCCAGGACCTCGGGAACGACGGCGGCGTGGACGCGGGGCTCTCGGGCGCCGGCAACGGCCAGGTCGGGCTCTCGTACCAGCGCGGCCGGCTCGGAGTGGCCGCCTTCGGGGGCGGCTGGAACCTCGCGGCGCCCCGGGAGGGCGTCGGCTCGGTGGAGATGGAGATCCTGGAGGCATCGCTCGCGGTCGGCGGCTCGTTCCGGGGGGACGCGCTCGTGGTCGGCGGCTCGATCACGACGGTCGCCGGCCTCGTCCGCGTGGCCGCCTCCCCCGGCGCGGCGCCGGTCGAGGTCGAGTACTCCGGGAGCGCCATCCGGATCGGCGCGCTCCTCCGGCGGCGCGGCTCGCCCTGGCGCATCGGCGCGGCGCTCCGTGGCGAGGCGCACGCGACGCCCGCCGGGGACCGCGCCGCGCTCCCCGTCGCGACGCCGGCGGAGTTCGTGTTCCCCTGGGTGCTCTCGCTCGGCGCCGCACGGTGGTTCGGCCCGAACGCGGTGCGCTGGAACGAGCCCGCGCGCGCCGAGCTGGAGCGCCACCCGGAGCTCGGGACCGGGCCGGCGTGGCAGGAGACCCGCCGCCGCCCCGTGCTCGTGTCCGTGCAGCTCGACCTCGTCGGCCGGACGCCGGGGTGCGTCGGGATCGAGAGCGCGCTGCTCGCGACCGCGGACGCGCCCGCCTCCGGCGAGCGCGCGAGCGTCGTCCCGCGCGCCGGCGCGGAGTGGGAGCCGTTCGCGGAGCGGTTCCGCATCCGCGGCGGCACCTACCTCGAGCCGTCGCGCACCGGGGCGTCCCCGCGCCTGCACGGGACGTTCGGCCTCGCGGTGCGCGTGCCGTTCCCCTGGCGCGCGCTCCAGCTCGGCGTCGCCGGCGACGTGGCGGAGCGGTACCGGAACGTGTCGCTGTCGCTCGGCTTCTGGTCGAGCGTCGCTCCCGTGGGTCCGCCGGCGTCGAAGAATCCGTCCTAGGGTGCCGTGGCTCGAAGCGATCGACCCATGACCGCCCTGCCCGGCAGCTCCGCCGCCGAGACCGGCTGCCTCGTCTGCGGCGCGCCGCTCGTGTACCTCGAGGCGAGCGCGCCGATGGCGTGCGCGCTCTGCGGCGCCTCGCGCGCGAGCAACGCCCGCTGCGCCGCGGGCCACCACGCGTGCGACGCCTGCCACGCGGCGACCGCGAAGGACGTCATCGAGCGGACCTGCGCCGCGACGGACGAGACGGATCCCGTCGCGCTCGCCGTGCGCCTCATGCGCCACCCGGCCGTGAAGATGCACGGTCCCGAGCACCACTTCCTCGTCCCCGCCGTCCTGCTCGCCGCGTACTCGAACGCGAGGGGGGAGCCGGAGCGGAGGGCCGCGCGCGTCGCCGAGGCGCGCCGCCGCTCCGACCCCGTCCTGGGGAGCTTCTGCGGCATCCAGGGGGCCTGCGGCGCGGCGATCGGGACCGGCACGTTCGTCGCGATCGCGACGGGCTCGACGCCGACGCGGGGGCCGGAGCGCGGCCTCTCGAACCGGATGACCGCGCGGGCGCTCGACGTCATCTCCCGCACCGCCGGCGCGCGCTGCTGCAAGCGCGACTCCTTCCTCGCCCTGCTCGCCGCGGTGCGCTTCGCGAAGGAGCGCCTCGGGGTGGATCTGCCCGCGCGCGGTCCCGCCTGCGACTGGAGCGGGACGAACGCCGAGTGCCTCGGCGACGCGTGCCCGTTCCACCGGTAGCGGACCCGTTCCGTCCACGAACCCGAGGCCGGCGCGGCGAAGGGGCGACCCCGCCCGGGCGCCTCTCGACGGCCCGCGCCGCGCGTGAAATAGTGGCCGAGCCGGACCGTAGCGGAGGGCAGGAGGCCGCACATGAACCGCCTCGCCGTCGCCGCCGTCGCCGCCCTGGTCGCCCTCGGGATCGCGGGCCACGCCGCGTTCCTCCACGCCGTCGTGGCGGCCCCGCTCGCCTCCGCGATGCGCGACGTCGCCGAGCCGCAGCGCCCCACGTTCGAGGAGAGCATCCTCGTCCGCGCCGTCGCGAACGGGCCCGCCGCGGTCGCGCCCGCGGGCGGCTGATCCCCTGGGGGCGGGCGACGAGGCCCCGGTCGCGCCGCGGCCGGGCCGTCCTCTACGGGGCGACCTGCACCGTCCGCCGCGACGCCCGGAAGAGCTCCGAGAGCACCTCCTCGAGCGGCGGATCCTCCACCGTGAGGTCCGCGACCTGCAGCGCGGCGAGCATCCGCGCCACGGCCCCGGAGACCTCGTCCGACGGCACCTGGATCGTCGCCTGGCCGGGCTCCGTCGAGACCACCTGGCCGAAGCGCGCGAGGTCCTCGGCGGACGCGCCGCCGTTCGCGAACCGCACGACGATCCGCTTGTCGGGGCGGATCTTCTGCGAGAGCGCCCGCAGGTCGCCGTCGTAGATGAGCCGGCCGCGGTCGATCACGATGACGCGCGGGCAGAGCTGCACGACGTCCTCCATGTAATGGCTCGTGAGGAGGACGGTCGCGCCGAAGCGCTCGTTGTAGGCGCGCACGAACCCGCGGACGGTCGCCTGCATCGACACGTCGAGGCCGATCGTCGGCTCGTCCAGGAACAGGACGCGCGGCCGGTGGAGGAGGGCGGCGGCGAGCTCGCACTTCATGCGCTCGCCGAGCGAGAGCTGGCGCGTCGGCTTCTCGACGAGGTCGCCGAGCTCGAGGAGCGCGACGAGCTCGCGGAGCGTCTCCTCGTAGACGGGGCGCGGGATCTCGTAGATCGCGCGGTTCATCGCGAACGTCTCGGCGGGGGGGAGATCCCAGATGAGCTGCTGCTTCTGCCCCATGACGAGCGTGATCGCCTTCAGGAACTCGGCCTCGCGCCGCCGCGGGACGTGCCCCGCGACGCGGACGTCCCCCGCGGTGGGGTGGAGGAGGCCCGAGAGCATCTTCAGGGTCGTCGTCTTGCCGGCCCCGTTGGGCCCGAGGAAGCCGACCCGCTCCCCTTCACGCACCGAGAAGTCGATGCCGTCCACCGCCTTCACCGTGTCATAGCGCCGGCGGAAGACGGATCGCAGCGCGGCGGCGAGGCCGGGCGGGCGCCGGTGGACCCGGTAGTGCTTCGCGAGGCCGCTGACGTCGATCACGGCGCGTGATCTAGCTGCCGCGCCCTGTCCGGGGCAAGCCCCTCGCGTCCGCGGGCGGCTACCATGGCGCCATGGCCCCGAAGAAGCGCCCCGTCACGAAGACCGGCCGCCCCCGCAAGCGCAAGGGCGTGAAGATCGAGCCGACCCAGCTCGCGCCGCCGGAGCTCGCCCTCGCCGAGCGCCCGGCCGAGGTCGAGGCGCTCGCGCGGCAGGTGGAGGCGGACGGCGGCGCGGTCCTCGCCGCGTACCGCGAGCCGCTCGGCGGGCACCCGCTCCTGTTCGTCGCGCTGCCCGTGGAGAAGGTCGAGCGCACGCCGTTCCAGCGCGACGTCTCCGACGCGCACGTGCGCAAGCTCACCGTCGCGATGGACAAGACGAAGCGGTACCTCGACCCCATCGTCGCGGTGCGGGAGGGCGACGGGTACATGACGCCGAACGGCGGCCACCGGCTCACGGCCCTCAAGGAGCTCGGCGCGCGGGCCGTCCTCGCGCTGCTCGTGCCGGAGCGCGCGGTCGCGTACCAGATCCTGGCGCTCAACATCGAGAAGGCCCACAACCTGCGCGAGAAGGCGCTCGAGGTCGTCCGCATGTACCGGGACCTCGCCGGCACGCTCGATCCGCGCGAGACGGAGATGGCCCTCGAGTTCGAGGAGCCGGGGCTCGCGACGCTCGGCTTCGCCTACGAGCAGCGCGGCCGCCTCTCCGGCGGCGCCTACGCGCCGATCCTGCGCAAGGTGGACGCGTTCCTGGACCAGAAGCTCTCGAAGGCGGTCGAGGAGCGCGAGCGGCGCGCGAAGGTCGTGCTCGACTTCGACGACGCGATCTCCGAGGCGGTGGCGCGCCTCAAGGAGAAGGGCTTCGACTCCCCGTACCTGAAGGCCTTCGTCGTCGCGCGCGTGAACCCGCTCCGCTTCATGAAGGGCGGGGCGCCCCCGTTCGACGAGCTCTTCGCGCAGATGACGAAGCGCGCCCGCGGGATGGACCCGGGGAAGATCCGCAGCGAGGACGTGGCGCGGTCGGGCGGGGCGCAGGCCGAGGCGGAGTGACGGGCACGAAGCCCGCCGGGCGCCGGGCGCCGCGCGAGGGGACCGCCCGCCGGGCGGCCCCTCGGGTCCGGTCGGGGGGCCACCACGCGGCGGTTGACGCTTTGCGCCATGACCACTAGATCTGGGCGAGCAGCCGACCGATTCCCAAGTCAACGGGAGCGACCCCATGGGCACGAACGGAACCCCTTCCCCCGGTCGCCGGGCCGCGGTCGTGGCGGGCCTGCGCACGCCGTTCGTCAAGGCGGGCAGCGACTTCCGCGACCTCTCCGCCGTCGATCTCGGCGCGGCCGTCGTGAACGAGCTCGTGGCGCGGAGCGGGATCCCGCCGAAGGAGTTCGACGCGGTGATCTTCGGTCAGGTGGTCCCGTCCGCGACGGTGACGCTGATCGGCCGCGAGATGGTGCTCCGCACGCAGCTGCCGCGGAGCGTCCAGGCGTACACCGTGGCGCGCGCCTGCGCGACCTCGATCCAGACCACGACCGACGCGGCCGACCAGATCGTGCTCGGCCACTCGGACTGCGCGATCTCCGGCGGCGCCGAGTCGATGTCGGACGCGCCCATCTTCGCGTCGCGGACCCTCGCGCAGGCGCTCGTCGAGCTCTCGCGCGCGAAGACGCTCCGCGAGCGCGCGAGGATCCTCGCGCGGCTGCGCCCGCGGGACTTCGCGCCCGTGCCGCCCGCGCTGAAGGAGCCGACGACCGGCCTCACCATGGGGGAGAGCGCCGAGATCATGGCGCAGAAGAACGCCATCTCTCGCGAGGCGCAGGACGAGTTCGCCTGGCGCAGCCACTCGCGCGCCGCCGCGGCGTGGGAGGACGGCAGGTTCGAGGCCGAGGTGATGCACGTCCCGGTGCCGCCGCGCTACGAGCGGACGAGCACGCGCGACAACATCGTCCGCAAGGACACGACCGTGGAGGCGCTCGCGCAGCTCCGGCCGGTGTTCGACAAGCGCTACGGCACCATCACCGCCGGGAACGCGTCTCCGCTCACCGACGGCGCCGCGGCCCTCGTCGTCATGAGCGAGGAGAAGGCCCGCGCGCTCGGGGTGAAGCCGCTCGGGTTCGTGAAGGCCTACGCCTACGCCGCCCTCGACCCGAAGGACCAGCTGCTGCAGGGACCCGCCTACGCCGCGCCGGTCGCGCTCGACCGCGCCGGGCTCCGGCTCGAGGACCTGGACCTCGTCGACATGCACGAGGCCTTCGCGGCGCAGGTGCTCTCGAACCTGAAGGCGTTCGCGTCGAAGGCGTTCGCCGAGAAGGAGCTCGGCCGGCCCGAGCCGCTCGGGGAGGTGGACCCGGCGAGGCTGAACGTGAACGGCGGCTCGATCGCGCTCGGCCACCCGTTCGCCGCGACGGGCGCGCGGATGATCCTGCAGACCCTGCGCGAGCTCGAGCGGCGCAAGGGCCAGTACGCGCTGCTCACCGTCTGCGCGGCGGGGGCGCTCGGCGCGGCGCTCGTCCTCGAGCGCGAGTGAGGGGGGACGCTCCCATGACCACGACCACGACGACGGCGGCCGCGGAGGCGCGGCCGGCGACCGAGTACCGGAACCTGCGCGTCGAGACGAGGGACGGCGTCGCGGCCGTCCTCCTCGACGAGCCGGGCCAGAGCGTCAACGTGATCGAGCCCGAGGCGATGGGCGAGCTCGAGGCGGCGCTCGAGCGGCTCGCGAGGGACGCCGCCGTGAAGGGCGTCGTGATCGCGTCCGGCAAGAAGGACGGCTTCATCGCCGGGGCGAAGATCGAGCTCATGCAGACGGTGAAGACCGCCGAGGACGCGCGCAAGCTCGCGCGCGACGGGCAGGCCGGCTTCGACCGGCTGGAGCGCTACCCGAAGCCGCTCGTCGCCGCGATCCACGGCGCCGCGCTCGGCGGCGGCCTCGAGCTCGCGCTCGCCTGCCACTACCGCGTCGCCTCCGACGACCCGCGGACGCAGCTCGGCCCGGTCGAGGTCCAGCTCGGCCTCGTCCCGGGCGCGGGCGGCACGCAGCGGCTGCCCCGCCTCGTCGGCATCCAGGCGGCGCTCGACCTGATCCTCGCCGGGAAGACCGTGAAGGCGAGGAAGGCCCTCAAGATCGGCCTCGTGGACGAGGCGGTCCCGCCCGCGCTCCTCCTCGACGTGGCGCGCGCGCGCGCGGCGGCGCTCGCCACGGGCAGGCTCCGCCGCCCGCCGCGCCGCAAGGAGGGGCCGGTGAAGTCCGTGACCCGCATCGCGCTCGAGGAGAACTTCCTCGGCCGCGAGGTGCTGTTCCGGCAGGCGCGGAAGGCCGTGCTCGCGAAGACGAAGGGGCACTACCCGGCGCCGCTCCGGGCGCTGGAGGCGATCGAGCACGGCTACCAGAAGGGGTTCGCGAAGGGGCTCGAGAAGGAGGCGGAGCTGTTCGGGCAGCTCGCCGTCTCCGACGTCGCGCGGCGGCTCATGGAGGTCTTCTTCGCGACGAGCGCGCTCAAGAAGGACAACGGCACCGACGATCCCGCCGTGAAGCCGCGCAAGGTGGAGCGCGTCGGCGTGCTCGGCGGCGGGCTCATGGGGAGCGGCATCTCCTACGTCACGGCGAACGCCGGGATCCCGGTGCGCGTCCGGGAGAAGGACGACGCCGCGGCCGCGCGGGCGCTCGCGGCGGTGCGCCACGTCCTCGACGGCCGCGTGAAGCGGCGCTCCATCGACGGGCTCGAGCGGGCCGAGAAGATGCGGCTCGTCACCGCCACGCTCGACTGGTCCGGGTTCGAAGGGGTGGACCTCGTGGTCGAGGCGGTCTTCGAGGACCTCGCGCTCAAGCAGGAGATGGTCCGCGCGTTCGAGGCGGTGAACCCGCGGGGCATCTTCGCGACGAACACCTCCTCCATCCCGATCGCGAAGATCGCGGAGGCCTCGTCGCGCCCCGAGGCGGTGCTCGGGATGCACTACTTCTCGCCGGTCGAGAAGATGCCGCTCCTCGAGATCGTCGCGACGCCGCGGACCGCGAAGGAGGTCGTCGCCACCGCCGTCGCCGTCGGGAAGAAGCAGGGGAAGACGGTCATCGTGGTGGGCGACGGGCCCGGCTTCTACACGAGCCGCGTCCTCGGCCCGTACATGAACGAGGCGGCGCAGCTCGTCGTCGAGGGCGCCGCGATCGAGGACCTCGACCGCGCGATCGTCTCGTTCGGGTTCCCGGTCGGCCCCGTCACGCTCCTCGACGAGGTCGGCATCGACGTCGGCGAGAAGGTCGGGAAGATCCTGCACGCGGCCTTCGGCGAGCGCATGGCGCCGCCGGCGGCGCTCTCCGAGGTCGTGAAGTCCGGCAGGCTCGGGCGGAAGAACCGGAAGGGCTTCTACACCTACGACGGCAAGGAGAAGCGCGTGGACGAGACGGTCTACGACCTCGTGCCGGGCGGCCGCGCGCGCAAGCGCTTCGCCGCGGAGGAGCTCCAGGAGCGCGTCGTCTTCCCCATGGTGAACGAGGCGATCCGCTGCCTCGGCGAGGGCATCCTCCGGTCGCCGCGGGACGGCGACGTCGGCGCGATCTTCGGCCTCGGGTTCCCGCCCTTCCGCGGCGGCCCGTTCCGCTTCGTGGACGCGATGGGGACGAAGGCGTTCCTCGCGCGGATGGAGGCGCTGCGCGAGAAGCACGGCGACCGGTTCCAGCCGGCGCCGCTCCTCGTCGAGCGCGGCCGCGCCGGGACGCCGTTCCACGGCTGACCGCGGACGCTCCGTCCGTGACTCGCGCGCCGCCGCTGCGCGCCGCGCCTCGATTCGACGGCGTGATCTGCGGCCAATTGTCGCGACGGGACACGCGCGCGCGACGACGGGCTGCGCTCCGGGCGAAGCCAGGAGCTGCGGCCTCCGCTGTCGGTGAAAAACGACGAGTGGACTCGCTGGCTTGCTCGGGGCACGGCGCGTCGTCGCCCCCGAGGCCGTCGAGCCTCGAGGTACCCGCACTGGAGGTGCGAGAATACGTCCAATCGGTCGCATTGACGCCCCCCTGGCGGAGGGTCTCTGATGCCGCAATTCGTCGGCGAAACTCCGCCGGCGCTCTCTCGAGAGTGGAGGGGAAACGATGCTCGCGTGGAAGACGTTCCGCATCGGTACGCTCCTGCTCGCCGTGACGTTCGCGGCCGCGGGATGCAAGGGTGAGAGTGGCGATCTGGGCCCAGTCGGCCCGACCGGCCCGATCGGCGCGACCGGCCCGAGGGGTCCGACCGGTCCGCAGGGCGACGTCGGCCCGACCGGCCCGACCGGACCGCAGGGCGACATCGGCCCGACCGGCCCGACCGGGCCGCAGGGCGAGACCGGCCCCGTCGGCCCGACCGGCCCGCAGGGCGAGACCGGCCCCGTCGGTCCGACCGGACCGCAGGGCGAGACCGGCCCCGTCGGCCCCACCGGCCCGACCGGTGAGACCGGCCCCGTCGGCCCCACCGGCCCCAGCGGCCCGACCGGTGAGACCGGTCCCGTCGGCCCCACCGGACCCGTCGGCCCCACGGGTCCCTCCGGCCCGTCCGGCCCGTCCGGCCCCGTCGGCCCGACCGGCCCGCTCGGTGACGAGTTCGGCGGCACCGTCGAGATGTGCGCGGGCTGCCACGGCGGCTCGCTCGCGGAGACCCACACGCTCGCCGAGACGGACGCCGTCGCGGTCAAGCTCCAGCACTGGAACGCGTCCGGCGCGGCGGTCAAGGTCGATCACGACAACAACCCGGCCACGCCGACGGAGCAGCTGCCCGCGGTGAGCGTCGACCCGACCACGCACGACGTCACCGTCCGGTTCAACGTACGGGTGAACGGCACGCCGCGCTGGGACTTCATGTGGCGGGCGTCCGACATGCGGGCCCACAACGAGGACGCCTGGTGGTGGTTCGACACCGCCCAGAACGCCGGCGTCCGCACGAAGATCGGCCCGACCTACACCCCGGCCACCAACTGGACGTTCGCGAACAACGGCAACGGCAACTACACGGCGACCATCACCGGGTTCCCGGCGGACCCCGTCGCGGGCACCGCGTACATGCTCAGCATCATGGGGCCGAACGAGGCGACGGCCACGGTCGTCGCGCACTACCAGGCCCCGACGCGTGACCTCGTCGGCGACGAGGCGTGCATCAAGTGCCACGGCAACCACGTCTGGCGCGGAGCCGCGCACGACGTGACGAACCCGCAGGGCGTCGGCCCGTGCGTCGTCTGCCACAACCGCGTGGGCAGCGCCGATCCGCGCCTCCCCGGCGCCGGCAGCGGCCTCCTCGGGATCGTCCACGGCATCCACAACTCGCACAATATGCCGGACCAGACCTACACGTTCACCTGGGTGTCGAACGGGAACCAGTTCAACTTCTCGATCGGCTTCCCGGGGTACACGAACAACTGCTCGAACTGCCACGACTCGACGGCCCGGCTCGCGGCGGTGGCGGACGCCCCCGTCTCGTACGCGCTCTGCATCTCCTGCCATGACGGCTGGGACGGCTTCACCCCGGGCACCACCGTGTTCGGCACCATCGACCACGCCCCCTTCACTCAGACCACCGTGTGCAGCGGCTGCCACAGCGGCGTCTTCGCTCCGGCGACGATCGCCGACTTCCACAACGGTCTCCTGACCGGGAGGAGCGGCCTCATCTACGACGGCGCCGACCAGTCGGTGGCGCTCGCGCCCGACTTCGCGCTCGAGATCACGGGCGTGACGGTGAACGGCACGAACCTCGAGATCACCTGGACCGCCTCCAACCCGAACACGGGCCCCACGCCGTACGACCCGTGCAACCAGGACTACGCGGTCGGGCCGGTGTTCTTCGGGAAGTCGGGCTTCACCGGCAGCTGCACGAACACCGCGACGGGGTGCAACAGCAACTTCAGCGTGCTCCGCGCGTACGCGCAGGCGAACGACTGGGTGAACGACAACCTCACGGGCGCCACGTCGCCGGGCCAGCCGGCGGGATCCGTGACCCTGACGGCGACGAACACGACCTGCAGCGGCAACGTCGCGACCACCGTCGTGCCGGTGCAGGCGGTCAACGGGACGAAGGGCGTCGTCTCGCTCCAGGGCAAGCCGCAGGTGCGGTTCGCGCCGACGGGCGGCGTGATCTGGGTGCGGGCGAAGAGCCCCACGCGCGAGTTCGTCGTGACGGACGGCACGCTGCCGGCCGCGACCGACGCGCGGCGCGTGCTCGTCTCGAGCGAGAAGTGCCTCGACTGCCACAAGGGCAGCCTGTACCAGCACGGCGGCAACCGCGTGGACAACACGGACCTGTGCGCGATGTGCCACAACCCGGCGTCGAGCGAGCAGAACGTCCGCGTCGCGATGGGCGTGGACGACACCGAGTCCTACGACGGCCGCGCGGGTGAGACGTACGACCTGCGGTACATGGCCCACGCCATCCACTCGGCGGGCGAGAGCGGGGCGCCGCTCGTGTACTACCGCACGAACGGCGTCTACTTCTTCGGCACGAAGGAGGCGCTCGCCAAGGTCGCCAACTGGCCGGGGACGGGCTGCCAGGTCGTCGCGGGCTCGGGTGCGCCCAGCACGGCCACCGGCACGCAGTGCGACACGACCAACACGACGCAGGTGACGAAGAACCACAACTTCGTCGAGGTCCACTACCCGCGGGCGCTGAACGCGTGCGGGGCGTGCCACGTCGGCGACGCCGCGGATCGCCTGCCGGATCCGACGCGGTCCGTCGCCCTCACGTACGAGGCGGGCGTGGCGCCCTGGAACAACCTCGTCGACGACGTCCTGCTCGGCCCCTCCGCCGGGACGTGCATGAGCTGCCACCAGTCGGGCGACCCGCTCACGCAGTTCGGCCTGCGCGTCCACGCGTACGGCCAGGGCTTCGCGCCGACGACGTTCCCGCTCGGCCGCCAGACGCTCATCGACGCGGTGACGAACCCGTAGCGTGACGTAGCGAGGAGCACCGTCTCCTCGAGCATCCCGGGGCGGGGGCGCGCGAGCGCCTCCGCCCCTTTCGCTTCCGCCCCGCGGCCGCCGCCCCCGCGACGGTGGGCGGGCGCGCCTCGGCGGGGCGGGCGAACCGCCGCCGGGTCCGCTAAGATCCCCCTCCCGTGAAGCTCCGACGCGTCTTCCCGCTGGTGATCGCGTTCGTCTTCGTCCCGGCGGCGCTCATGCTGACCGTCGGGATCCTGATCCTGGTCTACGGGTCGGTGGCCCGCGACTACGTGTTCGGCGGGCTCATCCTCGCGCTCGTCACCACCACCATCGCGGGCACCGCCGCCACGCTCGCCGTCCTCTCCCGCGAGGCCAAGGTCGCGCGCCTCCAGACCGACTTCGTCAACAAGGTGTCGCACGACCTCAGGACCCCGCTCACGTCGATCCGCATGTTCGTGGAGACGCTCCAGCTCGGCCGCATCCAGGACCCCGCGAAGCAGGCCGAGGCGCTCGAGATCATCTCGGAGGAGACGACGCGCCTCTCCGGCCTCATCGGCCGGCTCCTCGACTGGGCCCGGATGGAGTCGGGGCGGCGCAGCTACGAGCTCCGCCGCGAGGCCGTCGAGCCCATCGTGGACGCCGCCCTCGACGCCTTCGCGCCGCAGCGGCTCGACGAGCGGGTGGCGCTCACGCGGAAGGTCGAGGCGGGCCTCCCGCCCGTCCTCGCCGACCGGCAGGCGCTCGCGGAGGCGCTCCTCGACCTCCTCAACAACGCGTACAAGTACACGCACGGCGCGGAGAAGCGGATCGAGCTCCGCGCCAGCCGCGCCGGCCCGACGGTGCTCCTCGAGGTCGCGGACAACGGCCCCGGGATCCCGGCGCGCGAGCAGAAGCGGATCTTCGACAAGTTCTACCGCGGCAGCGAGCCGGTCCTCCGCGCCATCGAGGGGACGGGGCTCGGGCTCGCGATGGTGAAGCACATCGCCGCCGGCCACGGCGGGAAGGTCACCGTGGCGAGCGAGGTCGGGAAGGGCGCGACCTTCACCATCGCGCTCCCAGCCGTCCAGGAGGTGCGGTGATGGGGGAGCGGATCCTCGTCATCGAGGACGACCCCTCGATCCTCCGCGGCCTGCAGCTCAACCTCGGCATGGAGGGGTACGTGGTCCGCTCCGCGATGGACGGCGAGACGGGGCTCGCCCTCGCCCGGACCGAGCGGCCGGACCTCGTCGTGGTGGACGTCATGCTGCCGCGGCTCGGCGGGCTCGAGGTGGTCCGCGAGATCCGCGCGGCGGACCCCGAGCTGCCGGTGCTCATCCTCTCCGCCAAGGGGCAGGAGTCGGACAAGGTGGCCGGGCTCCAGCTCGGCGCGGACGACTACATGGTGAAGCCGTTCGGCCTGAAGGAGCTGCTCGCGCGGATCGAGGCGCTCCTCCGGCGCCGCCGCGGCCGCGGCGAGACGGGCTCGAGCCGGGCCGTGCGCCGCATCGGCCAGGTCGAGGTCGACCTCGAGGCGCGCAGGGCCACGGCGCAGGGGAGGACCCTCGAGCTCACGAGCCGCGAGTTCGACCTGCTCGCCTTCTTCGTGATGCACCCGGACCGCGTCCACTCGCGCGAGCAGCTCATGCAGGCGGTGTGGGGCTCGCGCTACTTCGGCACCGCGCGGACCGTGGACAACTTCATCGCCCGCTTGCGCGCGCACATCGGCGACGACGCCGAGACCCCGCGCCACCTCGAGACGGTGCGCGGGATCGGGTACCGCTTCAACACGTAGGCCGCGCCTCGCGGCCCGCTCCGCCGCCTACTCGCGGGCGGCGCCGAGCGCCTCCCGCACGCCGCGGACGACGTCCTCGTCCTCCGAGGGCATGACCGTCCGAGGGTCGAGCACCACCCGGTCCTCCTCGATGCGGGCGACGACCGGCGGGTCGCACCCGCGCAGCCGCGCGAGGAGCGCGTCCGGCGCGCCCGCCGGCAGCGCGAGCACCGAGGTCGGGAGCGTCACGTCGGGCAGCGACCCGCCCCCGACGGCGGACGCGCTCTCGCGCACCTCGCAGCCCGCCCCGGCGGGCCCGAGCGCCGCGAGCCAGCCGCGCGCGCGCGCCGCGAGCGCTTCGGGCGAGAGCGCGATGGCCCGCCACACCGGGACCTTCGCGGTCGCCTCGCCGCGCTCGTAGTGCGCCAGCGTCGCGGCGAGCCCCGCGAGCGTCACCTTGTCCACCCGCAGCGCGCGGAGCAGCGGGTGCCGCTTCACCCGCCGGATCGCCTCCGCGCGGCCGGCGAGGACGCCGGCCTGCGGCGCGCCGAGGAGCTTGTCGCCCGAGAACGTCACGAGGTGCGGCCCGGCGCGGACGCGCTCCTGCACGGTGGGCTCGTCCCCGAGGCCGAAGGGCGCCGTCGCGAGGAGCGTCCCCGAGCCGAGGTCGTCCACCACCCACAGATCGCGCTCGCGCGCGAGCGCGACGAGCTCGTCGAGCGTCGCGTCGTGCGTGAACCCGGAGAGGCGGAAGTTCGAGCGGTGCACCGACAGCAGGATCCGGGTGCGCGGCCCGATCGCCTCGGCGTAGTCCTTCGCGTAGGTCCGGTTCGTGGTCCCGACCTCGACGAGGGCGGCCCCGGAGCGGCGGAGGACGTCGGGGATCCGGAACCCGCCGCCGATCTCGACGAGCTGGCCGCGGGAGACGATCACCTCGGGCGCGCCGCCGTCGACCGCCGCGTCGCCGGACGGGCGGGACTCCATCAGGGCGGCGAGCGCGAGCATGACCGCCGCGGCGTTGTTGTTCACCGCGACCGCGCCCTCGGCGCCGGTGAGGCGGCAGAGCGCGCCCTCGGCGTGGCCGTACCGATCGCCGCGCTCGCCGCGCCCGAGGTCGTACTCGAGGTTCGTGTAGCCGCGCGCGGCGCGGGCCATCGCCTCGATCGCCTCGTCGGAGAGCGGCGCCCGGCCGAGGTTCGTGTGCACCACGACCCCGGTGGCGTTCACGACCGTCCGGAGCGTCCCGCCGCCGGCGCGGCCGAGGTCGGCGAGCAGGCCCGCCACGATCCCGTCCTCCGGCGGGCAGGCACCGCCCGCCAGGACCTCCTTCCTGATCCGATCGAGCGTCGCCCGGACCGCCTCCATGACCGGGGCGTGGCCGAGCCGGGCGACGAGACCCGCCCGATCGGCGGCCTCCAGGAGGCGGTCCGCCTTGGGGAGCTTTCGGAGCTCGGAGAGCGGCGCCGGGCCTGAATTTGGAGCGGTCATGTCCGCATCTTCCGGAGGGTTTTTGCTTGGCGAACGGGCTTGCTCACGGCGTTCCGAGAGGGTAATCCTTCGCCCCACTCCTATGTCCCCAATCGTAGCCTCTCCGGCAGCGACCGAGTCCTATTTGTGGGCCATCATCCTCTTCCCGCTCGCGGGGGCGATCTTCAACGGCCTCGTCGGGCGCCGCCTCGGGAAGGGGAACGTCGCGCTGGTCGCCGTCGGCGCGATGGTCGGGGCGCTCGTCATCTCGAGCTTCGCGTTCTACTGGGCGCTGAAGGGGCAGGTCCTCCAGTTCCGCGGCGATCCCTGGTTCCGGGTCCCGGGGCCGGACGGGCGCGCGCTCCTCTCGATCGGGTGGGGGCTCCTCGTCGACCGGCTCTCCGCGACGATGCTCATGGTCGTCACCGGCGTCGGGACGCTGATCCACGTCTACAGCATCTCGTACATGTCGCACGAGGACGACGCCGGCTTCGCGCGGTTCTTCACGTACCTGAACCTCTTCGTCGCGGCGATGCTCACGCTCGTCCTCGGCGACTCGCTCGTCCTCACCTTCGTCGGGTGGGAGGGCGTCGGCCTCTGCAGCTACCTGCTCATCGGCTTCTGGTACACGGACGTCCAGAAGGCGTACTGCGGGCGCAAGGCGTTCGTCACGAACCGGATCGGCGACTTCGGGTTCCTCATCGGGCTGTTCGCGCTGCTCTCGGTCTTCGGCACGGCGAACTACCAGGAGCTCGTCGGGATGGCCCGCCAGATCGACCCGGCCTCCACGATCCAGGGCGGGCTGTTCGCCGGGCGCACCTTCCAGTGGGCGATCACGCTCGCGCTGATCGGCCTGTTCGTCGGCGCGACCGGCAAGTCGGCCCAGCTGCCCCTCTACGTGTGGCTCCCCGACGCGATGGCCGGCCCGACGCCGGTCTCGGCGCTCATCCACGCCGCCACGATGGTCACGGCGGGCGTCTACCTCGTCGCCCGCAACGCGTACCTGTTCTCGCTCGCCCCGGCCGCGATGGCGACGGTGACCATCGTGGGCGCGGCGACCGCGCTCGTCGCGGCGCTCATCGCCTTCGTCCAGACCGACATCAAGAAGGTCCTCGCCTACTCCACCGTGAGCCAGCTCGGCTTCATGTTCATCGGCGTCGGCGCGGGCGTCTGGTGGGCGGGCGTCCTCCACCTCGTCACGCACGCCTTCTTCAAGGGCTGCCTGTTCCTCGGCGCGGGCTCGGTGATGCACGGGATGGGCGACGACACGGACATCCGCAACATGGGCGGCCTGTGGCGGAAGATGCCGCTCACCGCGCTCACCTTCGGCATCTCGACGCTCGCCATCACCGGCTTCGTCCCGCTCTCCGGCTTCTGGTCGAAGGACGCCATCCTCGGCGGCGCGCTGTTCAGCCACAACCCGGCCTGGCACCAGGTCGGGCAGATCGCCTACGGCGTCGGCGTCGCGGCGGCGCTCGGCACGGCCTTCTACATGTCGCGCCTCTTCTTCATGACCTTCGTCGGCAAGCCGCGCACCCACGCCGCCGAGCACGCGCACGAGTCGTCGTTCGTGATGACGGGCCCGCTGCTCGTGCTCGCCGCCCTCGCGATCGTGGCGCTCGTCCTGGCGCTCCCGCTCCACGGCGAGTGGGGCATGGCGTTCGAGCGGTTCGTGAGGCCGGTGTTCGGGCCGGCCCATGGGAACCTCGTCGCGAGCGGGCACCTCCACGAGGGCGCGCACCCGGCCTGGCCGTACTTCGCCGCGTGGGCCATCGCCGCGCTCGGCACGTTCGCCGCCTGGGCGATGTACGCCGGCCCCGCGGTCACCGTGCCGTCCGCGCTGGCGGCGAGGTTCCCCGCCCTGTACCGCTTCTGGCTCGACAAGTTCCGGGTGGACGAGCTGTACGAGGTGCTCGTCCTGGAGCCGTTCCGCCTGCTCGCCTACTACCTGTGGCGGATCGTGGACGTGTTCACGATCGACGGCCTGATGGTGAACGGCGTGGCCCGCGTGATCGGGTTCGCCGGCGGCGTCGCGCGGACGGCGCAGAACGGCGACGTCCAGCGCTACGCGGCGATCATGGCGGTGGCGGCGGCCGTCATCCTCTTGTCGGTCCTCGGCGTGGGAGGGCAATAGGCCGTGAACCTGCTCACCGTCGTCACCTTCCTCCCCGCCGTCGGCGCCGTCGCGCTCGCGCTCGTCCCGCGCGACGAGGCCCGCCAGCACCGCGCGCTCGCCCTCGTGATCTCGCTCGCCGCGATGGGCGCGTCGTTCGGCCTCTGGTTCGGGTTCGACGCGTCCCCCGGCGCGCCCGAGTTCCAGTTCGAGCAGGTCGTGCCGTGGGTCCCCTCGATCGGCATCGGCTACCACGTCGGGCTCGACGGCGTGGCGCTCCTGCTCGTGATGCTGACGACGATCCTGACCCCGATCGTGATCCTCTCCGCGTTCAAGGCGGTCCAGGAGCGCGTGAAGGAGTTCATGATCGCGCTGCTCGTCCTCGAGACGGCGATGATCGGGACGTTCGCGGCGCTCGACCTCGTCCTGTTCTACGTCTTCTGGGAGCTCATCCTCTTCCCGATGTACCTGCTCATCGGCGTCTGGGGCTCGCAGAACCGCCTCTACGCGACGGTGAAGTTCTTCCTCTACACCTTCGCGGCGAGCGTGCTGATGCTGCTCGCCATCCTGTACGTCTACTTCCACCTGGATCCCGTCCTCGTCCAGCGGCCGACGTTCGACTACCTCGACGTGCGGCGCGCCCTCCAGGTCTCGCCGGAGGCGGGGCGCTGGCTGTTCCTCGCCTTCGCCCTCGCGTTCGCGGTGAAGGTCCCGATGTTCCCGCTCCACACCTGGCTGCCCGACGCGCACACCGAGGCGCCGACGGCGGGGTCGGTGATCCTGGCGGGCGTGCTCCTCAAGATGGGGACGTTCGGCTTCTTCCGCTACGCGATGCCGCTCTTCCCCGAGGCGGCGCTCGAGTTCCGGACCGTCATCGCGGTGCTCGCGGTGGTCGGGATCCTCTACGGCGCCCTCATGTCGCTCGTGCAGACGGACATGAAGCGGCTCGTCGCCTACTCCTCGGTCTCGCACCTCGGCTTCGTGATGCTCGGCCTCATGGCGATCTCGCCGGAGGGGCTCACCGGCGGCGTGTACCAGATGCTGAACCACGGCGTCTCCACCGGCGCGCTGTTCCTCCTCGTCGGCATCCTGTACGAGCGGCGGCACACGCGGCTCATCTCCGAGTACGGGGGGATCGCGAAGCAGGTGCCCATGATCGCGACCGTGTTCGTGATCGTGACCCTGTCGTCGGTCGGCCTCCCCGGCACGAACGGGTTCGTGGGCGAGTTCCTGATCCTGTCGGGCACGTGGCTCTCGCGCCTCGGCTTCTCGGCCGCCTTCGCCACGCTCGCCGCCCTCGGCGTGATCCTCGGCGCGGTGTACATGCTGCTGCTCGTCGAGCGGGTCTTCTTCGGGAAGCTGACGAACGAGCACAACCGCCACCTGCCGGACCTCTCGGTACGCGAGGGGTTCGTGCTCGCCCCCATGATCGCGCTCATCGTGGTGATGGGCCTCGTCCCCCAGCCGTTCCTCGCCCCCGCCAAGCCGGCGGTGGACCGCCTCGTCCGCCGCTTCCAGGCGGTGGAGGAGCGGCTCGGCAAGGGGCCGCAGGTCGGAACCGACACGACGGCGATCGGGGCCCGCGCGGCGCTCCCGCGCCCGCCCGCGGCGCTCCCGGCGCTGCCTGCCGTCCCCGAGGTCCACTGACATGACCGGCTTCGACACCCGCA
>DASSSJ010000183.1:0-5939 GCA_035708485.1 Anaeromyxobacter sp. | reverse complement strand
GCCTGCTCGCCGATCAGCTCGCTGCGGTGGCCGCGGCAAGCGCGCGCCGGGGCCGGGCCGGCGTCGATCTCGCGCTCCTGACCGACGGGCTCGAGGACGAGCGCACGCAGGGCATCACCATCGACGTCGCCCACCGCTACTTCTCGACCGGCACGCGGAAGTACATCATCGCCGACGCGCCCGGCCACGAGCAGTACACGCGCAACATGGTCACCGCGGCGTCGACCGCGCACCTCGCGATCATCCTCGTCGACGCGCGCAAGGGCGTCCTCACCCAGACGCGCCGCCACTCGTACGTGGCGCACCTCGTGGGCATCCCGCACCTCGTGGTGGCGGTGAACAAGATGGACCTCGTCGGCTGGTCGGCCGAGGTCTTCGCGCGGATCCGCGCCGACTACCTCGCGGTCGCGGAGAAGCTCGGGATCCGCGACGTCCGGTTCATCCCGATCTCCGCCCTCGAGGGCGACATGATCGTGGAGCGCGGCGACCGGCTGGGCTGGTACGACGGCCCGACGCTGCTCGAGATCCTGGAGTCCGCCCCCGCCGCGCACACCGAGGGGCGCGAGGCGTTCCGCTTCCCCGTCCAGTGGGTGTGCCGGCCCCAGACGCTCGAGCACCACGACTTCCGCGGGTTCGCGGGGCGGATCGAGTCCGGCGAGATCGCCGTCGGGGACGAGGTCCAGGTCCTCCCGTCGGGCGTCACCACCCGCGTGAAGGAGATCCGGCTCGGCGAGGCCCCGCTCGCGTCGGCGACGAGCGAGCAGTCCGTCACCATCCTGCTCGAGGACGAGGTGGACGTCTCGCGCGGCGACCTGCTCGTCCGTCCGGGCGAGGCGCCGCCCGTCACGCGCCACGTCGACGCGATCCTCTGCTGGCTCTCGGAGCGCCCGCTCTCCAGGGCGCGCCGCTACCTCGTCCGCCACACCACGCGCGAGTCGAAGGCGCAGGTGGCGGAGATCGCGTGGGGCCTCGATCTCCGGACGCTCGAGCGCGTCGCCGTGGACGGCCTCGCCATGAACGACATCGGCGCCGTCTCGCTGCGGCTCGCCCAGCCCGTCGCCGCCGACCGCTACGCCGAGCACCGCGCCACCGGGGCGTTCATCGTGGTGGACGAGGCGACCAACGACACCGTCGGTGCGGGGATGATCCTGTGATGACGATCCACGAAGAGGTCTCGCGCCTCGCCGCCGCGTTCGAGGGCGCGCCGCCCGAGGAGATCCTCGCCGCCGCGTCCCTGCGCCACCCCGGCCGGATCGCGCTGGCGTGCAGCTTCGGCGCGGAGGACTGCGTCCTCGTGGACGTCGTGGGGCGGACGCCGGTGCCCGTCGACATCTTCACCCTCGACACCGGGTTCCTGTTCGCGGAGACGTACGCGCTCTGGACGCGGCTCGAGGAGCGGTACGGCGTCCGGATCCGCGCGGCGAAGGCGGACCTCCCGGCGGTCGAGCCGGGCCTCCCGCCGCCGTGGGAGCGCGATCCCGACGCCTGCTGCGCCGCGCGCAAGGTCGGGCCGCTGAAGGCGGCGCTCGCCGGCCTCGAGGCGTGGGTCACCGGGATCCGGCGCGATCAGACCGCGGACCGCGCGAACGCGAAGCCGTTCGAGTGGGACGCGCGCTTCGGGCTCGTCAAGGTGAACCCGCTCGCGGCGTGGACCAGCGAGGACGTCTGGAGGCACGTCCGCGCCCACGACGTCCCGACCAACCCGCTGCACGCGCGGGGCTACCTGTCGATCGGCTGCGCGCCGTGCACCTCGCCCGTGAGGCCCGGCGAGGATCCGCGCGCCGGCCGCTGGCGGGGGCGCGAGAAGACCGAGTGCGGGCTGCACGCCGACCGTCCGCGGAGCGCCGCGCGCGGGGAGCGGAGCGCGTGAGCGTGCGGCGCGACGCGCCGGCGCGGACGCGGGCCGGCGGCGGGAGCGGCGCCGGGCGCCGCTCGCGCGGCGTGCTCCCCGGGTTCGGCCTCTCCACCGGCTTCACCGTCCTCTACCTGTGCGTGGTCGTGCTCGTGCCGCTCTCCACGCTCGCGCTGCGAACGAGCGCGCTCTCCTGGGAGGACGCCCTGCGCGTCGTGGCCTCGCCGCGCGCGCTCGCGTCGTACCGGCTGTCGTTCGGAGCGTCGCTCGCCGCGGCGACGGCGAACGTCGTCTTCGGGGTGCTCGTCGCGTGGGTCCTCGCGCGGTACCGGTTCCCGGGGCGGTCGATCGTGGACGCCGTGGTGGACCTGCCCTTCGCGCTCCCCACCGCGGTGAGCGGGATCGCGCTCACGGCGGTGTACGCGCGGAACGGGTGGCTGGGCCGCTGGCTCGCGCCGCTCGGGATCGAGGCGGCGTTCAGCCCGCTCGGCGTCGCGGTCGCGCTCACCTTCATCGGGCTGCCGTTCGTGATCCGGACGGTCCAGCCGGTGCTGGAGGACCTCGACCCGGAGCTCGAGGAGGTGGCGGCGGTGCTCGGCGCGGGCCGCTGGGAGACGTTCCGGCGCGTGATCTTCCCGGCGGTGCTGCCCGCCGCGCTCACCGGGTTCGCGCTCGCGTTCGCGCGCGCGCTCGGAGAGTACGGGTCGGTGGTCTTCATCTCGGGGAACATGCCGCTCCGCACCGAGATCGCGCCGCTCCTCATCATGACGCGGCTCGAGCAGTACGACTACGCCGGGGCCGCCGCGATCGCGTGCGTGCTGCTCGGCGCGTCGTTCGTGCTGCTCCTCGCGATCAACCGGCTCCAGGCGTGGACGCGCGCGCGGACGGGGCTCGCGTGAGGGCCGCGCTCCGGCGGATCGCCCCGTCTCCTCGGGCCGAAGCTTCGCGAGGGAGGGAGGGCTCCGGGGGAGCCGCGACCCCGGCCTCGACCCCGACCTCGACCCCGACGCCGACCCCGACCCCGACCCCGACCCCGACCCCGACCTCGACCGCGGCCTCGACCCCGACCTCGACCCCGATCTCGACCTCGACCTCGGCCCCGACCCCGGCCGCGGCCCGACCGCGGCCGCGCCCCCGCCGCGCCACCGAGGATCCGCGGGCCGTCCGCTGGACGCTCACCGCGGTCGCCCTCCTCTTCCTCGCCGCCTTCGTCCTCGTCCCGGCGGCGGCGGTCGTGACCGAGGCCCTCCGCGACGGCGCCGCGCTCTGGTGGGCGTCGCTCCGGGACGCGGACGCGCTCGCCGCGATCCGGCTGACGCTGCTCGTGGCCGCGATCTCGGTGCCGCTGAACGCGCTGTTCGGCCTCGCCGCCGCGTGGTCGGTGACCCGCTTCCGCTGGCGCGGGAAGAGCGTGCTCGTCTCGCTCGTCGACCTCCCCTTCGGCGTCTCGCCGGTCATCTCCGGGATGGTGACCGTGCTCCTCTTCGGCGCGCACGGCTGGTTCGGGCCGTGGCTCGCCGAGCACGGCGTGAAGATCGTCTTCGCGGTCCCCGGGATCGTGCTCGCGACGGTGTTCGTGACGTTCCCGTTCGTCGCCCGCGAGCTCATCCCGTTCATGGAGGCGCAGGGGATCGAGGAGGAGGAGGCCGCCCTCGTGCTCGGCGCGAGCGGCTGGCAGATCCTGACGAAGGTGACGCTCCCGAACGTGAAGTGGAGCCTCCTCTACGGCGTCATCCTCTGCAACGCGCGCGCGATGGGCGAGTTCGGCGCGGTGTCGGTCGTGTCCGGCCACGTCCGCGGCGTCACCAACACGGTCCCGCTGCACGTGGAGATCCTCTACAGCGAGTACCAGTTCCGCGCCGCCTTCGCGGTCGCGTCGCTCCTGTTCCTGCTCGCGCTCGGCACGCTCGGCGCGAAGAAGGCGCTCGAGTGGAAGCAGCACCTGGCGCGGCGCGAGGCGGCCCGGCGGAGCACGGCATGAGCATCGAGGTCCGCGGCCTCTCGAAGTCCTTCGACGGCACCCCCGTCCTGCGCGACGTGTCGCTCGACATCCCGGAGGGCGAGCTCGTCGCGCTGCTCGGACCGTCCGGCTGCGGGAAGACGACGCTGCTCCGGATCGTCGCCGGGCTGGAGACGCCCGACGCGGGCGAGGTGCGCCACGGCGGCGAGGACGTCTCGTCGCGCAGCGCCCGCGAGCGGAACGTCGGCGTCGTGTTCCAGCACTACGCGCTGTTCCGGCACATGACCGTCGCCGAGAACGTGGGCTTCGCGCTGCGCGTCCGCCGCCGGCCCCGCGCGGAGATCGGCGCGCGCGTCGACGAGCTGCTCTCGCTCGTCCAGCTCGAGGGCTTCCGCAACCGCTACCCGCACCAGCTCTCCGGCGGCCAGCGCCAGCGCGTCGCCCTCGCCCGCGCGCTCGCGACCTCCCCGCGCATCCTGCTCCTCGACGAGCCGTTCGGAGCGCTCGACGCCCGCGTGCGCCAGGAGCTGCGCCGCTGGCTGCGGCGGCTCCACGACGAGCTCCACGTCACGAGCGTCTTCGTGACGCACGACCAGGAGGAGGCGTTCGAGGTCTCCGACCGCGTCGTCCTCATGAACGCGGGTTGCGTCGAGCAGGTCGGCTCGCCGGCGCAGGTGTTCGAGGAGCCGGCGAGCCCGTTCGTCATGCGGTTCCTGGGCGCGGTGAACGTGTTCCAGGGGCGCGTGGACGGGGAGCGGGCGTACGTCGGCGACCTCGAGTTCGCCGCGCCCGGCGGCGCCGGCCCCTCCCGCGCGCACGTGTACGTCCGGCCGCACGAGCTCGAGGTCCACCGCGCGCCCGCCGCGGGCAGCTTCGAGGCGCGCGTGGACCGCCTCGTGCCGCTCGGCGCGGCCGTGCGGATCGAGCTCACCGCCGCGGGGCACGGCCGCCCCGTCGAGGTCGAGGTCGATCTCCGCAAGAGCGAGGCGCTCGCGCTCGCGCCCGGCGACGCGGTCCACCTCTCGCCGCGGCGGGTGCGGGTGTTCCCCGTCTCCGACGCCGAGGCGGACAGCCTCACCGCCAGCGGGCTGTAGCGCGCCGCGGCCACCCCATCCGCCGGGTCCGTGGGGTGGCCCGCGGACCGTCCCGCGGCCGTTCCCCGGATGCGGGCGCGTGGACGGACGGCAGCGGCTACGTCCCCGGCGCGTAGATCTGATCGAAGATCCCGCCGTCGCCGAAGTGCAGCGGCTGCGCCTCGTCCCAGCCGCCGAAGACCGCGTCGATGGTGAACAGGTCGATCTTCGGGAACCTGGCGGCGTGCTTCGCGGCGACCTTCGCGTCCCGCGGCCGGTAGTGGTGCTTCGCCGCGAGCTCCTGCCCCTCGGGCCCGTAGAGGAACTCGAGGTACGCCTGCGCCGCCGCGCGCGTGCCGCGCCGGTCCACGTTCCGGTCCACGACGGCGATCGGCGGCTCGGCGAGGATGCTCGACCTCGGGGTGACGATCTCGAACTTGCCCTTCCCGAGCTGCTCGACGGCGAGGAAGGCCTCGTTCTCCCAGGCGAGGAGCACGTCGCCGATGCCGCGCTCGACGAAGGTCGTCGTCGAGCCGCGCGCGCCGGAGTCGAGCACCGGGACGTTCCTGAACAGGGCCTTCACGAACTCCCTCGCCCTCGCCTCGTCCCCGCCGCTCTTCCGGAGCGCGTGCGCCCACGCCGCGAGGTAGTTCCAGCGCGCGCCGCCCGAGGTCTTCGGGTTCGGCGTGATCACCTGCACGCCGGGCTTCACGAGGTCGTCCCAGTCCTTCAGGCCCTTCGGGTTCCCCTTGCGGACGAGGAAGACGATCGTGGAGGTGTACGGCGACGCGTTCTGCGGCAGCCGCCTCTGCCAGTCCGCCGCGACGAGCCCCGCCTTCGCGATCGCGTCCACGTCGTAGGCGAGCGCGAGCGTCACGACGTCCGCCTCGAGCCCGTCGATGACGGCGCGCGCCTGCTTCCCGGAGCCGCCGTGGGACTGCTTCACGACCACGTCCTGGCCGGTCCTCGCCTTCCACTGCTTCGCGAACGCGGCGTTCACCGCCTCGTACAGCTCGCGCGTGGGGTCGTACGAGACGTTCAGGAGCCGCACCTC
>DASSSJ010000182.1:0-11550 GCA_035708485.1 Anaeromyxobacter sp. | reverse complement strand
GCGAGCCTTTCACCCTTCGTGCCTGCTCGTTAGATTGCGGTCGATGGCGCTTCCCCCGCACTCCCTCGGGAACCGCGTACGGACCATACGGCTCGAGAGAGTCGACGCGCGGCGATGGCGCGTGAGCATCGACGAGCACCTCCTCTCGCCGACCTTCGCCTCCGAGGGCGAGGCGCGGGCCGCCGGGGCCGCGGAGGTGGTGCGCCTCGACGCGGTCGCGCTGGCCCTTCTTCGGCGCACCCGCTCCTGCTTGGGCCGCAAGCGGTCCTAGCGCCCGGGTCGCGCCGCTCACCTCTCACCGCCGCTCCGCGACGCGAGCGGCCACCCGAGGGCGTCGCTGCTCGGCCCGCGCGCCTCAGGCGTGAGCGCGCACCAAGCCCAGGCCACCCCCGATCAGCACGACGAGGACGAGGTTCACGTCGAAGCGCCACACGGCCGCGAAGGCGAGGGCCCCGATCGCGGCCGCAAACGGGTCCGGGACGCTCGTCGGGAACAGGTTCGCGGCGAGGGCGACGATGAGACCGAGCGTGCCGGCCGAGAAGCCCCAGAGGACGTCGCGCGCGCGTGGCAGGTTCTCGACCTTGTCGATGTAACGTCCCAGACCGAGGACGAGGACGAAGCTCGGGAGGAACAGGAAGAAGCAGCCGACGACCGCTCCCGGGAAGCCGGCGGCCAGGTACGACAGGAAGATCCCGACGCAGATGAGCGGGCCGGGGGTCGTCTCGCCGAGCGCGAGCCCGTCGACGACCTGGCGATCGTCCAGCCAGCCATGCCGGTCCACCGTCTGCTCGCGAAGATAGGGAAGGACCGTGTACGCGCCGCCGAACGTGACGAGCGCGGCCTTCGTGTTCACCCACGCGACGTCGACGAGCCGCGCGGGCGCGGCGGCCGGCGCTTCGCGGCGGCCCTCCGCCGGCTCCGCGCGCTCCGGCCGCGCAGCCGGAGCGGGGCCGGACGACGACAGGCGCGCCCCCGCGACGAGGCCCGCCACGAGCACCACGAAGAGCCAGCCGTGGACGCGCGGGTCGGCCTGCTTCGACTCGCGATGGCGGCCACCCAGCGCCAACCCGAGCGCGCCGCAGGCGACGAGGATCGCCACGAAGGGCACCCCGAGGGCGTAGCTCGCGAGGAAGGCGGCTCCCATGAGGACGTACGAGAGCCGCCCCTTCAGCACCTTCCTCGAGATGCGGATCGCCGCCGCGGCGACGAGGGCCATCGCGACCGGCCGCACGCCGTCGAGGAACCCCGCGACGCCCGCGACGTGCCCGTACGACGTGTAGACCCACGCCAGCGCGGTGAGGGCGACGAACCCCGGCCAGATGAACAGGACCCCCGCCGCGATCCCGCCGAGGATCCCGCGGCGGAGATACCCGAGGTGGATCGCGATCTCGAGCGCCTCGGGCCCGGGGAGCACGTTCGCGAAGTTCAGGAGATGGACGAACTGGCCGTCGGCCAGCCAGCGGCGCTCCTCGACCGCGACCCTGTGCATGAAGCCGATCTGGGCGACGGGGCCGCCGAACGTGTTGAGCCCGACCCATGCCATCGTCCGGAGGAAGCCGGGCCAGGGGTCGCGTTCGTCGCGGGGCAGGGGACGGGGTGCGAGCGTCGAGTCCAACGTGGCGGTGGTCGCTTCCATGGTGCCGTCTCCTCTGCGGTTCGCGTCGCACCGGGCCGGGGGGCGACGCACCGACCACGCCGCGTCGTCAGTGCCTCGTCTCGCCGCGGTGCACCGCGTAGAGATCGTCGAACAGCGCCGCGCCGCGCTCGAGGCGCGCCTCGTCGTCGGCGTGGGCCGCGGCGATCCCGGCGACGAGCTGCCCGATGCCGGGCGCCTCCTCTCGGCCGTACTTCGCGTCCTTCAGGTCGACGTCGTGGATGATCTCCGCGATCGCGCGGAGCGCGGGGTCGGCGAGTCCGAAGCGCCGGACCAGCACCTCGAACGTGCAGAGATCGCCCTCGTGGGTGAACTCCGCCTCGAACATGTCGAAGCGCAGCTCGCCCGTCTCGGGCCGGTAGCCCTTCGCGGGCACGAACTTGAACCGCGCCTCCGGGTCGATGAACTTCCGGATGAGCCAGGCGCTCGCCATCCGGTCCACCTTGATCCCGGTGCGCGTCACCCAGGTGCGACCGCGGTGCTGTCGGACGTCCAGCTCGGGCCTCGACGACCCGGATCCCTCGACGGGCCTCATACGTGCCTCCAGTCCGGACAGGAGGCCGTCCACGACCTCGCGCCCGGGTGCTCCGAAGAAGTCGATCTCCGCGAGCTCCGCCGTGCGCTGGCGGAGCCGCGCGACCTGCCCGGCGAGCTCGGCGCGGCGGTTCGCAGGGACCGCGCCGCGCCGCGGGAAGATCGATGCGACCGACCGCGCCTGCTCGGCGAGCGCGCGGTAGTCGGCCTCGCGCGCCTCCTGGAACGTCGCCTTCAGCCGCGCGTCCGAGAGGCCCTCGATGAAGCGCGCCTCGACGATCGAGGCATCGCCGCCGCCCTTCACGATCTCGCGGAGGACCCACTGGAAGTCCTCCTGCGTCTCGTCGTTCCGGGGCAGGGCATAGACGGAGTTCTTGACCGCGACCGCGCCGATGCGCGCGAGCTGGCGGCCGACCTTGACGCGCAGGTACGCCGGGGTCGGCGGGATCTGGTGGATGAGCAGCATCCACTGCGCCTCGGCGCGCGCCGCGCTCGAGTCCTCTCGCGCCGGCGCACGTTCGCCTCGGCGCTCGGTCGCGGTCCGCGTCCGGCCGCGTGCACGGGCCTTCACGTCGGCGGGCCCCTCCAAGCCTCACCTCCGCGAGGAGCCGGGGTGGTCGTCGGCGGCCGACCTGGGCGAGAGGATCGCCCTCGCGGTCTCGACGTCGCGCTCCTCGGCGAACGCCGCGGCCGTCAGCGCGGCCTCGAGCTGATCGCGCAGCGTGTTCAGGAACGGGCGTCTCATGAGGCGCCTCCCGCCCGCCGGGTGGGCCGTCTGGGGTCCCGGCTCGCGATGCATGTGAAGCACATTCAACTGAACCTAGCATGTAACAACTGAATCACGGATCGCAAGGGATCGTCACCCCGGAGACCCGCACGGGACCCCGGCGCCTTCCGCCCGAGCGCCTCCCCGACGACGACCGCTCGCCCTCTCCCGCGCCGCCGCCTCTCCCTTGCCTCGACGGGCCGCTCTCGCGGCACGTCTCAGGTCCCGGTCCGGCCCGCTCCACTCCGTGCGAGCGCTCTCGCCGCCCTCGGCGGCGCGCGCAGCCCCGCGTCGACCATCCTCGCCGGCAGGGCGGGCGCGCTCGCGCCCTTCGTGCGGAACGGACCGCTGATGAGCCTGAGCAGGTCTCGCCACGCCATGTGCCGGCTGAGGGTCCGGAGCAGGTCCCAGGTCCTGAGCGGATGAACGAGGATCCGGCGAAGCAAGAGCGACGCGTAGCCCTTCATCCGCAACCTGTTCACCTCGTCGTTCGGGACCGTGTCGGGATCGATGTCGCAGCACTTGAACGTCTTGTCCCAGTCCCGGTCCTCGTCGATGATTCCCCTGGCGACGTACTCGTTCCAGAGCGGAGTCCCGCGGTACACCGCCAGCCGGTTGAAGCCGAACGTGTCGAGCTCGAGCCGCGCCGCGAAGCGGAAGGTCTCGCGGATCTCGGCGGCGGTCTCGCCGGGGCAGCCGATGACGAAGAAGCCGTGGACCCGGGTTATCCCGTGCTTCTTCGCCGCGGCGACGGCGTGCTCGACCTGGGCGAGTGTCTGCCGCTTCTCGAGGCGGTCGAGCGTCTTCTGCGTCCCGGCCTCGACGCCGTACGCCAGCATGTCGCAGCGCGCCTTCGCCATCAGCGCGAGGGAGTCGACGCCCACCGAGTCCACCCGCCCCTCGCAACCCCAGTGGAGCTTCAGGCCGCGATCGATGATGCCGTTGCAGATGTCGCCGATGCGCTCGCGCTTCAGCAGGAAGTGGTCGTCGGTGAGGTAGACCGACCGGTAGCCCTGGTCCGAGAGCTCCTGCATCTCGCCGAGCACGTGCGCCGCCGAGCGGCTCCGCCACCTCCGCTGCGACAGCGATGGGATGTCGCAGTAGACGCAGGTGTACGGGCAGCCTCTCGAGGTCTGCATGGTGCAGAACCTGTCGAGCGAGAGGACCGCGGGGACATCGAGCGGCAGCGACTCGATGTAGTCGATGGGCAGGCTCGTCCGGTCCGGGTACGGGAACTGGTCCAGGTCGCGGATCATCGGGCGGGGCGCGTTCTTGACGACGACGCCGCGATCGCGCCACGTGAGGCCGGCGACCGCGCCGGGCGCGTCGAGGTGGTCGAGGTACTCGATCAGGAGCTCCTCGCCCTCGCCGACCCCGACGTGGTCGACCTCCGGGCAGTCCGAGAGGATCCGCTCCGAGTTGATGGACGCGAAGGCGCCGCCCACGACGATCGGGATCTCCGGGTTGGCCGCCTTGACGTGCCGGGCGAGAGCCTTCATCGCGGGATACGCGGTCACCGACAGGAAAGAGAGCGCGATCGCGTCGGGACGATCCTGACGTGCCGCCTGGGCGATGTCCTCCGCCCTCATCTGCGGATGGCAGGTGTCGAACATCCGCACCCGGTGTCCCGCCCTGCGCAGCACGGGGGCGAGGGTCTGGATGCCGAGAGGGGGAAACGCCATCACGCGGATCCGGCCGCCGGACGTTGCGCGCCGGGTCCCGGGGAGCAGGTGGAAGTACGCCGGATCCCGCACGTAGGTCAGGAAGACGTTCACGCGTGTCCACCGGGTGCGGTCGCGGCGCTATGCGCTCCCCGAAGGTGGTCCGAGGCGGTCGATGCCGGGCATCTCGGCGATGCGGCCGCGCGCGGCCCGCCATGCCTGCTGAACGATCCACGACAGGGAGCGATCCTGACGGGTCGCCTCCGCCTGGATCTCGCGGAGCATCTCCTCGGAGAAGTAGAGCGACTGCTTCCGCTTGTCCGTGGGCCGGGCCATGCGCCCTTGTACGCCCGGAGGCGGCGAGAAGATACGCCCCGCTTCGGCGAATCACACCGCGTGCCCGGGCAGCGCGCGCACGGAGGCGATCCCGTCCATGTAGCCGATGGCGAAATAGCCGCCTCGGCTCAGCGTCGACAGCGCTCGATCGGCGATCGCCGATGTATCAACCGCCCGTCTGACATGGTGGACTGCTGGACTGCAACGGCGTTGCCACCCCGCATGCCACTCCGAGCCGGCAGCACGAAAGAACAGGGGGTCGGCCGCTCGGCCGACCCCCGTGTAACTACTGGTCGGGGCGACTGGATTTGAACCAGCGACCACTTGCACCCCAAGGGCTGTCACTCGATGTGCAGAGCATGGTCGGGGGTCGCAAGCGCTCGGAAACACTCGCGACGGCGATGCGTCCGGGTCCAGCGGTTCGCCCGATTTCGCCGGACTTCGCGGAAAGTTTGCTGCTGGTTTGCTGCTGGCACTCGGGGGCGCCGACTGCTTGCTGACGGTGGCGGACGTGGCGCGGATGCTGCGGCTGTCGAAGGCGACCGTGTACAAGCTCGTCGCCGAGGGGGAGCTGCCACACGTGCGGATCGGGAATGCGATCCGTTTCGCGCACGGGCAAGTCGGCCCGGCGCGCCCAAGCCCGCCAAGGGCGCGCCGGGGACGGCGCTCCTGAGGCCAGTGCCTGTCCGGCTTTACGTCCAGAGCCGCTCGCGGATCGCCATGAGACGAACGAGCATCCGTTGATCCTGCGCCTCTGCCTTCTTCCACGCGGCGATCCACTTCCTCTTCGCGGCGGGCGAACTCCACTTCGACCGCCACTCCCACGAGCTGCGGTGCCGTTCCTTCGTGATCTTCTTCTCGACGAGCCGTCCCGCACGCGAGAGCCGCTCAGCCTTCTCTTGTACCCTGCGGCGCCCGTGCTTCCACCACGCGTGCAGGGCCTCGATCTCACGCGCGACGGTGCGCTCCCACTTCACCGGTCCCGGGTACTCGGTCTCGTAGAACTCCTCGAAGAGCTTGAAGCAGGCGAAGAGGATCCTGACGTCGGTGTCGAGGTAGCCGCCGCGTTAGCCGTTCCCGCGAAGGTCGACGAGATGGTACGTCACGCGGGCTCCTCTCTTCCTCGTGCGCGGGACCGCAGAAGACAGGACGCGCTTCATGGGATCTCTCTCGTCCATGGGACACCTGGGGACCAAGTGCTGCGAAGCGGAGTTCGCGAGCGGGCCGCATCCATGGCCGGCTGGAGAAACTCGGCGACGACCCTGAGCAGGACGTCGAACGCCGGCGGCTCCTTCACCACCCGGGAGCGCACGAGGAAGGCCTTCCACTGCTTGGCCTTCGTCTCGTCGGAGGCGAACTGCGGCGTGAAGGCGGCTGGCTGTCCCTCGGGAATCGCGGTGCCCCGCCGGTCGAACGTGGACGCGATCGCGGCGGCGAGGGCGGCGCCCTCGAACGCGAACTCCCGCGAGAGAGCCCAGACGTCGAAGAAGTCCTTCATCCGGCTGTTCTCGAGCCCGTGGTCCACCATCGCGTGGAACTTCTCGGCGATCGACGTCTCGCGCGCGCAGGCGAGGCGCAGGGAAGTCGAGCAGGGTGGGGTAGTCGATGAGCGCCGGTCGGGTGACCGCGTCGCCCACGCCGACGTCCACCTGGAGGTCGATGCGGGCAGACGTGAGCCGCGCCTGGAGCTTCACCCGGAACCCGCCGTATTCGTCCTCCTGGCGGATGAGCCCGACCCGGACGGAATCCGTCTGGAACACGAGGCCGTCGTCCGCGACTCCCGCCGTGCAGAGGCCGCGGAACACGTCGACCAGCCGCTCTGCGGAGATCTTCCCGCGGCCGAGGAGATCGACGTCCTGGGTGGCGCGGAACGGGTACGGGCTCCACGCGTAGAGGAGCATGGCTCCCTTGAGGATGAAGTCGTCCGCGTGGGGCGATACGGCGAGCCGATAGATGAGCCGCTCGTTCGCGTAGCGGACGAGCAGGGATTGGAACTCCTCTCCGCGCCGCTGCGACAGGTTCAGCAGGCGCTGCCTGACAGACGCCGCGACGTTCGTGAGGGGCGGCGTCACAGCATCGCCTCGAGGTATGGGCGCATGACGCGCTCGACGCGGCAGACGCGGGCCAGCCGTCGCAGCTCGTCCAGGCTCTGCTTCTGCCGGCGGTACTCGCGCAGCGCCTCGAGCGCCACGTCGAGGCCGATCTTGTTCCGAAACTTGAAGCAGTCGGCGACCGTCTTCGCGGCACTGGTGATGCGAACGGGTACGTGCTCGATGTCGTGGAGTTCGACGCCCTCGGTGAGCGCGGCGCCCGACATGTGAACAATCCGGACGGGAAGCCCGGTGAGGCGCGGGCGCCAGGCCTTCACGTGGATTGCGATCCAGACCTTAGACGGGAGTTGTGTGCCGAGGCCGTGGAAGCGAAGCGCCGAGAGCAGGCAGATGACGGCGTTCGGGGCGAGCCGGGCGACCTCGGCGAGGGAGTGGTGCTCCGTGACGTCCGCGTCCGCGGCCATGAAAAGGCCGCGCGCACGCTGGACGAGCGCGCCCTCCCTCAGCAGCCTATCCAGCCGCTCGCCGCGGATGCCACGCGCCGATAGGTCGCGCCTGCGCAGGAGGGCGCGTCCGGTCGGGGCAGCAGCGCGGCGTCGGGGCATGATCGTACAAGTCCTAGGTACTTATACACGTCTACCGATGCTTTGTACACGACTCCCGGCGGCGGGGACCCGACCGGCCAGGCTCGGCGCACGGCCGCCCACGGGAATCGATGCGGCGACCTGTCAGCCTCGTCGCCTCGAAAGACCCGCCCCGCGGGATCGCGAAGAAAGCGGGTGCCCTCACCGCCTCGGACGTGACGCCGCTACGTAGATTCGCTTTGCGGCGATCTCATCCACCTGAGGCTGCCGAACCTCGACGTGATCGACGGTGAACCCGCCCGCTGCCACGGCCGCGGCGAGTCCGCCGGCCGTGAATCCCGTCCAGAAGATGGGTTCCCCGCCGCCCAACGGGTCCTCGATCCAGCCTTCGCCTTCGCCGTCTTTCGCAACGAGCAAGAGCTCGCCCCCTGGACGCAGCACACGGAAAAACTCCTCGATCGCGGCCGGGAGAGTCGCCGCTGGCTGGTAGTGGATCGCGTAGTACGCGACGATCCCGTCCATCGTGCCGTTGCGGAAGCCGAGCGACGACATGTCCATCAGGTCGAACCTGAGCGAGGGCTGCTCCCGACGCGCCAACGTGATGCACCGGGGCGAGATGTCGACCCCGATCATGTCCAGACCACGATCGGCCAGGTAGCGCGTCACGTGCCCACAAGGGCCGCATCCCACGTCGCAGGCGTGGCCTCCGCGCCCAATTCGTTCGGCGAACGCGTCGAGGGCGCGTCGATCGAACGGCTTCCCTGCGAGCTCGTCGCGGAACAGCTCGAGGTAGCGTTCCGCAACGCGGTCCCAGTAAACGGCGACATCCTGCAGGCTCCAGGCGCGATCACCCATCGTGCGTAGATTCCGTCGGAGCGCCGATGTCGTCAACGTGCTGCTCGCCGAGGGCGAGGTCGAGTCTATGGGGCGCTGTAGTTGGCGGCCGACGCGTGAGGTTCGGGACCGCCCAGAGGATGCTGCTGCGAACCGAGGTCCCAAGCTCGATACCGAATGGCGATGACGAGCCCCGATGTGCGGCATCGTCGGCTTTGAGATCACGGGCGGCATCGGGGTCGGCACACGGTTCGTGAGCGCAACCTCGCGGAACGAGCGGCCCGCCCCCGCCGCTGGAAAGCCAGTGAGTCACCCGTGGTGACGGGCGCCAGCAAGCCGATCCCACACTCACTACCACTACGTGAGTGTGGGATCGGCTTGCTGGCGCCTGAACGAGAGGGCAGAGGGGCGGCGGGCCGGGCCAGTGTGACACAGGGTGAAATTCTGGAGAGACCTCTTACGGATGTTAGTGGTCGGAGTCGAGTGGGGGATGGAGGGCACGAGCGCGTGCACACGAACGACGTGCCGTTGTGGGCTTTGAATCGCAGCTGGCAGACCGTGCCTCGGGAAGAGGGCTTGGAGCATGCGTTGGACGCCCCTATCAAACGGCGGCTCAGTTTCCGGCTCCGAACGGCGGGTTCGGCTCGGCATGAGAAACGCGTCGGCCCGGGTCCACGTCTGCCGCCGGGACGAGGGCTATGCGCCCTCACGGGGCGTGACTGCGCCGCGAATCTATGATCTCCTCGGTAGCCTCATGGCGCGCGCACTCGTTGCCTCTGGGGCCTACGCCCTCATCTACGGCGCTTGTCTGTTGGTGCTCCTCAGGGCTCCTGGATTCGAGGCGGGCGATGCGGTAGCGGTTCTGCTCGTCCTCGGTGTGGCACCCTCGCTCGCAGCCTGGCTAGCGACGATTGGCGCGACTCCACGGGTGCAGCCGGTGCGCGAGCCCGGGCGCGAACTTCTGTGGATCGCCCTCCTTCTCGTCGGCATCGGCGTGGGGTTTCTCGGCTACGGGCTTTCGGCGGTGCGGGCGGCGGTCACCGATGAACCCGCACGATCCGTCGCTATCCTTGCCGCCAAGTTGGCTGTGGTGGTGTGGGTGCCTGCGCTTGTGTTCCGCCGCCTCGGCTACTCGTGGCGGCAGCTGTTCGCATTCCGAGGACTCGACTGGATCGAGCTGCGCACACTTCTCGTCATGATGGCACTGTTCTCGGTCATACAGCTCCGATTCGGGCGTGGTCCCGAGGCCATCAGCGCTCTCATGACCGAGCATGGACTCGCGGCATGGCACGTGATCGTCATGGCGCTGCCCGTGTTTGCCTGGCTATCAGTCGAAGCTGGGCTCGTGGAGGAGTTCCTGTTCCGTGCGCTACTTCAGTCGCGCATCGCAGCGTGGCTCCGTTCGTCGGTGGCTGGTGCGTTGGGGATGTCGGTACTTTTCGCGCTAGCGCACGCGCCGGGGTACGTGCTGCGCGGCGGACACTCCATGGAGGGCATGGCCCGGGCGCCGGACGCGCTCAGCGCCGCTGCCTACGCGATAGTCATGTTGTCGCCCATCGGAGTCGCGTTCGGCATACTCTGGGCCCGCACCCGGAGTCTTACGCTCGTGGTCGTGCTGCACGGCTGGGGCGATCTCATCCCCAACATCGCCCCGCTGATCCGCGCCTTCGCGAGCTGATCCCGGTCCACCCGAGTGCTCGTTTCGAGTGCTGCCGCAGACGTCACGGTTGGGCAGAGGTCCCGCGACATGCGGAACGTCTGCATGAGCCGGGACGCGGCGCAGTACCGGGGGCGTGATCCGGACGGGGCGCTTCGAGGTTTCCTGGGCGCGGGAGCCTCATCTGGGCCGGGAGGCAGCCTTGACCTGATAGCCATGTGACAGCTATTAAGATGTCGGAGGCCCGACAGATGGCGAAGAGAGCCGAGGCGTCGACGGACCCGTTCACGAGCACCGAGCGCATCATGCAGACGTTCCGCATGGCCCGGGAGCTCGTGACGTTCCTGAAGGGCGAGGCCTCGGCGCGTGGGCTCGACCTCACCGCCTACGTGAACCGGATGCTCGACGGCGTCCGGACCTGGTTCGGCCTGCCGCACGCGGCCGCGACGCTGCTCGAGGACGACCGGAAGGCGCTCGGGCAAGATCGGTACGAGTACCTGCTGCACGTGCTCTTCCAACGGAGCCTCGAGCTCCGCGAGAAGGGTGCCGGCTTCGACGCGCCGGCGAGCCCGAGGTCGAAGAAGGGGTGAGGGGGAGAAGCAGGATAGGGAGATGCCTCATCCGAAGGGCGCCATCCTCACCGAACGCGATCGCGCGCTCCTCTCCTTCGTCGGGATCGCTCGCTACGCGTCGGCCGAGCAGCTCCACGGGCTCTTCTTCGAGGGCCGCAGCAAGAAGCAGGTCTACCGGCGGCTCGCTAAGCTCTGCCAGCCCGGGAGCAGGCCCGGGGAAGGCGCTTGCCTTCGGCGCCTCGAGTATCGCCGCAGGGAAGGGACGGGCGTGCCGGTCTGGGCGCTCACCGGGTACGGTCGAAGTTTGGTCGTGCCGTTGGTCCCGTGGCTCCGCCCTCCCGCCGCGCACGACATCGGCGCGCGCTTCCTCGAGCACACGCTGATTCTCAACGACGTGCTCGCCGGCCTCGTGCTGCGGCTGCGGGTGGACGTCGCCGCGCCGCTCGCGGCGCTGCCGTCAGCTGGGTCTGCGAGGACGACAGCGTCCTGCGCTACGAGGTCTTCGAGCGAAGCACGGTCAGCATGCACCCGTCGCTCTTGAAGCCGGACGCGATCATCGAGATCCCGGCGCGGAGGAGGCGGCTCTTCGTGGAGGCGGAGACGGGCACGCAGAGCATCGCGACCGCGCACCCGGGCCGGAACGGGGCGATCGTCAGCAAGCTCTCGCGGTACTCAGGGTTCTTCGACGGGCTTGCGGCGCCTCGGCACGAGCGGGACACCTGGTACGACGACGCCTTTCCGGATCGGTTCGAGCCGCGGCTGGTCTTCCTCGTTCACTCCGAGGAGCGGCTTGCGCGCGTGAACGCCGCGCTGAAGGAGTGGCTCGGCTCGAACGGCTCCGCCCGGTTCCGGGTGCTCGTCTACACGTTCGCCGACGCCGCCGGCGTCCTCGCGCCGTACA
>DASSSJ010000181.1:0-24734 GCA_035708485.1 Anaeromyxobacter sp. | reverse complement strand
CCTCGCCGAGATCCTCGGGACCCCCTCCGCCCTCGCCCCGGGGAGCGGGGGCGCGCGGGCGCACTGACGGCCGCGCGGCGCGCGGACCGGTCGCGGTCGGGGTCGCGGTCGGGGTCGGGGTCGGGGTCGCGGTCGCGGTCGGGGTCGGGGCCGGGGTCGGGGTCGGGGTCGGGGCCGGCGTCGGGGCCGGGGTCGGGGCCGGGGACGGGGTCGCGGTCGGGGTCGGGGTCGGGGTCGCGGTCGCGGGTCGCGGTCGCGGTCGCGGTCACCGCGGCGCTCCCGCGCCGGCCGCGTCAGCGGGCGGGCGCCTCGCGGCCGCGCACCCGCTCGCGCCCCCAGCAGGCGAGGATCCGCTCGCCGGCGCGCAGCCGCGCCGCCTCGTCCCCGGGGTCGTACGCGGCGAGCGTGAAGCGCGGGCCGCGCGCGGGCGTCTCGCCGAACGACGGGTCGATGGGGATCCAGCCGCGCTCGAGCCGCACCTCGGCCCACGCGTGCCACACGTAGCGCGTGCCGTCCCAGGCGACGCCGATCGCCGTCCGCCCGCGGAGCCCCGCCCGCGCGGCGCGCGCGAGCCAGGCGGCGGTCTTCTCGACGCAGCTCGCGCCGTCCGCGCGCGGCGCGGGGAGGAACCCGAGGTCCGCCGCGCCCGCCTCTCCGTCCCGCGGCACGCCGCAGAACGACGCGGCGGCGGCGGGGTTTGTCGGCCCCGCCACGGCGGAGCCGTGGAGGCGCGGCGCCCTGCGCGGCGCGGTCGCCTCGGCGTCCCGCACGAAGCGCGCGGTCTGCTGAGGGATCGCGACGGTCGCCGCGAAGCCGTCCGGGGCCGGGACCACCGTCTCGGCGACGCCGAGCACGTTCGCGGCGAGCGCGTCGCCGTCGCGGTGGGCGCACGCCAGCCCGCGCTCGCCGGTCGCCTCGTCGAACGCGTCCACGCACAGCTCGGGGCCGGGCGGCAGGGCGGACTGCCAGCCCTTGCGCGGCGGCAGCGGGATCCGCCGCGCGAGCACGAGCTCCGCGAGCGACGCGGGGAACGCGCCGGCGACGCCCGCCGTCTTGAGCGAGCCGCCGTCGTCCACCACGCGGAGCTTCCCGCCGCGCCAGACACCCTCGCGGTCCACCTCGGCCTCGATCCGCAGCGTCGTGCGGCGCCCGCCGGTCTCGACGGGCGTGCGCCGCTCCGACGTCCAGAGGACGTCGCACCGGTCCGCGCCGCACGCGACGGCGAGCTCCACCACGCCCACGTGCTCGCCCGCGAGCTCGAAGCGCCAGCGCGCCCGGCCCTCGGGGAGGGGCGGCGCGGCGGCGAGCGCGAGCGCGAGCACCGCGCCGGTCACCGTCCGTCCCCCTCGGCGCGCGACGCCCTCGCCGCCTCGCGGCGCCGCCAGAGGACCACCACGGCCACGATCGCCGCGCCCGCGGCGAGGACCGCCCACGCGACGCGCGTGTACTGCTCGACGAAGGCGACGAGCTCGGCGGAGTTGTGGACCGCGAGCCCGCCCACCGCGAGGAGGACCACGTTCCACGCGATCGCGGAGATCCCGCCGAACAGCAGCACGGTCCGGAGCGGGATGCCGGACGCGCCCGCGGCGACGAACAGGAAGGCGCGGACGCCGGGCAGGAACCGGTTCGCCAGCAGGAGGAGGACGCCCCAGCGCCGGTAGCTCGACTCGAACCGGCGGAGCCTCTCCTCCGAGAGCGGGCTCCTCCGGGCGAGGCGCCGGTCGAGCCGCGGGCCGAGCGCCGCGCCGACGCGATAGTCGATCCAGGCGCCCGCGAGCGCGCCGGCGGTGACCGCGACGAGCGCGACCGGCCAGGAGATGGCGCCGTCGACGGCGTACCACGCGCCGAGGACGACCACGAGGTCGCCGGGGAACGGCGGGAACACGTACTCGACGAGCGTCGCGGCGAAGAGGATGGCCGGCGCCGCCGGGCCGGTGCGCGAGACCGCGTCGGCGACGGCGCCGGCGATGCCTTCGAGCGAGGTCACGGGCCCCGGATGTTAGCCGAAGCGGGCGGGCCCGCGCCCGCCCGAGGTGCACGTCCGCGGCGCCGCCGCCGTCGTCAGACGGTCGAGCTGCGCGTCCGCCCCCGCAGGAAGCCGACGACGTACAGGACGAGCGCGGCGACGACGAGCAGGTGGATGGCGCCCATCGTGACCTTGAACGCCAGGGCGACGATCCAGCCGAGCAAGAGGATGGACGCGAGGATCCAGAGCATGCGGCCCCCTTCCGGCATGAATGTGGGGCCGCGCCGCCGCGGCGGCATGCGGCCCGCGAGCAGGCGGGGACACGTTCATCCGGCCGGGCCCTCTCCCTGCGCCCTCTCCCCCGGCGTCGCCGAGAAGAGGGAGCGGCGCGTGGGGTCGGCGTCGGCGACGAGGGTCCTGCGCGTGGCGCGGTCGGCGGGATCGCGCTCGACGTCGGGGGCGAGGCCTGGGGTCGCGGTCGAGGTCGGGGTCTGGGGTCGCGGTCGAGGTCGGGGTCGGGGTCGAGGGTCGGGTCGGGGTCGAGGTCGGGGTCGAGGTCGCGGTCGGGGTCGGGGTCGAGGGTCGGGGTCGGGGTCGGGGTTCGGGTCCTGGTCGGGGTCGAGGTCCGGGTCGAGGTCGGGGTCGAGGTCGCGGTAGGGGGTCGCGGTCGGGTCCGGGGGGTCCGGGTCGCGGTCGGTCGGGATCGGCGTCGCGGCGGCGCCCTCCCTCGCGCCCCGCGGCCGCGCGCGCGACCGGTATGATGCCGCCCCGTGGACCGCCGCCGCTCGACCGCGCTCGTCATCGCCCTCGCCGCCCTGTGGCTCGCGGTCGGGTATGCGAACGTCGCCCGCGGCGCGGCGCACGCGGGCGCGGGCTACCGGTTCTGGGCGTTCCAGCACCACTGCTACTCCGACGTGATCGCGCTGCACGGCGACCGCTACCTCGGCGGCGGGCGGCCGCTGCCGTACCTCGAGGACCGGATCGAGTACCCCGTGCTGCTCGGGCTCGCGCTGTGGGCCGCCTCGTTCGCGCCCGCCGGCGCGCTCGGCCACTTCACCGCGACGTACCTGTTCCTCTCGGCCTGCCTCCTCGTCGCCCTCCTCGCGCTCTCCTGGACGCCGGGGGCGGCGCCCTGGTGGCTCGGCGCGACGCCCGCGCTCGTCTACTACGCCGGCCTGAACTGGGATCTCCTCCCGATCGCGCTCCTGGCGCTCGCGGTGCTGGCGCAGCAGGTCGCCCGCCCCGCCACGAGCGGCGCGCTCGGCGCGCTCGGCGTCTCGGCGAAGCTGTTCCCCGCGGCGCTCGTCCCCGCGGTGGTGGGGGCGCTCGCCTCCCGCCCGCCGCGGCGCGCGCTCGCCCGGTTCGCGCTCGCGCTCGCGGCGGTCCTCGTCGCGCTGAACCTGCCCGTCGCGCTCGCCGCGCCCGACGGCTGGGGCTGGTTCTTCCGGTACAACGCCGGCCGCGGCGCGGAGAACTCGGTCTGGGAGGCGCTCGCGGTCCCGCGCGGCCCGCTGCTCGAGGCGCTCGGGCTCGCGCCGCTCGCGGCGGCGGCGGCCGCCGGCTTCCTCGCGGCGTGGCTCGCGGCACGGCGCGGGGGCGACGCGGCGCGCGCGGTCCGGCTCGGCACCGCCCTCGCGCTCGTCGCCTGGATCGCGACGAACAAGGTCTTCAGCCCGCAGTACGCGCTCTACGGCTTCCTCGCGGGCGCGCTCGCGGCGGCGCCGCTCCCGCTCTTCGTCGCCCTGTCGGCGGTCTCCGTCGCGGACTTCCACCTCGCGTTCGAGGTGCGCGCCCGGAGGTGGGAGCCGTGGTTCCGCGACGCGCTCGTGGAGCCCGGCCACGTGCTGCGGACGCTGCTGTGGCTCGTCCTCGCCGCCTGGATCGCGCGCGCGCTCTGGGCGTGCACGCGCCCGCGGGGACCGGCGGCGCCCGCGTGACCCTCGTGGCGCCGGCGTCTCCCCGCCGCGCCCCTGCGCCCGCTCGATCCGGTCGAGCACCCGCAGCGGGGGTCAGAAGTCCTTCGACCAGATGAGGCTCGCGCCGCCGGACTGCGCCGTCCCGTAACGCGACTCGAAGTTCCACCGCGGCGTGATCTGGTACTCGACCCGGACCTCGTCCGGGTTCTCGCCGCGGGCGGGATCCGCCTCGAACCGCCGGACGTAGCCGACGTAGATCTTGTCGGTCACGTACTTCCCGGCCCGGACCGCGCCGGAGTCGAAGGAGAAGGTGTCGATGGGGAGCTTGTTCGCGACGAGCTCGCGGAAGGCGGTCGTCGCCACCGCGCCGAGCGCCGCCTTCCCCGCCTCCGCCCCCGTCATCGTGCCGACCGACGCCGTGCCCGCCTTGAGCTCGCGCTGGCCGGTGGCGATGAGGAGCGCGATCTGCGCCTCGTCCATCGGCGGCTGGGAGGTCAGGTTGATGTCGGGCCTTTCGAGCGGGCCGACGATCTTCGCCGTGACCACGGCGGCCGGGCTCGTGTACTTCGCCTCGACGTCGAGCGTCGCCGCGGAGGGCGGGCCTCCGGTGAACTGGACGCGGCCGCGCTCGATCGTGAAGGTCCGTCCCGCGATCGGCTCGACGGTTCCGCGCACCGTCTCGACGTACCCTCGCGCGTAGTCCTGGCCGGCGGACCGCTCGTAGGTCACGTCGGCCTTGAGCTCGACGTCCGTCCGGGGATCGTCCCCCTTCACGAACAGCGACCGGGGGACGAGGACGTGCACCACGAGCCCGAGCCCCGGCTCCTCCTCGCGCACGGCTCTCCCGGCGACGGGCCGCTCGGGCCGGCCGATCACGATGTCCTTCCGCTCCTCGATGGGCTGGAGCGGCCGCGGCTGCCGGTCGGGGAGCCGGATCACGCCGCGCGGGATCGTGACGTCGGTCGAGAGCGTGCGCTTCTCCCACGTCCCGGTCGCGTCCGCCCGGAGGTCGAGCGTCCCGACCGGCATCCCGGCGCGGGAGATCGTGAACGCCTCCGCCTCGAGCCTGGCCTCGAGCCGCGCCTTCTCCGAAGAGCGGTCTCGCAGCGCGGCCGTCGCGGTGACCCTGCCCTTGCCGCGCCGGACCTCGAGCCGGGTCACCTCGATCGCGTGCTCCGTCGCGGCGGCGTCGACCGTGATCCCCGAGAGCTCGCCGTACTCCACGATCGCCACCCGGCCGTCCCGGACGCGCAGCGTCCCGCGCGGCGCCAGCCGCGCGAGCGGCCCGCGGGCCGACGCGTCCGCCGTCAGCGTGCCGCCCGCGGAGCGCACGCGGCCCGGGAACAGCGCCGCGAGCACCGAGAGGTCGACCGCGTCCGCCTTCACCGCGAGCTCGGCGGGCGCATCCGCGAGCCGCGCGCGGCGCGCGCCGAGGCCGAGCTCCGCCTCCAGCGCCGCCGTGACGTCGAGCGTGCCGCCGGTGGGCGGCGTCACCGCGAGCGACGCCGTCGTCCGGGCGCGCGCGTGGCTGGCGTCGAGCCGGGCCTTCCCGAGGGGCCGCCCCTTGACGGCGACGCCCTCGCCCTGGGCGACCAGCGTCGCGACCGGCGCGCCGAGGGTCCCCGTCGCGGTCAGCCGCGCGGAGACCGTGCCGGCCAGCGGGAGCTCCTTCGTCCCCGTCCGCTCGAGCGCGAGGCGCGGCGCGACGACCTCCACCTGGAGCGGCGCGGCCCGGAGCGCCGCCGCCGTCGCGAGCCGCTCCGGCGGGGCGGCGAGCGACGCGGCGATCCGGATCGCCTCGTCGCCGGCGAGGACCACGCGCCCCGAGACCGAGCTGGAGGCGTTCGCGAGCGAGACCGCCGCGCGCGCGCCGAGGTCGCGGTACCCGGCCCAGGCTCCCCCGGCCAGGTCCAGCGTGGCGTCGCCGCGCGGCCGCGCGATCGACCCGGACAGCGTCGCCGCGGCGTCCACCCGGCCCGCGATCGCCGCGGGGACGCCCGCGCGTCCCGAGACCGACGCGAGCTCGAGGCCGGTCACCGCGGCGCTCCCGGCGAGCGGCGCGGTGCGCGCGGCGCGTGCGGCGGCCGCGGGCCGGACGAGGAGGTCCGAGAGATCGAGCGGCAGCTCCGCGCGCGCGCTCGCGACCTCGGCGCCGTGGAGCGAGACCCGTGCGGTCACCGCCAGCCGCTCGCCGCCGTCGTCGGCCGAGGCCTCGACCGCGAGCCCGTCGAGGTCCCGCCAGCGCGCGTCCGCCAGCGCCGCGGTGAGGCGCAGCGCCGGCGCGCCGACGGTGCCCTCGACCACGCCGTCGAGCGACAGGAGCCCCGCCGCGTCCGGGGCGGCGCCCGCCGTCGCGAGCAGGTCGCGGACGGGGAGGCTCGCGGCGCGCGCCGTGACGCGCACCGCCTCGGCGGGCCTGCCCGCGAGCGGCAGCGGGACGTCGGCGGCGAGGTCCACCGTCCCGTCCGCGCGCGCGATCGAGATCGATCCCCCCGCCCGCCGCGTGACGCCGCTCCACGACGCCGAGCCGACCGCGGCGATGCCGGCGAGGTCCCGGACCGCGCCGCCCGCGAGCGTGAACGTCGCCGCGAGCTGCGGCTTCGCCGAGCGGCCGGTCGCGCGGACGTCGGCGGAGACCTCGCCGCGCAGCCCCGCGGTCTCGGGCGCGAGCCCCGGCGGGAGGCGCGCGAGGTCGAGGCGCGTCACCGACGCCCGGACGTCGAGGCCGCCGCGCGCGTCGAGGCCGCCCGTGAGGACGATCGCCTGCGCCTTCTCGACGAGCGCGAGCCTGTCCACGGACGGTCCTGCGAGCGAGACGACCGCCGGGCCGGCGAGCGTCCAGCGCGAGCCGGGATACGAGAGCGCGAAGCTCGAGAGCGCGAGCGTCTCGAGGGTCCTCGAGAGCTGCCCGCGGGCCTCGATCCGGGCCGGCTCGTCGAAGCCGGGAACGGTCGCGGTCGCGTCCAGGCTGCCGGCCCCCTCGGCGAGCGCTCCGCTGAGGGAGACGGCGTGCGCGACGTCGGTGCCGCCGCTCCGCACCGCCGCGATCCGGCCCTCCACGCGGGCGGTGACGGCGCGCACCGGCCCCGCCCCCTCGAGCGCGAGGCGGGCCCCCGAGAGCGCGATCCCTCCGATGCGGAACGCCGGCGCGTCCACGGTGGCGGCCGCGGTCGGCGCGGCCGTCGTCCCTCCGAACGTCCCCTCGATCCGGGCCCGCCCCGCGACCGCCGCCGGGCGCGTGCCGAGGAGCTTCCCGGCGTTGCGCGCGAGCACGGCGAGGTCGCTCGCGTCGGCGGAGACCCTCCCGCCCACCGCCCCGCCGTCGCGCCAGCGGCCCGCCGCGTCGAGCGAGAGCCCGGGCGCGGAGAGCGTCGCGCGCGAGACGTCCACGGTCCCGCGGTCGGCGCGGGCGACGAGCTCCGCGGCGTGGACGTCCCCGCCGCGCAGCCGCGAGCGCTGGAGCCGCGCGTCCACCCGGCCCCGCAGCTCCTTCAGCGAGCGGCCCGCCGCGGCGCCCCGGGCGGTGAGCGTGATCTCCCCCGCCGGCGCGTCCGCGGCGAGCCGCGACGGGTCGAGGCGATCGATCGCGACGTCGAACCCGAGCGCGCGCGCCCCCTCGCGGAGGGTCAGCGCGGCGGCGGCGTCGGCGCGCCCGCCCGCGTCGCCGCCGGCGGGCTCCGCGTGGAGCGCGGCGGTGAGCGTGGTGCCGTCGGACTCCGCGTACGCCGTCGCGTCGAGGTCGCCCCCCGGCGGGACCGCGGGCGCGACGGCGCGCGCGAGGTCCCGGGACAGGTCGGCGCGGGTCACCGCGAGCCGGCCCGCGCGCCGCGCGAGGTCCGCCTCGCCGAGGAGCGCGACCGCGGTGCGGCCGAGCTGCGCGCGCAGCACGGGGACGCGCACGGCGGCGCCGTCGCGGCCGCCCGCGAGCTCGAGGCTCACCGGCGCGCCGGCGGGGACGTCGAGCGATCCGCCGAGCCGCAGCTCGACGCGGGCGCGCTCCGGGCCCCAGAGGCCGCGCGCGTCGACGTCGAGGGCGGTCGCCTCGAGCCGGGTCTCGTTCTCCGCGTCCACCCACCACACGTCGCCCCGCCGGATCGCGAGGCGGGAGACGTAGATCGTCCAGCCACCCCCGCCGCCGCGCTCCGCCTGCTCGCGCGGCGCGGAGGGGCGGGCGGGCGCGAACGCGCGCGCGATGGACACGCCGCCGCCGCGCTCCTCCTCGAGCATCACGGACGGCGCGTCGAGCTCGACCGAGATCCCCACGGCCCGCCGGCGCAGGCCCGTCACGTCCGCCGCGACGCGCGCGCGCCCGACGGAGAGCACGAGGTGTCCCTCCGGATCCGAGATCTCGAGCCCGCGGAGCTCCATGCCGCCGCCCGGCAGGACCTCGATCGACTGGAGCGTGACGTGCCCGGCGATCGCGTCGTCGAGGATCGCGACCACGCGCGCGGCGACGAACGCCCGCGAGAAGGGTGCGGTCGCGAGGAACGACAGCGCCGCGAGCGCGACCCCGAGGAACGCGGCGAGGCCGAGCGCGGCCCAGCCGGCGGTCGCGACCGCGCGGGCGAGCGCTCGACGCATCAGAACGCCTCCCCGAGCGCGATCTGGACGGCGACGATGGGCTCGCGGTGGGTGGCGGGCAGGCCGTCTGCCCCGATCGCGTACGGCACCGCCGGGAACCGATCGTCGAACGGGACGCCCTTCGAGAGGTCGGTGGGGAGCCGCATGCCGATGTCCACGCGCAGCGGGCCGAAGGGCGTCCGGTAGCGCAGGCCGAGCCCCGCGCCCCACTGCAGCAGCGTCGGGTCGAGCGCCGTCTGGTACTCGGTCGGCTTGCTGGAGTAGTTCGAGATGCCCGCCGCGTCCACGAACAGCGCGCCGCCGAGCGCCCCCGCGACGTCGAAGCGCAGCTCGACCGAGCCGTCGGCGACGCCGTTCCCGCCCACGGAGACCCACTCCCCCTCCTGCAGGACCATCGGCGAGAGCCGGTCGGTGTAGTAGCCGCGCATCGAGAGCGGGCCGCCCGCGTTGAAGCGCGCCACGACCGGCGGAGGGTCCGCCTCGTTGACGGGGATGATCGCGCCGATCCGTGCCCGCAGGGCGAGGACGGCCCGTCGGCCGACGGGGTAGAACGCGCGGAACTCGGGCTCGAGGCGGAGGTAGCGGTAGCCGTAGCCGCCCATCCCGAGCCCCTCCTGCAACGTCAGGCCGGCGTACCACCCGCTCCGGGTGTTGAGCGGGTTGTCGCGCGCGTCCCAGGCGAGGAGCTGCTCGAGATAGGTGAGCAGGCAGAGGTTCGTCTGGAGCTGACAGTTCGCGAGGACGGGCTCGGTGCTGTCCGGCGGCACGGGCTTGGTCGGGTCGAAGTCGGTCGCGGTGTTGGACAGCTGGTACACCTCGAAGTTGAGCGACGGGACGAGCGCCAGCCGGCTCACGATGCGCAGCGGGAGGCCGAGCCGGAGGCGCTCCGCCACGTAGTCATAGGCATCCTCGATCCCGCGCTCCACCTCGGCGCGCACGGCCGCGTCCACCCACCGGGTGAACGCCCCCGGCTGCGAGAAGTCCGCGGTGAGCTTCGCGACGGGGCCGCGCTTGCGGGGCGCGAAGGGCGTCGGCACCCACGCGTACCCCGCGCGGAGGTCGAGCGTCAGGCGGCGAAGGTCCCCCATGAAGTTCCGGTGCTGCCACGAGACGCTCGCCTCCGCGTCCCAGCGCGTGGGGTCGAAGGCGAGGCCCGGCCCGGCGCGCACCGTCTGGTACTTCGCCTGGCGCAGGTCGATGACGACCGCCACCGTGCCGCGCTGCATGTCGGGCTCCGCGCGCGTCACCCGGACGGCGCCGAACACCCCGAGGTCGGCGATGCGCCGCCGCGCGGCCGCGAGCCTCGATTCGTCCCACCACTCGCCGGTCCGCAGCACCGCCGACACCTGGTCCTGGATCTTCCGGGACGAGATCCCCGCCACGCGGCCGACGAAGATCGGGCCGACCCGGTAGCGGATGCCCGGCTTCACCTCGTACCGGACCTCCGCGGCCGCCTCCTGCGGCACCACCACCGCGGACTGCGTCACCTCCGCGGTCGCCCAGCCGTTGTTCCGGAGCGCGGCGGTGAGCGCCTCCCGGGCGGCGTCGTAGTCGCTCACCTTGAAGACGTCGCCGACGCGGAGCGGGAGCTTCCCGATCCGTCGCGCCGCGTCGGGCGCGGCGTCGAGGCCGTCGATCTCGAGCTTCGTGACGAGCGCGGGGCGCCCCTCGCTCACCCGGAAGGTCACCTTCACGAGCCCGGCGCCCGCGCCCTCGACGTCCGGCTCCTCGACGGCGACACCGTAGTACCCGCGGTCCCGGTAGAAGGCCTCGATCCGCTCCACGTCGGTCGGGAGCGCGTCCGGGTCGAACCGCTGCCGGTCCTGGATGACGTTGCCGAGGAAGCCCCCGCGCGTGATCGGGGCGCGCGTCGCGAGCCCCTCCGCGAGCTCGTCCTCGTCGACGGAGTTCACTCCTCGGAAGATCACCTCGTCCACGAGCGGCTCCTGCTGCGTCCCCCGCCCGTGGACGCAGCCGGCCGAGCCGAGGGAGAGCGCGAGGGCGGCGGCGGCGATGGGACGGCGCATGCGGAGGGCCGCGCGGATTATGGCGCAGCGCGTTCCGTAGCGCCGTCTTTCGTTCCGCGGCGCGGCGTCGCGCGAGGGCGAGCGCGCCGTACGGCGTCGTGGTTCCCGAGGGTGCCTGGCCCGGAGGTCGGAGCGGCGTCGCCCGGAGGTCGGAGCGGCCTAGGCGGGTGGGGACAGGAGGAGCGCGAGGTGCCGCTCCTCCCAGAGCTTCGCGCGCTCGTGATCGGGGTAGGCGCGCTCGCGGCGGCGGAACTCGGGGCCGTGCACGATCCGGCGGCCGCGCGCCTCGCGCGCCGGCACCGCCTGGTGGAGCATCTCGTGGAACACCACCGCGGCGACGTAGAACTCGGGGACCTCGGGGCGGTCGAGGGTGGGGTGAATCCGGATGAGGCGCGCCTCCTGGACGTAGACGCCCGTCTTTACCGTGCGGCGCCGCCGGCCGCCCCGCACCGGCCCCCAGCCGATGCGCGCCTCGATGGTCCCGCCGAACTGCTCCGCGTTGAGCCGGTCGAACATCGCCTGCAGGTCGTGCACGCGCCCGCGCGCCTCGAGCCGGTCGGCGCGGGGCACCGCGATGCGCGCCCGGTTGCGGCGGACGAACGCGTCGATGTGCGAGCCGGCGCTGCGCCGCCGCGCGCGGCCGCCCCGCACGCCCCCCGCGAACGCGGCGAGCGCGTCCACGACGTCGCCCGGGGCGTCGAGGAACATGTGGTGCACGCGGTAGTGCACCTCGCCGGTGCGGCGCCGGAACGACACCATCGTGGAGCGGTTGTCGTGGATGGTGATCCGGACGCGCTCGGAGAGGCGGTCGGCCAGCGCGTCGGCGAGCCGCCCGGCCGCGGCGACGCGCGCCGCGCGCGGCGCGCGTCGCGCGTCGAAGAGGTCCAGCTGACGGCTCGACTCGGGGGGGCGGCGCACGCGGGCCCGATCCTACGAAGGGGCCTTCCTGCCCATCAAGGGGTCCCCCTGCACGCGTGCGAGAGGACGACCGGGGAGCGGGCCGGCGAGCGGGCCCTCGGGCGGCAGCGAGGCGCCGGCGACCCGCCCCCTACGTCTCCCCGTCCTCGTCCGCGAGCAGGCGCTCGATCCGCGCGGGCTCGACGCGGAGCAGGATGACCTTCTCCTGCGAGTAGACGACCGCGCCGGGCGCGGCCCCCCGGGGCTTGCGGACGTGCTTCGCGCGGGTGTAGGCGACGTCCGCCTGAGGCGCGCCGCGCGCGTCGGAGAAGTGGACCGCGAGGTGCGCCGCGTCGATCAGCGTCTCCTGGCCGGGCGCCTTCCCGCGATCGAGCCGCACCACCACGTGCGCGCCCGTCACGCCGCGCGCGTGGAGCCACAGGTCGTTGCCGCGGGCGACCGCGCGGGTGAGCGTGTCGTTCTCGGCGGCGCCGCGCCCGACGAGGATCGCCGTCCCGTCCAGGGCGTGGAAGGTGCGGTACGGGAGGGCGGGCTCCTCGCGCCTGCGGTGGCGTGCCGGCGCGGCCGGAGCCGCGGGCGCGCGCCGCGGCCCGGCGCCGAGCCGGCGCGCCTCCTTCTCGAGCCGCGGGAGCTCGTCCTCCGCCGCCGCCTCGATCCGCGGGAGCAGCGCGCGCAGGGCCGCCTCGCGCGCGCGCACCTCGGCGGTCCGCTCGGCGACGCGCTCGGCGGACTCGACGATGCGGCGGTACCGGCGGTAGTACCGCTCGAGGTTCGCCCGCGGCGCGAGCGCCGGATCGAGCGCCAGGACCACCTCGCGCGGCCCCTCCTCGGTCCACTCGGTGACCGCGACCTCGCGCATCCCGCGCTTCACCCGGCGGAGGTTCGCCTTGAGGAGATCCGCGGTCCGCCGATCGGCCTCCGCCGCCGGGACGCGCGCGGCCTCGTCGGCGAGCCGGACGAGCGCGCGCGCCGCGCGCGCCAGCCCGGCGCGGATCGGCTCCCGCAGGCGCCGTCGCGCCTCGGCGAGCCGCCGCTCCGCCTCGCGCGCCGCGTACGCGCGCTCGATCGCGGCGGAGAGCGGGAAGCGCTCGGCGGGGACGGGCGCGAAGCGCACCACCGGCGCGCCCGGCTCGGGCGGCGGCGCCGGCGGGACGTAGGGCGCTCCGGCCACGAGCTTCCGCCGCTCCGAGAGGTTGCGGCCGGCGCTCGCGCGGATGACGCCGTCGGCGCCGACGAGGAAGAGGTTCCCGTGGCGGCCGGTCAGCTCGGCGACGAGGCGCGCCTCCCCGCGCGGCGCCTCGAACCGCAGCGCGACGACGCGGTCGCCGGGGAGCGTCTCGATGGCGGCGAGGCGCGCACCGCCGAGCTCGGCGCGGAGGAGCTGCTCGAACCGTCCGGGCGGGCCGCCGCGCGTCGGGCGCTCCGCGGCGGCGTGCACGCGCGTGAGGTCGGCCTCAGCGGAGAGGAAGATCCGCGCCGGCCCCTCGCGCCCGAACAGGTCGAGCGCGACGGCGCGCTCGCTCGGCGCCCGCACCGCGTCCACCCGCGCGCCGGCGAGCGGCGCGAGCTCCGCGACGACCGCCTCGATCTCGGTGGCGTTGAGCGACACGGCGCCGAAAAGGCAGCGGCCGCCCGTGGGCGGCCGCGGCGCTGAGCGAAAGCGAGAAGCCCAGCCTTACTTCTTGCCCTTCTTCTTCATCGTCTTCTTCTTCGCGGGCTTCTTCGTCTTCTTCTTCGCGGCCATCGTGTTCCCTCCTCGGAACGGTCCGCCCGGAGTCGCGCAGCTCACTCGCGAACGAACAAGTTGGGCGGAGGTTAGCGCGGCGCGATCTGGGACGTCAAGGAAGCGGCGCTGATTTTTCGCGCGACGATCGCGCGCGCCACCGCTCCGATCGCCTGGTCGTGAGCGTCACGCTCGGGTGAGGTTCACGAGTAGTGATCCACGCCGGCCGTCACTCGAGGACCGCCGCGCCGATCACGCCCGCGTCGTCGCCGAGCCACGCGCGCTCGATGGTGAGGCCCTGCGTCGCCGAGCGCGACACGGCCGCGTCGAACTGCTTGCGGACCACCGCGGCGAGCGCCGGGCAGCCGAGCATCACGCCGCCGCCGAGGATGAGCCGCGCCGGGTTCAGGATCGTGACGAGGTTCGCGGTCGCGGTGCCGAGGAGCTCGCCGACCTCGTCCCAGAGCGCGATCGCGTACGCGTCGCCGGCGCGGTGCGCGTCGTCGACGAGGCTCGCGTTCACGCGCGAGAGATCGCCCTGCGCGAGGTCGCGCACCGCGGAGCGGGCGCCCGCCTGGAGCTCCTCCCGGACCCGCGCGGCCACGTTCATCCCGGAGGTGTACGCCTCGAGGCAACCCCACTCGCCGCAGCCGCAGCGGCGCGGCCTCGTCTCCGCGCGCGCGGGCCGGACCTTCACGTGCCCGAACTCGCCCGCCACGCCGGTGGCCCCCTCGTGGAGGTGGCCGCCGACGATGAGCCCCGAGCCGACGCCGGAGCCGACGAACACGAGCACGACGTCGTCGAGCCCCTTCGCCGCGCCGAACCGCTTCTCGCCCCATGCGGCGACGGCGAGGTCGTTCGCGACCTTCACGGGGACCGCGAGCGCCGCCGAGAGCAGGTCGCCGAACGGGACGTCCCGCCAGCCCAGGTTCGGCGCGTTGAGCACCCTCCCGGTCGCGCCGAGGCACTGCCCGGCGACGCCGACGCCCACCCGCCCCGTCGCGGACGGCGCGATGCCCGCCGCCGACGCCGCCTCGCGCAGCGCGTGGACCACGACCTCGACCACCCGCTCCGGCGAGCGGTCGCGCAGCGGCTCCTTGTGCGCGGCGACGATCTCGCCGGACGACGCGTCCACGACGGCCGCCCGGACGTTCGTCCCGCCGAGATCGACCCCGAGCTCGAGCGGGTTCACCTCAGGCCCCCACGTCCTTCATGATCTCGTCCACCTTGCCGCGCACGAGCCGCTCGATCTCCGCGAGCCGCTCCGGCGTCTTCGCCTCGAAGCGCAGCACGAGGAGCGGCTGCGTGTTCGACGCGCGGACCAGCCCCCAGCCGTCCGGGAACACCACGCGGACCCCGTCCACCGTCACCGCCTCGTGGCGCGTGCGGAACCACTCCTGCGCCCGGCGGACGACCTCGAACTTCTTGTCCTCGGGGCAGTCCACGCGGAGCTCGGGCGTGGACGCGGTGCGCGGGACGTCGGCGAGGAGCGACGAGAGCGGCGCGTCGGTGTGCGAGAGCAGCTCGAGCAGCCGCCCGGACGAGTAGATCCCGTCGTCGAACCCGAACCAGCGGTTCGCGAAGAAGATGTGGCCGCTCATCTCGCCGGCGAGGACCGCCTTCTCCTCCTTCATCTTGGCCTTGATGAGGCTGTGGCCGGCCTTCCACATGATCGCGCGGCCGCCCCGCCGCGCGATGTCGTCGTAGAGCGTGAACGAGCACTTCACCTCGCCCACGATCGCGGCGCCGGGGACCTCGGCGAGGAGCGCGCGCGAGAAGAGGATCATGAGCTGATCGCCCCACAGCACGCGCCCCCGCTCGTCCACGACGCCCACCCGGTCGGCGTCGCCGTCGTAGGCGATGCCGACGTCGGCGCCGGTCTCGCGCACCTTCGCCTGGAGGTGCTCCAGGTTCTTCTCCACGGTCGGGTCGGGGTGGTGGTTCGGGAACCGCCCGTCCATCTCGACGAAGAGCGGCACGACCTCGATCCCGAGCGACTCGAAGAGCGGCACCGCGATCACGCCGCCCGTGCCGTTGCCGGCGTCCACGACCACCTTGAGGCGCCGCTTCCCGAGCCGGAGGTTCTCCTTCACGTGCTTCTCGTACGGGCCGACGACGTCGTACGCCTCGACCGCGCCGGCGCCGGTCGCGAACTTCCCGGAGACTGCGAGCCGGTAGAGCGCCTGGATCTCCTCGCCGTGGAAGGTCGCGGAGCCGAGCCCGACCTTGAGGCCGTTGTACTCGGGCGGGTTGTGCGAGCCGGTGATCATGCAGATCCCGTCGACGCCCGCCGTGTGCGCGGCGAAGTACGTGAGCGGCGTCGGCACGACGCCGAGATCCTTCACGTCCACGCCCGTGGCGCGGAGCGCGGAGATCATCGCCGCGGCAAACCTCGGGCCGGAGAGCCGCGCGTCGCGGCCGACGGCGGCCGTCCGGCCGCCCGCCTCGCGGATGCGCGTTCCGAGCGCGCGACCCACCAGGTGCACGGCCTCCTCCGTGAGGTCCTGATCGACGAGGCCGCGGATGTCGTACTCGCGGAAGATGGTGGGCGAGAGCTTCGTCATGTGGGGTCCTCGACCGCTCAAGGTCGTGCCGGGGCGCGCGGGGGGCAGGCCTTCGACGGGCTCGGCGCCGCGCCGCGGACCGCTCCTGCCCGGGCGCCCGCGCGGCTGTCTATCACGGCACGGTCCGGCGCGGCGCGAGCGGCGCGGGACGGCCCCGGCCGGGCTTTCACAGCACCTCGTCTCGCCCGCGGCGCGCGAGCTCCTCGACCGCCTTGCGCACGTCCTGCGCGCGGTCGCGGCGGCAGACGAGGACCGCGTCGCCTGAGTCGACCACGACGACGTCGTCGATGCCGACCACCGCGACCGGGCGCTTCCCCGCGGCCACCACCACGTCGTTGCGCCCGTCGATGACGAGCGCGTCGCCGTCGGCGACGTTCCCCAGGTGATCGGTGGGCCGGACGTCCGCCAGGGCGGCGAAGCTGCCGACGTCGGACCAGCCGAAGGTCGCCGGGACGACCACGATCCGCTTCGACTTCTCCATCACGCCGTAGTCGATGCTGATGGACGGGCAGTCGGGGAAGACGCGCTTCAGCGTCTTCGCGTAGGCGGGTGTGCCGAGCGACTGGCCGATGACGTCGAGCTGCTCCCCGAGGACGGGCATCGCCCGGCCGATCTCGTCGAGGATGACGTCGGCGCGGAACACGAAGATCCCCGAGTTCCAGAGGTAGCCGCCGTCGGCGAGGTAGCGCGCGGCGGTGACGACGTCGGGCTTCTCCACGAACCGCTCGACCTTGTGGGCGGGCCCGCTCGCCTTGCCGCGCCCGCGCCCGCGCCCGGCGAGCCGCGGGCCGACCTTGAGGTATCCGTACCCGGTCTCCGGGCGCGAGGGGTGGATCCCGATCGTCGCGATCGACCCGCTCGCGGCGAGCGCCGCCGCGGCGGCGAGCGCGTCGCGGAAGGCCTTCGGCTTCGCGATGTGGTGGTCCGCGGGGAGCATCGCGATCACGCCGCGCGGCTCGCGCGCCGCGACGTGGAGCGCGGCGAGCCCGACGCACGGCGCGGTGTTCCGCGCGCACGGCTCGACGATGAAGTTCCCCGCCGGGAGCTCCGGCAGCATCCGGCGCGCGGCCGTGGCGTGGGCCGGGCCGCACACGACGTACGTCTCTCGCGCCTTCGCGAGCGGCGGCAGGCGCGCGACCGTCGCCGCGAGGAGCGGCGCGTCGCCGGCGAGCGGCAGGAACTGCTTCGGGCGGTCCTTGCGCGAGAGCGGCCAGAACCGCGTCCCCGAGCCGCCGGCCATGACCACCGGGTAGATCTTCACGCGTTCCTCCACACGCCGAGGAGCTCCCAGACGATCCGCGCCGTCGCGCCCCAGAGGAGGTCCTCCCCGAGCGTGAAGAAGTGGACGTCCAGGTTCATGCCATAGGCCTCGCGCGGCTCCACGCGGTGCACGCCCGGCCGCTCCAGCGCGGAGAGGGGGACGTGCAGGATCTCGTCCACCTCGCCAGGGTCCGCCGCGTAGGCGTATGGGTATGGCACGGACGCCACCCACGGCGTCAAGCGGAACGCGCTCTGCAGGACGAGCGTCTCCGAGAGGCGGCCGAGGAGGTCCGCGTCCGCGCGGCGGAGCCCGATCTCCTCGTCCGCCTCCCGCAGCGCGGCGTCGAGCGGGTCCTCGCCCGGGTGGACCCGGCCGCCGGGGACGGAGAGCTGCCCCGCGTGCCGCGACAGGTGCTTCGGCCGCCGGGTGAGGAGGACGTGCGCCTCGCCGTCCTTCTCGTGGAGAGGGACCAGCACCGCCCCCCGCGCGAAGCCGCCGCGGGGGAGGTGCGCCGGCGCGATGCGGTCGACGGGCGCGACGCCGGGGACGCGCGCCGCGAGCGCGCGGCGGAGCCGCTCGAACGTCACGGCGCGCGCGCCTCCACGGCCGGCGCCGGCTCGGGAGGCGCCTCGCCCGCGGGGAGGACGCCCCTCCAGATGAGGACCGCGAGCACGATCCCCGCCGCGATCCTCCAGCCGATGAAGAGGTACGTCGTGCGCGTCCGGAGCCATCCGAGGAGCCAGGCGATGACAGCGTAACCCGCGACGGCCGAGACCGCGGTGCCGGCCCAGGTGGCGAGCGCCCAGTCCGGCGCGCCGCGGAGGAGCGGCACGGTCTTCCAGAGCTTGTAGGCGCCCGCGCCCAGGATGATTGGGACGGAGAGCAGGAAGCTGAACCGCGCGGCCGCCTCGCGCGTGAAGCCCAGCAGCATCCCGGCGGTGATGGTCGTGCCGGAGCGCGACGAGCCCGGCACGAGCGCCAAGGCCTGGCCGACCCCCACGAGGAGCGCGTCCAGCGGGCCGACGTCGTCCACGCGACGCTCGTGGCGGGCGAGCCGCTCCGCGAGGAGCAGGACGACCCCGAGGGCCACGAGCGAGACCGCGATCACCCAGTTGCCGAGCGCCTCGATGCGCCGCTCGAGGAGCTTCCCCGCGACCGCGGCCGGGATCGTGCCGAGCACGATGTACCAGGCGAGCCGGGACTCGGGCGTCTCGAGCGGCCGCCGCCGCGCGATCGAGCGCGCGCCGGCGTGGACGAGCGTGGCGATCTCGCGCCGGAAGTAGACGATGACGGCGAGCGTCGTCCCGGACTGGATGATCGTGACGAAGGCCCGGAACCGCTCGTCGCCGAGCGAGTGGCCGAGCAGCTCGCCGAGCACGAGCAGGTGGGCGGTGGAGGAGACGGGCAGGAACTCGGTCGCGGCCTGGACGAGGCCGAGCAGGAGGGCGGAGAGGAGGCTCACCGGCGCGGAAGCTAGCCCACGCGCGGCGGTTCATCAACGCGCGGCGGCGGCCCTCCCCGGCGGGGCGCGCACCCCGCACCGCGACCGCGCCGGCGAGCACGACGGCGGCGCCGACCGCGGCCCGGACCCGACCGCGACCCCGACCCCGACCCCGACCGCGACCCTCGACCCGACCGCGACCGCCGACCCGACCGCGACCCCCGACCGGGCGATCTAGTACCGATAGTGATCCGGCTTGAACGGCCCGTTCGGCGGGACGCCGATGTACGCCGCCTGCTTCTTCGTCAGCTTCGTGAGCCGCGCCCCGATCTGCTCGAGGTGGAGCGCCGCGACCTTCTCGTCGAGGTGCTTCGGCAGCGTGTGGACCTTCCGCGCGTAGGCGCCCCGGGCGGTGGCGAGCTCGATCTGCGCGAGCACCTGGTTCGTGAAGGAGCTCGACATCACGAAGGACGGGTGCCCGGTCGCGCAGCCGAGGTTCAGGAGGCGGCCCTCGGCGAGGACGAGCACGCGGCGGCCGCCGGGGAAGACGAAGGCGTCGTATTGCGGCTTGATGTTCACGCGCCGGGTCGCCTTCCTCAGGCCAGCCATGTCGATCTCGTTGTCGAAGTGGCCGATGTTCCCGACGATGGCGCAGTCCTTCATCTGCCGCATGTGCTCGACCGTGATGACGTCCACGTTGCCGGTCGCGGTGACGAAGACGTCGGCGTCCTTCACGACGTCCTCGACGCGCACGACCTGATAGCCCTCCATCGAGGCCTGCAGCGCGTTGATGGGGTCGATCTCGGTCACCACGACGCGCGCCCCCTGGCCGCGGAGCGCCTGCGCGCAGCCCTTGCCCACGTCGCCGTAGCCGAGCACGACGCAGAGCTTCCCGGCGAGCATGACGTCCGTCGCGCGGTTCAGCCCGTCCACGAGCGAGTGGCGGCAGCCGTACAGGTTGTCGAACTTCGACTTCGTGACGGAGTCGTTCACGTTGATGGCCGGGAAGAGGAGCGTGCCGGCCTTCTGCATCTCGTACAGGCGGTGGACGCCCGTCGTGGTCTCCTCGGTCACGCCCCCGCAGGCCTTCGCGACGCGAGTCCAGCGCTTCGGATCCTCGCGGAGCGTGCGCGCCAGCAGGCGCAGCACGACCGCGTACTCCTCCGAGTCGGCGGTGCGCGGGTCCGGGACCTTGCCCGCCTTCTCGAACTCGACGCCCTTGTGGAGGAGGAGGGTCGCGTCGCCGCCGTCGTCGACGATCTGCGTCGGGCCCTTGCCGCCGCCGAAGTCGAGGGCGCGCTCGGTGCAGTTCCAGTACTCCTCGAGCGTCTCGCCCTTCCAGGCGAACACGGCGACGCCGCGCGGGTCGGTGGGCGTGCCGCCGCCGACGACGACCGCCGCGGCGGCGTGGTCCTGAGTGGAGAAGATGTTGCAGCTCGCCCAGCGAACCTCGGCGCCGAGGTCGCGGAGGGTCTCGATGAGGACCGCCGTCTGGATCGTCATGTGGAGCGACCCGGTGATGCGCTGGCCGGCGAGCGGCTTCCTCGCGGCGTACTCGCGGCGCACCGCCATGAGGCCGGGCATCTCGCGCTCGGCGAGCTCGATCTCCTTGCGGCCCCACTCGGCGAGCGAGAGGTCCTTCACCTCGTGCTCGAGCCGGGCGCGCGGCACGGCGCGCAGCGCCGGCTTCGTCTTCTTGGCGGTGGACGTGGCCATCGGTCGTCTCCTTGGTCAGGGCCTGCGGCGCCCGGGGCGGGTGCCCTGGGCGAGGAAGAGGTCGGGGCCGCTCCGGTTCGAGCGGGAGGTGATCGGACCGCCGGCGCCGACGCGCTCGAGGCCGAGCTCCACGAGCTGCTCGGCGATCCGGGCCGGATCCACGCCGGGCCGGGCCTGCCGCAGGCGCCGGCGGAACGACTCGTCGTCGTGCGGGTACGCGTCCACCGCGAAGAGGCGACCGCCGGGGGCGAGGATCCGGTGCGCCTCCCGCAGGACCGGCTGGATCTCGCCGACGTACGACAGGACGAGCACGAGGAGCGCGACGTCGCAGCTCCCGCTGGGGATCGGCACGGACTCGAGGTCGGCCTGGTGCAGCTCGACGTTCCCGTACTCCCTCGTGTGGCGGCGCGCGAGGCGCAGCATCGAGGCGGACTGATCGACGGCGATCACCCGCGCGCCGGACTTCGCGAGCTCGACGGTGAAGGCTCCGGTCCCGCACCCGAGATCGGCGATCGTCCAGTCGGGGTGGACGAGCGACCGCAGGATCACGGACTCGAACTCGCTGCCGTACGCCTCGCCGCGGACGCGGTGCCACTCGGCGGCCTCGCCGGTGAAGAACGACTGCGCCTCGCTCCGGCGGTCCCGCAGCAGCCCCTCGAGCCGGAGCGCGTCCTGCTGGACGGTGGACCAGCTCTCGGTCTCCGCGCGCGCGAACCGCCACAGCCGCTTCGCGGCGGCGTCGAGGCCGTCGGAGAGGCGGTAGTAGCTCGCCGTCCCCTCGCGCCGGTTGGCGAGCCAGTCCTGGTCCGCGAGGACCTTCAGGTGCCGGCTCACCGTCGACTGCGGGAGCTTCAGCACCTCGCACAGCTCGAGCACGGAGAGCTCCTCGCGCTCGAGCACCCGGAGGAGCCGGAGCCGCGTCGGGTCGGCGAGGTTCCCCATCCACGCGAGGAGCGCGTCGGGGCGGGCGGGAGCGGGGGCGGCGGCCTGAGGCATCGCTCTATCCGGATGGACGGATATATACGGGCGGCGAGGGGGCGGGTCAACCCCCCGACCCCGACCCCGACCCCGACCGCGACCGCGACCCCGACCCCGACCGCGACCGCGACCCCGACCGCGACCGCGACCCCGACCCCGACCGCGACCCGGACCCGCGAGACGGGGAAGGCCCGCCGACCGGGCGAGCCCTCGAACCGCGGGAGCCAGGACGTCGCTACGCCCCGACGGCGCGGACCTTCCCCCCCGCGGCCTCGCGCAGCGCGTCCTTCCGGTCGGTCTGTTCCCAGGTGAAGGTCTTCTCCGTCCGGCCGAAGTGACCGTACGCGGCGGTCTTCTCGTAGATCGGCCGGAGCAGGTCGAGCCCCTCGATGATCTGCCGCGGCTGGAGCCCGAACGTCGCCTTCACCGCGCGCGCGATGCGCGCCTCCGAGACCGTCGCCGTGCCGAAGGTGTCCACCATGACCGAGACCGGGTCCGCGACGCCGATCGCGTACGCGACCTGCACCTCGCACCGGCGGGCGAGGCCCGCGGCGACGACGTTCTTCGCGATGTAGCGGCCCATGTACGCAGCGGATCGGTCCACCTTCGACGGGTCCTTCCCGCTGAACGCGCCGCCGCCGTGCCGCCCCATGCCGCCGTAGGTGTCCACGATGATCTTTCGGCCGGTGACGCCCGTGTCGCCCATCGGCCCGCCGATCACGAACCGGCCGGTGGGGTTGATGAAGATCTTCGTCCGCTTGTCCATGAGCCGCTTCGGGAGCGCCTTCGCGATGACCTCCTCGCGCACGGCGGCGTGCAGCTTCTTGTTGGACACCTCCGCGGAGTGCTGGGTCGACACGACGACGGTGTCGATCCGGACCGGCCGGCCCTCCTTGTACTCGACCGAGACCTGGCTCTTCCCGTCGGGGCGCAGGAAGTCGAGCCCGGCGCGGCGCGCCTTCGCGAGCTGCCGCGTCACCGCGTGCGCGTACTGGATGGGCGCCGGCATGAGCTCGGGCGTCTCGTCGCAGGCGTACCCGAACATCATGCCCTGGTCGCCCGCGCCGCCCGTGTCCACGCCCTGGCCGATGTCCGGCGACTGCTGGTCCACCGCGACGAGCACCGCGCAGGTGTTCCCGTCGAATCCCATGTCCCCGTGCGTGTAGCCGATCCGCTTCACCACCTCGCGCGCGAGCCGCGGATAGTCGATCGTCGCCTTGGTGGTGATCTCGCCCGCGATCATGACGTACCCGGTCTTGAGCAGGGTCTCGCAGGCGACGCGGCCCGCCTTGTCCTGCTTGAGGACGGCGTCGAGGACGGCGTCCGAGATCTGGTCCGCCATCTTGTCGGGGTGGCCCTCCGTGACGGACTCGGAGGTGAAGAGGTAGTCGGTGATCATGGGGTCCTCGCGGCGGGGCTGGGAAGGTACGCGCTCCGGCCGCCGCCCGTCAATATGGCGGAGACCCGTCTACCCGCGCACGCGCTCGGGCTCGGGCTCGGGCTCGGGGTCGGGCTCGGGCTCGGGGTCGGGCTCGGGGTCGGGCTCGGGGTCGAGGGCCGGATCACCCGGAGATGGGCCCGACGCCCGGCTCCTCCCCGAGCAGCCCCGGGAACCTCTTGACCATCTCGGCGCGGACCTCGCGCTCGATGTCGTCGGCCATCGTGAGGGAGAGCAGCCGCTCCACGAGCGCCCGTCCGTCCGCCGCCCTGCCGGCGCGGATCACCCGCTTCACGAACGGGATGGACGGCCCGTTCATGGAGAGCTCGGAGACGCCCAGCCCCACGAGGACGAGCGCGTTCACCGGGTCGCCCGCCATCTCGCCGCACACCGAGACCGGCACGTTCGCCGCCCGCGCGGCGTCGCAGACCTGCTTCATGAGCCGCAGGACGGCGAGGTGGAGCGGCCGGTACAGGTAGGCGACGTCCTTGTTCTGGCGGTCGATCCCGATGGTGTACTGGATGAGGTCGTTCGTCCCGAGGGAGAAGAAGTCGGACTCCTTCGCGAGCCGGTCGGCGATGAGCGCCGCCGAGGGGAGCTCGATCATGATGCCGACCGGGATCTGCGCCTTCATCTTCGCGCCCTCGCGCTCCAGCTCCGCGCGCACCTCGTCGAGCGCCTTGCGCGCGGCGCGCAGCTCGGCGACCCCGGAGATCATCGGGAACATGATCTTCAGGTTGCCGTGCACCGAGGACCGGAGCAGCGCGCGGAGCTGCGCCCGGAACAGGTCCGGCTGCCGGAGGCAGTAGCGGATCGCGCGGAGCCCGAGGGCGGGGTTCTCGGCCGGCACGCGCATCCCGGAGGGCAGCTTGTCGCCGCCGAGGTCGAACGTCCGGATGGTGACCGGGCGCGGCGCGAGCGCCTCCAGGATCCGCCGGTAGTTCTTGTACTGCTCCTCCTCGCCCGGGAGGTCGCCGCGGCCGAGGAAGAGGAACTCGGTCCGGTAGAGCCCCACCGCCTCGCCGCCGTGGCTGAGGAGGCTCGGGACCTCCTCGGCGAACTCGACGTTGCCCGCGAGGCGGACGGTGACGTCGTCCTGGGTGCGGGCGGGGTGGTCGCGCGTGCGGAGGAGCTCCGTCTCCTCCGCGCGCTGGCGCGCCTGGGCGGCCTCGTAGTCGGAGCGCTCGCCGGGCGTCGGGTTGATGACGACGACGCCGCGGTTCCCGTCGACGACGATCCAGTCGCCGCGCTCGACGAGCGAGGTGATCTTCCCGACGCCGACCACCGCCGGGACCTCGAGCGCGCGGGCCACGATGGCGGTGTGCGAGGTCTTCGCGCCCGCGTCGGTGACGAACGCCGCCACCTTCCGCTCGTGGAGCAGGAGCGCCGTGTCCGCCGGCGAGAGATCGTGCGCGACGACGATCGCCCCCTCCGGCGGGACCTCCTCCACGTCGGGCGCCTGGCCGAGCAGGTTCTTGATGATGCGCTCGCCGACGTAGTCGACGTCGGCGCGGCGCTCCTTGAAGTACTCGTCGGCCTGCTCGTGGAAGGCGCTCTTGATCTTGCGGACCGCGCGCTTCACCGCCCACTCGGCGTTCAGGCGGTCGTCGCGGATGAGGCGCTGCGCCTCGAGGACGAGCATCTCGTCGCGCAGCATCATCCGGTGCATGTCGATGATGGCGGTGTGCTCGACCGTGCCGGGCGCCCCCTCGGCGCGCTCGACCTTCTCCTTCACCTCGGCGAGCTGGAGGTCGGAGAGCTCGAGGGCGGTGCGGAAGCGGGCGAGCTCCGCCTCCACCTCGTCCGGCCCGAGGCGGCGCTTCGGCGTGCGCACCCGCCGCCGGTCGACCGACCAGCAGCGGCCGATGGCGATGCCGGGCGAGGCGGCGGTGCCGACGAGGATGGAGGTCCCGGAGGGCGTCATTTCTCCCCGAACCCGTTCTCTATCACCTTCGCGAGCGCCGTCATCGCCGTCTCGGCGTCCTCGCCCTCGCAGGACACCTTGATGGTGGAGCCCTTCGCCGCGGCGAGGGTGAGCACCCCCATGATGCTCTTCCCGTTCACGGTCATCCCGTCCTTCTCGACGTGGATGTCGGAGCGGTAGCGGTTCGCCGCCTGGACGAGCTGCGCCGCGGCGCGGGCGTGGAGCCCGAGCGCGTTCACGATCGTGAAGGTCCGCTCCGCGCGCGCCATCGCCTAGCTGCT
>DASSSJ010000180.1:0-24124 GCA_035708485.1 Anaeromyxobacter sp. | reverse complement strand
CCCGCGGATCGGCCACCCCCTCCAGGTCCAGCTCCGGCAGCCTCGCCCGGAGCAGCCCCGCCACCCTCCTCACCATCCTTTCCCTCATCGATCTCCTCGCGTACGATCTTCGGGTTGGTTGGTTGAGTGCCGGGCTCCCAGAGCCAGCAGCACCCGCGGCGGCGATCTGCCAGGATCGTCGCCGCACCCTTTCGTACCCTGAGTCGAATGGGGACTGCGAATAAGTGCTCGGCGCGCGCCCATGCGCGCGCCGAGCACATCCCCGCGGAATCCCGGCTGCCTACCCGCCCGGCGGCCTACGGCCGCCAATCACCTCTGAGCGCGCCGAGGTTTGCCCACCCGCTAGGTGTTCCTGACGCAGGCGGTGCGTTGGCCTGTCGTTCCTGGCACTTGCCGCGCCCACGCTAACGTCCCCGGGCGCCCAGAGCTCACGACTCCCGGAAACCGCCACCCGGACGCGCAGTTCCCCGACCGCGATCGGACGCGCCCGCGTGCCGTGCGGAGCGGGGCGGCGTGCGCGTCGTGCGCGGTTCCCGACGCACCCGGTCCACCGGTCGACGTTCGGACGCGTCCAGGTGGCGCTCCGCGCGCCCCAGGTGCCTCGTGTGCGTGTCGTCCGCGCCCGGACGCCTGGCCTCCATGGGCTTCGTTTTGGCAGCAGGGTGGGGTGGTCGTGTCGCGGGGCGGGCGCGTCGCACGCCAAATACCGGTTCCCGCTGGTTCCGAGGTGGTTCCCGGAACCGGCTGGTCTCGGGCAGCGCCAGGTGGTTCCCGGTTCCCGGGCCCTTAGGCCCGGAACCACCACCTGCGCGCCGGACCGGGTGTTGTCGGATTCCTGTCACGGTCGGTCAGGTGGTTCTCGCCGGCCGCTGCCCAGGCAGTCAGGGATCACCCGGTACTCGCGCGTGGAGTGCGTGGTCCCCACGTACACCAGCCTGGGCGCGGTGGTAGTCCCCTCCCGGCGGATCGCACCGACCCGCTCCAGTTCGGCGATGGCAGCGCCGACGTCGTCCTTCCTCACGCCGAGCCGCGCCCGCACGATGTTCACGCCTCCGGCGAGCGTCCCTTCGGTTCGGACCAGCGCGAGCACGCGGCCTTTCAACTCTGCGAATCGGTCGTCCGGAGTCTGGCTTGTTCTTACCGTTCACCGCTGCGAGCCAGGACACCCGAAGCCCGGCGGCCGGGTCGCCGCCGATCTCGACGTCCTCGATCCACAGCTGGAAGTTCTGATGCGTCCGGTCGGTGATCCGTGCCTTCTCGTGCATGACGGTGGCTGGCTCGCCCTTGTTCGCCGCGAACACGAGCACGGAGCCGCAGGCGTCGTACAGGGCACCCGACCCACGAACGGTCATCCTGGCGCCGCCTTGGGCGTCCTTCGTTGGCTTCCGCGCGTGGTGGATCACGACCGGCATCACGCCGGTCGCCTCGGAGATCCGAGTCAGTCGGTCGAGCGGGATGCGAGCTTCGCTGGAGTTCTCGTCGGTGTGCGGGCAAGCGGCCCGAAACGAGTCCACGATGAGAAGGTCGAACCGCTGTGCCAGGCGCGACAGCTCGTCGCCCGTGTCCGAGTCGAGGTACCAACGCGGCATGACGGCGAGCGAAAGTCGACCCGTAAGCTTGTCCGGTGCGATGCCGCGCGCGCGAGCCAGCCGCTGATACCTCATGCGCGTGAGGTGTGCCCCTTGCTCGTAGTCGAGGTGGAGCACGCGACCGGACCGGACGGCGAACGCTCCCCAGGCTGGTGTCCCCGTCGCGACCGCGAGGGCAAAATCCTGGGCAGCCAGCGTCTTGCCGCTGAACCCGTACCCCGCAAACAGGAGCGGCGCGCCCGGTGCGACGTCGAGCGCCTGACACACCCAGTTGACAGGCGACAGCGGCGCGAAGATCTCCGATGCCTCAAGCAACGAGGTCCCTTGGACGGCGCCGGGCGCAGAGATCGACGACGCGCCGACCCGATCCGCGGTGGCGTTCACGGTCGCCGCATCGCAGCGGTCGAGCTTGGCGCCCGCGTCGTGCTTTCCGTACTTCCGAGCGTTCGTGATCTTCGCGCGGAGGTCGGCGTCCTCCCACGGCGGCTCACATCGGTGGTTCCACTCTGCCAGGATCTCCCACGCATCTTCGTCCGACAGGTCATAGTCCTTCACGGGTTGTGCGATCGTCGTGAAGGTGTGCTGGTCGCCACCGTTGCCCTGGATCGCGGCGTCGCGCTTCGCGAGCCACGCCCGCGCGCGGGTCTTCGTGTCGGCACCGGCGTGGTCTGAAAGGACCCGGTAGTCACGCCCGCTCGCGCTCGCGCCGCATGAACCAGCGACGACCTCGCGGATCGTGTATGTGCGAGACGGCATGAGCCACACCGCCGGGACCCTCACCATGAAAGGGGCGGAGGGCTCCTTCATGTGGAGGAACCCCGGAACCCTCAGCACCCGTGGGAGGTCCTTCACTGCCCGGTCGGTACCGAACCGCCCGGCGAGCGCAACCTGTGCGGCCGTGAAGCCGTCCAGGGGCTCGCCCGCTGCGAGCTTCCAGTACGCGTGGATGCCGTTCTTCGACTCGACGACGATGGACGGAGGGACAGGAAGGCTTTCGGGGCGGAGCTTGCCAGTGTCGTCGTCCACGAACAGCGCGCGCAGCGCGCGCACGTTTCGCGGCGCGGCCGTGACCGTCGCCCTCGTTCACCATCAGGTAGATGCCGGCCCCCTGGGAGTTCAGGTCGCGAAGCTCGCTCCAGTGCTGATCGAGCGTGCCGTGCAGGACGCGGGCGAGCCCACGTCGCTTCGTCCCCGTGTCGTCGAACGTCTGGAAGGTGACGACCGGCTCAGCTTCGCCGGTCAGGGCGCGCAGGAACGTCGCCGCCTCGTGGTCCGGCACCGTCTGGGCGTCCATGACCCGTCACACCGCGTCCGGCGGCGTCGTGGTCCGGCGCGCGGCGCGGTGTCGGTCCTGCGGTCCGGGCGCGCCGACGTTCGCGTGCTCGCCGAGGTTGGCAGCGCCACGCCGGGCGGAACGCGGGCGCTCTGCCTGCTCGCCGATCCATGTGCGGATCTCGCTCGCGAGCCATGTGCGCTTCTCGGAGACGTAGACGGGCGTCGGAAACGCGCCGCCCCTCACCTTCCGCCAGATCGTCGCCCGGTGAAGGCCGGTCATCCGCTCGACGTCCCGGATCCCGATCCTGGGGTCGAGGTGGTCCGTGGGGACTGCCATCGTCGCTCCTTCGGCGCGCGGATGGCGCGCCGTCTGGTTGCCGAAACGTGATGATCAGCGAACCGGGGGAGCGGTTTTCGCCGGTCTGAAACCAGGCCGACGAAGGCACCCGCGTTGGGCGCGACGTCACCCGACGAGACGCTTGAGCCGGTGCCACCCGATCCCGAGGAGACCGGCGACGACGTTGATGGACTTGCCTCGCGCTAGGAGTCGGCGCGCGGCGCCGCGCAGCCGGTCGTCCTCGGCCATCTTTCGCTGCTGGTTGGGGCTGACGGCCTTCGCCGCGCGTGCGGCGGGCGTGCCCCTCGCGCGGCCTGCGCGAGCTCGCGCCGCCTTCGTGGTGATGTCCGCGAGAGCCGCCTCCGCTCGTGCGGCCTGCGCCTGCTTGGCGCGGAACGCCTGCTTCGCACTCGGGGGCCACGGCTCGGCCGGCTTGAACATCGTTTCCTGCTTCGGTCTCCTACGGGGCGGGCTCACGGCGCGGTCCTGGCCAGCGGGACGACGTTCGACGCGGCCGGGTCGATGAGCCTCTGAACGTACCCGTCCCACCGCTCGAGGGCGTCCCGCCGCTCGTCCAGGTATTCGCCGACGTCGTAGGTCTCCACGATCCGCCCGAGCGAATGGCCGAGGCAGCGCTCGGCGATGTGGGGTGACACGCGGAGCGTTTGACCCAGGTGCGTCCGCATCGTGCGGCGCAGGTCGTGGGGGCGGACCTCGCCGCCGGCCAGCACGAGCCGGCCGCTCCTCTGGAGCCTCAGCAGCGCATGCCCGAGCGTCTTCTCGTTCAGGATCCCGTCGTGAGACTTCTCGCTCGCCATCACCCACGTCGAGGAGCGGGCGAGCTTCCGCAGGCCCTTGAGCAAATCCAGCGCGGTCGCGGTGAGCGGGACCACGAACGGCTTGGCCTCGCGCTCCTGCCTCTTCGTGAGCTTCTGGTCGGACGGCGGGATCGTCCACGTGCCGCCGTCCAGATCGACGTTCTCCCACCTCGCGTTCAGGAGAGCTCCGGTGCGGACGCCTGTGAGCAGCAGGATCTTCAGCGCGGTCGCGGTCCCGGCAGTCATCGTGTGGAGGGGCTGCGCATAGCTCTGGACCTTGCCGGTGCGGGGGTCGGGGCGCTCCATGGGTTGCGGCGCCCGATCCGCCTCGAGGGCACGCCAGAACGCGGCGATCTCGCCATGGATCTTCTTGTGCGGGTCGTCCAGGCAGCGATCCCGCTTGTTCACGATGACGCCGATCTTGTCGGGCCTGAGCGCCGCCGCCGGGTTCCGGTCGGTGATCCCGTTGCCCTGCGCCCTGGTGAAGATCTGCTTGATGATGGCGAGGACCTTGCCTGCGTGCGTCGGTGCGGCGCCCCCGACGGTGCGCCCGCGCCCGGTCACGACGCGGCGGACGACGTCGCGGCACTCGACCGCGCTGATCTCGTTCAGCGGCCGGGCCCCGAGCGCCGGCACGAGGTCGTTGTCGAGGATCGCCCTCACGTCGTCGGGGTGCTTGCGGTTCGTGAGGACGTCGTCCCGGTAGAACTCCTCCGCGACGGCGCCGAACGTGCGGCGGTCCGGCGCCTCCGGGGCAGGGTCGGCGAGGTGGGCGCGCCGCTTCAAGTAGACGCGGATCTCTGCTTCTACCGCGTCGATCGTCCCGCTCGCGTGGCCGGCCTTCAGCCGCTCGAGCCACTCCCGCGCCTGCGCGAGCGTGACGAATCCCGGCTGCTCCGAGAACGACCACTTGCCGATCGTGTACGACCTGCCGCGCGCATCGGACCGGGTGCTGCTCCGGGTGTTGCAGGTCCAGTGGAAGGAACGGACGCCTGACGGGAACACGCGGAGGCGCAGCCCGGGAGCTCGCCGGTCGGCCACGCTGTAGACCTTCTCCGCGGGCTGGAGCGCCTCGATGAACTTCGGCGTGAGCCCACGGGGCGGGGTGCCGATCATGGCCGCACCCCCGCGTACCAGACCGGACGCGCGAAATGCACGTAAGCCCCTGTACCCACTTGGTTTATCGCAACCAAGCGCAACCAGGCGCGTCAGACGCTCAGTGAAGCCTCGGCCACTTCACACGGCGGGGGTCGCTGGTTCGAAACCAGCAGCGCCCATGAAATCAAGGGGTTGGCGGTCGCCCGCCAACCCCTCTTCCTATTCGTGGGGATCGCACGGCGTCATCGCGTTTCGGCGGCCTTTGTTGGGCCGCTCACCAAGAGGACGGCCGTTATCTCACGCGCGTCCTCGGGAACGCGGGCGTGAGCGCGGCCGCTGCTGCAGGCGGACCCTCGACGCCGAACGCATCCGATTCTCTCGCGACGAGGGCTGGGAAACACCATGCTCGCGTCAGGGACCCCCGAGCTGTAACCCGCAGTACGGGGGCACATGCCGGCCGCGCGAGGGGCGGGCCTCTCCCGCACGAATTCGTCACGCTTCTGGGATACGTTGACTTACAGTCATTCGCAGACGCCGCCTACCGTGCGGCGCTGCCGGGCCAGCTCACTCCACGCGGTCCGTCGCTCGGTGCACGCGGGCGAGGCCAATGCTGCAGGTGTCGGCCGTCCTGAGTATATTCGAAGACGATGGCCCCCCGTCCCGACAGGGTTCGCGCTGACGCCCTCTCGCTTCCGACTCAGGAGCGCGCCAGGCTAGCTCGTGATCTCATCGCCAGCCTCGACGACGCCCACGATCCCGGCGCTGCCGACGCGTGGCTCGCCGAGATCGAGCGCCGCGCCCGCGAGGTCGAATCCGGTTCGGCGTCGCTGGAAGACTGGGCAGCCGTTCGGGCCCGCTGGGGCGCTCGCTGGCGAAAGCCATAGCGCATGCGGGTCGTCCTCCATCCCGACGCCGTCGCGGAGGCGACAGCGGCAGGCGACTGGTACGACGCGCAGCGTCCCGGCCTCGGCGCCGACCTCGCGGACGAGCTCGAGCGCGCGCTCGACCTGATTCTGGAGAACCCGCAGACGTGGCCCATGTGGCCAGGCGCGCCGGCGGCTCTGGGCGTACGACGCTTCCTCCTGCCACATTTCCCGTTCGGGCTGGCTTACGTCGTCCGCGGCAACGAGGTCGTCATCCTCGCCGTGGCGCACCTGAGACGCCGGCCGGGTTACTGGCTTCGCAGAACGGACTGAGCCTCGTGGTCGCCGCGCCGCCTACGGGATGCTCACCTTCACCGTGTAGCTGAACGGGAACCCGGACCATCCACTGATCGCGACGTAGTTCGTGCCCTCGGGCAGCGTGACGGTGAAGTCCTCGCACGTGTTGATGCCGGTGTCGTCGGAGTCCGTCACCCACGCGTCGATCGGGTCCGAGACCGGGGTCGAGTCGTAGACCTCGACGTACGTGTCGACGGAGTTGCAGCCCGTCCCGCCCTGGTCGAACGTCTGGACGTGCACCGTCGCGCCGCGCGCCGGGACCGTGAACTTGTAGAAGTCGTAGTCGTTCACGTCCGGAAGGGTCGCGACCACCGGCGTGCCCAAGGTGAGCGGGGTAGCGGCCACCATCGAGCCGTTCGGCTCGCCGGCGCTCGGCTCGCCGGCGTTCGGGTCCCCGGCGTTCGGGTCCCCGGCCGGGCTGCCGCTGTCCTTGCCTCCGCCACACGCGCAGACCACGGCGGCAGCGACGATCGCGAGCGTCTTCTTCGTCATCGGTATTCCTCCGGAGCCCCGGTGCCTGGAGCGACATCGGGGCGGATGAGGGGGCGGACGGTATCACGCAGCGTATGGGTCGGCGATGTGAGGAACGTCCTACCCGGTCGGCCGATGCGCGCCAATGGGCGCCCCGGCCCGACAACGTGCCTTCCGGACGGGAGCCGGCGAGCTTCGAATACCCACCGTGACGAGACGCAGGCGCGGCGAGCGCTCACGTCACGGCGGCGAGCCCCGCACGTTCGTGACGACCGCCTCCACGCTCGAGGACGTGCCGGGCGTGGCGGTGCTCCCGATGTTGAGACCCGTCGTGAACCCGTGGAATGGGTAGCTCGGCGCCGGCGAGGAGACCGGCGCGGGCGCCGGCACCGCGACGGGCGGGGCCTCGTCCACGACGAACGTGAAGGCGCCGCCGGCCGCGTTCCAGTGGACGCCCAGCGTGTGCACCGTCCCGAGGGTGGTCGGGCGCGTGAGGCTCAGCGAGCCTCCGGTCAGGAACGCCGTGGAGTTGCAGTTCGCGCTGGTGCACCTGGAGATCGTGTAGCTGGCGGCCGCCGTCTGCAGGGTGACGCGGACGCGGACGTCGCCCAGCGCGCTGTTCGGGCCGCCGCCGGGGGTCCCGTCGTTGTAGAAGGCGCCCACCATGCCGAAGCTGGTCGACGAGCCCGGCACCATCGCGGGAGCGTCGGCGACGATGGCGACGTCGGCCTGCCAGGCCGCGAGCGCCGTCGGGTACATCGCGTTCACCGCCGTTCCCTGGCCAACCGACCCCGTCGTGACCGTGGTGAGCGCGCTCGCGATGTGGAGGCCGCCGTCGATCCAGGCATCGGCGTCCGCCGCGCCCCAGCGCAGGTGGTTGAACGTCGTGACGCTGCCCATGGTGTCGAAGTCGTCGAAGAGCGTCGCCGGGTTGCCGTTCTGCCCGACGAACACGTCGTCGAAGACGGTGGTGAGCGCGGCGCTGCTCCCGCCGACGGGGTCGGTGGCGCGCACCATGAGCTGGCCTCCGAGGAAGCCGTTCTGGAGCGTCATGCCGACGGCGGCCGCCCAGCCCGCGACGTTCACGGCTCCACCGACGGGCGTCGCGTAGACCCCTCCCGACACGGACCAGGAGATCTCGCCGGCCTCGTCCACCGACAGCTCGAGCTCGTACTCGGTGCCGTAGGCCGCGGGCGCGGCCGCCTCGACGCCGTCGGCGCTCGCCGTGAAGCCGGCCGGGTCGACCGCGGTGAAGCCCGTTGCGCCGAAGCTCGCGCACGACGCGTCGTTGCAGTGCAGGAACCGTCGCCGCACCATCAGGCCGCTCCCGCTGTCGTAGAGCTCGACCCCCGCGGTCAGGACGTTCTGGAACCCGAACGGGATCGGCAGGCCGCGGTTCGCGACGGGCTGGTACACGAGCCGGATGCCGCCCTGCGCGACCGCGGTCCCGGTCCGGAGCGCGTCCGCGGACGGGACGGTCACCTTCGCGCGCAGCTTCGTGACGCGGCTACCGAGCCCCACGATGATCGGGATCGAGTTGGTGTAGGTCATTCCCTGCACGGTGAACGCCTGCATGGCGTCGGCCCGCACCCAGAGCCGCGCCTTCCCGCCCGACACCGAGCGCGTGAACTGCGGCGTCTGCCAGCGCACCCCGTCGAGCGTCGTCCCGTCGAGCGGGTCGAAGCTCGGGAGGGCGGCGGCCCCGGTGGTGAACCAGGCCATGTAGGCGCCGTCGTTGCCGAATGCGTCGATGGTGGCGATCTCCCAGCGGTATCGGGTGTACGCCGCGAGCTGCGGCTGGCGCGCCATCCCGTCCGCGTTGTAGCGGACGCTCCGCTGGGAGCTCGGCAGGAACGTCTCCCAGATCGGATCACCGCCGCCGTCCGGGAAGATCCGGAGATGGTAGCCGTACGAGGCGGGCTCCGGCGCGGGCGCCGACCACGCGAACGTCGGCACCGGGTCGACGCCCATGGCGCCGTCCTGCGGGCTCACGACGACGGGGGGTGACGAGAACACGCCGGTGACGTCGCGCAGGAACGTCTCGGTCGAGCCGTCCGTGTACGTGACCGCCAGCGTGTACGTGTCGCCGACGAACGGCAGGATCGGATCGGTCTGGAACGAGAGGCCGAGGTCGATCCCCGAGCCGCCGTCCAGGTTGATCCCGAGATCGGCCGGGCCGCGGAGGCCGGGCCCGGTGAGCACCGCCGAGAGCGGCAGCTTGGTGCCCGAGCCGACCCCCGCGACGAGGTACGTCCAGGGGCCCCACGAGTTCGCCCAGCGGCTCGTCTTCAGCGAGGCGAACGCGGCGCCGGCGGGGATCGCGACGGTCGGGCCCGCGTTCTGCCCGTCGACGAAGGTCACGAGGGGCGTCTTGTCGCTCGGGAAGAAGGCGGGCTCGCCGACGTTCACGACGCCGTCGTCCCCCATGTCCACGAACCCGAACACCTGGTAGGTGCCCGGGGCGACGTTGAACGAGTAGCTCGTCTGCGTGCCCGTCGGGTTCGGGATGCGGTGCACGGAGACGCCGCCGTCCGCGCCCTTCCCGCCCTGCGCGACGACGTAGAGCGCGCTCGGCGAGGCGACCGCCGGGTGCGTCGCGAGGCCGGACACGGTCGCGGTCCCGGTGGGCGGACCCACGGTGAGGCCCGTCGCCGTCGCGACGCTCTGGCCCGCGATCGGCGCGCCGCGCAGGTACGCGACGACCCGGAACCAGTACGCGGTGCCGTTCGTGAGCCCGCGGACGATCCCGAAGTCCGGGCCGGCGGGGACGAGGAGCGACCCGAGGTTGTGCGTCTCGTCCACCGTCGGGGCGTCGTTCCAGTAGAGGACGTGCCCGTCGGCGACGGGCTCGCCGTTCTGGTTGCGCGGCGCGTCCATGATCACCACGGCCGCGCCGTCCATCGCGATGGTCGCGTTCACCGCGACGGGCGAGGCGACGGCCGGGGGGTACGGCGGATCGAGGAGCTCGAGATCGCCGAGGTTCCACGGCGACCCCGTCGCGGACGCCGAGATCGTGACGGAGGGATCGGCGCCGGCGTTGAAGCGCCCGACCCCGAGCGTGTCCATCCACGCCCGCACCTTGATGGGCGTGCCGCCCTGGATGTTCCTCACCGCGAACGGGCGCCCGGCGAAGGGACCGTCCGCCGCGGCGAGGCCGGTCCCGCCCACCGTCCAGCCGCCGTTCGGTGAGGAGATCGCGACGTACACGGGCCCGGTCCTCGTCCCGGCGTAGCTCACCGTTCCGCGATACTCGATCGCCGGCGTCGGGCCGTACGGGAGCGCCTGGAAGTCCGCATCGACGACGTCGGCGGAGAGCGCGGCGTACGTCCGGTCCGGCGGCGACGACGAGTAGCCGAACGTCGCGTGGGTGACCGTGTAGCTCTGGCCCGGCGCCAGCCCGCCGAAGGTGTAGGCGCCGGCCGCGTCGGTGGTCTCGATGGCCGCGCTCGCGCCGCTCAGGCGCACCGTCATCCCGGCGAGCGGCACGCCCATCGCGTCGCGGACCGTGCCGGCGATGCCGACCGCCCCGGAGAGGCTCGTGAAGTCCTGGAGCGCGCTCGCGTCGCTCACGGCGACCACCGCCGACGGCGGCTGGAAGGCGACGGCACCGAACGTCGGCGTGAGCGTGTACGTGCCGTTCGGGATCCCCGCGAACGCGTAAGCGCCCGTGTCGGTGGAGACCGCGGCGGGCTTGACGACGCCTCCGCCGGCGAGCGCGATCGAGACGCCGGCCACGACGGGCCCCGTGATCGTTCCCGAGATGGTGTAGGCGCCGTCCGCCGAGAGGTCCTGCGTCTTGCTCGCGCCGCTCACCTCCACGGTCGCCGCGGAGGGCGTGAAGACGTAGCTCGCGAGCGTGGGCGTCACCGTGAACGTGCCGTCCGGCACGGCGAGCTCGTAATGTCCCGCCGCGTCGGTCACGACGGGCGGTTTCGTCACGCCGCCGCCACCCAGCGCGATGCTCGCGCCCTCGAGCGGCGTCCCCCACGCGGTCGTCACCGTGCCGGAGATGGTGTACGCCCCGTCCGCCGTGAAGTTCCGCGTCGCGCTCGCGCCGCTCACCTCGACGCTCGAGGCGGCCGGCGTGAAGGCGTAGCTGGCCAGCGTCGGGGTCACGACGAAGGTGCCGTCCGGCACGTTGAACGCGTAGCGCCCCGCCGCGTCGGTCAGGACCGGCGGCTTCGTCACGCCGCCGCCGCCGAGCGCCACGCTCGCGCCCTGGAGCGGCGTCGCCCATGCGGTCGTCACCGTCCCGGAGATGGTGTACGCGCCGTCCGCCGTGAAGCTCCGCGTCGCGGCGGCGCCGTTCACCTCGACGGTGGGGGCGGGGGGATCGAAGACGTACCCGGAGAGCGTGGGCGTCACCGTGAACGTGCCGTTCGGCACGGTCAGCTCGTAGCGGCCGGCCGCGTCCGTCTGGACGGGGCCCCGCGTGACGGCGCCGCCGGAGAGCGACACGCTCGTCCCCTGGAGCGGCGTCCCCCACGCGGTCGTGACCGTGCCGGACACGGTGTACGCGCCGTCGGCCGAGAAGCTCTGCGTCGCGCTCGCGCCGCTTACCTCGACGCTCGGCGCGGCCGGCGTGAAGGCGTAGCCGGCGAGGGTGGGCGTCACCGTGAAGGTCCCGTCCGGGACGTTGAACTCGTAGTGGCCCGCCGCGTCGGTCGCCACCGGGCCGAGGGTGATGCCGCCGCCGCTCAGCACGACGCTCGCGCCCTGGAGCGCCGTCGCCCAGAGCGTCGTGATCGTGCCGGAGATCGTGTACGCGCCGTCGGCGGTGAAGTCTCGCGTCGCGCTCACGCCGCTCACGGTGACGCTCGGCGCCCCGGGGCTGATGGCGTAGCCGGAGCGCGCGGCGGTCAGCGTGTAGGTGCCGTTCGGGACCGCGAGCTCGTAGTGGCCCGCGGCGTCGGTCACGACGGGGCCCCGGGTCACGCCGTCGCCGCTCAGCGAGACGCTCACGCCCGCGAGCGACGCTCCCCACGCCGTCGTGACCGTCCCGGAGACGGTGAACGCGCCGTCGGCCGAGAAGTCGTGAGTCTCGCCGGCGCCGCTCACGGTGACGCTCGGCGCGGAGGGCGTGATGACGTAGCCCGCGAGGGTGGCGGTCAACGTGAACGTGCCGTTCGGGACCACGAACTCGTAGTGGCCCGCGGCGTCGGTCGTGACGGCGGGCTTCGTGACGTCGCCGCCGGAGAGCGCCACGCTCGCGCCCGGGAGCGGCGTTGCCCACGCGGTCGTGACCGTCCCGGAGACGGTGTACGCGCCGTCGGCCGAGAAGTCCCGGGTCACGTCCGCGCCGCTCACCGTGACCGTGGGCGCCGCGGGGGTGAAGGCGTACCCGGCGAGCGCCGGCGTGACCGTGTAGGCGCCGTCCATGAGCCCCGGGAAAGCGTACCGCCCGTCCGCGCCGGTGACCGCGCTCGCGGTGTGGTGGCCGCCGAGCGTCACGGTGACCCCGGCGAGCGCGCCGCCCCACGCGCGCGTGACCGTTCCGGAGATCGTGGAGGTGGGGGTGGGGGTGGGCTCGGGGTCGTCGCAGCCCGAGCAGCCCGTGAGGAGGAACAGCCCAGCCGACACTGCGGACAGGATGAAACGGTTCATCGCTTCCCCCATTCCCGAGCGCGTACCGAGTGATGAAGGAACGGTCGCAGATGCCCGCGCGGGCGTCGTGTACCGCGATCAAGTGGCACCGTTCGATCCGTTCGTCCGATCGGGTGGCCGGGCAGCCCCGGCCGGACGAGGCGTGGAGGCCCGGCCGGCGTCCGGTGTGACCATGCACCGAGAGTACGCGAGCCCGCCGAGCCGGCCCGCGCACGCCCGGGTTACGCGAGGGACGCCCTCGCCGCTCCAACTCCGCGGATCGCGGACCTATCCTCCGCGCGATGGCCTGCGACGAGATCAGCGTGACCGTGGTCGACCGCGCCGGGAACGAGATGGGGCGCTACCCCGTGACGCACCCCGCGAGGCTTCGCGCGGGCCAGGAGCTCTGGCTCGCGCTCGACGGGAGAGAGCGGCTGTTCCGGGTCCTCGGTGAGCGGACGGGGCACCGCGGAGAGCGGGTCGTGCCGGTGATCGAGGTTCACCTTCGGTGCCCGTTCTGCGCGGGACCCCTCCTCGCGGCGCGCGGGCGGGCGGCGCTCGAGGAGGACGAGGACGGCGACTTCGTCCGCTGCCCGGGCTGCAGCCGCCGCGTCGCGATCGAGCGGATCCCGACCGACCCGCCGGGCGGCCCCGCCAAGCTCCGCGTCGCCCCCGACCAGGAGGGCGAAGGCGCCGCGCCGTAGGGCGCGCCGTCCCTCACGCCCCGGGCCGCTCCGCGCGAGCCGCGCTCACTCCGCCGACTCGAACCGGATCTCCGGCGCGCTGCGCGCGTCGTCGGCGACCGCGGCGTACGCCGGCGTGGACTCCACGAACGCCCGGAACCCGTCGAGCTCGGACGGCGCACGGCACCAGCGGTTCGAGCTGCCGGCGGCGCGCATGGCGTCGGTGAGCGGGAACCCGAACCGGATCGAGAGCTGCCAGACCTGATCGTCGCCCTCGGGATCCGACCACATGAGCTGGCGCGTGACGTCGAGCGAGAACCGGTCGGGGCCCTCCCACTCGTACGCGCCCCACTGGAACAGCAGCATGTCGCCGTCGTTCGCGAGGTCGCAGCGGTCGAAGCGCTCGGTCCGGTAGAGCTCGATCATCGCGTCCAGCGCCCGACGCGGCGTGAGGCGGCTCCGGTCGAGGCCGCGCCGCGCGAGGAACGCGTCGAGGCGCGCCGCGGCCTCGCGGGGCTTCGTGCCGCCGCGCCGGAAGAGCCAGGACACGCGGGCACCATAACCCGGGACGCGCCGGCGATCCTCCACCGCGTGCGGACGGGTCCCCGGTGCGCCGGCGCGGCGGCGCAGATACGCCTCGGGCGCCCGTCCGGCGATGGCGCCGGAGGGCTCGCCCGGCGCAGGGTAGCCTCACGCCGCGGCGACATCACGCGCGCGGCGCCGAGCCCGTCCGCGTCCGGTACGCCCACGCGAGCGCCGTCGGCACGACCCAGAACAGCACGACCGCGATGGCGCTCCCGACGGCCCAGGCGTGCTCCGGCGTCGTGCCCCGGCGCGGGTCCGCGAGGGTCCCGAGGACCACGACGACGAACCCCGTGGGCGCGAACGGCACGAAGCGCGCCGTGAGGACCGCGAAGGCGGTGTACCCGCCGAACGCGACCGCCGTCCCCTTCCAGGCGCGCCCGAGCCGGCGCGAGAGGCGCCACGCGGCGAACACCGCGACGACGAGCGGGATCTGCAGGAGGTCCACGAGCGCCCAGGCGCCGAGGAGGATGCCGATCGTGCGCTCCTGCTCCACGGCGCGATCATACCGGGCTCGCGTCGCCTCACCAGACGCCAGGGACGAGCCGTCACCGCGCGGCGCCGGCCGCGGACGACGGCACGGCCCGGCGGGGGCACAACGCGATCGTTCCCCGCGCGCCGGGCTGCCGTCGCGCGCGGCGGTTACCTTCGGGCGATGCTGCGCGCGCTCGCCCCGGGCCTCCACGTGATCGATCGGCCGTTCCGGTTCAGGGGGGTCGAGATCGGGAGCCGCGCGACCGTCGTGACGCTCGGATCCGGGGAGCTGCTCGTCCACTCCCCCGTCCGCCTCGGCGACGACGTGCGTGCCGCGCTCGCGCCGCTCGGCCCGGTCCGCCACCTCGTGGCGCCGAACCGGATGCACCACCTCGCCCTCGCCGAGTGGGTGCGCGCCTACCCCGCGGCGGCGCTGCACGGCGCGCCCGGGCTCGCGAAGAAGCGGCCCGACCTCGCCTTCTCGACCGTCCTCGACGACGTCGCGCCGCGCGCCTGGGCGGGCGAGCTCGCCCAGTGCCTCCTCCTCGGCGCGCCGCGCTTCAACGAGATCGCGTTCCTGCACCGGGGGTCGGGCACGCTCGTCCTCGCCGACGCGCTCTTCGGCTGGGGGCGGGAGCACCCGCCGCTCACGCGCCTCACCGCGCGGATCTTCGGCGCGTACGAGCGCTGGGCGCGGCCGCACAACCCGATCTTCGGGACGATCGTCCGGCCCGACGCGCTCCGCGAGTCCATCCAGCGGGTGCTCGCCTGGGACTTCGACCGCGTGGTGATCTCGCACGGCCGGATCGTCGAGCGCGGCGGGCGCGAGGTCCTCCGCGACGCGTACGCGTTCCTGCTCGGACGCCGCGGGTGAGTCAGCCGTCGAGCCGGTCCGCCGGGTCGAGCAGCGCCCGCGGGTTCATGACGCCCGCCGGATCGAGCGCGCCCGCCACCGCGCCGAGCACGCGGACGCCGTCCGCGCCGACCTCGCGGCCGAGCCACGGCGCGTGCCAGGCGCCGACGCCGTGGTGGTGCGAGAGCGTCCCGCCGCCCTCCACGATCGCCCGCGTCGCGGCGCGCTTCAGCGCCGCCCAGCGCGCGACGGCGGCGTCGGGATCGGACGGGCAGCGGAAGAAGAAGGTGAAGTAGAGCGACGCGCCGTCCAGGTACGCGTGCGACACGTGGCAGAGCACGGCGCCGCGCTCGCGGTCGCGCGCGAGCGCGCCCTCGATCGCGCTCTTCACGGCGCGCGAGAGCGCGTCGAGCCGCGACCACGGCGCCGCGGTCTCCACCGTCTCGACCGCGACGCCGCGGTCGAGGAGGGCGTCGCGGAGGTACGGGTGCCGGTACCGGTCGGCGAGCCAGCGGCGGCCGGGACGGTCTCCCAGGCCGACGCCGCCGCGCTCGCGCAGGATCGCCGCCGCCTCGTCGAGCGCGCGCCCTCCGGCGCGGTCGTCCGGCGCGCCCGCGAGGACGAGGCAGGCGCGGTCCGGCACGCGGCGGAGCGCGAGCCACGCGCGCGCGGCGGCCCCCGCGATCCGGTGCCCGCGCAGCCCGAGCGTCACGCCCACCTCGGTCTCGGCCTCGTCGGACAGCCTGAGGAGCGAGAGGCCGGCGCCCCCGCGCAGGAGGGCGCGCGCCGCGTCGAGGCCGGCTTCCCAGGACGGGACGAGCGTCCCCGTCACCCGGAGCGGCGGCCGCCGCTCGCGGACGCGCACCGTCGCGCGCGTGACGACCCCGAGGCGCCCCTCGCTCCCGAGCACCACCTCGCGCAGGTCCGGTCCCGCCGCCGTGCCGGGGAACGCGGGCAGGTCGAGCCGGCCGCCCGGCGCGACCAGGGCGACGCCCGCGACGAGCTCGGCGACGCCGCCGTACCCGACCGACTCCTGCCCGGACGACCGCGTGGCGATCCAGCCGCCGAGCGTGGACAGCTCGAAGGACTGCGGGAAGTGGCCGAGCGTGAGCCCGCGGCGGGCGAGCGCCGCCTCGAGGTCGGGGCCGAACGTCCCCGCGCCGAACGTCGCGAGCCCTGAGCGCTCGTCGAGCGCGGAGAGGCCGGCGAGCCGCTCGAGGTCGAGCGCGATCGCCGGCCGGTCGCCGCCGGGCGCGTTCGCGCCGCCGGTGACGGACGTGCCGCCGCCCCACGGGACGACGAGCACGCCCGCCGCGGCGCACGCGGCGAGCGTCGCCGCGACCTCGGCCTCGTCGCCGGGGCGGACCACCGCGTCGGGCGCCGCGCCGGGCCGTCCCGAGCGCACGCGCAGGAGATCGGGGAGGCCCTGCCCGCGGGCGTGGGCGAGCCGGTCGCGCGGGTCGGCGGACGCCGCCGCACCGAGGCGCGGGAGCGGGCGCGCGGGCGGGAGCGCGGCGGCCGCGGGATCGACGCGCGGGAACGGCTCCGCCGGTCCGAGCCGGCCCGCGAGCCACTCGAGGAGCGCCGGCGAGGGGTCGTACCGCTCGCCCTCGAACCCCCACGCGCCGACGCGCCTCGTCCGGGCCACGCAGGAACGCTAGCACGCGGGGGCGCGCGCGGCGCCGCCCCCGATGCGCCCGCGCGGGCCGCCGCCGTCAATCCCGCATGAGGAAGGTCACCTTGCCGTCGCGCTCGACGAACGCCGCGCGCACGCGGGAGAGGTCCTCGGTGCCCTTCTCCCGCAGGTGCTCGCGCACCTCGTGGCGGTTGAGGCGCGTCCTGCGCAGGGCGGCGTCGATCGGCTCGCCGTCCTTCACGATCTGGATCGGCCGGCCCTCGAGGACGAGCGACACCCGCCGGTTCCGCCAGGTGAGGAGGGACGCCAGCCAGTCGAGCGCGAACAGCGTGAGGATCCCGATCGCCCCGGAGGTGAGGCTCTCGTCGTCGGCCACGATCGTCTTGCGGAGCGCGGTCCCGACCAGGAACAGCACCACGATGTCGAACCCGGCGTGGCGGGCCTGCTGCGCCCGGCCGAAGACCCTGAAGAGGGCGAGCAGCACGGCGTACACGAACGTCGCGCGGAGGATCACCTCGAGGGGAGCGACCGTCGGGACGAACAGCTCGGAGAGGCTCATTCCCCTCACTGTGGGGAGCGCTCGACCGGCTTGCCCGCCTTCGTCCAGCCCTTGATCCCGTCCGGCATCACGAGGAGGTTCCGGTACCCGAGCCTCGCCGCCTCACGGGCGGCGTCGTGACTCGCCGTTCAGGTGGGGCTCGCGCAGTAGAAGACGATGCGCCGGGTCCGATCGGCAGGGAGCACCGAGGCGAGCGACGGCCCCTCGCGGTACCAGCGCGCGCCGGGGAGGTGGCCCGCGCGGAACGTCTCCGGCGTGTTCGCGTCGACGATCGCGACGCCCGGATCGCCGAGCATCCGCTCGACCTCGTCGAGGGTCACCAGCGTGAAGGGCTCGCCCGAGCGGTTCGCGGTGCACGCCGCGGCGAGCGCGGCGGCCGCGAGCAGCGGCGCCACCCTCCGCGCCGGGGACGGACGAGTCGGCAAGGTGGACCTCCGCCCGTGCTCTAGCCGGACGGCGTACGCCGGCGCCGCGCCTCGCGGGGGCGCCCCCGCGCCACCTCCGCGCGCTCCCCGCTCACGCGGACGCGCCGGACATCGGCGCCGCGATCGGGAAGCCGGCGAGGGTGGGGCCGGACGGATCGGCGGCGTCCGCGAGCTCCAGCCCGTGGGCGGCGAGGATCCGGGCCTGGCCCGCCGAGCCCGGCCGGAAGCGGACGCGCTTCAGGCGTCCCCAGCGGCGGGCCCACCCCGCGACGAGGCACGCCGCGAAGTCGCAGGCCTCCACGGCGTGCGTCAGGTCGATCTCGAACTCCCGCGCCGGGGACTCGTCCATCTCGAGGCGCAGCGCCCAGGCGGAGGCCCCGTCGAACGCCCCGTGGACGGCCAGGACGACCGTGCGCCCGGCTTCCCACCTGACGATCGCGGCTCCGGTCATCGCGCAGAAAACGTAGGCACTCGGGGGCGCTCGAGGGGGATTTTGGATTATCATCCGCGCCCCCTTGCGGCGCGCGCCTCACATGGCGGTCCTGTTCGACCTCGACGGCACGCTCGTGGACACCGTCCCGTTCATCCTGGCCGCGGTGCGCAACGCCTTCGAGGGGTACGGCCGCTGCCCCACCGACGCGGAGTGGATCGCCGGGATCGGCACGCCGCTCCGCACGCAGCTCGCCTCGTTCGCGCGCCGGCCGGAGGACGTCCAGCCGCTGTTCGACCGCTACCGCGCCTACTGGCTCGCCCACCACGACCGGGAGACGCGCTGCTTCCCCGGCGCGCGCGAGGTCGTCGAGGGGCTCGCGCGCGCGGGCCACCCGATCGGCGTCGTCACCGCGAAGATCGAGCAGGGCGCGCTGCGGACGCTCCGGCACACGGGCCTCCTCCCGTTCGTGCAGGCGATCGTGGGCGCGGACTCCTGCGCGAACGCGAAGCCGCACCCCGAGCCCGTGCTGCTCGCCCTGTCGCGGCTCGGCCGCCCGGCCTCCGCGGCCGTGCTCGTCGGCGACTCGCCGCACGACGTCGCCGCCGCCAGGGCGGCCGGCGCGGTGGCCGTCGCGGCGCTCTGGGGAGCGTGCGGCCGGGAGGCGCTCGCCGCGGCGGGGGCCGAGCACTTCCTCGCCGACGTCCGGGAGGTCCCCGCGCTCGTCGCCGCGCTCGAGGGGGCGCGTCCGTGATCGCTCCGGCGCGTGGTACAACCCCGCGGATGCGCGTCGCGTACCTCGGGCCCCCCGGCACGTTCAGCGAGGAGGCCGTCGCGCGCTGCGACCTCGCGGCGGGCGGCGAGGCCGTCCCGTACCCGACCTTCGCCGACGCGTACCGGGCGCTCGCGCGCGGCGAGGCGGACGGCGCGCTCCTGCCCATCGAGAACTCGATCGAGGGGAGCGTCGGCGCGACGCTCGACCTCCTCGTCCACGAGCACGGCCCGCTCATCCGGCGCGAGGTGCTCCTGCCCGTGCGCCAGCAGCTGCTCGCTCGCCCCGGGACCCGGCTCGAGGAGATCGTCCGCGTGCTGTCGCACCCGCAGCCGTTCGGCCAGTGCAGCCGGTTCCTTCGCGAGCGCCTGCCGCGCGCGTCGCTCGAGCCGACGCACTCGACCGCGGACGCCGCCCGCAAGGTCGCCGCCGGCGAGGCCGGCGCCGCCGCGATCGGCTCGCTCGCCGCGGCGGCGCGCTTCGGCCTCGCGGTCCTGGCGGAGTCGATCCAGGACGTGGACGAGAACGTCACGCGCTTCGTCCTCCTCGCGCAGGCGGACGAGGGGCCGACCGGCGCGGACCGCACGAGCGTCGCGTTCACGCTCGACCGGGACCGGCCGGGCGGCCTCTACGAGGTCCTCGGCGAGTTCGCCGGCCGCGGGATCAACCTGTCGAAGGTCGAGAGCCGCCCGATGAAGGAGGCGCTCGGGCACTACGTCTTCTTCCTCGACTTCGAGGCCCACCGGCTCGAGCCCGCCGCGGCCGAGGCGCTGGCGGGGGTGAGGTCGCGGGTTCACCGCCTGTATCTGCTGGGCTCCTACCCGCGCGCGGCGGCCCCGGGCGCCTGAAGCCGTCTCCGGGCCGGCCCGGATCACGCTTTGGTGCGGGTCGGCGCGCTCCCTGGGTCGCGGCGACCGTCACGCGGCCACCCGGCACGCCCCCGCCCCGCGCCCGCGGCGCGGTCACGCGGCGTCGCGGCGGCCGGCCGGGAGCGGTCCACTCGAGGTGGAGGCTGCCCTTTTCGTCCTCACCCCCCGTGACATCGTCCCACGCCGGTGGTACGGAAGTTTCAAGGGAGACTCCGAGTGAGAACCGCCGCGCCCGCGGCCCGCGCCTCGATACGCACACCCGGCGACACGCTCCGACCCGGCGAGGAGCTCGTCGCCCTCCGCTCCGCGGGGTGGCGCCTCCTCGTCCCGATGCGCGCCATCGAGCGCGTCCTCCCCGCGGCGATGCCGGCCGCGCGCCCCGCGACCGGCGCGACCGCCCCCGTCGTCGCGGTGGGCGTCGACCTCGTGCCGGTGGTCTTCGCGGCGGCGCTCGTGGGCGAGCGCGAGGTGCGGCTCGAGGCGCGGCAGCAGATGGTGCTGCTCGCCGACGGCGGCCGCCGTGCGCTGCTGTGGGTGGACGCCGTGGAGGACGTGGTCCCCCACGCGCCGGCGCCCGCGCCGCCCGGCGCCGGACCCGATCTCGTCCTCGAATGGTCCGGGGCGGACCGACCGCTGGCCGTCCTCGACGTCCCACGCCTCCTCGAGCTCGCCTGCTGAACCACAGGGGGAACCTCGCCCATGAAGCGCATCCTGCTCGTCGACGACAGCCGCGTGACGCGCGAGCTGATCAAGGTCTACCTCATCGCGAAGGACGTCACGCTCCTCGAGGCCGTCGACGGCCAGGACGCCCTCGAGAAGGCGCGCGCCGACCCGCCCGACCTCGTGCTGGCGGACATGCGCATGCCGCGGCTCGACGGCGCCGGGCTGTGCGAGGCGCTCCGCAGGGATCCGCGGACGAAGGCCGTCCCCGTGGTGATCCTGACCTCGAGCACCGACGCCGACACGCGCCGCCGCGCGCGGTCCGCCGGCGCGCGCGAGGTCCTCCAGAAGCCGATCCAGCCGCACGCGCTCCTCGACGCCGTGCAGCGGCACGTCGCCGCGGCGGGCCCTTTCCCGGGGGCGGCGCGATGAGCGCCGCCGCCGTGGACGCGGGCGCCGTGCACCGGCGCGCCTTCGGCCGGATCCTGCTCACCGCCGTCCCGACCGCGATCGTCGCGGCCTACGTCGTCGGTCCGGTGCTCGGCATCGAGACCGGCGCCCTCCTCCGCGGGCTCCCCGTCACCCTCGGGTTCGCGCTCGGGCTCTCGTCCCCCCTCCAGTTCGCGATCTCGGGCGCGCTGGTGCGGCGCGCGCTCGCCGATCCGCCCGGCGAGCTCGCGGGCGCGCGCCTCGCGCGGATCCTCGCCCTGCCGCGCAAGATCGAGATCTGGTCGAACGGCACGGGCTGGCTCGCCGGCGGGCTCCTCTTCGGCGTCGCGGCCACCTGGATGCACGGGATCCCCGCGTCGCTGGTCGCGGCGACCGCGCTCATCGCCTTCGGAGCGTCGCTCTTCCCCGGCCTCGTCCTCGTCATGCTCCTCGAGCGGGACCTTCGCCCCTTCGCGGTCGCCGAGCTCGAGCGGCACCCCGACGCCGCGCCGAGGGGGGACGGGCTCTTCTGGCCGAGGCAGCGCTGGTACCTCCCGTACGCGTTCGGAGTCGCGATCGTGTCGCTGCTCTGCTTCTCCGGGCTCCTCGTGTACGCGCGGTACCGCGACGCGGCCGCCGCGGTCGTGCGCGACGTGGCGGTGCGGAGCGGGGCCCAGGTGGCCGAGGCGCTCCGGCTCGAGCTGGACGGGCACGCGGCCGCCGCCGCGGGCCCGGTGCTCGTCGTGGCGATCGTGCTCCTCGCCGCGTTCGGCGCCACCGGCGTGCTCCTCGCCCGCCGGCAGTCGAGCGCGGCCGAGGCGGTGGAGGCCTCCCTCCGCGCGATGGCGGCGGGGGCGCCCGAGCCGCCCCGCTGGGCGTCCACCGACGAGGTGGGCGACCTCGCCGCGGCGACGGCCGCGATCGGGGCGGAGATGCGCCGGGTGTTCGAGCAGCTCCGCGCGATGGCCGCGGGCGACCTGGGGCGCGAGCTGCACGGCGACAGCGGCCTCGTCCTCGCGTTTCGCCGCTCGCGCGAGGGGATGATCGACCTCGCCGCGCGGATGGAGGCGCTCTCGCGCGGCGAGGCGCTCGACGCCGCGCGCATCGCGGGGGACCTCGGCGGCGCGTTCGACGAGCTGCAGAACGCCTTCCGCGCCACGGTGGACCAGGCGCGCACCATCGCGGAGGGCGACCTGCGCCGCGACGTGGAAGCGCCCGGCGCGCTCGGCCAGGCCCTGCAGCGGATGACCGGCAACCTGCGCGGGATGGTCGGACGCACGCAGTCCGTCTCCGGCGACGTGCGCCAGATCGTGGTGAGCCTCCAGTCCGCCGCGACCCAGCTCTCCGCCGCGACGACCGAGCAGGTCGCGGCCGTGACCGAGACCGCCAACACCATGACCGAGATGGCGCAGACCTCGGCGGTCTCGGCGGACCGCGCCTCCGAGCTGATCCGCCAGGGCGAGGGCGCGGCGAGCGTGGTCGAGGAGGGCACCCACGCCGTCGAGTCGGTCTCGGGCGCGATGACCGACATGACGGCGTCGCTCGACGAGGTGGCGAAGGCCTCGGCGGCGCTGGCCGACCGCGTACGGAAGATCGACACGATCACCGAGACCGTCACGTTCCTCGCGGACCAGTCTTCGACGCTCGCGATCAACGCCGCCATCGAGGCCGCGCGGGCGGGCGAGGCGGGCAAGGGCTTCTCGGTGGTCGCGCGGGAGATCCGCGCGCTCGCGGCCGACTCGCGCAAGGCCGCCGCCCAGATCAAGGAGCTCCTCGACGAGGTCCGCCAGCGCACGGACCTGGTGGACGCCTCGGTGAACGCCGGCGGCCGCAAGGCGGCGGACACGAACAAGCTCGTGGTCCGGCTCGGCGAGGTCATCTCGCAGCTCGGCGTCACGATCCACGACGCCGTCGGCCTCATGCGCCAGGTGGAGGGGTCGGCGCGGCAGCACCAGGCCGGCGTGGGCCAGGTCTCGGCGGCGCTCGGCAACATGCAGAAGGCGTCCGAGTCGATCCGCGACGGCGCGCGGCTCCTCGGCGAGCTGTCCGGCAAGGCGCACGAGCTGTCCTCGACCCTCCAGGCGGCGGCCGGCGCGTACCGGCTCCCGGAGGCGCGCGCGTGAGGCCCCCGGCGCCGGCGATCGCGGCGGCGCGGCGCCACCTCGAGGCGGCCTACGGGCTCGCGCTCGAGGGGCTCGGGGACGACCAGATCGCCGGCGCCGTCGAGGCCGCCGCGGACGAGGTCCTCGCCGATCCCGCCGACGCCGCGTTCCTCGCGCGCGTCGTCGATCGGCTCCCCATCGACGAGAGCTGGCTCTTCCGGGAGGACGGGCTGTGGGAGTGGCTCCGCGACGAGGCCGGGCCCGCGCTCCTGGAGGCCGCCGCCGCGGCGGCGCGGCCCGTGCGCGTCCTGTCGCTGGGCTGCGCCGGCGGGCAAGAGCCCTTCAGCGCCGCGATCCTGTTCCAGGCGCTCCTCGAGCGCGGCGGGATCCCGGGCTCCGCCGCCTGCGAGTGGGCGCGCGTCGTCGGCCTCGATCCGTCGCCCGCCCGGGTGGAGGCGGCGCGCGCGGGCGTCCTGCCGGGCTGGTCGGTGCAGCGCGCCAGGTCCGACTGGCTGCGCGGGAAGATCGCGCCGGAGGACGAGGCCGCGGGGCGCTGGCGCGTGGACCCGGCCGTGCGCGCGATGTGCCGGTTCGAGGTGGGCAACCTCCTCGACGTCGCGGCCCGCGGCAACGCCGCGCTCGGCGGGTACGATCTCGTCCTGTGCCGCCACGTCCTCATCTACTTCCGCCGCGCCGAGGCGGAGCGGCTCGCGGCCGCGCTCGCGCGCGGGCTCGACCCGGGCGCGACGCTCGTGTTCTCCGCGGCCGAGGCGCACCTCCTCGCGCCGGGCGGGCTCGCGCCGCTCGGCCACCTCGGCGCGGGCCGCGCCGGCGTGCGCGCCCCGGCGCCGCCGCGGCGCGGGCCGGGGCGGCGGGGCGGGCCCCGGGCGTGGCCGGGAGGACGCGGACCGTCGCGGTCCGCCGCCGCGGCAGCGGCCCGCGCGCCGCGGCAGGCGAGGCCGGACGGGCGCGCCCGGGACGCGGCGCAGGAGGGCCGCGCGCCGGACGGCGCCGCGCCGGGCGCGGCGATCGACCGGCACATCCGCGGCGCCCTCGAGCACGCGCACGCCGGCCGGACGGAGGACGCGCTGCGGGAGGCGCGGGCCGCGCTCTTCCACGACCCGCGCCACCTGTACTCGCGCATGCTGCTCGGCCGCCACCTCATCGGCGTGGACGCGGCGCGCGGGCGCGAGGTGCTGCGCGACCTGCTCGCGGCCGCGTCGGCGCTCCCGCCGGACGAGGCGGTCCCGTCCGCCGAC
>DASSSJ010000179.1:0-16732 GCA_035708485.1 Anaeromyxobacter sp. | reverse complement strand
CAGCGTCGGGCACGGGGCGATGATCTCGATGAAGCGGAAGCCCTTCTTCCCGAGGGCCTCGGCCATCGACTTCGCGAGCTGCTTCACGTGGTAGGCCGTCCAGCGCGCGACGTAGGTCGCGCCCGCGGCGGCCATCACGCCGGGCAGGTTGAACGTCTGCTCGTAGGCGCCGTACGGCGTCGTCGAGGCGATCGCCGGGTACGGCGTCGTCGGCGTCACCTGGCCGCCCGTCATGCCGTACGTGAAGTTGTTCACGCACACGACGAGGAGGTCGGCGTTGCGGCGCGCCGCGTGGAAGAGGTGGTTGCCGCCGATGGCGGAGAGGTCGCCGTCGCCGGAGTAGACCACCACCTTGAGCTCGGGGTTCGCGAGCTTGAGGCCGGTCGCGAACGGGATCGCGCGGCCGTGGGTGGTGTGGAACGAGTCGAGCTTCAGGTACCCCGCGACGCGGCCGGTGCAGCCGATGCCGGAGACGATCGCGACCTTGTCGAGGTCGAACTTGGACTCGTCGAGGGCGCGCGCGAAGCAGTTCACCGTCGTCCCGATGCCGCAGCCCGGGCACCAGATCGACGGCATGCGCTCCATGCGCAGGTACTTGTCGACGGGATTCTCACGCACGATGCTCATCGAACCGCCTCCTGGATCTTCTTGAAGATGACGGCGGGGTCGTGGACGGTGCCGCCGACGTGGGGGACCGGGATCGTCCGGCAGCGGCCGGCCGCGACGCGCTCCACCTCGAGCACCATCTGCCCGAGGTTCAGCTCCGGCACGACGAAGGCCTTCACCTTCCTCGACAGCTCGGCGATCGCCTTCTCGGGGAAGGGCCACGCGGTGATGAGACGGAACGAGCCGACCTTGATGCCCTGGTCGCGCGCCATCTGCATCGCCTTCTCGGCGATGCGCGACGTGATGCCGTAGGACACGACGACCACCTCGGCGGTCTCGCAGTCCTTCGCGTCGAAGCGGACGATCTTGTCCACGTTCTTCACGATCTTGTCGTTGAGGCGGATCTGCATCTTCTCGTGCGCGGGCACGGTCATGCTCGGGTAGCCGCGGTCGTCGTGCGTGAGGCCGGTGACGTGGATGCGGTACCCGTCGCCCGCCTTGACCATCTCCGGGACGAGCGAGCCGGCGGCGGGCTCGAACGGCTTGTACTCGCCCGGCTTCTTCGAGGTCCAGCGGCGCTCGACGACGCGGAGCTTGCCCGCCTCGGGGATGACGACCTTCTCCGTCATGTGGCCGACGACCTCGTCCAGCATGACGAGCACCGGGACGCGGTACTCCTCCGCCAGGTTGAAGGCCTCGAGGGTGAGGTCGAAGCACTCCTGCGGCGAGTTCGGGCAGAGCGCGATGATCCGGTAGTCGCCGTGCGACCCGAAGCGCGCCTGCATCATGTCGCCCTGGGCCGGCTGCGTCGGGAGGCCGGTGGAGGGGCCGGCGCGCTGCACGTCGATGAAGACGCAGGGCGTCTCGGTGATGGCGGCGAGGCCGAGGTGCTCCATCATGAGCGAGAAGCCGGGGCCCGACGTCACGGTGACGGCCTTCGCGCCGCCCCAGACGGCGCCCAGGTGCGCGATGGACGCGGCGAGCTCGTCCTCGAACTGCTGGAAGCGGCCGCCCACCTGGGGAAACCGCTGCGCGAGCCGCTCGACGACCTCGGTCGACGGCGTGATGGGGTAGCCGGCGGAGAAGCGGCAGCCCGCGGCGATCGCCCCCTCGGAGCAGGCGTGGTCGCCGTCGAGGTAGTGACTGCCGGTGAGAACACCCGTGGATTCGGCGTTGGACATTTCGGTGATCTCCTAGGCGGCGTCGAGCTTCTCGCGGTAGCCGTAGATGGCGAAGTCGGGGCAGTACAGGCCGCACATGTCGCAGCCGTTGCACAGCTCGGGCTTCGAGAAGAACGGCGGGTGGTAGCCCTTGGCGTTGTAGCCCTTGTCGAGCTCGAGCGCGCCGAGCGGGCAGAACTCGACGCAGAACCCGCAGCCCTTGCACTGCTCGTGCTTGATCACCACCACGCCGCGGAAGTTCTTCTGCTTCTTCGGCGCGGGCTTGGTGCCTTCGGTCATGTGTGTTGCTCCTGGGGGAGCGTCCTGCCGGGATTGGAGGGGCTCGTCGGAGAGGCTGCGTTGTCTACTACGCAGCCCCCAAGCGCAACATGGATCGCGATCAATTACGGCGCGCTTTCTCCGCGAAAACTAAAGGCGATTTCATCGACCCGACATATCGACCAATCAAGGACTCTTTCGGTCGACGGATCATGGATGCGGCGCGTCGACGAACGCGAAATGCGCTCGGGCGAGCGGTTTGGGCGCAGCGCCTCGACTCAGAAGTTCGCGCTCAGCTCCTTGTACGTCCTGCCGATCTCCTCGGCGGTGCTGCTGAAGATGCGCGCGTTCGTCCGGTTCGACACCTCCGAGAGCAGCGCCGTGTCCGCCTGGCTCCCGTAGGCGATCGTGAAGATCTTCGGGACGTCGACCTCCTCGCCGCGGGGCAGCCGGTCGAGGAAGTCGTGCCGGTTCTGCTTGCTCGAGGTGTCCTGGCCGTCGGAGAGGACCACCGCGGCGTAGCGGCGCCGCGGCTCCGCCTCCTGCATCTTCCGCAGCCGCTCGAACGACAGGGCGATGACGTCGTAGAGGGAGGTCTGTCCCTCGGCGAACACGCCCGAGAGCCGATCGATCGTCTGCTCGCCGCACTCGCGGATGGAGCACGGGCCGGAGAGGGTCGCGATGTCGCTCGAGAACACCACCGCCTCGACGCGGTCGCGCGGCCTCATCTGGCGCACGAACTCGATGGCGCCGGCGCGCGCGCCGTCCATCGCGGGCCCCTTCATGCTGCTCGAGCGGTCGAGCACCAGGATCACCGTGGCCGGGACCTTGGCGTCCTCCCAGAGGTCGCGGATCCGCTTCAGCACGGCCTCGTCCGGCACCTGGAACTGGCGCGCCATGGGCGGCTTCGCCAGGATGCCGTGCGCCTCGTCGAGCGGCGCCCCGATCTCGATGTCCGCGAGGATGGGGCGGAGCCCCCGCCGCAGCGCCGCCTCCTGCGCCTCGCGCGACAGGAGGAAGTCCACGAACGCGCGGGCCGCCGCGCGCCGGTCGGGCGTCATCCACTCCTCGTCCGGGATCGCCGCCGGGTGCTGGGTCCAGAAGTTCCCCTCGCGCGGGTAGACCGCCACGAGCTTGAACGGCTGGTTCTGGTGCTTCTCGTTGCTCTCGGCGATCGTGTTCTCGTACTGCACCGCGCAGGAGAGGTAGGCCGGCCCGCGCGAGTGCATCATGTCGTCGATCCAGCTGTTCGAGAGGCCGTAGTGCTCGACGGCCCCCTCGAACTGCTGGAGCGCCGCGCGCACCGCCGGGTTCCGCAGGTCGTCCGGCGAGATGCCGCTCGTCTTCCCGAGCGCGGCGTACACCTCGGAGATGACCGCGAGGAACCCGGAGTTCGCGTCGGGGTGGGCGTGGCCCCACCGGAAGCGACCCCACTCCGGGTGGCCGTACGCCGCCCAGCCCTGCGGGTTCGCGGCGAGCTTCGCGATGTCGAGCCAGCCGATCGGCTTCGGGTACCCGAGCGCGCGGGCCATCGGCTCCCACATCGCGACGACGAGCGGGATGTTCACGAGCGGATCGGACCGGGCGAACAGCTCCTTGTTCCTCGTCCGCTTCCAGTGGGCGTTGGCGAGCCGGATCCACGACTCGTCGCCGGGCGACCAGACGTCGGGCCGCGCCTTGCCGGCCTCGAGCTGGTCGAGGCTCGCCCCGGACTCGACGTGGGTCGCCTTCACGCGGACGAGCAGGCCGTTCACCCGGTGCCCGGCGGCGTTGAACCGCTCCACCATCTCGTTCGCCCACGCCTTCTTGGCGCTCGAGGTGTGGAAGGCGAGCTCGAGCGCCGGCCCGGACGGCGGCGCCGACGCGCGCGGCGCGGGCGAGCCCGCCGCCCGGGAGCCCGCGTCGGCGGAGCCGCCCTCGTTCCGGACGCGGGCGCGGTGGATCGCGTACGCGACGAGACCGACGACGACGGCGAGGAGCGCGATCCAGAACAGCGGCTTCGGTCTGGTGCCCATCGTACCTCCGCGTGCCCGGCCTGGAGCGGGCGGGCGGGACCGGTCCTCGGAGGATACCGCGGACGACGGCGCGGCCAAGCGGGAGAAGCGACGGCGCGCCGACCCGGGAAGCACGAAGGCCCTCCCCTGCGAGCGGGGAAGGGCCTCCGGGACGCTGCGTCAGGCGGAGGGCGCTACGTGATCGTCCAGGTGTCCCCCGACGCCAGGAACGCGCGGATGTCCACCTCGCCCTTCTTCGCCTTCGCCTTCTCGATCATCTCCCACGTCAGCTCGTCCGCGGTGGGCCTCCGGACGTCGCGGAAGATGCCGATCGGCGTCGGGAAGCCGGGCTTCTCGGCGAGGTTCGCGAGCATGAACGCGAGCGTCGGGTCGTCGCGCTTCGCGTCGTGGACGAGGACGTCCTTCTCCGCGATCCCGCCCTCGCCGATCGTGACGACCTCGAGCTTCGCGCTCTGCGCGTCGAAGCGGATCCCCTTCCTGTTGTCCTTCCCGAAGAGGAGCGGCTTGCCGTGCTCCATGCGGAGGAGCGCGTCCGCCTTCACCGCCTTGTCGGTGAGGAACTGGTAGGCGCCGTCGTTGAACACCGGGCAGTTCTGGAACACCTCGACGAAGACGCTGCCCTTGTGGTCCGCCGCCGCCTTCAGGACCCCGCCCATGTGCGCGCCCTCGACGTCGATGGTGCGCGCGACGAACGTCGCCCCCGAGCCGAGCGCGAGCGCGGGCGGGTTGAACGGGTAGTCCGGCGAGCCGTGCGGCGTGGTCTTGGTCTTCTTGCCGAGCTCGGAGGTCGGCGAGACCTGGCCCTTGGTGAGGCCGTAGATGCGGTTGTTGAACATCACGACCTTGAGATCCAGGTTCCGCCGCATCGCGTGGATGAAGTGGTTCCCGCCGATCGCGAGCGCGTCGCCGTCGCCGGTCATCACCCACACCTGGAGCTCGGGGCGCGACACCTTGATGCCGGAGGCGAAGGCCGGGGCGCGGCCGTGCAGCGTGTGCATCCCGTAGTTGTTCATGTAGTACGGGAAGCGCGAGCTGCAGCCGATGCCGGAGACGAAGACGATGTTCTCGCGCTTCACCCCGACCGCCGGCAGCGTCTTCTGCACCTGGTTGATGATCGAGAAGTCGCCGCAGCCGGGGCACCAGCGCGGGTCGACGCCCGACTCGAAGTCCTTCTTCGTGTAGACCGGGGGGGCGGTGGTCACGGGGCCGTTCGTGCTCATGTTCGTGGTCGTCCTTTCCGGTTCCTAGAGGATCTCGAGCACCCGGCCGACGAGCTCGGAGATCTTGAGCGGCTTGCCGTGGATGCGGTTGTACTGGAGGGGATCGACGCCCGGGTACCTCGAGCGGACGTACTCGGCGAGCTGGCCGTCGTTCACCTCGGGCACGAGGATCTTCTCGTAGGCCTTCAGCACGTCGCCGAGGTTCCTCGGCAGCGGGTTCAGCCAGCGCAGGTGCGCGTGGCCGACCTTCTTGCCCTTCGCGACGAGCTCCTCCGCGGCGCCGCGGACCGAGCCGAACGTACCGCCCCACGAGAGGAGGAGCACGTCGCCCGACGCCGCGCCGAACGGCTGGACGTCCGGCACGTCCTCGACGACGTTCCGGATCTTCTGGGCGCGGGTCTTCACCATCCGCTCGTGGTTCATGCCGTCGTACGACACCATGCCGGACATCGAGTCCTTCTCGAGGCCGCCGATCCGGTGCTCGAGGCCGGGCGTGCCCGGGATCGCCCACGGCCGGACGAGCTTGTCGTTCCGGAGGTAGGGCATGTACTTGCCCTCGTAGTTCGGCTCGGTCTGGTACCTCGGCTCGACCTTCGGGAGCTTCGCCGGATCCGGGATGAGGAACGGCTCGGAGCCGTTCCCGAGGTAGCCGTCGGTGAGGAGGATGACGGGCGTCATCCACTTCACGGCGATCTTCATCGCCTCCATCGCCGACCAGAAGCAGTCCGCCGGGCTCTGCGCCGCGATCACCGGGAGGGGCGCCTCACCGTGGCGGCCGTGGAGCGCCATGAGGAGGTCCGACTGCTCGGTCTTGGTCGGCATGCCGGTGGAGGGGCCGCCGCGCTGCACGTCGACGACGACGAGCGGCAGCTCCGCGATCACCGCGAGGCCGAGCATCTCGGACTTGAGCGCGAGGCCCGGGCCGGAGGTGGTGGTGCAGCCGAGCGCGCCCGCGAAGGACGCGCCGATCGCCGAGCCGATGCCGGCGATCTCGTCCTCCGCCTGGAACGTCACCACCCCGTGCTCCTTGAAGTACGACATCTCCTGGAGGATCTCGGTCGCCGGCGTGATGGGGTAGCTGCCGAGGAAGACCTGGCGGCCCGTCATCTTCGCGACGGTGGCGAAGCCGAGCGCGGTGGCGAAGTTGCCCGTCACGTTGCGGTAGGTGCCCGGCGCGAGCTTCGACGCCGGGACGTCGTAGCGCTGGAAGAACACCTCGGTCGTGTCGCCGTACGCGTACCCGGCCTTGAAGACCTTCTGGTTCGCCTCGGCGATCTCCGGCTTCTTCGCGAACTTCTGCGCGATGGACTCGAGCTGCGGCGCGATGGGCCGGCTGTAGAGCCAGTACATGAGGCCGAGCGCGAAGTAGTTCTTGCAGCGCGCGATCTCCTTGTTCGAGAGCCCCGAGCCCGCGAGCGCGGCCTCGGTGAGCTTGTTCATGTCGACGTTGAAGACCTTGTAGTTCTGCTTCAGCGCCGCGTCCTCGAGCGGGTTCGACCTGTACCCGGCCTTCTCCAGGTTCGACTCGTTGAACGCGCCGCCGTTCACGATGAGCATCCCGCCGGTGCGCAGGTCGGGCAGGTTCGTCTTGAGCGCGGCGGGGTTCATCGCGACGAGCACGTCGGGCGCGTCGCCGGGCGTGTGGATCTCGCGCGAGCCGAAGTGGACCTGGTACCCCGAGACGCCGGCGAGCGAGCCGGCCGGGGCGCGGATCTCGGCGGGGTAGTCGGGGAACGTCGCGAGGTCGTTGCCCGCGAGCGCGTTCGCCTTGGTGAACTCGGTGCCGGTGAGCTGCATGCCGTCGCCCGAATCGCCGACGAAGCGGATCGTGACGGTCTCGACCTGCACCTTGCTCCTGGACGCAGCAGTCTGGGTGGACATGAGTCCCTGGATCTCCTTGGGAGGGGGGATGCCCGTGGGGGCCGACGTTCCCGGGAAAGGGGGCTTGCCTGTATGCCCCATCTCCTTCCGGAAGTCAAGCAAGCCACAGTGGTCAAGTTGGCGGAATCCGGGCGGAAACCCGTACCGACCCCGTCCGTGATCATTCCCCGTCCCGGACGGGGGTTGCTCTGGATCACGCGGCGTGGCGCGCGGTTAGCGCGTCACCGCTCCGGGAAGATCTTCCCCGGGTTCAGGATCCCGAGGGGATCGAAGAGGGCCTTGAGCCGCCGCTCGAGCGCGACGACCTCCCTGCCCTGCTCCATCTCCAGGAAGTCCCGCTTCGCGAGCCCCACCCCGTGCTCGCCGGTGATCGTGCCGCCGAGCTCCACGGCCGCGCGGAGGATCTCCGCCACCGCGGCGTCGACGGCGGGGCGCTCCTCCGCGCGGTCGAACAGGACGTTGCAGTGGAGGTTCCCGTCGCCGGCGTGACCGTAGGTCGCGACGGCGAGGCCGCGCGCGTGGCCGATCTCCTTCGCCCGGCGGATCATCTCCGGGATCCGCGAGCGCGGGACCGCGACGTCCTCCGAGAGCTTCATCGGGTGGAGCTTCTTGAGGTTCGTGGAGAGGAACTTCCGCGTCTCCCACACCTCGCGCCGCTGCGCCTCGCTCTGGGCGACGATCACCTCGCCGGCGGCGTCGCCCCTGACCGTCTCGGCGACGCGCGCGATCTCCGCGAACACCTGCTCCTCGTCGTTGCCGTCGGTCTCGACGAGGAGCGCCGCGCCGGCGTCGCGCGGGAGCGGGAGCGGCGAGCTCCTCGCCGCGGCCGCGATCGAGACGTCGTCCATGAGCTCGAGGCAGCGCGGCACGACGCCCTCGGCGAGCACGCGGCTCACCGCGCGCGCGGCCGCGTCGACGGTCGGGAACGCGACGAGCGCGGTCGCGACGTGGCGCGGGCGCGGCACGAGCTTCAGGACGATCTCGGTCACGACGCCGAGCGTCCCCTCGCTCCCGACGAACAGGGCCGTGAGGTCGTACCCGGCGACCCCCTTGATGCTGCGCTTGCCGACCTTCAGCACCTCGCCCGTCGGGACCACCACCGTGAGGCCGAGGACGTACTCGCGGGTCACGCCGTACTTGAGCGCGCGCGGTCCGCCCGCGTTCTCGGCGACGTTCCCGCCGATCGAGCAGGTGTCGAGCGAGTTCGGGTCGGGCGGGTAGAACAGGCCGTGCTTCTCGACCTCCGCCTGGAGCACGCCCGTGACGACGCCCGGCTGCACGCGCGCGACGAGGTCCTCCGCCGAGATCTCGAGGATCCGGTTCATCCGCTCGACGGAGACCGCGATGCCGCCCCTGACGGCGAGCGACCCGCCCGACTTGCCGGTCCGGGCGCCGATCGGGACGACCGGCACCCCGTGGCGCGACGCGGCGGCGAACACCGCGCGGACCTCCTCGGCGGTCTCCACGAGCGCGACCGCGTCGGGCGGGAACGCGCCGAGGTCGGACTCGTCCCGGCCGTACGGATCGAGCCGGTCGGCGTCCCCGGCGAGGAGGCGCTCCGGCGGGAGGACCGCGCGCAGGTCGGCGATCGCGGCGGCGACGGCCGCACCCGGGGTCATCCGTACACCTCGAGGTTCGAGCCGGTGATCGCGTCGGGCCCGTCGAGCGCCGCGAACACGACGACCCGCGCGACCTCGTCGGGCGACATCTCGGGCTCGAACGGCGTCTTCCTCAGCATCTCGGTGTCGGTGCTCCCCGGCGACACGGCGACGCACTGGACGCCGTGCGGCCGCAGCTCCTCGGCGAGGCAGCGCGTGAGGCCGACGAGCCCGGCCTTCGAGGCGTTGTAGGCGCTCCCTCCGGCGGTCCCGACGGTCGCGGAGATCGAGGCCACGTTCACGATCCGGCCCCGCCGCCGCGCCTTCATCCCGGGGATCACCGCGCGGGCGCACAGGAACGGGCCGACGAGGTTCACGTCGAGCACGTCCCGGAACGCCGCGGGAGAGAGCTCCTCGGCGAGCCCGCGCTCGAGGATGCCGGCCGCGTTCACGAGCACGTCCGCCGGGCCGAGCGCGCGCTCGTGGGCGGCCACGAGCCGCGCCACGTCCTCCTCGCGCCGCACGTCGCCGGCGACGGCGAGGGCCGCCCACCGCTCCGCGACGACGCGCTCCACCTGCGCGGCGGTGCGCGCGAAGACCGTGACGCCCACGCCCCGCGCGGTGAGCGCGCGCGCGATCGCCGCGCCGATGCCCCGCCCGCCGCCCGTCACGATCGCGGTCGGCGCGCCGGGCGCGGTCACCGCCCGCCCCTCCCGAACGACCCCGACCCGAACCGCGACCGCGACCGCGACCGCGACCCCGACCGCGACCCGGACCGCGACCCCGACCGCGACCCCGACCCGGACCGCGACCCCGACCCGGACCGCGACCCCGACCCGGACCGCGAACCCGACCGCGACGCCCGGGACCCGCCGGCGCGGGCCCGGCCCACCAGCGCCTGGAAGCGCCGCCGCGGCGGCCCGTCCTCCGCGAGCGCGCCCGACCACGCCTCGGCGTGGGCCCGAGCGCCGACGCGGCGCTCGCCCCGGACCGTCATGCAGAGCTGCTCGGCCTCGAGGACGCACGCCGCGCCGCGCGCGCCGACGTGCGCCACGAGCGCCTCCGCGATCTGGCGCGCGAGGTCCTCCTCGAGGACCAGCCGGTGCGCGAGCGCGTCCACGAGCTTCACGATCTGGCCGAACCCGACCACCCGGCCGCCGGGGAGGTACGCGACGTGCGCGACGCCGCGCGAGGGCAAGAGGTGGTGCGGGCACACCGAGTGGAAGTCGATGCCGGTGACCGCCACGAGGTCCTTCCCCGCGCTCGGGATCGCGCCCGCGAGGATCTCCGCCGGCTCGCGGCCATAGCCGTCCACGAGATCCTCGAGCCACGCCTCCGCGACGCGCCGGGGCGTGCCCGCGAGATCCTCCGCGCCGCGCACCTCGGCGGGCAGGCCGAGCGCGTCGAGGAGCCGCTCCACCGCCTCGGCGGCGAGCGCGGGGTCCGGCCGGCGGGGCGCCGCGCGGATCGGCTTCGGGGGAGCGCTACCGGCCACCGGGCCCCCGGTACGTCACGCAGGAGTCCGGGATCTCGTACAGCCGCACCTCGGCGAGCCCCGGCAGGCGGCCCTGGAGCGACTCCCAGATCCACCGCGCTATGTTCTCGGCGGTCGGGTTCTCGAGCACGTCGTTCAGGTCGCGGTGGTCGACGCGCGCGAGCACCTGCTCCTGCACGGTGCGCTTGATGTCGCCGAAGTCGGCGATCATGCCGGTCCGGGGGTCCACGTCCCCCTCGACGGCGACGAGGAGCCTGTAGTTGTGGCCGTGGAGCCGGAAGCACGGCCCCTCGTACCGGGGCAGCCGGTGGGCCGCCGCGAAGTGGAACTCGACGTCGAGGCGCATCCGCCGGACGTCGACGTAGTCGATCGCCGCCATGCCCCCCTTATAGCGTCACCGCGCGAGACGCGCGCGGACGCGTGGTCGCGCTACGGACCCGCGGCGGCGGGCCGGGCGCACGCGGACTCGCAGTACGTCCGGCCGGCGATCTGGACGCCGCGCCCGAGCACCTTCGCGCCGCACCCGAAGCACGCCGGCGCGGCCTGCACGACGGCGCAGCCGAACGAGCAGAACACGCTCTCGCGACCGCGGTACCTGAGGCCGACGGGATGAGGACCGAGGTCCCCTCCGCAGCACGCACACTTGTCCATGGAACCCGTCTCCGCGCTGATGCCGAACAAGCTAGGCCTCACCCGGACGAGCGGGGAGCGGGCTCACCAACATGGGATCCGGGTCGGATCGCCGGAGCGCCCTAGGACGTGCTCGACGCCGAGCCGGCGGCGGCCTCGGCGCTCAGGTTCAGCGCGTTCTTCAGGACCTGGCTCGGACGGAACGTGAGGACGCGCCGGGCGCTGATCTCGATCTCCTCGCCCGTCTGCGGATTGCGCCCCACGCGGGACTTCTTGTCCCGGACGATGAAGTTCCCGAAGCCGCTGATCTTGATCTTCTCGCCGCGCTCGAGCGTCTCCTTGATCGTGTCGAAGACCATCTCGACGATCTCGGCGGCTTCCTTCTTGGAGAAGCCCACCTTCTCGTAGACGCTCTCGATGATGTCGGCCTTGGTCACGGTCGCTCCCAGGTCGCGGCTCGGCAGCTAAGTAGTGAATTCGTTAGCGTAATTCCCCGGCCCTGTCAAACCATTGGCGCGCGGGCCGCGCCCCGGCACGGGGCGGTCATCGACCGTTCGCGGGGGCGCTCCCCGGCTCTCCCTTGCCTCCGCCGGGCGAGGGGGCGCCCCGTGGTCCCGAGGGCGCCTCGAGCGACTCGAGCTCCCTGCGCGCCCGCTCGCGCGCGGCCCGCGTCCGCTCCGCCGCGGCGTCGAGGTCGCCGCGGGCGACGCCCGGCCGCACGACGACCACCGGCTCCCCGCCGAGGTCGCGGCCGACGCCCGCGGTGAGGGCGAGGACGACGGCGCTCGCGACGATCGCGGCGGCGGCGAGCGCGACGGCCGCCGCGGACGGACGGCGCGCGTAGCCCGCGCGCAGCGCGCGGACGGCGAGGGCGAGAGAGGCCAGCCCGACCGCGAGCCCGAACGGCGCCGAGAGCGGGTTCCAGGAGGACAGCGCCGCCGCGGCCGCGAACCCGAGCGCCGCGACCGGCAGCCGGCTCCGCTCCGCGGGCGCGGCGGTCACCCCCGCAGCTCCGCGCCGAGCTTCGCGCCCAGCCGCGCCACGATCCGCGCGTGGGCGGCGTCCGCCTCGGCGTCGGTGAGCGTGCGGTCCGGCGCCCGGTAGGAGATCGCGAACGCCAGGTTCTTCTTGCCGGCCGGGAGCGGCGCGCCCCGGTAGACGTCGAAGAGCGTCACCGCCTCGACGAGCGGCTCCTCGCGAACCGCGGCCTCGACCGACGCGGCGCTCACCGCCTCGGCCACGACGACCGCGAGGTCGCGGAGCACCGCGGGCAGGCGCGGGATGGGCCGGTGCTGCGGGACGAGGCGCACGTGGCGGAGCAGCGCGTCGGCCGAGAGCCGGAACGCGAGCACGCCACGCGGGAGGTCGAAGGCCGCGGCCGCCCGGGGGTGGAGCTCGCCGACGGCGCCGAGGACCTCCGCTCCCTCCGTGGCGAGCACGCGGGCGGACACGCGCGGGTGCAGCCACGGCTCGCCGGCGGGCTCCCATCTCCCCTCGACGCCGAGCGAGCGCAGCACGTCGGCGACCGCCGCCTTCGCGTCGTGGAAGTCGACGGGCTCGGAGCCGACCGCCCACCCGGGGGGGCTCCGCCGGCCGGCGAGCACGCCGGCGATCTCGATCGACTCGGCGGTGGGGCGATCCCTCGGATCCGGCGCGGGGTGGTAGACGCTCGCGATCTCGTAGAGCCGGACGTCCTCGACCCGCTGGCGCCGGTTGTGGGCGACGTTCCTGAGGAGCGAGGGCACGAGGCTCGTGCGCATCACCGAGAGCTCGGCGCTGATGGGGTTCTTGAGCGCGATCCCGAGCGCGCGCCCGGAGCCGTCGCCGGTGACGACGTGGGACTCGAAGGGCTCGAGCTCCTTCGCCGCGACGAAGCTGAAGTTCACCGCCTCGGAGAAGCCCGCGCCCTCGAGCGCCGCGCGCGCCCGCCCCATCGCCTGCTCCTCGACCGGCTCGGCCGGGGTCTCCACCGCGTTGGCGGGGAGCGTCTCGGGGATCGCGTCGTAGCCCTTGGTGCGGACGATCTCCTCGACGAGGTCCTCCTCGACGGAGACGTCCGTGCGCCAGCTCGGCACCCGGAAGACCGCGGCGTCCTTCGTCGCGCTCCGCTCGGCGAAGCCGAGCCGGGAGAGGATCCGCCTCGCGTCGGCCTTCGCGATCTCCATCCCGAGGATCTCGCCGGGGCGGTGCCAGCGGAGCTTGACCGCGGGCGCGCGGACCTTGCGCGGGTGGGCGTCCACGACGCCGCGGAGGACGGCGCCGCCCGCGAGCTCCGCGATGAGCGCCGCGCAGCGATCGATCGCGGGGATCACCATCCCCGGATCGGCGCCGCGCTCGAACCGGTACGACGCCTCGGTCTTGAGGCCGTGCCGGCGCGCGGTCCGGCGCACCCCGCCCGGCTGGAACCAGGCCGACTCGAGCAGCACCCGCGTCGTCCCTGCCGAGATCTCGGAGTCGCCGCCGCCCATGACGCCGGCCAGGGCGCTGCCGCGATCGCGGTCGGCGATGAGGAGGTCCTCGACCGAGAGCTCGCGCTCCTTCCCGTCGAGCGTCGTGAGCTTCTCGCCGGGGCGCGCCGTCCGCACCACGATCTCGTGGCCGGCGACCTTGTCGAGGTCGAAGGCGTGGAGCGGGTGCCCGAGCTCGAGGAGGACGAAGTTGGTCGCGTCGACGACGTTCGAGATCGAGCGGACGCCGCACGCCTCCAGGCGGCGCGCGAGCCACGGGGGCGACGGCGCGATCTTGACGCCCTCCACGACGCGCGCCGCGTACCGCGCGCAGCGCTCGGGATCCTCGATCCGCACCTTCACCGCGTCCTTCGCGGCGGCGCCCTCCCTCGCCTTCGCTCCGGAGGACAGGCCCTCCGCGGGCAGCCGCGTCGCGGGGAGCGTCGCCCTCTTCCCGAGGAGCGCCGCGACCTCGCGCGCGATCCCGACGTGCGAGAGGCAGTCGGGCCGGTTCGGGGTGACGTTCACCTCGAGGAGGACGTCCTCGAGGCCGAGCGCCTTCGCGATCGGGGTGCCCGGCGCCGCCTTGCGGTCGAGCAGGAGGAGGCCGCTCGCGTCCTCGGCGAGCCCGAGCTCCTTCGCCGAGCAGAGCATCCCGGACGACTCGACCCCGCGCAGCTTCGCCTTCTCGATCCGCTGGCCCCCGGGGAGCGTCGCGCCGACGGTGGCGAGGGGGACGACGTCGCCCACCTGCCAGTTCCTCGCGCCGCAGACCACCTGCAGCGGTTCGCCCTTGCCGGTCTCGACGCGCGTGACCGAGAGCTTGTCCGCGTTCGGGTGCGGCTCGGCCGCGACGATGCGCGCCGCGACGACGCCCTCGAGGCCGCCGCCGGTCCGCTCGATCGCCTCGACCTCGAGCCCCACCGCGGTGAGGCGCCTCGCGAGGTCCTCGGGCGAGAGGTCGCCGAGATCCACGTACTCCGCGAGCCAGGCGAGGGAGATCCGCATCTAGAACTGCTCCAGGAAGCGGAGGTCGTTCTCGAAGTAGAGCCGGAGGTCGTCGATGCCGTAGCGGAGCATCGCCATGCGCTCGACGCCCATGCCGAACGCGAACCCGGTGTTGCGCTTCGGGTCGATGCCGCCGTTCTCGAGCACCCTGGGGTGGACCATGCCGGCGCCGAGCACCTCGAGCCAGCCGGTCTCCTTGCACGTCCCACAGCGCCTTCCGTCCTTCCGGCCGGTCCCGCCGCAGATCGAGCACGACACGTCCACCTCGGCGCCGGGCTCGACGAACGGGAAGTAGCTCGGGCGGAAGCGCGTGCGCGTGTTCGGGCCGAAGTAGGCGCGGGCGAACGCGGCGAGCGTACCCTTCAGGTCGGCGAACGTGATCCCCGCGTCCACGCAGAGCCCCTCGACCTGGTGGAACATCGGCGAGTGGGTCTGGTCGTAGTCGGAGCGGTAGACGCGGCCGGGGCAGATGATCCGGACCGGCGGCTTGCCGATCCGCCTCATCGACCGGATCTGCACGGGCGACGTGTGCGTCCGGAGCAGGACCGTGCCGGGCTCGACGCCGTGCCGCAGCGTGGACTCCTCCACGTAGAAGGTGTCCTGCATGTCGCGCGCGGGGTGGTCCTTCGGGATGTTCAGCGCCTCGAAGTTGTACCAGTCGAGCTCGATCTCCGGCCCGCTCGCGACCTCGTAGCCGAGCCGCGCGAAGATCGCGGCGATGTCCTCGGCGGCGCGCGTGATGGGGTGCCGGTGGCCGCGCGGCAGGAGCCGCCGTCCCGGGAGCGTGACGTCGATGGGCGGGCCGGACAGCTCGGCCTCGAGCTTCCTCCGCTCGAGGCCGCCGCGCGCGTCGTCGAGGAGGCTCTCGACGCCGGCCTTGACGCGGTTCGCGACCTCCCCGACGCGCGGGCGCTCCTCGGCGGGGAGCTGGCCCATGCCGCGGAGCACCGCGGAGAGCTCGCCCTTCTTCCCCAGGAACCGGACGCGCAGCTCCTCGAGCCCCTTCTCGTCGGGGGCGCGCGCGATCGCCTCGCGCGCCCCCGCCTCGAGCGCCTCGAGCTGTGCGATGAGGTCGGCCACGCCGCGTCCTCGCAGTGCCCCGCGGGAGCGGGACGCCTAGGCCCGGGCGGCCTTCACGACCGCGGCGAAGTCGCCCGGCAGCGCGAGCGCGAGCTCGGCGAGGATCTTCCGGTCGAGCGCGACGCCGGCCTTCCTCATGCCGGAGACGAGCTGCGAGTACGTCGTGCCGTTGTGGCGCGCGGCGGCGTTGATGCGGACGATCCAGAGCGACCGGAAGTCGCGGCGCTTCTGGCGGCGGTCGCGGGTGGAGTAGTTGAGGGCGCGCTCCACCGCCTGGTTCGCGCGCTTGTAGCAGTTCTTCCGGCGGCCGCGGAAGCCCTTCGCGAGCTTCAGCACGCGGTTGCGGCGGCGACGGGCCTTGAATCCCTTCTTGACGCGCATCTTCCTTCTCCTTCGCCGGCGGGAGACGCCGCGGCCCGTCACCCTGCGTGACGGGCCGTGCGCTCTTCGGGACCCCGCCTGGGCGCTCCGGCTCCCGGCGCGCTACCGCGCGTACGGGAAGCACTCCTTGATCTTCTTGGCGTCCTCCGGCGTGAGGTGGCTCGTGCCGCGGAGGTGGACCTTCTGCTTCTTCGTCTTGCCGAACGTGGCGAGGTGGCGGACGCCGGCGCGGCGGAACTTCACCTGGCCGCTCTTCTTCGGCAGGAACCGCTTCTTGGCGCCGCTCTTCGTCTTCAGCTTGGGCATGTGCTCGTCGTTCCTTCTCGTCGTGCGGGATCGCCGCGAGGTCGCGGCGCGTCTTCAGCGGGGGCCGGCCGGGGGCTGGCCGGCGGCGGCGGGCGCGGCCGGCGCAGGGGCCGCCGGGGCCGCCGGGGCCTGCGCGGCGGGCTGCGCGCCCTGGGCCGCCGCCTTCTCGGCCTGCGCCTTCGCGCGATCGCGCTGCGCCTGCAGCATGCGCGGGTTCGGGGCGAGGATCATGAACATCTGGCGCCCCTCGAAGCGGGGCGCCGACTCGATCACCGCGACGTCGCGGAGGTCCTCGATGACGCGCTGGAGGACCTTCTGGCCGAGCTCGCGGTGGCTCATCTCGCGGCCGCGGAACATCACGGTGATGCGGGCCTTGTTCGACTCCTCGAGGAACTCGCGGACCTTCTTCAGCTTCGTCGCGTAGTCGTGCTCCTCGGTGCGAGGGCGGAGCTTCACTTCCTTGAGCTGGACGACGACCTGCTTCTTCTTCGCCTCGTTCTGCTTCTTCTTCTCGAGGTACTTGAACTTGCCGTAGTCCATGATCTTGCAGACCGGCGGCTTCGCCATCGGGCTGACCTCGACGAGGTCCATCCCGAGCTCCTGCGCGCGCGCCAGGGCCTGCTCGA
>DASSSJ010000178.1:0-35282 GCA_035708485.1 Anaeromyxobacter sp. | reverse complement strand
GATCCTCTCCCGCCGCACCAAGAACAACCCCGTGCTGGTCGGCGACCCGGGCGTGGGGAAGACCGCCATCGTCGAGGGGCTCGCCCGCCGGATCGTGGACGGCGACGTGCCCGAGGGCCTCAAGGGGAAGCGGCTCCTCGGCCTCGACCTCGGCGCGATGGTCGCCGGCGCCAAGTTCCGCGGCGAGTTCGAGGAGCGGCTCAAGGCGGTGCTCAAGGAGGTGGTCGCCTCGGAGGGCGCGATCGTCCTCTTCATCGACGAGATGCACACCATCGTCGGCGCCGGCGCGGCGGAGGGCGCGATGGACGCCGGCAACATGCTGAAGCCGGCCCTCGCGCGCGGCGAGCTGCACGCCATCGGCGCGACGACGGTGAACGAGTACCGCAAGCACGTCGAGAAGGACCCCGCCCTGGAGCGGCGCTTCCAGCCGGTGTTCGTGGGCGAGCCCTCCGTCGCCGACACCGTCTCGATCCTGCGCGGCCTCAAGGACCGCTACGAGCTGCACCACAAGGTGCGGATCCAGGACGCCGCGCTCGTGGACGCCGCGCGGCTCTCGCACCGCTACATCACCGACCGGTTCCTGCCGGACAAGGCCATCGACCTCGTGGACGAGGCCGCGTCGCGGCTGCGCATCGAGATCGACTCGATGCCGACGGAGGTGGACGAGGTGCGCCGCCGCATCGCGCAGCTCGAGATCGAGCGGCGCGGGCTCGAGAAGGAGCAGGACGAGGGGTCGCGCGCGCGGCTCGCGAAGACCGAGAAGGAGCTCGCCGCGCGGAACGAGGAGTTCGCGCGGCTGAAGGCGCGCTGGGACGCGGAGAAGCAGGCGATCCAGGAGGTCGCGGCCGCGAAGCAGGAGATCGACCAGCTCCGGAACGAGCAGGCCCGGGCGGAGCGCGAGGCGGACTTCCAGAGGGCCGCCGAGATCAAGTTCGGCCGGCTGCCCGAGCTCGAGAAGCGGGTGAAGGGGGCGCAGGCGCGCCTCGCCGAGGTCCAGTCGGGCGGCGCGATGCTCCGCGAGGAGGTGACGCCCGAGGAGATCGCCGAGGTCGTCTCCAAGTGGACCGGCATCCCGGTCTCGAAGCTCGTGGAGGGCGAGGTCGAGAAGCTCCTCTCCATGGAGGACAGGCTCCGGGTGCGCGTGGTCGGCCAGGACGAGGCGGTGACGGCGGTCTCGGCGGCGGTGCGGCGCGCCCGCTCCGGCCTGCAGGATCCGAACCGGCCCATCGGCTCGTTCATCTTCCTCGGGCCGACGGGCGTCGGGAAGACGGAGACCGCGCGCGCGCTCGCCGAGTTCCTCTTCGACGACGAGGGCGCGATGGTCCGGCTCGACATGAGCGAGTACATGGAGAAGCACGCGGTGTCGCGCCTCATCGGCGCGCCCCCGGGCTACGTCGGGTACGAGGAGGGCGGCCAGCTCACCGAGGCGGTGCGGCGGCGGCCGTACGCGGTGATCCTGTTCGACGAGATCGAGAAGGCGCACCACGACGTCTTCAACGTCCTGCTGCAGATCCTGGACGACGGGCGGCTCACCGACGGCCAGGGCCGCACCGTGGACTTCCGGAACGCGGTCGTCATCATGACGTCCAACATCGGCTCGCAGGAGATCCAGCGGCTCGCCGGGCGCCCCGCCGCCGACGTGCAGGCGATCCGCGAGGCCGCGCTCGAGAACCTGCGCGCCGAGTTCCGCCCGGAGTTCCTGAACCGGGTGGACGAGATCGTCGTGTTCCGCCCGCTCTCGCGCGAGGACGTCGGCCGGATCGTCGAGATCCAGCTCGCGCGCCTGCGGAAGCTCCTCGAGGAGCGGCAGATCACCATCGAGCTGACGCCGGCCGCCCGCGAGGCGATCGCGGACGCGGGCTACGACCCCGTCTACGGCGCGCGGCCGCTGAAGCGCGCGCTCCAGCGGATCGTGCAGGATCCGCTCGCGACGAAGCTCCTGCGCGGCGAGTTCAAGGCGGGCGACCACGTCGTCGTGGACGAGGGGCCGGACGGCAACGTCACGTTCACGAAGGGTAAGAGGGCGATCGAGGACGAGGTCGTGGTGCACTGACGGCCTCGGGCCGTAGGGAGCGGGAACGGGCCGGCGCGTCTCGCCTCGCGAAGAGGCCCGGCCGGGAGACGAGAGCGGCCTGGGTCGTGGCCCGGCGCAGCGGCGTGCGACGCGGTTGACGTAAAGATCCCGCGTCTTTATCATCAGGCCATGGCCCTCGTGAACGTGAAGCTGCAGCCCGAGGACGTGGAGCGGGTCCGCGCGCTCCGCGAGTCCGGGGTCAGCCTCTCGGGGATCGTGCGGGCGGCCATCCGCGCCGAGTACGACCGCCGCGTCCGTCCCTCGGCCACGAGGAGGCCGTCCCAGGTGGTGGCGGCGCTGCTCGCGTCGATCCCGGCGGGCCCGCGGGCCCGGACGGGGCCCCCGGCGAGCGACCGCCGGGCGGTGCGCGCATACGTCGTCGCCAAGCTGAAGCGCCGGCACCCGTGATCCTCCTCGACACGGCGCCGCTCGTGGCGCTCTGCGACGAGCGCGACTCCCTGCACCGCCAGGCGCTCGCCGACCTGGACCGGCTCGCGCGGCGCCCCCTCGTGCTCTGCCAGCCCGTCCTCACCGAGGCCTGCTTCCTGCTCCAGGGCCGCGCCATGCGCGCCCGCCTGGCGTCGATCCTCGAGGCGCTCTCGATCCGGCCGCTCGCGCTCGAGGACGAGGCCGGCACGTGGCGCCGCGTCCTGGCCTGGCTCGACCGCTACGCCGAGCACGACCCGGACTTCGCCGACGGGTTCCTCGTGATCGCGAGCGCCCTGCAGCGGCGCTCGCGCGTCTGGACCTACGACTCCGAATTCCGCACGACCTGGCGCCGCGAGGACGGCACGCGCGTGCCGCTCGCGCGCTGATCCGCTTCGTCCCGTCTCGCGCCCGCCTGGCCGCTGGCCCCTTCCTCGACGCGATGCGTTAGGATGGCTCACCCTCCGGAGGGCGAGCCATGGCGAGACTGTTCAGGGGCGCGGAGTACCTCTTCACCGAACCGGCCGCGGCGGACGTCTTCACGCCGGAGGACGTGACGGAGGAGCAGCGGCAGATCGCGCGGACCACCGAGGCGTTCGTGGCCGAGGAGGTCCTGCCGGTCTACGAGCGGCTCGAGCACCAGGAGCCGGGGCTCGCCCGGGCGCTCATGCGGAAGGCGGGCGAGGCCGGCCTCCTCATGATCGACGTGCCGGAGGCCTACGGCGGCCTGGAGCTCGACAAGGTCACGAGCATGCTCGCCGCGGACCGGATGGGCGTGGCCGGCGCGTTCTCCGTGTCGTACTCGGCCCACAGCGGGATCGGCACGCTGCCGCTGGTCTACTACGGGACGCCCGCGCAGAAGGACCGTTACCTGCCGCGCATCGCGAGCGGCGAGTGGGTCGCCGCGTACTGCCTCACGGAGCCGGGCGCCGGCAGCGACGCGCTGGGCGGCACCGCGAGCGCGGCCCTCTCCCCCGACGGGAAGCACTACCTGCTCGAGGGCACGAAGCAGTTCATCACCAACGGCGGCTTCGCGGATCTCTTCACGGTGTTCGCGAAGATCGACCGCAAGCACTTCACCGCCTTCCTCGTCGAGCGGACGTTCGAGGGCGTCACCATCGGCCCGGAAGAGAAGAAGATGGGGATCAAGGGCTCCTCGACGACGCAGGTCATCCTCGAGGGCGCGAAGGTGCCGGTGGAGAACGTCCTCGGCGAGATCGGCAAGGGGCACAAGATCGCCTTCAACGTCCTGAACGTCGGCCGCTACAAGCTCGGCGCGGCGACCAACGGCGCGGCGCGCAGGATCATCGGCGTCGGCGCCGCGTACGCGAACCAGCGCAAGCAGTTCGGGGTGCCGATCTCCAGCTTCGGCGCGATCCGCGAGAAGCTCGCCGACCGGACCGCCGACTTCTTCGCGTCCGAGGCGCTCGTGTTCCGGCTCGCCGGGATGATCGACGACCGGCTCGCGATCGTCCCGAAGGACGCGCCCCGCTACTACGAGACGTACCAGGCCGCGATCGAGGAGTACGCGATCGAGTGCGCGATCGCGAAGGTCTTCTGCAGCGAGGTGCTCGCCGACGTCGTGGACGACGTGGTCCAGATCCACGGCGGCTACGGCTTCACGCAGGAGTACCCGGCCGAGCGGCACTACCGCGACGAGCGGATCAACCGGATCTTCGAGGGGACGAACGAGATCAACCGGATCCTCGCGGCATCCACGGTGTTCCGCCGCGCGGCGAGGGGCGACCTCCCGCTGCAGAAGGAGGCGCTCCGCGCCGCGGCCGCGATCGAATCGGCGCGCGCGCACGGGCCGGGCGCGGTCGGGTCGGGGCCGTTCGGCCCAGAGAAGACGGCGGTGCGCCGGCTCAAGGACCTCTTCCTCGCGCTCGCGGGCGCGGCGGCCGGCCGCTTCGGCGAGGCGCTCAAGGACGAGCAGGAGGTCCTCCTCGCGCTCGCGGACGTCGCCATCCAGGTGTACGCGGCGGAGAGCGCGCTGCTGCGCGCCGAGAAGACCGCGCCCGGCCGGTCGGAGGCGGGGCGCGCGCTCGCGGCCGCCGCGGTGAAGGTCCACACCTTCTCCGCCTGCGAGAAGGTCGGCAGCGCCGCGCGCCGCGCCGCGTTCTACGTCGGCGAGGGCGCGGCCGCGACCGCGCTCCTCCGCGCCGTCGACCGGCTCACCGGGTACGACGCGACGGGCCTGCTCGCCGCGAAACGCGCGCTGGCGGAGGCGGTGCTCGAGGGCGAGCGGTATCCGTTCTGAGGGTCCCGCCCGCGCGGAGGCAGGCCGCAGGGAGCGGGCCGGCACGTGTCGCTCCGCGACACGTGCCCGGCCCACGTGCCCGGCCCGGAGATCTAGCCGGCCTGCGCGACCTTCTCGCCCGGCACGTCGATGTGCAGCTCGACGCGGCGGTTCCTGGCGCGGCCGGCGGCGTTCGCGTTCGTCGACACGGGGCGGGTCTCGCCCATCCCGAGCGCGGTGACCTGCTGCTCCTTCACGCCGCGCCCGAGCAGGACGCGCCGGACCGCCTGCGCGCGGCGCTCCGAGAGCTCCTCGTTGTGGCGCGCGCTGCCGGTCGAGTCGGCGTAGCCCTCGACGCGGATCCGGTCCTCCGGGTACCTCGCGAGGATGTCGCCGACCTTCGTGAGCTGGTCGACCGCCGCGGGCCGGAGCACCGCGCTGTCGGTCTCGAACAGGATGTCGCTCTTCAGGCGCACGAGGATGCCGTTCTCGGTGCGGCGCGTCTCGGCGACCTTCTCGAGCTCCTTCGCCTGCCTGTCGAGGTACAGGCCGACCGAGCCGCCGACCGCGCCCCCGGCGAGGGCGCCGACCGCGGCCCCCTTCCATCCGCCTACGGCGGCGCCGACGCCGGCGCCGACCGCGGCGCCGCCGCCCGCGCCGATCGCGGTGCGCTTGCCGGCGCTCGCGCAGCCGGCGCCCGCGAGGAGGGCGAGCGAGAGGGCGATCGTTCGAAGGGTCGTCATGGGGGCTTCTCCTTTCGCCGGTCCGAACAATCCGGCGACGGAGAACATGCGCCTCGGCCTCTCTCCGGCAGCCGTGCGCCGCCGGTCCTTCCGGGGAGGCCGGCGGCGGCATAGGATGCCCTCGGCGATGCGACGCCTGGCGACCGCCCCCCTCCTCGCCCTCTTCACGCTCGCGGCGGGGTGCCAGCGCGAGCCCGCCGGGACCGCCCCGGCGCGGTCTGCCGCCCCGTCCGGCCCGGTCGCGCCGGACGCCGCGCCGCCGCCGCACGACGGCGCCGCCGCGCAGGACTGGGGCGAGCCGGACATGCCGAAGGTCCAGAAGCTCTTCAGGTCCCGGTTCGCCGAGGTGAAGCGCTGCTACGAGGCGGAGCTGCAGCGGCACCCGCAGGCGCGCGGGAAGCTCACGCTCCGGTTCACCATCGTCGAGAGCGGCGCGCTCTCGGGCGTCTCCGTCGCGAGGAGCACCTTCGAGCGGCGCGACGTGCCGAGCTGCGTCGCCGAGGTGGTGCGGAGGTGGAGGACGCCGTTCCGCCCGGCGGAGCCGGTCGAGGTGGAGTACCCGTTCAGCTTCTCGCCGCGGTGAGCGGCGGGCGTGGGAGGCGACCGCTAGAAGAGCCCGCGCACGTGCCGCTGCGCCTCGTCGGGCGCGGGCGACGCGGGGTACCTGTCCGGCGTCGCGGCGAGCTTCGCGGCCGTGGGCGCCGGCTTCGCCGCCGCGACCTGCGGCTGCGGGCAGGCGCCGGTGGCGAGCCACTCGAGCGCCGCCTTCGTGGACTCCTCGAGCGGGTCCCACGTCTCCCGCGTGAGGTCGTCCGGCGCGCCGCAGAACGCGCCCGTGAACTTGCCCGCCGCGTCGGGCAGGCCGTCGTAGTACGCGCCGTCCCCCTCCGCGTTCACCAGGCGGAACGCGACGACGGCGATGACGAGGTCGCACCCGTTCAGCTCGAACGGGATCTGCCCGACCGGCTTCCCGTGGGTGCGCTGGCCCACGAGGCCGACGTTGCCGTGCTCGTGCGCCTCGAGGACGTTCGGCACGAGCTCGCTCGCCGACGCGCTCCCCTCCGTCGTGACGAACGCGACGCGGAAGGGGGCGATCGACTGGGGCGCCGGGGAGAACGGGATCGTGTCGGGCGCGCGCGCGGTCGAGCGATACTGGATCTCGAACATCACGTCCGTCGTCGAGCGCGCGCCGCCGAGCAGGTCCGAGAGCAGGGCGGCGGTGGCGAGCCGGCCGCCGCCGTTGTAGCGGAGGTCCACGACCACGTCCCGGACGCCCGCGAGCCGGAACTGCGCGAACACCTCCTCCAGCAGCGGGTCGGCGGGGTCGATGAACGCGCGGAGGGCGACGTAGCCCGCCGGCGGGAGCCCCTGCGCGGTCCGGTCGATCACGGTCCACCCCGCCGGCACGGGATCGAGCGAGTAGGTGCGCTTCGTCGGCGAGCGGAGGACGGGGTCGATCGCGCCGCGCGGCAGCACCCGGAACGTCCGGCTCACGCCCGCCGCCGACGGCCCGAGGGCGCTCCCGAGGGCGTCGCCGGCGAGCAGCGTCGCGACGTCGACGAGCGTCGTCTCGCTCTCGCCGATGGCGAGGATCTCGTCGCCGCGAAGGAAGCCCGCGTCGAACGCCGCCGAGCCGGCGTACACCTGCGAGACGAACAGCCGTTTCTCGGGCGGCGCGTCCTCGCGCACGAGCAGGCCGATGCCGAACCCGACCGACGTGCCCTCGTCGAAGAACTGCCGCGTCGCCGTGACGGTGGTCGCATAGGTCCAGTAGCGGTCGAGCCCCTGCGCGCGCGCGTCTGCGGTGAGGGCGTCGAGGTAATCCGTCACCGTCGCGTAAGCCGGATCGCCCGGGTTCACCGGGACGAGGAGGTCCGGGTACAGGTACCAGGTCCCCATCAGGTCGGAGACGGCCGCCTTCTGGTCGCGGACCGAGCAGGAGTCCTCCCTGGGACAGCCCGCGAGCGCGAGCGGAAGGACGAGGAGCGCGAGGGTTCGCCGCATGGTGCCTCCGAGCCGCTCACGATAGCGCCGTGCGGGGGGCCGCGCCCAGCGAGCCCGGGACCCGACCGGGGCCCGCCGCCCGCGGGGCGTAGTACGCTTCCGGTGCACCCCGGAGGACCCCGTGTCGAAGCGCGCCCGGACCGCGGCGGTCGCCGCAGCGCTCGCCGCCGCCGGCGCGGCGGCGCTCGCGCTCGGTCGCGCGAGGACGCCGCCGATCCGGGGCGCCGACGGCCGGCCCGCGGCCGGGAGCGTCGCGTCGCTCGAGCGCGTGCGCCTCGGCGGCGTCGAGCAGACGATCCTCGTCCGCGGGCGGGACCGGACGCGCCCGGTGCTCCTGTTCCTCCACGGCGGGCCCGGAATGCCCGGGATGTTCCTCGCGCACGCCTGGCAGCGCCCGCTCGAGGACGACTTCGTCGTCGTCCACTGGGACCGGCGCGGAGCGGGGAAGTCGCGCGAGGGGATCCCGACCGCGTCCCTGACCGTCCGCCGCGTCCTCGACGATCTCCACGAGCTGGCCCGGCTCCTGCGCGCGCGCTTCGGGCAGCGGCGGATCCTGCTCGTCGGCCACTCGTGGGGCTCGTACCTCGGCCTCCTCGCCGTCCGCGAGCGCCCGGACGACTACATCGCGTTCGTCGGGACGGGGCAGATGGCCGGCACGGCCGAGGAGGTGCGCCGGGCGCGGCGGGAGGCGCTCCTCGTGCGGGCGGCCGCTTCCGACGACGCCGCCCTCCTGGCGCGGCTCGCCGACGCGCGGGCGGCGCCCACGGAGGACGACGTCTTCCGGTACGGCGGCGAGCTCGCGAACGCCACGAGCATCTGGCCCATCGTCGCCGCGGGCCTGCGCGCGCCCGAGTACCACCTCGGCGACGTCCTCGCGTTGAAGCGCGCGACCGACCGGGTGAATCGCGAGATGCAGCACGACGTCGAGCCGCGCCCGCTCGAGGGCGAGATCGACCGCGTGGAGGTCCCGGTGTTCTTCGTGCTCGGACGGTGGGATCTGAACGCTCCGTCCGAGCTCGCGGCGGCGTACCTCGCCCGCCTCGACGCGCCCGTGAGGCGCCTCGAGTGGCTCGAGCGGTCCGCGCACTTCCCGTTCTTCGAGGAGCCGGAGCGCTTCCGCGACGCGCTGCTCCGCGCCCACGCGGCCGCGCGCGCCTGGAACGACGCGGGCCGGCAACTTCGTACCGGGGGGGCGCGGTGAAGCTGCGCCCCCCCGGCCCCTCCGCTCGCTCCGGGGCAGCCTCATCCGGCTGCCCCGACGAGGTCACGCTCCGGCTCACCACGCCGCCCGGATTCGAATTCGCCGGCCAGTTCAGGAGCGAGCTCTGCCGCGCCCTCGAGGCCAGAGAAGACGAGGCGCGGTTGCACTGGCGTTCACGCGGCGGGTTCCTGGGGGTCGCCCGCGTCCTCGCGCAGAAGCCGACGGCCCGACCCGCGCCCGGCGAGCCACGGCGCACGCTGAGCCCTCGCGTCGCCGGCCGCGACAAGTGGAAGCGCATCGAGGCGCTCGGCCGACTCGTCGAGTTCCTACGCGCGTACCGCCTCGCATGGAGGGCGCGGCGCGCCGGTATCACGGATACCGTCTTCCCGCACGGCACGTATTTGCTGCGCGTCGTCCACGGTGTGCCGTGCGCCGGGGCGGCTAGAGCCGCCCGGACGCACTGAGCTGCCATTCCCGCGCTGAAGGCTATCGTCGATGGGGACCTCCGGTCCGGGCGCCCGTGTGCTCAGGCGCGCCCGCGACGACTCGAACGGGGCGCTGCTCTTGCGGCTCTCGGCGCACCAGTCGGCGCGCCGCCTGAACTCTCGGTCTGGGCGCTTGGCGTTGATGATCTCGCGACGCTGCTCGAACCAGAAGCAAGGGGCTGCAACCGGCTTGCTCAGCTTCGTATGGTGCGCGCCACTTACGGTGAAGTTCTGGTAGCGACGCTTCGGCGCCATCGCCACTGCCATGAACTGCGCTTTCGAAACCTTGCGCGCCACAGTGAGTTCACCGGTAGACCATTGGCGGACAGGTAACGTGGAATTCCTTGATCGGTCTGGGCGCTCCACTCGGTCTGGGCGCTCAGAACTCTCGGTCTGGGCGCTCACGGCGTTCGTAGTCGCGTCAGTTGTAGAGGCGCCTGGGGCCGGACCGAACCGCGGACTTACGGAGTCTGCTGAGTGCGCACCTTACCGCCTCGCTCAAAGAATAGCATGGACACACCCACCGTGAACGGCGCTGCTATGAACGTGAGCCAAGCGCCGGTCATGGCAAAGTACCCAATTGATCGCGCCCACGCGGGCACGGGCCACCCCGGCCCAATGTAAGGGATAGTTACAACGACTAGTGCTCCCGCAACGGTCCAGAGAATCGCGCGCACTCCTCTACGGTGCGGCACCGGCGCAGAACGGAACGGCGCTGCAACGAGCGCAAGCAACAAGCCTAGAACGCAGCCGACGAGTACACCAACAACCGCGGCGACGGGCGTGCACGGCTGCATGAAGAACACCGCCGCGACTGCATCTAGAGCAGCAAGACAAATGAGAGCAATGCTCCGACGAGGCACTTTCAATCCCTTTCGTTGCATCCTGGCCATGACATCAAGCCGCAGCGTTCCCGTTCCTCATCGTCGCAATAACGCGTGCACATGTACGTCGTCGTTCCGCAACAGACGAGACCGCCAAGTTCGCACATAGGAATCCCCGGCCCCGTCAGGTAGCAGACCATGTTGGCTGTTGCGACACAGCCCAGTCCGGCAACCACGCAAGCCTCTACGCATTCTTTGTGTTGCTTGGTCTCACGCCCGGTGGGGTCGGTTTTGACGAGGGGGCTACTATCTGCATACGAGTACCAGTTCCTTACGGCACGCGATATGTCTCGTCGCCAGAGGTAGCTCGGAAGGCGTCTCCCCCAGGAACCATTGAGCATGTCGGGGTCCAACTCCAAATACCTCCCCACTCCCGGCAAATACCATCTGTTCCAGTTGTAGTACGGCCCCTGGAGCCCGAGGCTGCCGAGCAGCCGCTCGTCGTACTGCCCCGGCAGCCGCAGGTTCGTCACGACCGTGTTCCCTGTGACCGGGTCGGCCGCGGTCGTCTCCGCGATCTCACCGTACGGCTGCACCGTCGCCGACCAGACCACCGCTCCCTCCGCGCTCGTCAGCTTCCGCGGCGTGCCGAGCTGATCCGCGTGCACGTAGTACGGCCGCGGCGCCGCGCCCGGCGTGACGTACTCGAGCTGCGCGAGCGGCCGGCCGTCGAGCCACAGGTAATCCCGCACCGGCGCCCACGGCTGCGCCGCGTCTCCCGTGCTCCTCAGCTCCGACAGCAGCTCTCCCGACGGCGCGTGCACGTAGTACGTCCACTGCCCCGTCGACGAGCTCCACCGCGCGATCCGCCGGTTCCGCGCGTCGTACCGGAAGCGTGCCTGAACGTACGAGACGTCCGAATCCCTCACGCACACCCTCGCATCTCCCCATCCCAGGGGTCCGTTGCCGTAGATCGCGAGCCGGCCGAGCGCGTCGTGCCGCAGGCATGCCCCGGACGTCGGATTACCGTTCGTGTAGGCCGTGATCGAGCTGATGTTCGTCTGCCAGTCGTAGCCGTAAGCATGCTTCGTCTCGAACCCGCCCGGCCCCGAGATCCCGGTCTCCTTGATCTGATGCGGGCCGGCTCCCGCGTGCTGCGGGGCCGGCCCGTGGCCTCGACGAGGCGGTCGACTACTTGGCCTGGATGAACCCCTCGGAGGTGAGGAGCTCCGCGGTCAGCACCGCGCCGCCCGCCGCGCCGCGCACGGTGTTGTGCGAGAGCGAGATGAACCGGTAGTCGAAGAGCGCGTCGGGGCGCAGCCGCCCGATCGCGACGCCCTGGCCGTTCCCGATGTCGCGGTCGACCTTCGTCTGGGGCCGGGTGTCGTCCTCGAAGTAGGTGAGGAACGGCTTCGGCGCGGAGGGGAGCCCGAGCTTCTGCGGCTTCGGCACCCAGCTCTTCCAGAGCTCGACCACCTCGGCCTTCTCGGGCTTGCGGTCGAACGAGACGAACGCGGCCGCCATGTGGCCGTCGGTCACCGGCACGCGGATGCACTGCGCGGTGATGACCGGGCTCGCCGCCTTCTCGATCTTGCCGCCGGCGACGGAGCCCCAGATCTTCATCGGCTCCTGCTCGCTCTTCTCCTCCTCGCCCTTGATGAACGGGATGACGTTGTCGATCATCTCCGGCCAGGACTCGAAGGTCTTCCCGGCGCCCGAGATCGCCTGGTAGGTGCAGACCGCGATCCGCTTCGGGCCGAACTTCATGAGCGGGTGGATCGCCGGGACGTAGCTCTGGAGCGAGCAGTTCGGCTTCACCGCGACGAAGCCGCGCTTCGTGCCGAGCCGCTTGCGCTGCGCCTCGACGACCGAGACGTGCTCGGGGTTCACCTCCGGGATCATCATCGGCACGTCGGGCGTGCCGCGGTGGGCGGAGTTGTTCGAGACCACCGGCGTCTCCGCCCTCGCGTAGTCCTCCTCGAGCTTCGCCGTCTCCTCCTTCGTCATGTCCACGGCGCAGAAGACGAAGTCCACCGCGGAGGCGATCGCCTTCACGTCGGAGGCGTTCTGGACGACGAGGCCGGCGGCCGCGGCGGGGATCGCCGACTTGAGCGCCCAGCGCCCCTTCATCACGTCGGCGTACTTCTGGCCGGCGGAGTTCGCGCTCGCGGCGAGGAGCGTGACCTCGTACCAGGGGTGGTTCTCGAGCAACGCGAGGAAGCGCTGGCCGACCATGCCGGTCGCGCCGAGGACGCCGACCTTCAGCTTCTTCTGGGACATCTGCTCCTCCCGGGAGGGGCGAAGGGAAAAGGGGTGGGAGGATAGCACAGGGTCCGCGGCGCCGCCGAGGCGGCTGCCCGGCCGTCGGGAACCGGCGGGCGGCCCGCCCGTCCTCTAGTAAAAGACCTCTTCGAGGAAGAGCCCCTGCGGCGGCGCCGTCCGGCCCGCCCTGGTCCGGTCGCCGGAGGCGAGGAGCGCCGGGATCGACGCCGGATCGCGCTTCCCCTGCCCGACCTCGACGAGCGTCCCGACGAAGTTCCGGACCATGTGCTTCACGAACGCGGTCGCCTCGACGACGACCTCGATGCGCCCCCCGGCCTCGCCGATCACGTCGAGCCGGCGGACCTCCCGGACGGCGTGGTCCGAGGCGCAGTCCGCCGCCTGGAACGCCGCGAAGTCGTGCCGGCCGAGGAGGTGGCGGGCCGCCTCGCGCATCGCTCCGGCGTCGAGCCGCCCGAAGAGCTGCCACGCGCGCAGGCGCCCGAGCGGCGCGCGGGTCTCGAGGTTCTCGATGACGTACCGGTACCGCTTCCCGCGCGCGCTGCGCCGGGCGTCGAAGCCGTCGGGCTCGATCCACGCGGCGCGGACCGCCACGTCCTCGGGGAGGAGCGCGTTCATCCCCTTCACGTACGCGGAGAGCGGTAGCGGCCGCTCCTCGGGGAACGAGACCACCTGCCCGAGCGCGTGGACCCCCGCGTCGGTGCGCCCGGCCGCGGTCACGCGCCGGGGCGCCTTGTGCAGCTCCGCGAGGGCGCGTTCGACCTCCGCCTGGATCGACGGCCCGTTCGGCTGCACCTGCCAGCCGACGTAGCGGGTCCCGTCGTACTCGAGCGTGAGCTTCACGACCGCCACGCGGCGAAGCTAGCACGGCGCCGCCGCGGGGGCCGCGCTACGGCGGGAGCGGCACGCGCCGGACGTAGAGGCGCGAGCGCGCGCCGGGGTCCTGCTCGCGCCACGCGAGGACCGTCCCGCCGGACGCGTCGGTCTCGAGCGCCTCGACCGTGGCCGCCGTCCCGGGGAGGAGGGCGTCGAAGCCGGCGACCGGCGCCCAGCTCCCGTCCACGAGGCGGCGGACGCCGAGCGGCCGCGCGCCGGCGGCTCCGGCGTAGGCGACGACGGGCACGCCGGAGGCGTCGAGCGCGAGGGCGGCGCTCGAGACCTGGGCGAGGTCGCCCGCGGTCGCGTCGCCGAGCTCGGTCCAGCCGGCGCCGTCGCGCCTCAGCACGCGAACGGCCTGGTCCTGCCGGACGGCGACCCAGGTGCCCGAGGCGTCGGCGGCGATCGTCGGTACGCCGGACAGCGCCGTCTGCGGGAGCGGAAGGTCCTGCCAGCTCGCGATCGACCAGCGCACGACGTGGGCCGTGGTCGCGCCGCCCTCACACGGCGCCGCCGCGTACGCGGCCACGGGCACGAGGTCGTATCCGGTCCGGTCGAACGCGAGCGACGGCGCGGTGGCGCAGCCCGACTCCGGCGCCGGGGCGCCGAGCGCCGTCCAGACGTCCGCGTCACGCCGCGCGACGCGGAGCTGCCTGGGCCCGGCCCCGAGCGTCTCGCGCCCGGTCCACGCGACGTGCAGGGCGCCGCCGGGCGCGTAGCGCACGTCGAACGCGGCGACGTCCACGCCGACGAGCCCGCGCGTCTCGAAGCCCCAGAGGCCGTCCTCGAACACCTCGACGGAGCGGCTCCCGCCGAGCCCGGCGAGGACGAGGGCGCCCTCGGGCGTGGTCGCGAGGTCCACCGCGTCGGCGCTCGCGATCGGCCACGGGAGATCTCCGCGATCCCATGCGTAGTCGCCGTGCGTGAGCAGCTCCTCGGACCAGCGCGCGAGCCAGGCCTGCGAGTCCTGGACCGTCCACGCGACCGCCGGCCTTCCGCCGGGGCCGAGCGCGAGCGAGGCCGACGTCGCCGCGCCCGGCACGTCGAGCGGCGGACCGTCCACGAACGTGAACGTCTCGGCGACGTCCGTGGCGTTGCCGGCGACGTCGGCCACGCCGAGGACCTGAAGCTGGAACTCGAACGCGCGCGGGTCGAGCGCCCTGACGAGGTAGCCGGGCCACACCGGGACGGCGACCGACCGCCCGTCGAGGAGCGGCCAGCCGGGATCCGGCATCCCGTCGCCGCCCGCCGCCCCGACGCCGCCGATGCGCCCGATCGCCTCGTCGAAGACGAAGAGCGCGGGCGTGGTCTCGTCGATCCGCCCCGCGGCGTCCGGCGCCCGCGACACGAGCCGGGGCGCGGTCCGGTCCTGCGGCGGCGAGCGCTCATCCGAGCAGCCGAGCAGGGCGGCGAGCGTGGCCGCGGCCGCGATGCGCATCGTCATGGCGTATCCCCTCCGGCGGCCGAGCGGCTGCGCGCCCGGGAAGGACGTAGCACGCCCGTCGGTACTCACGGGATGACCGCCATCACGCGCGCACGCGGGGCCGCATCCGCGACGATCCTGGCGGTGGCAGCGCTGCTCGCCTGCGGCTCCCCCGGCTCGACCTCGACCTCCGAACCGAAGCCCGGGCAGGACCCGCCGTCGCCGTCGCCGGGCTGGGTCGTCGCCGGGCGCGAGGACTTCGAGTCCGGCGGCCCGCCCGCGGCGGCGTTCTCCCCCGACCCGGTTCCGGACGACGGCCCGTTCTCCGACGCGGGCCCGTACTTCACGCGGCGAGGCGTCGTCCCGCCGCGCGCCTTCCGCGCGGCGCAGCCGTTCGGCGCCGGAGGCTGGCTCACCGTCGAGTCCTACACGCGGCGCGAGGGCGAGAGCCTCGCGGGCTTCGCCGACGCGGTGCCGGATCCGGCGGACCCGTCGAACCGCGTCCTCCGGATCCGCTCGCGCGAGCACACCGACGCGACCGTGATCCGCCCGACCGCGCCGCTCCCGCCCCGGTACCGGATCTCGCTGCGCGTCGGCTTCGCGTCGTTCGGCGACGGGCGGCCGGGCCAGAACGGCTACGACGGCGCCGAGACCGCCGAGCCGTGGTGGCCCGACGACGCGCGGACCCAGAACGGCTTCTACTGGCTCGCCATCCTCGACGCGCTGCCGCGGCCGCACGACAACACCTGGATCCACCACCGCCGCAAGCTCGTCGTGGACTCGGACAACCACCACCCGCCGTGGATGGAGATCTGGGACGGGAGCGCCTTCGTCCGGTCGGGCGAGCGCCCCGTGATGATGTTCGCGCTCGACGGCTCGCGCCCCGCCGACGAGCGGACGGGGAGCCCGTTCCTCTCGTGGGCCGCGGGCGCGTGGCAGCCGTCGGGCGCGATCCGGGCCGCGGACGCCTACCTGCCCGGCACGTGGTACCGCGTGACGATCGAGCGCGACGGGCCGCGCTACGCGATCGAGGTCGCGGGGAGGTTCCGCCACGGCGGCGAGCGCACCTACCGCGCCGAGCTCGACGCGGCCGCCGCGTGCGTCTGGCACTACCCCGCGACGGCGGAGGAGGCGGCGGGCGCGTCGCGGTGCGTGGACGAGAGCGGGTACCCGTCGATCGGGCCCGAGCCGCGGCGCTGGCCCGCGGCGGGCGCGTGGCCGGACTGGTTCGTGCTCGGCGACCCGCACGTGAACTACTACGAGGGCGAGGTGCTCTACGACGACGTGACGCTCGAGGTCCGGCGGTAGCTAGCGCAGGAACGCGAGCATGTCGTGGCCCTTCCGGAACCACCGCGCGGGCCCGTGGAGCGCCTCGCCGGCGAGCTTCGCCGCCACGTACAGGGGCCTCGGGCGGCCGTCCTTCGCGACGAGGCGCACGGCATTCGTCTCGAGGTCGTGGACGGCGAAGCCGCTGCGCTCGGCGGCGAGGCGCAGCGAGCCGGGGTTGAAGAAGCTCACGTGCCCGCCGTGGCGCGCGATGTGAAGGTACTCCCACTCCGCTCCCTGCGACGTCGCGGTCCAGCTCGCCGCGTTCCCGGTGCCGACGAGGAGGACGCCCCCGGGCTTCAGGACCCGGCGGCACTCCTTCAGCAGCGACACCGGCTCGCGGAGGTGCTCGATCACCTCGAACAGGGTGATCGCGTCGAAGGACGCGTCGGGGTAGCGGGCGTCCTCGAGCACGCCCTGGAAGACCTTCAGCCCGGCGCGCGCCGCGGTCCGTGCCGCGCGCGGCGCGGGCTCGACGCCCTCGCAGCGGTATCCGAGGGACGCGGCGATCCGGAGGAACGCGCCGCTCGAGCAGCCGACGTCGAGGAGCGCGATGTCGCGCGGTTGCCGCGCGAGGATGCGCGCGATCCTCGCGAGCCGCCGCTCGGCCAGCGTGCGACCGCGCCGCTCGTCGGGCGGCGACGACGGCAGCGTGCCGCGGTCGTCGTCGAACTCCTGCATCGACTCCCTGTACCGCTCCGCCGTGCACGCGCTCACGAGCTGGCCGCACGCGGGGCAGCGCCGGAGAGGTCCCTCGGGCAGGACCACGTCCGTCCGCTCGAGCGGGGCGGCGCAGCCGACCGGGCAGGCGTCGATGAAGGTCATGGCCGCCGCAAGCTAGCAGAAGAGCGGCGCCGCCGACCATCCGCGCCGAGGTGCCCTACGACGACGATCGCCGCCTCCCGGTCGCGACGCGACGGAATCCGGTTGACGTTCCGCGAAGCGGCCGGAGAATGCGCCGCATGGCCGCGAACCCGGAGCCCGGCGCGCCGAGGACCGCGCCGCCGCCTGCGCAGGGCACGGCGCCCGCGGCGTCGCTGCGAGGCGCGCCGGGGACCCTCCTCGCCGCCGCGGCGCTCGCGGCGATACCCTTCGTCGGCCGCGCCGGAAACGCGATCGCGATCGCCCTCCTGCTGCTCGTCTCGCTCGGCTGCGACCGCCGCGGCGAGGTGCCCGGCCGCAACGCGACGCTGCTCGCGGCGCTCGCGCTCGGATCGATCTTCCTCCCCTCGGGGTGCTGGGCGTGGCCGGCCCCCACCCTCCTCCTCGTCGCGGCGGCGCTGCGCCCCCGCTGGCGCGGGCCGGCCGGCATCGCGGCGTGGCTCCGCCGCGGGACGCTCTCGCGAGCGGACCTCGGCTGGGTCGCCGCCGTCGCGGCGGCGTCCGGCGTCGCGCTCGTCCTGTGGAAGGTGCTGCGCCGGCCCGACGTCTCCGACCTGACGCGCGCGCTCCCGCCGCTCGCCCCGTGGCTCCTCCTCGCCGGCGGGATCGGCTGGGCGGCGCTGAACGCGTACGGCGAGGAGGCGATCTTCCGGGGCGCGCTGTTCGAGGCGCTCGAGCGCGCGCTGGGGGCGCGGGCCGCGGTCGTCGTCCAGGCGATCCCGTTCGGCCTGGTCCACTTCCGCGGCTTCCCGAGGGGCCTCGACGGCGTCGCCCTCGCGACCGCCTACGGGCTCATGCTCGGGGCGATGCGGCGGAGGACGGGGGGCCTCCTCGGCCCGTGGCTCGCGCACACGGTCGCGGACGCGGTCATCCTCGTCCTGCTGCTCGCGGCGCGCTGACCGCGCGCTCGACCGCCGTGACGAGTGACCGCGGGCCCGGACGGGCGCCGCGCGTTGACCCCCGCGCGCGCGCCGCGCTATACGCTTCAACTTCCGTTGAACGTTCCCGGAGGTGCGCGGCAGATGGCGGCGAAGGACCAGGCGATCCTGGCGCAGCTCGACGCGACCGCCGAGCGGGGCGTCCGGCCCGAGCGCGCGAAGGCGGCCCTCGCCGACGTCCCGGCGCTGCCGGAGACGCTCTACGCGCTCGAGGCGCAGCTCGCGTCGGCGACCGACGGCGCGTCGGAGAAGCTCGCCGCCGCGGCCCGCCACCTCGTGGCGGCGGGCGGCAAGCGCATCCGGCCGATGGTGACGCTCCTCTCCTGCGGGGCGTGCGGGGGCGAGATGCGCGCCGCGGTGCCGTTCGCGATCGCCGCGGAGCTGACCCACTCGGCGACCCTCCTCCACGACGACGTGATCGACGATGGCCCGGTGCGCCGCGGCCAGCCCGCCTCGCGCGTCATCTGGGGGAACGCGGTCTCGGTCCTCTCGGGCGACTGGCTCCTCACCCGCGCGCTCGAGATCGTCGCGGGCGAGCCCGGCGGGAAGCACGCCCTCGGCCCGCTCCTCGGGACGATGCGCCGCCTCGTCGAGGGCGAGGTGCTGCAGCTCTCGCTCCGCGGCACCTTCGCGGCGAGCGAGGAGGACTACCTGGCGGTCGTGAACGGCAAGACGGCCTCGCTGTTCGGCTGGGCGACGGCCGCGGGCGCCTGGGCCGCCGGCGTCACGGACCGCGTGCCCGACGCGCTCTCCCGCTTCGGCGAGGGGATCGGGATCGCGTTCCAGCTCGTGGACGACGCGCTCGACTACGCGGCGGACCCGGGGCTCCTCGGGAAGAAGCTCGGCGCCGACCTCCTCGAGGGGAAGGCGACGCTCCCGCTCATCCGCGCCTGCGAGGCGCAGCCCGCGCTCCGCGACCGGCTCCGCGCGCTCGTGGACGGGACGGCGGAGGGCACCGCGGTCGCGGCCGAGGTCATCGACGCCGTGAAGAAGGTGGGCGGAGTGGACGCGGCGCGCGCGATGGCGCGCGAGCACACCCGCACGGCCATGACGGCGCTCGAGGAGGTGCCGGACGGCGCCCATCGGTCCGCGCTCCGCGAGGCGGCGATCTCGCTCACCGAGCGCGCGTTCTAGGCTCGGGGATGAAGGCTCGAGGCCGCAAGGAGCGGGCCGGCACCTCTCGCTGCGCGAGAAGTGGCTGGCCCGGAGATCGGGACGGCCTCGGCGCGCTGCTCGACCACCCGCTGGTGGCCGAGCGGTACTTCTTCCCGCGCCCCGCGCCGGTGCCGTCGCCCCTCTGGGTGGACGCGGGCGACGCCCGGCTCGCGTGCGCCCTCCACCCCACGGACGCGCCGGACCCGCTCACGATCGTCCACTTCCACGGGAACGGCGAGGTGGTCGCGGACTGGCTCGAGGGCGGGTTCCCCGAGGCGGTCGCGTCCGCGCTCGGGTGCAACCTCTTCCTCGCCGAGTACCGCGGCTACGGCATGTCCACCGGCGAGCCGAGGCTCGGGAGGATGCTCGACGACGTCGAGGCGATCGTCCGCGCGGCGGGCGCGCCGCCCGGGCGGCTCGTCCTGTTCGGCCGCTCCGTCGGGTCGATCTTCGCGCTCGAGGGCGCGGCGCGGTTCCCGACCGTGGCCGGGCTCGTCCTCGAGAGCGGGATCGCGGACGTGCTCGAGCGGCTCCTCCTCCGCCTCGAGCCCGCCGAGCTCGGCGCGACCGCGGACGAGCTCGCCGCCGCGGTCGCGGCGCGGCTCGACCACCGCGCGAAGCTCGCCGCGTACCCCGGCCCGGTCCTCGTGATGCACGCGCGCCACGACGGCCTCGTCCCCGCGAGCCACGGCGAGCGCCTCGCGGCCTGGGCGGCCGGGCCGGCGATCCTGAAGCTGTTCGACCGTGGGGATCACAACTCGATCCTGGCGGCGAACGCGCGCGCCTATCTCGAGGCGCTCGCGGAGCTCGTCGCGCTCGCGGGCGGGTCGCCGCGCGCGTAGGAGGAGGCGGGATGCCGTGGCCCTGGAGCACGGGCCCCGGGCGAGGGGCCGCCCGCCTCGACGCGTGGCTCCCCCCGGGCGCATGGAAGCTCGAGCACCACGCGATCGAGGTGGAGGCGGAGCCCGCCCGCGCCCTCGCGGCGATGCACGGCGTGCTGCCGCTGCGCGACGCGCCGGTGGTCGCCGCGCTGTTCGCGCTGCGCGGGATCGCCTTCCGGCGCGAGATGACGGTCCGGGAGTTCTTCGGGACGTCACCGTTCCTCGTCCTCGACGAGGCGCCGGGGCGCGAGCTCGTCTTCGGCGTCGTCGGCCCTTCGCGGGAGCGGCGGGGCGAGCGCGGCCCTCCCGGCGTGCCGAGCTCGCCGGACGACTTCCGCGCGGCGCTCGCCGCAGGACGCATGGCGGCGATCGGCAACTTCCGGGCGGAGCCGATCCCGGGCGGAGCCCGCCTCTGGACCGAGACGTGGATGTTCGCGCCGGGACGGATCGAGCGCGCCGCCTTCACCGCGTACTGGCTCCTCGTCGGCCCGTTCAGCGCGTGGATCCGGCGGATCCTGCTGCGGGCGGCGGCGCGGCGCCTCCGCGACGGCGCCGCGCGGACCGACGCCGGGGGTCGCTGAGCCCGGTTCGCGCTTCCGCCGGGCGCGAGGCTCTGGTCGAATGCCCCCGTGCGCTCGTCCCCGTCCCTCCGGAGCGTCGCGGTCGCCGCCGCCGTCGCGGTCCTCCCGGCCGCCGCCCTCGGCGACGGGATCGACGTCGAGTCCCGCGTCGGCGCGGGCGAGTGGGGTCGCACCGCCGCCGTCGAGGCCCGCCTCGGCACGCCGGTGGCGCTCCGCGTCCGGCCGGTCGCGGGCGGCACCATCCGCTGGTACCGGATCGTCCCGGACGCCTCGCGGCCGTACAACAACGCGGTCTGGCCCTGGGATCCGGGGCCGTACCGCTGGCTCGGCTACGCGAAGATCGGGTACGCGCGCGAGGAGCTCGAGGCGCTCCGCGGCCGATGGGAGATCGCGCCCGAGGCGAAGGCGGGGAGCCGGTGGTTCCAGGCGGAGGTGATCGAGCCCACCGGGCGGGTCCGCTCGAGCCCGGGCCTCGAGCGGAACGACGCGCGGGGCCTCTCGCCCGACGTCGTGCGGGTCACCTTCCGCGAGGGCGACGATCTCGTGGGCCAGCTCACGGGCTTCTTCGACGTCCCGGGGGTCTTCGGCTCGGTGCCGTACCAGGTGCGGAACTACCTCGGCGTGGACTGCGCCGACGTCCTCATGGCGGCGTGGGCGCGCGCGAACGACCGTCCGATCGAGCGCGACTGGAACGTCGCCGCGCTCGTGCGCGAGCTGCCGGTCGTGGCCGGGACCACGATCGCGAGCGGCGCGCCCGCGGCGCGGCTCCGCTGGGGCGAGGACGTCCGGCGCGGCGACCTCCTCGCGGTGCGATACGCGGGCTGGCGGCAGTTCGGCCACGTCGGCGCGCTCTACGGCGACGACGGCGACGGCGTGCTCGACGGCGAGGACCTCGTGCTGCACGCGGGGCCGCAGGCGCTCCACCTCTCCAGGCTGGCGGACGGCCCCTTCGACGGCGAGGTGAAGGTGCTGCGGCCCGGGCCGGCCCGCCCGCGCTGAGGTCAGGCGCGCCGGGGCGCGCGGAGCGCCGCCACGATCTCGGCGACGATCGAGACGGCGATCTCGGCGGCCGACCGCGCGCCGATCGGGAGCCCGACGGGCGCGTGGATCCGCGCCACCTCCGCGTCGGCGAGGCCCATCGCCCTCAGGCGCTCCGCCCGCGCCGCCTGGGTCTTCCGGCTGCCGAGAGCGCCGACGTAGAACGCCTCCGAGCGCAGCGCCGCCGCCAGCGCCGGGTCGTCGAGCTTCGGGTCGTGCGTCAGCGTCACGACGGCGGCGCGGCGGTCGAGGCCGATCTCGGCGAGCGCCTCGCCCGGCCACGCGCACACGATCCGCGCGCCTGGGAACCGCTCCCCGGTCGCGAACGCGGGGCGCGGGTCGATCAGGACGGCGTCCCAGCCGGCGAGCCGGATCATCGGGACGAGCGGCTGCGCGACGTGGACCGCGCCGCAGACGACCACCCGGATCGCGGGCTGGAACGGGCGCAGGAACCACGCGCCGCCGGTGACGTCCACCGTCCCGGCCTCGTCCCGCTCGGCGAAGGCGCGCGCGGCCGCGGCGAGCTCGGCCGGGGCTGCGGCGTCCGCCGCGAGCGGGTCCAGGAGCCGGAGCCCGCCGCGCGCGAGGTCCGTCGCGAGCACCACCGGGCGCCGCGCCGCGATCGCCGAGAGCAGCGGCGCGAGCGGCGCGTCGGCGCCGAGCCGCTGCACGTGGACGCGGATCGTGCCGCCGCACGCGAGCCCCACCGCGAACGCGCGCTCGTCGGGGACCCCGAAGGCGAGGACCCTCGCCTCGCCGTCCGCGATCGCGCGGAGCGCCTCCCGGATCACCTCCGCCTCGACGCAGCCGCCCGACACCGAGCCGGCGAACTCGCCGCGCGCGTTCGCCGCGAGGAGGCTCCCCGCCCGGCGCGGCGCGGAGCCCCAGGTGCTCACGACCGTCGCGAGCGCGACCCCGAGCCCCTCCGCGGTCCATGCCTGCGCGCGCCGCAGGAGGTCCGCGTCGTCGCTCACCTCGGCTCACCCGCGTCGAACCGGGCGCGCTCGAGGTCGTCCGGCGCGTCCACGTCGGCGAGCGCGGCGGACGGCCAGTCCACCCAGACCACCTCGCTCGCCCGGCGGCACAGGACCTCGCGCCCGCGGCCGTCGCCCTCCGCGCCGCGGAGCGCGTCGAACACCGCGCGGCCGTACAGCGCGGGCGGCGCCACGACCGCGCCGTACCGCGACGCCACCAGCGCGGCGCCGGTCTCCCGGTGCCGCGCGACGAGCGTCCGGATCATGTCGGCGGTGACGAGCGGCATGTCGCCGAGGAGCACCACCGCGGCGGCCGCGCCCTCCGGCACCGCGGCGATCCCGGCGTCGAGCGACGTGTTGAGGCCGAGCGCGTGCCGCGCGTTCGGGACCGCGACGCACGGGAGGCCGCCGAGCGCCTCGCGCACGCGCTCCGCCTCGTGGCCGAGGACGACGAGGACCGGGTCGAGCCCTCCCTCGAGCGCGGCGCGCGCGGCGCGCCGGACGAGCGGCTCGCCCTCGATCGGGAGGAGGAGCTTGTTCGCGCCCATCCGCGTCGAGTGGCCTGCCGCCAGCACGATCCCCGCGACCGTCACGCGTGCCTCCGCCGCCGCGCCCAGCGGGACGGGTCCCGCCGCGCCGCGGCCCGCATCGTACCCGGTCGCGGGCCGGAGGGGAGAGGGACCCCGAACGAGCGTCCCCCGTCGCTTGCAGGCCGCCCCCCGCGCGGCCGTAGACTCGGGCCTCTTCCCGATCCGGACGGAGGCGCCATGGCCCGGCTGAAGCTCCTCGTGAACGGCAGGAGCCACGCGGTGGACGTCGCGCCCGACACGCCGCTGCTCTGGGTGCTGCGCGACGCGATCGGCCTCACCGGCACGAAGTACGGCTGCGGCATCGCGGAGTGCGGCGCCTGCACCGTGCTCGTGGACGGCGAGGCGGTGCGCTCCTGCCAGCTGCCGGTCCGCGATGCGGCCGGGCGCCGCATCACGACGATCGAGGGGCTCTCCGCCGACGGGAGCCACCCGCTCCAGAAGGCGTGGCGCGCGGAGGAGGTGCCGCAGTGCGGCTACTGCCAGTCGGGGCAGCTCATGGCCGCCGCCGCGCTGCTCGCGAGGAAGCCGAAGCCCACCGACGCGGAGATCGACGAGGCGATGCGCGGCGTCCTCTGCCGCTGCGGGACGTACAACCGGATCCGGCGCGCCATCAAGGCGGCGAGCGGAGGTGCGTCGTGAGCGACATCCGCAAGGTCGGGCGGCGCGAGTTCCTGAAGGTCACGGCGGGGTCGGGCGCGGGCCTCTGGCTCGCGGTCCACCTGCCGTCGCGGGCGGACGCGGCCGGACCCGCCGCGCTCGAGCCCGACGCCTACCTGCGCGTCGAGCCGAGCGGGGCGGTGACGGTCTTCCTCGCCAAGTCGGAGATGGGCCAGGGCACCTACACCGGGATGGCCGTCCTCGTCGCGGAGGAGCTGGAGGCGGACTGGAAGCAGGTCCGGGTGGTCCAGGCCGACGCGGACGCGAAGCGCTACGGCCAGATGTCCACCGGCGGCTCGCGCAGCGTGCGCGGGCTCTTCGACCCGCTCCGGAAGACCGGCGCGACGGCGCGCGAGATGCTCGTCGCGGCGGCCGCCCGGCGGTGGGGCGTCGATCGGTCCACCTGCCGGGCCCAGGCGGGCGCGGTGATCCACGCCCCGACGGGCCGCAGGCTCGGCTACGGCGCGCTCGCGGCCGCCGCCGCGCGCGAGGAGATCCCGAAGGATCCGCCGCTCAAGGACCCGAAGGACTGGAGGCTCATCGGGACGAAGGTCCCCCGCCTCGACACGCCCGACAAGACGCGCGGCCGCACCCGCTTCGGGATGGACGTGCGCGTCCCGGGGCTGCGCTTCGCCGCCGTCGCGCGCCCGCCGGTGGTGGGCGGGAAGGTCGCCCGCTACGACGGCGCGAAGGCGAGGGCGGTGGCCGGAGTGCGCCGGATCGTCGAGGTGCCGAGCGGCGTCGCCGTCGTCGCGGACTCGACCTGGGCGGCGTTCCAGGGGCGCGACGCGCTCGCGATCGAGTTCGAGCCGGGCCCGAACGGCGGGCTCGACTCCGCGGCGCTGGAGAAGCTCCTCGCCGACGCGCCGGTCGAGAAGCCGGCGCGCAGCGAGGGCGACCTCGAGAAGGCGCTCGCGGCGGCGGCGCGGCGGCTCGAGGCGACGTACGAGCTGCCGCTCCTCGCGCACGCGACCATGGAGCCGATGAACTGCACGGCGCACGTCCGCGCGGACTCCGCCGAGCTGTGGGCGCCGACGCAGGCCCCGACGTGGGCCCAGTCGGAGGTCGCGAAGGCGCTCGGCCTCGAGCCCGACCGAGTGAAGGTCCACGTCACGTTCCTCGGCGGCGGCTTCGGCCGGCGCGCCATCCCGGACTTCGCGGTCGAGGCCGCGCTCGTGGCGAAGGCCGCGAAGGAGCCGGTGCAGGTCGTCTGGACGCGCGAGGACGACACGCGCCACGACCTCTACCGGCCGGCGGGCCGGAACGAGCTGCGGGGCGGGCTCGACGCGAGCGGCAGGCTCGTCGCGTGGCACCACCGCGTCCGGTCGCCCTCGATCGGGAAGCAGCTCTTCGGCGCGGCGTCGCGCTCGGGCGGCCACCCGGACGTCCTCGAGGGCGCGATCGGGTTCCCGTACGCGGCGGGCGCGGTGACGGTCGAGGCGGCCATGCCCGAGCTCGGGCTGCGCCTCGGCTGGTGGCGCTCGGTGTACGCGTCGCAGAACGCGTTCCCGGAGGAGTGCTTCCTGGACGAGCTCGCGGCCGCGGCGGGGAAGGACCCGCTCGCGTTCCGGCTCGAGCACCTGCCGCCCGCGTCCCGCCTGCGCGGCGCGCTGCAGCTCGCGGCGGAGAAGGCCGGCTGGGGGACGCAGCTTCCGGCGGGCCGCGGGCGCGGGATCGCCTGCCACACGTCGTTCGGGAGCCACGTCGCCGAGGTGGCCGAGGTGTCGGTGCAGGGCGGGAAGCTGCGCGTCCACCGCGTGGTGGCGGGGGTGGACCTCGGCGTCGCGCTCAACCCGGACAGCGTGGAGCACCAGGTCGAGGGCGCGATCGTCTACGCCCTCTCCGCCGTGCTGCGCGGGGAGATCACGCTCGCGAAGGGCGCCGTCGTGCAGGGGAACTTCGACGACTACGAGCCGCTCCGCATCGACGAGATGCCCGCCGTGGAGGTGCACGTCGTGCCGAGCCACGAGCCGCCCGGCGGGATCGGCGAGCCGGGCGTGCCGCCCCTCGCGCCGGCGGTCGCGAACGCGCTGTTCGCGGCGACCGGCAAGCGGATCCGGCGGCTCCCGATCCGCGGCATCTGACGGTCACCGCTCCTGGTACTCGATCGCGATGCGCGGGACGAGCCCCGCGTCCGCGGCCTCGCCGAGGAACCGCGCCACCGCCTCGCGCCCCCTCGGGCCCAGCTCGCGCGTCCAGTCGTTCACGTACATCCCGACGAACCGGTCCGCCTGGTCGCGCGGGAGGCCGCGCGCGAAGGTCATCGCGTAGTCGAGCGCGCGCTCGCGGTGGGCGAGGCCGTGGTCGATGGACGCCTTCCAGGCGATCGCCGCAGCGCGCCGCACCGGCTCCGGGAGGTCGCGCTTCACGGCGTTCAGGCCGAGCGGGAGCGGCAGGCCGGTGCGCGCCTTCCAGCTCTTCCCGAGGTCCTCGACGATCCGGAGGCCCTCCGCCGCCGCGGTGAGCTGCCCCTCGTGGATCACGACCCCGGCCTCGACCTCGCCGCGGAGCGAGGCCGGCCCGACCGCCTTGAAGTCCATGGGGACCGCGACGTGGTCCGGGAGCCGCAGCGCGAGCGCGAGCGCGGCGCTCGTCCGCCGGCCCGGCGTGGCGACGCGCCTCCCCGCGAGGTCCTCGAGGCGGCGCACCGGCGAGGCCGCGGGGACGACGACGCACGGGCCGTAGCCGTCGCCGAACGACGCGCCCGAGTCGAGGAGCAGGTAGCGGCCGGCGAGCGACGGGTACGCGGCGGCGGAGATCGCGGTGAGGTCGAACCGCCCCTCCTGGGCCGCCGCGTTCGCGGACTCGATGTCGGAGAGCGCCTGCTCGAACCGGATCCCCTCCGGCCGCACGGCCCCGCAGGCGAGGCCGTAGTACATGAACGCGTCGTCCGAGTCCGGGCTGTGGGCCACGCGGATCGTGTGCATCGCGGCGAGACGTATATCTTTCAACGATCGTTGAAACAAGGCGGGTGACGTTGTAAGGATCGCGCCCGCGATGGCCTACCGCTCGCTCGCGGAGTTCCTCGACCGGCTCGAGAAGGCGGGCGAGCTGGTCCGCGTCCGGGAGCGGGTGGACCCGGTGCTCGAGATGGCGGCGATCGCCGACCGCGCCGCGAAGCAGGGCGGGCCCGCGTTCCTCTTCGAGCGCCCGGCCAGCGGCGCGTTCCCGGTCGCGATGAACCTCTTCGGCACGCGCCGCCGCACGAGCTGGGCGCTCTCCTGCGACGACTTCGAGGACCACGCGAAGGAGCTGCGCGCGCTCCTGCGCACCGCGCCGCCGCAGTCGTTCTGGGACAAGCTCAGGATGCTCCCGAAGCTCGGGAGGCTCGCGTCGATGGCGCCGAGGCACGTGGGCGCGGGCGCCTCGCAGGAGGTCGTGGACCGCGAGCCGGACCTGCGCAGGCTCCCCGTGCTCACCACCTGGCCCCACGACGGCGGCCCGTTCGTCACGCTCCCGCAGGTGATCACCCGCGATCCCGAGACCGGGATCCGCAACGTCGGGATGTACCGGCTCCAGGTGCTCGGGCCGCGGCGGCTCGCGATGCACTGGCAGCTCCACAAGACCGCGACCGCGCACTACCGCGGCTACAAGAAGCGCGGCGAGCGGATGCCGGTCGCCATCGCGCTCGGCGGCGACCCCGCGCTCACCTACTGCGCCTCCGCGCCGCTCCCGCCGAACGTGGACGAGTACCTGTTCGCCGGGTTCCTGCGCGGCGAGGCGGTGCGCACCGCGAAGGGCGTCGCGACCGACCTCGACGTCCCCGCGGACGCGGACATCGTCATCGAGGGCTTCGTGGACACCTCCGCCCCGCTCGTCCGCGAGGGGCCGTTCGGCGATCACACCGGGTTCTACTCGCTCGCGGACGACTACCCGGCGCTCGAGGTCGTCGCCGTCACCCACCGGAAGGACGCCATCTACCCGGCCACCGTCGTCGGCCCGCCGCCGGTCGAGGACCAGTGGCTCGGGAAGGCCACGGAGCGGCTGTTCCTGCCGATGCTCCAGCTGATCTTCCCCGAGATCGTGGACATGGCGATGCCGGTCGAGGGCGTGTTCCACAACCTCTGCCTCCTCTCCATCAGGAAGGAGCACCCCGGCCAGGCGAAGAAGGTGATCCACGGCCTGTGGGGCTCCGGGCAGATGGCGCAGACGAAGACGCTCGTCGTGTTCGACGACGACGTGGACGTGCAGGACGTGCCGCAGGCCGCGTGGCGCGCCTTCGCGAACGTGGACGTGCGGCGCGACCTCGTCATCGCCGACGGCCCGGTGGACGTGCTCGACCACGCCGCGACCCACTTCGCCTACGGCGGGAAGATCGGCGTGGACGCGACGCGCAAGTGGCGCGAGGAGGGCGGGCGCGAGTGGCCGGAGGTGTGCGTCCACCCGCCCGAGGTGATCGCGCGCGCCGACGCGCTCTACGAGCGGCTCGTCCCCGGCGCGCCGAAGCCGCGCCGCCCGCGGATCGCGCCGCCGCCCGCCGCGTCGTGGAAGCCGCCGTCCGGAGGGATCCTCCAGTGAGCGGCGTGCCGCTGCCGGGCGAGGGGCCGCGCGCGGGCGCCGTCCGCGCGATGTTCGACCGGATCGCGCCGTCCTACGATCTCCTGAACCGCGTCATGACGCTGCGGGTGGACCAGGCGTGGCGGCGGAGGCTCCTCGCGGCGCTGCGGCCGCGGGACGGCGAGGCGCTGCTCGACCTCTGCGCCGGCACGATGGACGTCGCGGACCTCGCCCGGCGCCGCGCGCCCGGGCTCCGGGTCGTCGCGGCGGACTTCTCGTTCCAGATGCTCCAGCGCGGCGTCGAGAAGACGCGCCTCCCCGCCGCGCAGGCCGACGCGCTCGCCCTCCCGTTCCGCGCGGCGTCGTTCGACCTCGCCACCGTCACCTTCGGGATGCGGAACCTCGACTCCTGGGAGGCCGGGCTGCGGGAGCTCGCGGACGCGCTCCGCCCGGGCGGGCGCCTCGGCGTCCTCGAGTTCTTCCGCTCCGAGTCGGCCGGCTCGCGGCTCGTGCACGGCGCGTACAACCGCCTCGCTCTCCCCGTGCTCGGGCGGATCCTCTCGCCCGACCCGGAGGCGTACCGCTACCTCGTCGCATCGATGGAGCGCTTCGCGTCGCGCCCCGAGTTCGAGGAGGGGGCGCGGCGGTCGGGGTTCCGGGACGTGCGCGGCGCGACCCTCTTCCCCGGCGTGTGCGGGCTCGTCACGGCGGTGCGCGCATGAAGCTCGTGGTCGCCGTCTCCGGCGCGTCGGGCGCCCCCTACGCGAAGCGGCTCCTCGACTTCCTCGCCCGGCAGGGCCCGGCGCACGGCGTCTCGGCGGACCTCGTCTTCACCCAGACCGGCAAGCAGGTGTGGCGGCAGGAGATCGGCGCGGAGCCCAGGTACCCGTTCACCGTCTGGAAGAACCAGGACTTCACCGCGCCGTTCGCGTCGGGCTCCGCGCTCTACGACGGGATGGTCGTGATCCCGTGCTCGGCGGGGGCGCTCGCGCGGATCGCCTACGGGATCTCGGTGGACCTCGTCGGCCGCGCCGCGGACGTGATGCTGAAGGAGCGCAAGCGGCTCGTGCTCGTCCTCCGCGAGACGCCCATCTCGCTCGTGCACGCGCGGGCGATGACCCAGGTCATCGAGGCGGGCGCGTTCGTGATGCCCGCCTCGCCGTCCTTCTACTCGGGGCCGAAGACGATCGCGGAGCTGGTCGACACCGTCGTCGCGCGCGTGCTCGACCGGCTCGGCCTCCCGAACGACCTCATGAGGCGCTGGGACGGGCTGAAGCCGGTTGCGCCCGAGCCCGTGGAGGAACCGTAGATGCCGCTCTCCGCACTGGCGAACCGCGCCCTCGAGCGCGACGGCCTCGGGGACGTCCGGGACAAGGTCCTCGCGGGCGAGCGCCTCTCGGACGCGGACGCGCTGCGGCTCTTCGAAGCCGCGGACCTCGCCGCGGTCGGCGCGCTCGCGAACCACGTCCGCGAGGCGCGCCACGGCGACCTCACCTTCTACAACCGGAACGTCCACCTCAACCCCACCAACGTCTGCGTCGCCACCTGCAAGTTCTGCTCGTTCGCGCGGAAGGACGACCAGGTCGCCTCCGACGGCTACACCCTGTCGCTCGACGAGGCGGTCGAGAAGGTGCTCGCCCGCCGGCCGCTCGGGATCACCGAGGTCCACATGGTGGCGGGGCTCCACCCGACGCTGCCCTGGGAGTACTACACCGAGCTCCTCCGCCGGATCCGCGCCGCCTGGCCGGAGCTCACCATCAAGGCCTTCACCGCCATCGAGATCCACTTCTGGGCGGAGAAGTTCGGGAAGAGCCACGAGCAGGTGCTGCGCGAGCTCCGGGCGGCCGGGCTCGACACCCTGCCGGGCGGCGGCGCGGAGATCTTCGCGCCGCGCGTCCGGCGGAAGATCTGCGACGACAAGGCGACCGCCGAGCAGTGGCTCGAGGTCCACCGGACCGCCCACCGGCTCGGGATCAGGACGAACTCGACCATGCTCTACGGCCACATCGAGCGGCTCGACGAGCGCGTCGACCACATGCGGCGGCTGCGCGAGCTGCAGGACGAGACCGGCGGGTTCCAGGTCTTCATCCCGCTCGCCTTCCACCCCGAGCACAACATGATCGGCAAGGCGTTCCCGAAGCCGACCGGCTACGACGCGCTCCGGACCCTCGCCGTCTCGCGCCTCTACCTCGACAACTTCGACCACGTGAAGGCGTACTGGGTGTCGCTCGGCGAGCGGCTCGCCCAGGTCGCGCTCGCGTTCGGGGTGGACGACGTGGACGGCACCGTGCTCGAGGAGCGCATCTACCACATGGCGGGATCGACCGTGCCGCAGGCGCTCAGCGAGAAGGCGCTGCACGAGCTGATCCGCGCCGCCGGGCGCGTGCCGGCGGAGCGGGACTCGCTCTACCGCGTCCTCGCGGTGCACGGTCCCGTCCCGCTTCTCCCGCGAGCCGCGAATGCCTGAGCTCCGCGCCGCCGCCGTCTCGTTCCTGAACGCCTGGCCGCTCACCTCCGGCCTCGAGGACTCCGACCGCATCGAGCTCGTCCTCGCCGAGCCGTCGCGGTGCGCCGCCATGCTCGAGGCGGGCGAGGTGGACCTCGCCCTCGTCTCCGTGGGCGCGCTCCCGGGCGGCGAGTTCGAGATCGTCCCCGGCCTCGCCATCGGCGCCGACGGCCCGGTGCAGACGGTCGTGCTCGCCGGCGAGCAGTCGCCGGCGATCTGGGACGAGGTGTTCCTCGACACCGCCTCCCGCACGTCGCACGTCCTCACGAAGATCGTCCTCGACGAGATGGGCGTCCGCCCGAGGTACACGCCCCTCCCCGCGGTGGAGGGGCTCGCCCGCGCCAGGGGCACGAAGGGCGCGCTCGTCATCGGCGACCGCGGCTTCGACGTCCGCGCGAACCACGTCATCGACCTCGGCCGCGAGTGGAACCGGCTCACCGGCCTCCCGATGATCTTCGCGCTCTGGGCGGCGCGGCCCGGGCGCGTCGGGCCCGAGGACGTGCAGGAGCTGTCGCGCGCCGCGCAGCACGGGCTCGGCATCCGCACCGAGCTCGCCCAGCGGTTCGCCGCCCTGAAGGGCGGCGACCCGGAGCGCTACCGCCGCTACCTCACCCAGCGGATCCGCTACGGCCTCGGGCCTTACGAGATCCAGGGCCTCGAGGTGTTCCTCCAGAAGGCCGCCGAGAAGGGGTTCATCCCCCCGACGAAGATCCGCTTCGTGGACGACGTCGTCCGGACGAGGCGCGCGCGCCGCGCCGTCTCGCTCGACCGCGCGCTCCAGAAGGGCGCGGAGGGCGAGCGGCTCGACCCGGACGAGGCGGAGCTCCTCGACGAGGAGGCGCCGCTCCTCGAGCTCGGCCTCGCGGCCGACCAGCGCCGGCGCGCGCTGCACGGCGACGGCGTCGTCACGTACATCGTGTCGCGCAACGTGAACTACACGAACGTGTGCACGACCGCGTGCCACTTCTGCGCGTTCTACCGCCCGCGCGGCCACCAGGAGGCGTACGTCCTCTCGAGGGACGAGCTCGCCGCGAAGCTCGACGAGACGGTGCGGCTCGGCGGGATCGAGATCCTGATGCAGGGCGGGCTCCACCCGGACCTCGGCATCGAGTGGTACGAGGACCTCTTCCGCTGGATGAAGCGCGGCTGGCCGATGATCAACCTCCACGCGCTCTCGCCGGAGGAGATCTGGCACGTCGCGCGGACGAGCGAGCTGTCGCTCGACGCGACCATCGACCGGCTCGTCGCCGCGGGGCTCGACTCGATCCCGGGCGGCGGCGCGGAGATCCTGCACGACGAGGTCCGGCGGCGGATCGCGCCGCTCAAGTGCTCCACCGACGAGTGGCTCACCGTGATGCGCGCCGCCCACGAGAAGGGGCTCCGCAGCACGGCGACGCTGATGTTCGGCGTCGGCGAGGAGCCGGTGCACCGCGTGGCGCACCTCGCCCGGCTGCGCGATCTGCAGGACGACACCGGCGGGTTCACCGCCTTCATCTGCTGGCCGTTCCAGCCGGCGAACACGCGGCTCGCGCCCGGCGACGGCAGCGCCCACGCCTACCTGCGCATGAACGCGCTCTCCCGGCTCTTCCTCGACAACGTGCCGAACCTCCAGTCGTCGTGGGTGACGATGGGCGGCGGCGTCGCGCAGGCCGCCCTTCACATGGGGTGCAACGACTTCGGCCAGGTGATGATCGAGGAGAACGTCGTCTCCGCCGCGGGGACCACGTTCAAGATGGACTCGGAGGAGGTGGAGCGGCACATCCGCGACGCGGGGTTCCGCCCCGCGCGCCGCAACATGCGCTACGAGCGGATCGGGGGCGCCACCGCGTGACGGTCCGCGTCGTCAGCGCGCCGTGGGTGCTCACCGGACGGGCCGACGCCGGCCCCGGCGCCGCGATGCCCGGCGCGATCCGGGACGGCGCCGTCGCGCTCGACGGCGACGTCGTCGTGGCGGTGGGGCCGCGCGCGGACGTCGAGGCGCGCCACGGCGCGGGGGAGCGGCGCGACGGCGTGATCCTGCCCGCCGTCGTGAACGCGCACCTCCACCTCGAGCTCTCGCACATGGCGGGGACGGTGGCGGGCGGCGAGGGCCTCCCCGCGTGGATCGAGCTCTTCGTCTCGGCGCGCGCGCGGGCGCGCGACCGCGACCCCGGCCCGGCGATGACGATGGCGGCCGAGGACCTCGTGCGCTACGGCGTGGCCGCGGTCGGCGACGTCTCGAACACCCTCGCGTCGCTCGAGCCGCTCGCCGCGGTCGGCCTCGCCGGGACGGTGTTCCACGAGGTGTTCGGCCTCACGCCGCGCCGGTTCGTCGAGGCGCTCGACGCCGCGAAGGCGTTGCAGGCCGCGCTCCCGCCGCCGCCGCCCGGGCTCCGCGTCGTCACGAGCCCGCACGCGATCTACTCGACCCACCACCCGTCGCTCGTCGAGCTGCTCGAGGCCGGCCCGGGCTCGCTCCACCTCGCCGAGGACGCCGCGGAGCGGGCGTTCGTCTCCACCGGAAAGGGCGGCTTCGGCCACCTCGTCGCGCGGATGGGCGGGCGCGCCCGCGAGCTCGTGCCCAAGGGGCGGTCGGCGGTCGCGGTCGTCGCCCCCCACCTCGCGCCCCACCACCTCGTCGTGCACGTCGTCGACGTGGACGAGGACGACCTCGCCCTGCTCCGCGCGTCCGGCGCCACCGCCGTGCTCTGCCCGCGCTCGAACGGGTTCATCTCCGGGAAGCTCCCGCCCCTCGCCGCGCTCCTCGCGGCGGGCATCCCGCTCGCGGTCGGCACCGACTCGCTCGCCTCCTGCCCGTCGCTCGCGCCGCTCGCGGACGCCGCCGTCCTGCGCCGCGCGTTCCCGTCCATCCCGGCGTCGCGCATCCTCCCGCTCGCCTGGAACGGCCCGGCGGTGGGCGCCCCGCACGTCGGCGCGCTCGCGCCGGGGCTCGCGCCCGGCGTCCTCGCCGCCCCGGCGCGGCTGAAGCGGGTGGAGGATCCCTTCGAGCTCGCGATCGCCTTCGGCGCGGAGGAGCGGCCGTTCGAGTGGCTCGCGCCTGCCCGTCACCCCTCGGCCCTGCGCGGCGGCGCCGGCGGCGCGGACGCGCCCGGCCCGTCGCGCCTGGAGCGGACCCTGGCATGAGCGTCGTCGCCCTCGCGCGGATGGTGAAGCTGTCCCATTCGCTCTTCGCCCTCCCCTTCGCGGCGAGCGCGGTGGTGCTCGTGTCGCGGGACGCGTCGCTCGACCCGCTGCGGCTCGTCCTCGTCGCGGCCGCGGTCGTGGCGGCGCGGACCGCCGCGATGGCGATGAACCGGGTGGCGGACCGCCGGTTCGACGCGCGCAACCCGCGCACGATGCGGCGCGAGCTCGTGACCGGGGAGGTCTCCCCGCGCGCGGCCCGAGCGCTCCTCGCCGGCAGCGCCGCCGCCTTCGTCGTCGCGGCCGCGCTCATCTCGGCGATCACCGGCTGGCTCGCGGTCCCCGTGCTCGCGATCCTGCTCGGCTACTCCTTCGCGAAGCGCTTCACCTGGGCCTGCCACCTCTGGCTCGGCGTCGCGCAGGCGCTCGCGCCCGTCGGCGTCGCCATCGCCCTCACCGGGACGGCGCCCGCCGCGTCCGTCGTGCTCGGCCTCGGCGTCGGCGCGTGGATCGCGGGGTTCGACGTGTTCTACGCGCTGCAGGACGCGGAGTTCGACCGCGGCGAGGGGCTCCACTCGATACCCGCCCGGTTCGGGGTGCGCGGCTCGATCCGCTGGGCGCGCGCCCTCCACGTGCTCGCCATCGCCCTCGTCGCGGCCGCCGGCGCGCTCGCCGGGCGCGGTCCGGCCTGGATGGTGGGCACCGCGATCCTCGCCGCGGTCGTCGCGGCCGAGCACCGGCACGTCGCCCCTCGCGGCGAGCTCAGGCCCGAGCGGATCAACGTCGCCTTCTTCAACTACAACGCCTTCGCGTCGGTCGCGTTCGCGCTCTCCGCGCTCGCCGACCTCGCGCTCTCCCGAGGACCGTAGATGACCGCCGCCGCGCCCCGCGCCGTCCCCCCGGCCCCCACCTCGTTCGCCCTCGCGCGCGCCGACCTCGCCGTCGCGGACGCGGTCGGCGCGCTCATGGAGCTGTGGGGCTTCCGCCGGCAGCTCGGCCGGATCTGGGCGGTCCTGTTCCTCTCCGACCGCCCCCTCGCGGCGCCCGACCTCTGCGAGCGGCTCCACATCTCGACCGGCCTCCTCTCGATGAGCCTCGCCGAGCTCCGCCGCTGGGGCGTGGTGCGGTCCGTCGAGATCGCGGGCGACCGCAAGGAGCACTTCGAGGCCGAGACGAACGTGTGGAAGCTCGTCTCGCGCGTGCTGCGCGAGCGCGAGAAGCGCGCCGTCGAGGGCGCGCTCGCGACCTTCGAGGGCGTCCTCGCCGACCTGCGCGCCGCGCTCGCGGACGTGGACCCGGCCGTGAAGCGCGCCGCCCGCTTCAAGGCGAAGCGGCTCGAGCTGCTCGCCGAGCTCTCGCGCGCGGCGCTGAACGTGCTGCGGCTGCTCGTGGACTCCGGGCGCGCCGACGCGGGTCCGATCCGGCTCCTGTCGGAGGCGCTCGGGCGCCGGCCCGAGCCGCGGTCGTAGCCGCGAGGCCGCTAGCGCGCCGCGACCGCGGCGAAGTAGTCGGCGAGCCCCGCGAGCGCGTCGGCCTTCGCAGCGTGGTACCGCCGCGCCGCC
>DASSSJ010000177.1:0-5532 GCA_035708485.1 Anaeromyxobacter sp. | reverse complement strand
GGCCCGAAGATCGGACGGCCTGGGGAGACGCCATGAAGATCCGTCAGCTGTCGCTCTTCCTCGAGAACCGGCCCGGACAGCTCCGCGTGCCGGTGAAGGTGCTCGGCGACGCCGGCATCGACGTGCTCACCATGTCGCTCGCCGACACCCAGCAGTTCGGGATCCTCCGCCTCATCGTGAAGGACTGGGAGAAGGCGAAGAAGGTGCTCGAGGCGGCGGGCATCGTCGTGAACGTGACCGAGGTGCTCGCCGTGGACGTCCCCGACCGGCCGGGCGGGCTCGCCGGCGTCCTCGAGGCCTTCGAGAAGGCCGAGCTCGGCATCGAGTACATGTACGCGTTCGCCGCCTCGCGCGAGCGCGGCAAGTACGCGACCCTCGTCTTCCGCCTCGAGGACCCCGACCGCGCGGCGAAGCTCCTCTCCATCGGCGGCGTGAAGCTCGTCTCGTCCGACGAGCTGTTCGCGCGCGCCGGCGCGTGACCGGCGTGGCGGAGCTCGCGGTCGAGAACCGGATCTGGGATCCGGCGGAGACGCTCCGGCGCGAGGACCTGCGCGCGCTCCAGACGCGGCGGCTCGCCGACGCGGTCCGCCGCGCGTTCGCGGTGCCGTTCTACTCGGAGGCCCTCGCGAGGACGGGCGTCACGGACGACCACGTCCGCACCCCCGACGACGTGCGGCGCCTGCCGTTCACGACCAAGGACGACCTCCGCCGGAACTACCCGCTCGGCATGCTCGCGGTCCCGCGGAGCGCCATCGCGCGGGTGCACGGCTCGTCCGGCACGACCGGGAAGCCGACGTTCGTCGCGTACACGAGGCGCGACGTCGAGACCTGGTCCGGCCTCGTCGCCCGCTTCCTCGTCGCGGGCGGGCTCCGCCGCGAGCACCTCGTGCACGTGGCGTTCGGCTACGGGCTCTTCACCGGCGGCTTCGGGCTCCACTACGGCATCGAGCGCGTCGGCGCGGGCGTCGTCCCCGCCGCCGGCGGGAACACGCCCCGGCAGGTGCTGCTGATCCGCGACCTCGGCGCCGACGTCCTCGTCTGCACGCCGTCGTACGCCCTGCACATCGGCGAGGTCGCGCGGGCGGAGGGCTTCGGCCCGGGCGACCTGCCCCTCCGGTTCGGCCACTTCGGCGGCGAGCCCTGGACCGAGGAGATGCGCGGCGAGATCGAGCGCGCGCTCGGGATCCTCGCCTTCAACAACTACGGGCTCTCCGAGGTGGTGGGCCCCGGCGTCGCGGGCGAGTGCGGCGCCCGCGAGGGCATGCACGTCTCGGAGGACCACTTCATCGTCGAGTGCGTGCACCCGGAGACGCTCGAGCCCGTCCCGGACGGCGAGGTCGGCGAGCTCGTCTTCACGACGCTCACGAAGGAGGCGCTCCCGGTGCTCCGCTACCGGACGCGAGACCTCGCCGCGCTCGACCGGCGGCCGTGCCCGTGCGGCCGCACCGGCGTGCGGATGGGCCGGGTCGTCGGCCGGTCCGACGACATGCTCATCATCCGCGGCGTGAACGTCTTCCCCTCGCAGGTCGAGGAGGCGCTCCTGCGCGTCGAGGGGACCGCGCCGCACTACCTCGTCGAGATCTCGCGCCCCGGCGCGCTCGACGAGGCGGTCGTGAAGGTGGAGGTCCGGCCCGGCGACTTCTCGGACGAGATGCGCCAGATGGTCGAGCTGCGCGACCGGATCGACCGCGAGATCCACGCGGTGACCGGGGTGCGCATGACGGTCGAGCTCGTGGCGCCCAACACGCTCGAGCGGTCCGCGGGGAAGGCGCGGCGGGTGGTCGATCACAGGAAGCCCGGGGCGTAGGAGCGCGCAGGCGCCGACCCGGCACGCGCGCCGCCGCGGGCCCCGCCGTGGGGCTGGACCGGCTGGCGCCGCGGACCGCTGCGCGTTACATTGTCTTACGCATGGCCACGCTCACCATCCGCCTCCCCGACCGCCTGCGGCGCGAGCTCGAGAAGCTCGCGAAGGAGCGAGGGCGCCCGGCAGGGGAGATCGTCCGTGACTCGCTCGCGCGCTACCTCGCCGTCGAGCGCTTCCGCGCGCTCCGCGGCAAGGCGCTGCCGTTCGCCGAGGCGCAGGGATTCCTCACGGACGAGGACGTGTTCAAGGCCATCTCGTGAGGATCGTCCTCGACACGAACGTCCTGCTCGCGGCGTTCGGCACGAGGGGCCTGTGCGAGGCGGTGCTGGCCGCCTGCCTCGAGGGGCACGACCTCGTCACGTCGGAGCACATCCTCGGCGAGATGGGCCGGCACCTCGCGGGCAAGTTCCGGATGGCCGACCGCAGGGTCCGGGAGATCGTCGCCTTCGTCCGGGAGCACTCCGAGGTCGTCGAGCCGGAGCCGGTCGCCGCCGGGGCGTGCCGCGATCCCGACGACCTGCCCGTGCTCGGGACGGCCGTCGCCGGCCGCGCGGATCTCCTGGTCACCGGCGACGCCGACCTGCTCACCATCGGCCGCCACGGCGCCGTGGACGTGGTCTCGCCCCGCGAGTGTCACCGCCGGCTGAGGTGATCCGAGGCTCGCCGGGCCCGGCGGCCGGGCCGACCGAGTGGCGACCGCCGGGACACGGCGCGCCAATGAAGAGGGCGCCGGCGCTCGCGCGCCGGCGCCCCGGTCCACCCGCGCATCAGGTGGTTGCGGCGTCCGTTCGATCAGATCGAGAGGATCGAGCCGACCTGGAACTGGTTGCCGGTGAGCGTGTCGCTCGCGCCGCTCGCCAGGCCCTGCAGGGTGATGAAGCGGGTCGCCTCGAGCGAGACCCGCCACCTGCTCGAGACGCTCCAGATCACGGCGGCGTTGTACTGCGTGTTCCGGAAGATGGTGTTCGCGGCCCACGTCGTCGAGGTCGGCAGCTTGAGCGTCGAGTCCTTCGGGTTCTCGAAGCCGCCGCCGAGGAGGAGCGTGAGGCCCTTCACCGGGACCACGCCGAGCTGGAGATAGACGCCCTGCGTCTCCATCTCGAACGTCTTCGGGTCCGCCGCGACCGACGTGTCGATCAGGACGCCCTGGCTCGTGGAGCCCGACACGTTCGTGAGGCCGGCGATCGAGTTGTAGACGTCGAGGTTCTGGCCCTGCCAGATGCCGCCGATGAGGTTCACGATCCCGAAGTCGATCTTGCCGTCGAGCGCGAACAGCTGGCTCGTGGCCGTCACGTCCGCCACGGAGGTCGCGGCGGTCTGGTACCGCTCCTGGCCGTAGTGGACGCCGAGGCCGAGCTCGAAGCTCTTCACGGGACCCATCGCGCCGACCTTGGCGGCGACGCGACCCTCGAAGTTCGGGACGGCCGACTCGTTGCCGGCCGAGCTGCTCGCCTGCGAGGCGAGGTCGCCCGGGCTGAGGACGCCGCCCGCGATCGCGAGCGTGACCGGGCCCGCCGGCACGTCGGCGGCGAGGCGGAGCTGCGGAGCGCGGCGGAAGAGGAAGCCGCCGCCGCCGAACCGCGGGAGGGCGAGGTTCGCGAGGCTCTGCGCGAAGTTCGTCGTGAACGCGACGCCCCAGGTCTGGCCGACCGTGAGGGTCAGGTTGGAGGCCTGCTTCCAGTTCGCCGCGAAGTAGACGTGCCGGAGCCGGATGATCTGCGGGTCCACTGTCGCGTTGGACCCCACCGCCGACGGCGAGCCGCCCATGAAGTCCACCTCGACGAGGCCCTTGATGCTGGAGCCGGCGAGGTAGGCGTCCGTCGGGACGGTCAGGCCGAAGCGGAGGCGGCTCTGGCGGACGGCCCAGCCGCTCGCCTTCTGGTCCACGTTCTGCGCCTCGGGGAACACGAAGCGGGGGAGCTCGCGGGCGTCGAACGCGCCGGCGTTGTTGAACCCGCTCATGACGAGCCAGGCGCCCGGATCGAGCTGGACCTTCTGCGCCTCCTGGGCGCGGGAGGCGAACGGTGCCGAAACGAGTGCTGCGAGGAGAATCACTTTCAGGTGCTTCATCGGGTCCTCCTGCGGTGTTTTCGCTGCGGACGCTGCGGGGGCATTTCGTCGCTGCACGGATGTGTGTCGAGCAGGTACGGGTGCTTCGGGGTGCGAGGAGGGGATGCTACCGAGCAGCCGGGCGGCAGTTCAAGCAGCCCGGGTCGCAAATGGTGCGCGTAATACCCCCAAAGGGGGTAATCCCTTGATGCGTCTCAAGACGCCGGTGCGGCAGACGGTCGCGCAGTGAAACGAGAGCGCCCCCGCCGATGCTCGGCGGGGGCGTTTCACTTCGGCGAGGTGCGCGGGCGGACTACTCCTTCACGCGGATCTGCGCGACGACCCCGGCGTGCGGCGAGGGCCACAGCCCGTTCGCCATCGCGCCCCCGTTCCCCGGCACGCGCGAGCCGGTGAACGCCCGGAACTCCCTCGACATGAGGACGAAGTCCGTCCTGCGGTCGAACACCGCAGCCGGATCCACGCACGCCTGATCGCGGCAGCAGTTCGGGATCCCCGCCCCGGCGGCTGCGGCCGCGTCCTCGAAGCCGCTCTCCGGCGACGCGAGGATCCCGTACCCCGCCCACGCGGGGTCCTGGTCCGGTCCGAACCCCCCGACGATGATCACGGGCCCGGGTCCCGCGACGCGGAGGAGCTCGGTCGCCTGCGCGCTCTGCACGGCCGGATCGACGGCGTCGAGGTGGGCGGTCACGAGGCGGAAGCTCCTGCCGCCGACCTCGACCTGCGCCGAGGCCCAGCCGCGCGGGTAGGGGACGAGGACGCCTCCCATCGAGACCAGCCGGCGCGCGACGAACGTCCCGCCCGTCACGCCCGACGCCGGGACCCCCGCACGGACGAGGATCGCCTCCCGGTCGATCACCCGGTAGAGGTCGCCCGCCGCCCCGGTGAGCGTGAGGTCCGTGCTCGTCGTCGCCGCGACGGGGACGTACGAGACCCCGCGCGAGCCGAGCGCCGCGACGAGGAGGTCGAGGTAGTCCGCGACGACCTCCTCCGCGCCCGACGCGGGCGCCGTCCGGCGGAGCTGCATCGCGGACTGGACGCCCACGACGTCCGGGTGCCGCTCCTCGATCGCGGCGGCGATCGCCTCCGCTCGCCTCGAGAAGGTCGCGGTGCCGACCTCGGCCCAGAGCCCGTCCGCGAGCGCCGGCTGGTCTGCGGGGGCGGCTGCGAGCACCGCGTGGAGGTCCCCGCCGAGCCCGAGGTCCTGGGTCACGACCGAGATGGGCGGCGACGTCGAGTCCGCCGGCATCGCGAAGCAGCCGCCGCCGAGGACGAGGAGCGGCGCGAGCGGGAGGACGAGAGGTGAGGCGCGAGACGACATCCGGTTCTCCGGGCGCGTGGGGACGGAAGACGCCCGGACGCGTGGAGATCCGCGCGGGATGTCGTCGTGAAGCGTCGTTCCGCCCCGTGGGTGGAGCGGCCGTCCGGCCTGTCCGGCGCGACCGCGCAGAAAAGCTCGGGAGTCCGCCGCGGCGCGGCAATCCCGCCCCGGGATCCGTCGCGGCGGTTCACCGTACGTTGCCACCCGCGGGTGGGTCGTCGTATTTACGTCCCACCTTTCACCCGACCGGAGGAGAGCCATGCGCTTCACGTTCCGGATC
>DASSSJ010000176.1:0-33739 GCA_035708485.1 Anaeromyxobacter sp. | reverse complement strand
CGCACTCGACCTTCGCGTCGGAGTAGCGGACCTTCAGGTCCTGGATCGTCCGCGACTGGTTCACGATCGCGAACGCCTCCGCGTTCGCATCGCCCTTTGCCAGGACGTCCCCGAGGGCCGCGATCTGCTCGTTGCGAGACTCGAGCTGCGCCTTCAGCACCCGCGCCTTCGTGAGCGCGTCGTTCACCGCCACGAGCCGCTGGCTGACCATGCTCTGCCGGTCCTCCCAGCTTGTTGCGACGATGTCGTGGGCCTGCTTGAACTTGAAGAGCTCGTCCGCGCTCTTCGATAGCTTCGTCTCCAGATCCGCGAGCTGCTGCTCAAGCCAGTCGGACGCGTTCTGAGTCATGCTCGAGCGCACCGAGAGGTTCTCCGCGATGTACGCCTCGGCGATCGCGTTCGCGAGGGTCGCGGACCACTTGGGATCACGATCTTCCACCTGGATCCGGACGACCCTCGAATCTTTCACCGGCAGCACCTTGAGCCGGTTCTGCAGCTCGGATGCGGGATCCACGTTCGCGACGGCTTGCTCGATCTGCTTCGCCTCTTTCACGCCGTCCAGACCGAGGAAGCGGAGGTCGCGCGCGAGCTGGAGCTTCTCGCTCACACGCTGGGCGACGGCACGGCTCGTGATCACCTTGTACTGAGTCTCGTAGTACTCCTTGGAGTACCAGTACCCTCCGGTACCCGTCTCGACCACTTCTTCCACCTGCTTCTTGTCGAGAACCCGCGGGGCATTCAGGTCGATGATGAGGGTGGCGGTGGCGGCGTAGATCTTCGTCTGCCGCAGCGTCACGAGGAGCGTGAGGATGACGGCGGCCGCGAACACGGACGCGATCACCCACCGCCGCCGCTGGAACGCGCGCCAATACTCGCGCAGGTCGAATTCCTGCTCGTCGGCCGCCGAGCGAACGTGGCCCTCGGCTTCGATGACACGGGACATCCAGGTCCTTGATCTGCGGCATCCCCCGCCGCGCAAGCGGCCGAGAGTGTACGGGAGATCCGGGCGCAGAGTCGAGGGTGGGGCCTTTTCCCACGATCGCGCCGGCTGCTAGTATCCGGGTTTCGTGCCGAGGGGTTACGCTCCGCGCGGCCGGACGGCGGCCGTCATCCTGACGGTCTCGCTCGTCGCGGGCGCCGCGGGGGTACGCGGCGGAGTCGATCTCTTGTTCGTGGTGATCGGCGTCCCTGTCGCGGCCGCGGCGCTCGCGCTCGCGTGCAGGCCGGAGCAGGGCGAGCTTCCCGTCGCACCGCTGCTCTCCATCGGACTCGGGGGCGCGCTCGTCGCGATCGCGATGCAGCTCGTGCCGCTGCCGCCGTCCTTCGTCCGGACGCTCTCGCCCGCGTCGGCGGCGATCCTCGCGGACAGCCTCGGGCCCGTCGGACGCTGGCCGTCCTGGCGCCCGTTGTCCTTGGATCCCGGGTCGACCGGGCTCGAGCTAGCGAAGGCCGCGATATTCACGGCTGTCGCGGCGGCGGGCGCGCTCCTCGGCGCATCGAAGCGGCGGCAGGACCAGCTTCTCCGGGGACTCGCGCTCTCCGGGACAGTGGTCGCGACGGCCCACTACCTCACGGCGCTGCTCGGGGTCTCGACTTTGGTCGAGCCGCGGGTCACGTTCGTCAATCCGAATCACCTCGCCGGCTTCCTTCAGCTCGCGGCGTGGCCTGCCCTCGGGTTCGCGCTTCGCGCGCGGGGACCGGCGAGGACGGGATGGATCCTGGCCTTCGCAATCACCGCGAGCGCGGTGTTTCTCTCGCTGTCAAGGGCGGGGATCGTGGCGTTCTTCGTGGCGCTCGGGGTATTCGCGGCCCTGCGAACCTGGTCCGCCACGAACGAGCTCGGTCCGCCATGTCCACACGCCGCTCGCCCGGCGTTGCCGCGGGCTGCCCCGAAGGGCCGCTCACGCGGACGCTCGGCGTTCGCCCTCGGCCTCGCGACGGCGTTGGCGATCGCGGCATGGCTCGCGTTCGACCCGATCGTCTCCGAGCTGCGCAGCGTGTCGAACGAGTCCACCGTCGACACGAAGCTCGGGCTGTGGCCAGGTGCGATCGGGATCGTCCGCGAGTTCCCGCTAACGGGCATCGGCCGCGGCGCGTTCGCGACAGTGTACCCGGCGTACAAGTCGGAGCCGCTCCAGAAGACCTTTACGCACGTGGAGAACGAGTGGCTGCAGCTGCCGGTAGAGCTCGGCGTCCTCGTCGGCGGCGCTGTCATCATGCTGTTCGTCTGGGCATTCATGGCCGCGGGGCGCCGGCGCGACGTCTCGCGGCCGCTCGCGGGCGCCCTGGCGGGCGCGGCGGCGGTGGCGGTGCAGAACCTCTTCGACTTCGGGCTGGAGATCCCGGGCGTCGCGATCCCTTTCGCGCTCGTCCTCGGGCTCGCCTCGCGGGACATGCGGCGGGTCGAGGTGCGGCCGTGGATCGTGCGGTCGGCAGCGGGTGCGCTCCTCCTCCTCGGGTCGGCAGGCCTCGTCGTTTACTGGCGCCATCCGACTGACGCGGACGCACACCGTGTGGTGGCCGCGAGCACCGCGGACGACGCGGTCGCCATCGCGCGCGAGGTGTTGCCTTCGCACCCGGCCGATTACGTGCCACACGCAGCTGTCGGTGCCAAGCTCGCCGCCGAGGACCGCTGCAGGGAAGCCCTCGCGTGGCTCACGCGCGCCATGCGTCGAAACCCCACCGCCCCCGAACCGCACCGCGCGATGGCTGGGTGCCTGGCGCGCAGCGGCCAGCACGCGCTCGCCAAGCGGGAGTACCGGCTCGCGTTCGCATTCGGAGATGCGACCGCGCTCGTCGAGGCCGACCGGTACTACCGCGCGCCGGGCGAGCTCCTCGAGATCGCCCCCGATACGCCGGAAGGGCTCCTTGCGGCTGCCCGCGTCTTGCGCGATCACCCGAGGGAGGCTGCGGAGGCGCTTCGACGTGCCTGGGAGTCGTTCGGGGACTCCTCCGCGCTCGCCTCCCTCGCCTCCGCGAAGCTCGCCCTCGGCGAGCAGGGAGAGGCGCTCCAGCTCGCCCATCGGTTACAGGCAGTCGCCCCGCAGCACTCGGCAGGATATGTCCAGGCGGCCCTCGCACTCGAAGCGCTCGGTCGTCCCGATGAAGCACTCGGCGAGCTCGAGCTCGGGGCAGCCCGGCTGCCGGGACATCCCGACGTGCTCGTGCCGCTCGGAGACCGCCACCTGCAAAAGCGCCGCTATTCACAGGCGAAGGCAGTGTTCGAGGCGATCGTCGCCGAGGAGGGGCCAGCTCAGGTGCGAAAGCGCATCCTCGTCGCTCGCGCGCTCGAGCGCCAGGGTCGCTACCGGGAGGCCTTGCGGGAGGCCCAGGTCGCGCGGGAGATCGCGGGCGGGGACGTCGCTGCGCTGGAGGCGTTTGCCCGGCTCGCCGCGGAAGTCGGCCGCTACGACGAGGCGATCGACGCGCTCGAGGTCGCTGCCAGGACCCCCGCCGCGAAGCCGGGCGCGTACGACGTTCGTCTGTCCGAGCTTCGCGCCGCTAGGGACGAGCAGCGGCTTCGCGTCGAAGCGCAGGACGCATCCCGCTGGCCCTGAGCGCTGATCGAGTCGCTCCCCTGAATCAGGGCCCCGCGAGGGACGCGCAAGCGATCCGTCCTTGATGTAGATCAAAATCTACGATGGTGCGTCATTCCGTACTGGTCCTGATCGCCCTCGCCGCGACCGCCCCGGACGCGCGCGCCAACGCACTCGCCACGCTCGAGGAGGAGCAGACGGCGCTCTTCGATCGCGTCGCTCCCGCCGTCGTCGTCATCCGCAGCGGCGACGCGCGCGCGACCGGGTTCGCCGTCGCTCCCGGGCTCGTCGTCACCGTTGCGCACGCGCTCCACGATCGCGACGTGACGGTCACCCTCTACGACGGCCGCGTCGTGCGCGGAGAGGTCGTCGAGAGGTCGCCGAGCGGCCTCGACCTCGCCCTGGTCCGCATCCCGGCGACGCCGGCGCGGGTCCTCGAGCTGAGGTCCGCGACCGCGGTCCGCACCGGCAGCCTCGTCGCGGTCGTCGGCCACGGGGAGGGGCTCTTCTGGAGCCTCGCCACCGGGCTCGTCTCGAACGCCGAGCCGGTCGGTCCCGACGCGGCGCTGCTCGCTCTCCAGGTCGCGCTCCGCCCGGGCGCGTCGGGCGGGCCGGTCGTCGATCGGTCGGCCCGCGTCGTCGGCGTGGTGTCGCAGGGCGCGTCCGGGATCGCGTTCGCGGTCCGCGCGGACGCGGTGCTGCGCGCGTTTCCGGCGATCGGCGCGGCGGCGGCGGCGCCCCGCGACCCAGCCGGGCCCGTGGCCGCCCGCGCGGCGGCCGACGCGGGCGAGCACGCCTCCGACGCCGCTCCGTAGCGGCCGGGCGCACGGTTCCGAGCGGTCCGCCGGGTTTGACTCGGGGCCGCGAGACCCGTAATTTCGCGCCCCTATGGCGCTCCACTGGCCGAGCGAGCGCGTCGTCGTCACCGGCGGCGCCGGCTTCCTCGGGAGCTTCGTCGTCGAGGAGCTCCGCCGCCGGGGCGCGCGGGAGATCGCGATCCCGCGCTCGAAGGAGTACGACCTCGTCCAGATGGACGCGGTGAAGGCGCTCTACCGCGACGCCCGGCCGACGATCGTCCTGCACCTCGCCGCGCGCGTCGGCGGCATCGGCGCGAACCGGGACAACCCCGGCAAGTTCTTCTACGACAACCTCATGATGGGCGTTCAGCTCATCGAGGTCGGGCGTGAGGTGGGCCTGAAGAAGCTCGTCGCGCTCGGCACCATCTGCGCGTACCCGAAGTTCTGCCCGGTCCCGTTCAAGGAAGAGGACCTCTGGAACGGCTACCCGGAGGAGACGAACGCGCCCTACGGGCTCGCGAAGAAGATGCTGCTCGTCCAGAGCGCGGCCTACCGCCAGCAGTACGGGTTCGACTCGATCGTCCTCTTCCCCGTGAACCTCTACGGCCCGCGCGACAACTTCGACCTCCGCACCTCGCACGTCATCCCCGCGCTCGTCCGCAAGTGCGTCGAGGCGCGGGAGCGCGGCGAGCGGAAGATCGTCGTCTGGGGGACGGGCGCCGCCTCGCGCGAGTTCCTCCACGCCCGCGACGCCGCCGAGGGCATCGTCGCCGCGGCGGAGCGCTACGAGAAGAGCGAGGCGGTGAACCTCGGCGCCGGGTTCGAGCTCCGGATCCGGGACCTCGTGCCGCTGGTCGCGAAGGCGTGCCGGTTCGAGGGCGAGATCGTGTGGGACGCGACGAAGCCCGACGGGCAGCCGCGGCGCATGCTCGACACCTCGAAGGCGCTCCGCGAGCTCGGGTGGAAGGCGCGGATCCCCTTCGAGGACGGGCTGCGCGAGACGGTGGAGTGGTTCGAGCAGAACCGGGAGAAGATCACGTGAAGAAGGCGCTCATCACCGGCATCACCGGCCAGGACGGCAGCTACCTCGCGGAGCTCCTCCTCGACAAGGGCTACGAGGTCCACGGGATCATCCGCCGCTCCTCGTCGTTCAACACCCAGCGGATCGACCACATCTACCAGGACCCGCACACGCCGGGCTGCCGGCTGTTCCTGCACTTCGCCGACCTGAACGACGCGTCGTCGCTGAACCTGCTCCTCAAGAAGATCCGCCCCGACGAGATCTACAACCTCGGCGCGCAGAGCCACGTGAAGGTGTCGTTCGACGTGCCCGAGTACACGGGCGAGGTGACCGGCCTCGGCGCGTGCCGGCTCCTCGAGGCGGTGCGCGAGCTCGGCCTCACCTCGACGCGCATCTACCAGGCCTCCTCGTCCGAGATGTTCGGCGCGTCGCCGCCGCCGCAGAGCGAGCGGACCCCCTTCTACCCGCGGAGCCCGTACGGCTGCGCCAAGGTGTACGCCTACTGGATCGGCGTGAACTACCGCGAGGCGTACAAGCTCCACGTCTCGAACGGGATCCTGTTCAACCACGAGTCGCCACGTCGCGGTGAGACCTTCGTCACGCGCAAGGTCACGCGCGCCGCCTCGCGGATCAAGCTCGGGCTCCAGAAGAAGCTCTTCCTCGGCAACCTCGAGGCGAGGCGCGACTGGGGCTACGCGAAGGACTTCGTCGAGGCGATGTGGCTCATGCTCCAGCAGCCCGAGCCGGACGACTACGTCGTCGCGACGGGCGAGTCCCACTCCGTCCGCGAGCTGTGCGAGAAGGCGTTCGGCCACGCCGGCCTCGACTACCGCGAGTTCGTCGAGATCGACCCCCGCTACTACCGCCCGACCGAGGTGGACTTCCTGCTCGGCGATTCCTCCAGGGCCGCCGCGAAGCTCGGCTGGAAGCCGCGCACGAGCTTCGACGCGCTCGTCCGCCTCATGATGGACGCCGACATGGAGCTGGCCGAGCGGGAGCGGAGGGCCGGCGCCGGCCCGGCGGTGTCGCGCCACGGCTGACCCCTTGCGTCTCGCAGGCAGCCGGCCGCATGCTGGCGGTCGATGGCCCTTTCCCCGGACGAGCTGCGCGCGCGCCTGACGCAGCTCCTCGAGCGCCGCCCCGAGGTGCTGGAGGCCTACCTGTTCGGCTCGCGGGCGCAGGGGCGGGGGCAGCCGCACAGCGACGTGGACGTCGCCGTGTACGCCGCGCCGCTCCCCGAGGCCCCGTTCGGCTACGCGGCGGAGCTGGCGGCCGACCTCATGTCGGGCCTGGGTGAGAACCGCGTCGACGTCGTCCTCCTCCACCGCGCTCCGCCGCTCCTCTACCACCGCGTGCTCCGCGACGGCGTCCGTCTCTTCGCGCGGGACCTGCGGGCCACCACGGCACGGGAAGGCGCCGCGCTCTCCCGGTACTGCGACTACCGCCTGCAGCTCGTGAAGATCGACCGCGCCCTCGCCGCGCGTGTGGATCGCTCGGAGTTCGGCAGGTGAGCCCCGGGCTCCTCGATCCCGCGCTGGTGCGGCGCCACCTCGCCGCCCTCGATCGCGCAGTGCAGCAGCTCCGGCGTCACTCCGGGAGATCCCAGGACGCCCTGAAGGATCTCGACGAGGCGTGGGCGATCGAGCGCGGGCTCCAGATCTGCGTCCAGAACTGCCTCGACGTCGCGACCCACCTCGCCGCCGCCGCAGGGCGGGACGTCCCCGACTACGCCACGGCCGTGGATCGGCTGGAGGAGCTCGGCGTCCTGCCCGGGGAGTTCGTGCGCCGGTTCAGGAGCGTCGCGGGGTTCCGGAACGTCCTGGTCCACGGGTACCTGGAGGTCGACCCGGCGGTTCTCCACCGGGTCCTGAACGAGCGGCTGGACGACTTCGAGACGTTTGCCAGGCACGCGCTGGCCCGTCTGGATCGCCCCTGAAGCCGCGCCCGCATCCCACCCGGGCTGGCACCCTGGCGCGCGGCTCCTCGCAGGACCTTCCGGTGCCCCTCGCGACGGGCGGTGGTAGAACCGCTGTCCATGCCGTCGCTCTCCGTCCTCGTCCCGGTCTACAACGAGCAGCACCTCGTCGCGGCGTCGCTCGCCCGCCTCGAGGTGCTCGAGACCTCACCGCTCCTCGAGGCCGTCCAGGTGATCGTGGTGGACGACTGCTCGCGGGACGGGACGCCGGAGAGCCTGCGCGCCTTCGCGCGCGAGCGCGGGATCGCCTGGCGCGACGACGGTCCGCTCGAGGGCGGGGTCGAGCTCAAGGGGCACGGCCGCCGGGGCAAGACCGAATGGGTCTTCCTCCGGCACGTCCTCAACGGCGGCAAGGGCGCGGCGGTCCGCACCGCGCTCGCCGAGGCGACCGGCGCGATCTCCGTCGTCCACGACGCCGACCTCGAGTACCACCCGCGCGACCTGCTCCGCATCGTCAAGGTGTTCGTCGAGGAGCAGGCGGACGCGGTCTACGGCTCGCGGTTCGCGGGCGGCGAGGCCCGCCGGGTGCTCCTCTTCCGGCACGAGCTCGGCAACCGCTTCCTCACGTTCGTGACGAACCTCATCACGAACCTGAACCTCACGGACATGGAGACCTGCTACAAGGCCGTCCGCACGGAGCTCCTGCGCTCGATCCCGATCGTCTCCAACGACTTCCGGATCGAGCCCGAGCTCACCATCAAGCTCGCGAAGCGCGAGGCGCGCATCTTCGAGATCCCCATCAGCTACTCGGGGCGCACCTACCAGGAAGGGAAGAAGATCAACTGGAAGGACGGGTTCCGCGCGCTCGTCGCGATGCTCCGCTTCTGGATCTCGGACCGCGTGTACGCCGACGACGCGTACGGCTCGCAGATCCTCGGCCGCCTCGCGCGCGCGCCGCGCTTCAACGCCTGGATGGCAGACACCATCCGCCCGTTCTGCGGCCGGCGCGTGCTCGAGATCGGCAGCGGCACCGGGAACCTCACCCGGCGGCTCGTGCCGCGCGACGCCTACGTGGCGTCGGACGTGAACCCGCTCTACCTCCACACGCTCCGCCACCTCACCCACGACCGCCCCTACCTCGACGTGACGCTCACCGACGTCACCCGCGGCGACTCGTTCCCCCGGGTCCCCGGCGGCTTCGACACGGTCGTCTGCCTCAACGTCATCGAGCACGTGGACGACGACCGCGGCGCCCTCGAGAACATCCGGCGCGTCCTCGCGCCCGGCGGCAGGGCGATCGTGCTCGTCCCGCAGGGGCCCGCGCTCATGGGGACGCTCGACGAGGTGCTGGGCCACCGGCGGCGCTACACCGAGGCCGGCCTCCGCCAGCTCGCGCTCGACGCGGGGTTCGAGGTCGAGCGGATCGTCCGCTTCAACCGCGTCGGCACCCCGGCCTGGTGGCTCAACGGGCGGCTCCTGCGGCGCCGCCACTTCGGCCTCGCGCAGATCGCGGCGCTGAACCTCCTCACGCCGCTCTTCCGGCGCGTGGACCGGGTGCTGCCCTTCCCGGCGCTGTCGCTGGTCGCGGTCCTCCGGCCGGCGGGCGCCGCCCCGGCGGCGGCGGGCGCGGCGGCCGTCGCGGAGCTCGAGCCGCCGTTCGAGCGCGCGACGAAGCCGTAGCCGTGCCGCTCAGCCGCGCGGCCGCGCGACCTCGCGGATCGTCTTCACCACGTGCTCGCGCATCGGCGGCGTGAGGCCGGGGTAGACGCCCACCCAGAACGAGCGGCTCATGATCGCGTCCGTCGCCTCGAGCGCGCCCGCCACCCGGAACGGCGGCGGCCGGCCCGCCGCGCGCGCCTCGCGGGCGAGGTCCGTCATCGCGGGCTGCCGCACGAGGTTGCCCGCGAAGAGCATCCGCGTCTGGACCTTGCGCGCCTCGAGGTGGCGGACGACGTCGTCGCGCCCGAACGGCGCGCCCTCGCGCACCGTGACGAGGAACCCGAACCACGACGGCTCCGACCGCTCGGTGGCCTCGGGCAGGACGAGCACGTCCTCGAGGTCGGCGAGCGCGCTCCGGTAGAAGGCCCAGTTCTCCCGGCGCGCCGCGACGAACGCGTCGAGCCGCTCGAGCTGGGCGACGCCGACGGCGGCCTGCAGGTCCGTCATCTTCAGGTTGAACCCGAGGTGGCTGTAGACGTACTTGTGGTCGTAGCCCCGCGGCAGGTCGCCGAGCTGCCACTCGAACCGGCGCTTGCAGGTGTTGTCCACGCCCGACGCGCACCAGCAGTCGCGCCCCCAGTCGCGGAAGCTCTCCACCGCGCGCTGCAGGGCGTCGTCGGAGCACAGCACCGCCCCGCCCTCGCCCGTCGTCATGTGGTGTGGCGGGTAGAACGAGAGCGTGGCGAGGTCGCCGAAGGTCCCCGTCTTCTTCCCGCCGTAGCGCGACCCCGCCGCGTCGCAGTTGTCCTCGACGAGCCAGAGCCCGTGCTCGCGACAGAACGCGCCCACGGCGCCCAGGTCGAACGGGTTCCCCAGGGTGTGGGCGAGGACGACGGCGCGGGTGCGCGGCGACCGCGCCGCGTCGAGCTTCGCGACGTCGAGGTTGTAGGTGGGGAGCGAGACGTCCACGAACACGGGCACGAGCCCGAGCTGCACGATCGGCGCGACGGTCGTCGGGAACCCGGCCGCGACCGTGATGACCTCGTCGCCGGGCCGGAGCCGCCGCTCGCCGAGGAGCGGGCTCGTGAGCGCCGCGACCGCGACGAGGTTGGCGGACGACCCCGAGTTCACGAGCCGCGCGTGGGGGACGCCGTACCACTCCGCGAGGGCGTCCTCGAGCCGCCGGTGCCAGCGCCCGCCCGTGAGCCAGAACTCGACGGCGCTCTCGGCGAGGTTCGCGAGCTCCTGCTCGCCGTACACCCGGCCCGCGTAGCGCACCGGGGTCTTCCCGGGCACGAACTCCGGCTCGGCCTCGCGCCGGAGCCGCGCGATCTGCCGCGCGCGCTCCACGATCTCGGCCGTCAGCTTCCGCTCCAGCTCCCTGTGATCCATCACGACTCCAGATACTCCTCGATCTGCCGCACGCACAGCCCCGCGAGCTCCTCGCGCGAGGCGCCTGCGTGGAACGCGCGGTACCACTCCACCGTCCGCCGGAAGGTCTCGGCGAACCCCCAGCGGGGCGTCCACCCGAGCCGCGCCTGCGCCTTCTCGATGCTGAGCCTGAGGAGCCCCGCCTCGTGCGGCGCCGCCGGGTCGCGCCGGTCCTCCCAGCGCCCGCCGCCCCACGCGCCGACGACCGCCTCGACCACCTCGCGGACCGGGCGGGCGTCCTCGGGGCGCGGTCCGAAGTTCCACGCCTCGCACCACCGCGCCCGCGCCGCGGCGGGCTCGCCCGCGGCGAGCCGCGCGCCGAGCAGGAGGTAGCCGCCGAGCGGCTCGAGCACGTGCTGCCACGGCCGGACGCCGTCCGGGTTCCGCACCGGGATGGGGCGCCGCTCCGCGAGCGCGGCGATCGCGTCGGGGACGATCCGGTCCCGCGCCCAGTCGCCGCCGCCCACGACGTTCCCCGCGCGGGCGCTCGCCACCGCGATCCCGTGCCGGTCGAGCCGATCGGGCGGGAAGAAGCTCCGCCGGTACGAGGCCACGACGAGCTCCGCCGCGCCCTTCGACGCCGAGTAGACGTCGTGGCCGCCCATCGGCTCGTCCTCGCGGTAGCCCCAGAGCCACTCGCGGTTCTCGTAGCACTTGTCGCTCGTGACGACGACCGCGGCGCAGGGGCGGCCCTCGAGCCGCAGCGCCTCCAGCACGTGCGCGGTCCCGAGCACGTTCGTCTCGATCGTCGCGACCGGCTGCTCGTACGAGAGCCGCACGAGGGGCTGCGCGGCGAGGTGGAACACCACGTCGGGCGCCGCCTCGTGGACCACCGCGCGCAGCCGCGCGAGGTCGCGCACGTCCGCGACCAGGTGCCGGCAGGCGCGCTCGACCCCCGCGGCGAGGAAGAGCGACGGCATGGGGTCGGGCGCGAGGGCGTACCCGGTCACCTCCGCCCCGAGCTGCTCGAGCCAGATCGCGAGCCAGCCGCCCTTGAAGCCGGTGTGCCCGGTGACGAGCACCCGCTTCCCGGCGTAGGCCCGGCGCAGCTCCTCGATCCCCGGAGCGCCCATCACCAGGTCTTCCAGGGCGCCTTGCCGCTCGCCCATAGCTCGTTCAGGAGCGCGTACTCGCGCGCGGTGTCCATGGGCTGCCAGAAGCCCGTGTGGGGGAACGCCACGAGCTGCCCGTCCCGCACGAGGGCGCGGAGCGGCTCGCGCTCGAACAGCACCCGCGGATCCGCGCCGAGGTACGCCCAGATCCGCCGCGCGTCGAGCACGAAGAATCCGCCGTTGATGAAGCCCTCCGTGGCCTGGGGCTTCTCGTTGAACTCGGTGACGGCGCCCGCCTCGATCCGCATCTCGCCGAACCGTCCGGGCGGCCGGACCGCGGTCACGGTCGCGATCTTCCCGTGCGCGCGGTGGAAGGCGATCGTCTCCGAGACGTCCACGTCCGAGACGCCGTCGCCGTAGGTGAGGAGGAACAGGTCCTCGCCCTCGACGTAGCGGCGGATCGCGGAGACGCGGCCACCGGTCATCGTCTCCTCGCCCGTCTCGGCGAGGGTGACCTTCCAGTCCTCCTCGTCGTGCCGGCCCACGAACTCGAGCGCGTCGTGGCGGCCGAGCGTGACGGTGACGTCGGTCGTCATCGCGCGGTAGTTGAGGAAGAACTCCTTGATCACCCAGCCCTTGTAGCCGAGGCAGAGGACGAACTCGCGGACGCCGTGCCGGGCATAGCCCTTCATGATGTGCCACACGATCGGCTTCCCGCCGATCGGGAGCATCGGCTTCGGGAGGAGCTCGCTCGCGTCCCGGATCCGCGTGCCCTGCCCGCCGCAGAGGATGACCGCCTTCATGGGCCGCGACTCTAGGGGATCCGGCCACTTGGACGCCAGTGGCCGCGTCCGCGACGGGCGGCCCCCGCGGGCTCCGCGCCGCGGCCGCCGTCCCGCCGCCGGGCGGGGACCCCGCGTTGCGGCTTCGGCCGACGCGTGCTAAGCGGGTCCGGTCTGCGCACCTACCTGCGACTCTTCCGGTTCGCCCTGCCGTACAAGTGGCGCTTCGCGGCGGCGCTCGCCTGCATGTCCGTGCTCGCGGCGGCGACCGCCGCGTACGTGAACCTGCTCGGGCCGACGCTCGACTTCCTCTTCACGGGACGGACCGGCGCGGTCCAGTCGCTGTCGCGCCTCGCGCCGCGGTGGCTCGACGTGGACGGGTTCCTCGCGCAGATCGACCGCGCGCAGATGCTGGCGGTGCTGCCCCTCGTCATCGTCGCGATCGCGGGCGTGAAGGGGCTCGCCTACTTCGGACAGGCGTACCTGATGGCGGTCGGGTCCCAGCGGATCACGGCGGACATCCGCCGCGCCCTCTTCGACAGGCTCGTCCGGCTCCCGCCCGCGTTCCACGCGCGACATCACTCGGGCGACCTCATCGCGCGCTTCTCCGGCGACGTCACGATGGTCCAGCTCGCCATCGGGGAGGCGATCGCCACCTACGTGCGCGACGGCCTCACGGTCGTCGTGATGCTCGCCAACTGCTTCATCCTCGACTGGAAGCTCTCGCTCATCTCCTTCGGCGCGATCCCGGCCACGCTCGTCCCCGTGATCCGGCTCTCGAAGCGCCTGCGCCGGAACACCGGCCAGTCGGTCGCGACCGGCGGCCGGATCGCGGAGATCGCGCTCGAGGCCGTCGCCGGCATCCGGGTGATCCAGTCCTTCTGCGCCGAGGCGTGGGAGAGCGCCCGGTTCGCGGCCGCGAACCGGCGCTGGCTCAAGTTCGAGCGCCGCATCGCGCGCGTGCGATCGTTCTCGTCGCCGCTCATGGAGGTGATGGCCGCGGTCGGGCTCGCGGCGGCGATCTGGTGGGTGGGGGGGCGGATCCTCTCCGGGCAGCTCGAGGCGGGGAAGTTCTTCTCGTTCATCGCCGCCGTGCTCCTCCTCTACCAGCCCGTGAAGCAGCTCGGGCGCGTCGGGCAGACCGCCATCCTCGGCGCCGTCTCCGGCCAGCGCCTCTTCGAGATCATCGACGCGGAGTCGAGCGTGCCGGACCGGGGCACCGTCGAGCTCCCCCCGCTCCGCCAGGCGATCCGCTACGAGGGCGTGCACTTCTCCTACGGCGATCGTCCGGTGCTGCGGGGGCTCGACCTCGAGATCCGCCGCGGCGAGGTGGTGGCGCTCGTCGGCCCCTCGGGCGGCGGGAAGACCACGATCGCGAACCTCCTCCCCCGGTTCTGGGACGTCGGCTCGGGCCGCATCACCTTCGACGGCACCGACGTCCGCGAGGCGACCCAGGCGAGCCTCCGCGCGCAGATCGCCGTCGTCGGCCAGGAGACGGTGCTCTTCAACGAGACCGTCCGCGCCAACATCGCGTACGGGCGCGCCGACGTGGCGCAGGACGAGATCGAGCGCGCGGCGAGGGTGGCCCAGGCGCACGACTTCATCTCCCAGCTGCCGCAGGGCTACGACACGCCCGTCGGCGAGCGGGGGGTCCTCCTCTCCGGCGGGCAGCGGCAGCGCATCGCCATCGCCCGCGCGGTGGTCAAGAACGCGCCGGTGCTCGTGCTCGACGAGGCGACGAGCGCCCTCGACGCGGAGAGCGAGCGCGAGGTGCAGCGCGCCCTCGACGCCCTCATGGCGGACCGGGGCGGCCGCGACCGCACGACGCTCGTCATCGCCCACCGGCTCTCCACCATCCGGAACGCGGACCGGATCGCCGTCGTGGTGGACGGGCGGGTGGCCGAGACGGGCCGCCACGACGAGCTCCTCGCCCGCCGGGGCGAGTACGCGCGCCTCTGGAAGATCTTCGAGGGCGCGACGGAGCGCGACGGCCGCGCCGTCCCGGCCTGACCGAGGCCCGGCCGCGCCGGACGGAGCGCCGCCTCCGGGGCCCCACCCCATTTCGGGACGGACGCGTCCCTCTGGTATAACTGCGCGTCTTGGGCTGCATAGCCTCGCCCCCCCCGGGCCCAGCTCCCCGCAAGAGGGTACGAACGTGAACCAGATCGAATACCGCATGGTCGATGTGCTGCTGGATCTCAAGGAGAACCACCACGTCATCGGCGTGAAGGCCGAGTTCGAGGCGGAGGGGACGCGCATGGAGGAGGCGCTCCGCCTGAAGGACGTCGTGTCGCGGGCGGGGCTCGACCTGACGGTCAAGGTGGGCGGCTGCGAGGCGCTCCTCGACATGTACAACGCGCGCGCCATCGGCGTGACGCACCTCGTCGGCCCGATGGTCGAGACGCCGTTCGCGCTCAAGAAGTTCCTCGGCGCGGTGAAGCTCGCCTACCCCCCGGAGGAGCGCGAGCAGGTCAGCTTCCTCGTGAACATCGAGACCATCGACGCGGTGCGGAACTTCCCGCGCATGCTCGAGCTGCCGGAGATCGACGAGCTCGACGGGATCGTGCTCGGCCGCGTGGACCTCACCGGCTCGATCGGCAAGACCCGCGAGTACGTCAACTCGCCCGAGATCCTGGCGATCGCGAAGGACGTCCTCGGCCGCGCCAAGGCGCGCGGCATGCAGTGCGTGGTGGGCGGGGGCGTCTCCAAGGAGACCGTGCCGTTCCTGCGCGAGCTGCCGGCGGGGATCGTCGACCGCTACGAGACGCGCAAGGTCATCTTCAGCTGCCCGGGCGCGCTCGAGGACGGCTACGCCGACGGCATCCTGAAGGCGGTCGGGTTCGAGCTCATGTGGCTCAAGAACAAGCGCGGCTACTACGAGATGATCTTCCGCGAGGACGAGCACCGCATCGAGATGCTCGAGTCCCGCTACAAGAAGCTCATCGCGGAGGCCGGCGGGGCCTACGAATGAAGGGACGGCGCGCGCTCGTCACCGGCGCCGGCCGGGGGATAGGCCGCGCCATCGCCGACGCGTTCCGGGCGCAGGGCGCGATCGTGCTCGCCCCGCCGCGCGCGGAGCTGGAGCTCTCCTCGAACGCGTCGATCGACGCGTTCTGCGCCGCGCTCCGCGATCCGGTGGACATCCTCGTCAACAACGCGGGGATCAACCCGCTCGGGTCGGCGGAGGAGTTCACCGACGCCGACCTGAGCGCGACGGTCCAGGTGAACCTCGTCGCGCCCATGCGGCTCGCCCGCGCGCTCACGCCGGGCATGGCCCGGCGCGGGTACGGGCGCGTCGTGAACGTGAGCTCCATCTGGAGCGGGGTCGCGCGGGCGCGGCGCTTCGTGTACGCGTCTACCAAGGCCGGCGTCAACGGCATGACCCGCGCGCTCGCGGTCGAGCTGGCCGGCTCGGGCGTCCTCGTCAACGCGGTGGCCCCGGGCTACGTCGCGACCGAGCTCACCGCGCGCAACAACACGCCGGAGGAGCTCGCGCGCATCGCCGAGAGCATCCCGCTCCGGCGCCTCGCCGAGCCGCGGGAGATCGCCGAGGTCGTCGCGTTCCTCTGCAGCGCCCGCAACGGCTACCTCACCGGCCAGACCGTGTTCGTGGACGGGGGCTTCACGTGTCAGTGATGACGATCCCGTCCCGGCTGCGGGACTACACCGTCCACTTCCAGGACGACGGCGCCTTCGTCGCCGGGCTCGTCGCCCGGTTCCCGCAGCGGCTGTTCGTCGTGGACGAGAACGTGTGGCGCGCCTGGTCGGGGGGGCTCCTCGGCACCATCCCGGAGCAGGACCGGATCGTGTTCCCGGTCTCGGAGGAGCGGAAGACGCTCGCCGGCGTCGAGGAGATCTACGACCGCCTCATGGCGCGGTCGGCGAAGAAGAACGCGACGCTCGTGTCGATCGGCGGCGGGATCGTCCAGGACGTCACCGGGTTCGCGGCGTCCACGCTGTACCGCGGGATCCACTGGGTGTTCGTCCCGACGACGCTGCTCGCGCAGGCGGACAGCTGCGTCGGCAGCAAGACCTCCCTCAACTACAAGCGGTACAAGAACCTCGTCGGCACCTTCTACCCGCCCGCGGAGATCCACGTCCACGCGCCGTTCCTCGCGTCGCTCCGCGAGGACGACTTCCGCAGCGGCCTCGGCGAGGTCGCGAAGCTGCACCTCATGGGCGGGGCCGCGGCGACCGGCACCCTGGTCGCCGAGCTCCCCCGGCTGCTCGCGCGCGCGGCCGGCCCCCTCCACGGCGCGATCCGGCGCTCCCTCGAGATCAAGCTGTCGTACATGGAGGGCGACGAGTTCGACACCGGCCGCCGCAACCTCCTGAACTACGGCCACTGCTTCGGCCACGCCCTCGAGACGACGAGCGACTACGCGATCCCGCACGGCCAGGCCGTCATCGTCGGCATGCTCCTCGCCAACGCCGCCGCGACCCGGCGCGGGCTCCTCTCGCGGGCCACGGCGGCGCGGCTCGCCGAGACGCTCCTGCTGCCGTGCCTCTCGGTCACCGTCCGGGAGGAGCACCTCGCGGTCGATCCGCTCCTCGCCGCGATGCGGCAGGACAAGAAGCGGATCGGGGACGGGCTCGTGATGGTGATGCTGCGCGACGACCACGGCCTCGAGAAGCTCACCGACTTCGGCGAGGCGGAGCTGCGGGCGTCGCTCGACGATCTGCGCGCCCTGCTCGCCGCCGCGCCGCGCGCGGGAACGGCTCCCGCGCCTCCCGCCCCGTGAGGGCGGCGCCGCCCGCTCGCCGCGAGGCGAGCGCCGGCTCAGCGCTCGTCCGGGAGGAGGTCGCCGACGAACGTCACCCCGAGCCCCTCGGCGGCGACGCGGCGCTTCAGGTCCTCCGAGGCGGGGCCGAAGTACTTCGTCACGCCGTCCGTCCGGATCCGCGCGGCGACCTCCGCCACCTGGCCGACCACGATGCACGAGTCCCACTCGGCGAACGGGAACACGTTCTCGACGCCGGCGAGCTCCGCGACGAGGTGCCCGGCCGGCAGCGAGACCATCACCTTCTCGCCCGGCGACGTGAGCGCGCGCAGGCGCGCCGCGGCCGCGGGCGCGCCGACGACGTACCGGACCTTGTCGACGCCGAGCCGGGAGCCCGGCTCGTACAGGGTCGCCTCCGGGAACGGATGCGGCAGCGCCTCGCCGGCGCACAGCGCGAGGGCGCCGAGCCCGAGCAGGGCCGGGACGGCGCCGACGCGGACCCCGCCCCACGCGCGCGCCGCGCCGCGCAGCGCGAGCCACGAGAGGAGCGCGAGCACGCTCCCCCACGCCGCGAACACCGCGGGCAGCACCGCCTGGTGCGAGCGCCCCACGTAGTAGCCGAGCGCGCCCGCGCCGAAGACGCTCCCGTACACGAGGACGCCGGCGAGGGTCCGCTCCGGGCCGGCCCCGGCGCCCGCCGGCGCCCGGCGCAGCGCCTCGAGCCTCACCAGGGCGGTGCCGAGCCCGAGCATGAACGTGCCGTACACGACCGCGTGCAAGCCGTAGCGCGGCATCGGCAGCATCCCGAAGCCGAGCACGGCGAAGGCGCGCTGGAACACGGTCGTGTCGGCGAGGGTCACGAGCCGGCCGGCGCGGAGGAAGGAGACGACCTCGAAGCCGGCGAACGCCGCCGCGACGCCCGCGGCGGCGGCGAGGGCCAGCGCGGCGAGCGCGCGGGGGCGCGGCACGAGCGTCGTCTCGCCCGTGAGCGCGAGCGCGAGCGCGGCGGCCCCCAGGGCCGGGACCCCGAAGTCGAGGTTGTTGAGCGCGGCCGCGCCCGCCGCGGCGAAGACGATCGCGGCGCGCGACGCGCTCGGGCGCCCGAGGTGCCACGCGACGAGCCAGCCGACGACCCACGGACCGAGGTAGCGGAGCGGGCCCACGGCGAAGTAGCTGAAGGCGTTCGCCACGAGCCCGTCCGGGAACACCTCGACGGGGTGGAGCGCGAGCGCGACGACGAGCACGTGGAGCGCGAGCGCGGCCGCGGGCCGGCCCGTCGCGCGCCGGAGCACGTCGTAGTGGAGCACGAGACCGACGAAGGAGAGCGCCGCCATCGCCACGGTGAACGTGCGCACCGTGAGGCCGACGGCCCGGAACGCCGGGGCGAGCAGGTGCGGCAGGACGAACGCGTACTGCGGGAAGAAGTCCGCGCCGGGCGTCCGCCCGTTCACCACCGCCGCGAATTCGCCGAGGGTGAAGGGCAGGTGGTAGCTGACCGTGACCGGCGCCGCGACGACCGACGCGTCGCCGAACACCACCGACGAGAGCCGCGCCGCCGCGTACGCGGCGGCCGCGGCGAGGGCGAGCGGCGCCGACGCCCTCCGCAGGCGGCGGCCGGCGGCGGACTCGCCCCACGTCCGGAGGGTGTCCCACCGGGCGGCGGCCCGCGCCGCCGCGAGCGCCGCGACGACGACCGCCGCGCCGATCGCCCAGCGCGCCGGCGGGAAGTAGGAGTGGATCCTGCGGGCCTGGTAGACGCACGCCACCCCGACCGCGGCCGCGACGGCGAGCTGGACGGCCAGGGCCGCGCGGGCGAGCGCCGCGTCGCCGAGGCGACGGACCCGCCGCGCCCCGAGGCAGAGGCCCCACGCGGCCAGCGCGGGGACGACGAGCGCGAGGAGGTACAGCGCCTGCTCCCGCGGCTCCGGGCGCACGCCGCCGGCGGCCGCCGGCAGGGGCAGCTGCGCGGCGGTGGGCGCGGCCGTGAGCGCGCGCGCGAGGGGCCTCCCGAACGCGCGCCACGCCGCGACGAGCGCGACGGCCACGGCGGGGATCGCGAGCCACGCGCCGGCGAGCGCGGCGCCGGGCAGCTCCGCGAGCCCGGGCCCGGGGCGCTCGCCGGCGGACCCCGCGCGCTCGGGGGCCCGCGCGACCGGCTCCGCGCTCATGCCGGCCTGGCCGGCGCGCGCGCGGGTCGGCCGCTCACGAGAGCCGCCCGTCCTCGAGCCGCGCGCCGGCGAGCCGGGGCGCGGCGGCCGGGCGTGCGCCGTCTCCGTCGTCGAAGTTGACGCGCTCCTTCTCGACGACCAGCGGCCGCCGCAGGACCTGCGTGTAGATCGCGCCGATGTACTCGCCGATCACGCCGACGAAGAAGAGCTGCACGGACGAGAAGAAGAACAGGCCCACGACGAGCGGCGCGAGGCCGAGCTGGAACTCCTTCCAGAAGACGAGCTTCGCGACGAGGTAGGCGACCGCCACGCACAGGCTGACCCCGGCCATGGCGAACCCGAGCATCGCCGCCAGCCGGAGCGGGACCTTCGAGTGGCTGGTGATCCCGAGCATGGCGAGGTCGTACAGCGTGTAGAAGGAGTTCTTGCTCCTCCCCCGCTTGCGCGCGGGCTTCACGAACTCGACCCGGGCGGCCTCGAAGCCGATCTCCGAGACGAGCCCGCGCAGGTACGGATAGGGATCGTCGATCCGCTCGAGGACCTCGATCACGGCGCGGTCGTACAGGCCGAAGCCGGTGGCGTCCCGCGCGAGCTCGATGTCGGCGAGCCGGCCGATCAGATCGTAGTACCACTTGCGCACGAGCCGCATCGGCAGCGGCTCCGTCGTCTGCTTCTTGATCCCGAAGACGACCTTGTGGCCCCGCTCCCATGCGTCGATGAACGCCGGGATCAGCTCCGGCGGATCCTGGAGGTCCGACGCCATCAGGACGACGGCGTCGCCGGACGCCTGGAGCATGCCGTACACCGGCGACCGGACGTGACCGAAGTTCCGCGCGTTGACGATGAGCTTCACCCGCGCGTCGGCGGCGGCGATCGCCTTGACGCGCTCGGCCGTGCCGTCGCGCGAGGCGTTGTCGATGAAGATGTGCTCGTAGTCGTACCCGGGCAGCGCCGCGAACACGTCGCGGACGCGCCGGTGGAGCTCGCGGACGTTCGCCTCCTCCTCGAAGCACGGGGTGACGACGCTGACGAGTCTCACGGCGTGGCGACCTCTCGGGCGAACACGAACCGCCGGTGGAGCGCGAACGACACCCAGGCGAGCGGGAGGACGAGCAGCGCCTGGACCACGAGGACGTGCACGCGGCTCGCCTCGAGCAGCCGGAGCACCCCGACGTTCAGGAGGTAGGTGGCGCCGTACACGGCGACGAACCGGAGGAGCAGGGTCGGATCGCGGCTGCCGAACACGACCCGTCCGATCGTCTGGAAGTTGAACAGCACGCCGAGCGCCGTCGAGAGGAGCGCGGCGAGCGCGTAGTGCAGCCCGAGCAGCAGGAGGACCGCGAAGGTCCCGTACCCGAACGCGGTGTTCACCGCCCCCACGACGAGGTACCTCGCGAACGGGCCGAGGGACCGCGGCCGCGCCGCGCCGCGCGGGGGCGCAGCGGGGTCGCCACCGCCCCCGCCGGGGCGCGGATCCGTTTCGGAACGGCTCAAGCACATCCCCCTTACTTGCGGCGCCGCGGACGGTCCGCGCGTGCGACGCCGGATGGTATAGAACGTGGGGCCGGAACGATCAACCGGCGCCGGCGTCGCCCCCAGGCGGCGGGAACCCCGACCGTGACGCCCGGGCGAACTCCGCCATCCGCGCTATCGCCTCCTCCAGGGTGAAGGTCTCGGCGAGGCCGAGCTCCTCGCGCGCCCGCCGCGTGGACGGCACGTACCGCTCCGCCCGACCTCCGGGCGGGGCCTCGCGCGCGATCTTTACGCCCGAGCCCACCTCGAGCACGCGCGCCACCGTGAGCGCGAGCTCCCGGACGGAGACGGCCGCCTCGGACCCGACGTGGTACGCGCGGGCGCCCCGTCCGCGCGCGAGCAGGGTCCACAGCCAGGACGCCAGGTCGGCTCCGTAGAGGTACGACCGGAACGGCGTGCCGTCGCCCTGGACGCGGATCGGGCCGCCGCGCAGGGCGTCGCGCACGAAGTTGCCGATCGCGAAGTGCGCGTCGAGGGGCAGGTACGGACCCGCGAACGCGAAGCAGCGCGCGATCACCGCCTCGTACCCGTGCGCGCCGCCGCCGAGCGCGCAGAGGAGCTCGGCGGCGCGCTTCCCCTCGCCGTACGCGGAGCCGGAGGCGAGCGGGTCCGGCGCGCCCGGCCAGTCCTCGGGGACGTGCGACAGCTCCGCCGGCTGGCGGCCGTACACCGCGCCCGAGCTCGTGAACAGGAGCCGTCGCGCGCCGGAGCGCCGCGCCACCTCGAGGACCCGGCGCGTCCCCTCCACGATCGTCTCGAACATGACCGCCGGCTCCTCGGCGTTCAGGCGCGCGCTCGCCGCCGTCGCGGCGTGCACCACGTGCGTGAACGGCGCGTCGAGCGGCTCGAGCGAGAGGACGTCGCCCTCGAGGAGAGAGACCGCGGGATCGCCCGCGAGGTGCGGGCGGCGGCGGCGGAACGCCGCCGCGTCGCGCGTGAGGACGGTCGCCCGCACGTCGAGCCCGAGCCGCGCGTTCGCGTGGAGGAGCGTCTCGAGCAGCCAGCCGCCGAAGAACCCGGTGCCCCCCGTGACGAGGATGCGCGCCTCGCGGAGCTCCTCCCAGACGCCCGCCGTCGACCGAAGCGCGCGCTCGAGGTCCTGGGCGAGCGGGTTGTTCATGCCACGGAGCTTACGATACCCTTCCGCCCCCCGCCGCAGTCCCCGGAGGAGCCCGTGCGCGTCGCAGACCACGTCATGTCGTTCCTCGCCGAGCGCGGCGTCGCGCACGCGTTCCTCGTGACCGGCGGGGGGTCGATGCACCTCAACGACGCCCTCGGCCGGGAGAGGCGGATCCGGTGGCAGTGCTGCCACCACGAGCAGGCGTGCGCCATCGCGGCGGAGAGCTACGCGCGGCTCTCCGGCCGCGTCGCGCTCGTCAACGTCACGACGGGGCCGGGAGGCGTGAACGCGCTGAACGGCGTGTACGGCGCGTGGGTGGACTCGATCCCGATGGTCGTCGTGTCCGGCCAGGTGAAGCGGGAGACGATCGCCGGCAACACGGGGCTCCCCCTCCGCCAGCTCGGCGACCAGGAGATCGACATCGTCGCGATGGCGCGCTCGGTCACGAAGTACGCGGTCTGCGTCCAGGACCCGGGCGCGATCCGGTACCACCTCGAGAAGGCGTGGCACCTCGCGACGACCGGCCGGCCCGGACCGGTCTGGATCGACGTGCCCATCGACGTCCAGGCGGCGCAGATCGAGCCCTCGGCGCTGAAGGGGTTCTCGGCGGAGGAGGAGGGCGGGGGCCGCCCGCTGGCGCTCCGGGCCGAGGCGGGCGCGACGACGGGCGAGGCCCTCGAGCCCGACGTCCGCGACGTCGTCGCCCGGCTCTCCCGGGCCGAGCGCCCGGTGCTCCTCGCGGGAGCCGGCGTGCGGCTCGCCGGCGGCCGCGAGCTCCTGCTCCGCGTCGCCGAGCGGCTCGGCGTGCCGCTCACCACCGGCTGGAACGCCCACGACCTCGTCCCCAACGCGCACCCCTGCTACGCGGGGCGCCCCGGCAGCCTGGGGGACCGCCAGGGGAACTTCACCGTGCAGAACGCGGACTTCCTGCTCGTCCTGGGGAGCCGCCTCAACATCCGCCAGGTCTCCTACAACTGGAAGACCTTCGCGCGCGCGGCGTACCGCGTGATGGTGGACGTCGACCTCGCGGAGCTCGAGAAGCCGACGCTCTCCGTGGACCGGCCGGTCCACGCGGACGTCCGCGAGTTCCTGGACCGGCTCGACCGGGCGACCGCGGCCTGGCGCGTCGATCCCCGGCACGCCGCGTGGATGGCGTGGTGCCGCGCGCGCGGCGAGCGCTACCCCGTGGTCGTGCCCGAGTACGAGCGCGCCCCCCGGCTCAGCCCGTACGTGTTCATGCGCGATCTCTTCGACGCGCTGCCGGAGGACGCCACCGTGGTCACCGGGGACGGCACCGCGTGCGTCGTCTCGTTCCAGGCGGGCCGCATCAAGTCCGGGACGCGGCTGTACACGAACTCGGGCTGCGCCTCGATGGGCTACGACGTCCCGGCGGCGATCGGCGCGCACGTCGCGTCGGGGCGGCGGGTGTTCTGCCTCGCGGGCGACGGCAGCGTCATGATGAACCTGCAGGAGCTGCAGACGATCGCCGGCGCGAGGCTGCCCGTCGTGATCTTCGTGCTGAACAACGACGGGTACGCCTCCATCCGGCAGACGCAGCGGGCCTACTTCCCGGGGAACGCCATCGGCATCGGCCCGGACAGCGGGGTCACCTTCCCCGACTTCGTGCGCCTCGCGGACGCGCTCGGCATCCCGGCGCGCCGGTGCGCGAGCGGCGCGGACGTGGCCGGCGCGCTCGACTTCGCGCTGCGCGCCGAGGGTCCCGCGCTCGTGGAGGTCGTGCTCGACCCGGACGCGCCCTTCGCGCCGAAGCTCGCCTCGCGGGCGCTCCCCGACGGCCGGATGGTCTCGCCGGCGCTCGAGGACATGGCGCCGTTCCTCCCGCGCGAGGAGCTCGCGGAGAACCTCCTCATCCCGCCGCTCGAGTGACGCGGGCGGCGGCCCGCGCCGGGGCCGCGGCCACCGCGCGCCGCCGGGACCGCTCAGGGGGCGGGCGTCGAGGGCCCCCCGCTCGCCGCGCCGTCCTCGCGCACGTACACGTTGAGCGTGTTCCAGTCGCGCGGCCTGCCGCGCGCGACCCCGAGGAGCTCGGCGGCGGCGCGGACGCGGCGGTACTCGCCCCGGACGGTCACGCGCGCTCCCAGCTGGAGCGGCTCGCCGTGGAGCGGGCGCGCCGGCTCGTCGGTCTCGTCCGGGCTCGACGCGGCCACGGTGACGCCCGTCCCGGCGAGCAGCGCGTCCGGATCGGCTCCGTCCGCCTGGTCTCGCTGGACGACGACCTCCTGGGCGACCTCGTAGCCGCCGCGGTTCCCGCTCGGGAGGGCGATGCTGCGGACGAGACGGTACTTCCGGCTCGCGACCCACCCGTCCATCAGGGCGCGGAAGTCCTCCTGCGGGAGGCGTGCGCTGTTCTTGAGCCGACGGTGGACGACGTACGCGGCCGGCGGCGGCTCGAGCGCCACGACGAGCCGGGGCGGCCGCTCCCGGATCGCCTCCAGCTCCGCCGCCATCTGCCCCGACGACACCACGTCGAACCACTGCACCACCGTGCGGCCGGGCGGGAGCTTGCCCTCGAGCCAGTAGAACACCGGCAGCGTGAAGAACAGGACGTCCGACCGCGACCTCGAGTACGTCGCCACGGCCGCCTTGACCCCGTCCACCACCTCCCGCTGCTCGGGGGTCATGCGGATCCCGCGCAGCTGCGGGTACTCGGACTCGGCGGTCGCCGCGGAGACGGACCCCTGCCAGTGCCCCCACCAGGCGTACGGGACCCGGAGCTTCGCCGCGATCAGCTCCGGGACGACGACGAGGAGGGCGAGGGCGGCGAGGAGCGCATAGCGCCGGGGCGCCCACGCCTCCGCCGTGGCGAGGAGCCACCCGAGCGCGAGGGCCACCGGCACGTGCAGCGCGATGAAGTCGAACGCGGCGGTCGTGGTGTTGGCGTACGCCAGCCCGAGCAGCGGGATCGCGATCGCCGTCCACCGCGGCTCGGCGGCGGTCTGGTCGAGGAGGGCGCGCCCCGCCCGGACGAGCACGAGGGCGATGAAGGCGAGCGTCACCGGGATCGTCCACGCGACGACGAACGCCCGGATCTCGTGGCCGCTCGCGGCGACGGCGACGACGAGCGCGAGGAACGCCGCCCCGCGCGCCGTCCGGTTCCGCAGCGTCGCCTCGAAGGACGGGGTCCAGACGCCCTGCCAGCGCGCCGGCGGGGCGAACACCCACCGCGCGGCGGCGACCGCCGCGCAGAGGACGAGCGCGGTGATGATCGCCTCCCGGTTCTCGAACTGCCAGAACCGGCCCAGCACCGTGCCGAGGCTGCCCTTCGCGTCGTTCGCGAGCAGGAGCTGCCGCCACTCCGGCGGCGAGATGACGGGCAGCATGAGCAGGAACGGGACCGCCGCGCCGGCGCCGAACGCGGCGAGCCGCGCGAGCGGACGCTCCCGGTCCACGAGCGGCAGGCTCGCCGCGATCGCGGCGAGGAGGATGGCGCCCACGTTCTGCTTGAGGAAGAACACCAGCGAGACCGTCAGCCCGAGCAGCAACGTCTCGGCGACCCGGCGCGCGGGCCGGAGCCGCCGGTCGGCGGCGAGGCGCACGTGCAGGAGGAGCGCGAGCGCGACGAAGGCGAGCTGGTACGAGTGGTAGTCCTTCGCGATGAACTGGGTCGCCGCCACGACGAAGGACGTCGAGACCGTCACGGCGACGGCCGCGATCCACGGGGCGAAGAACCGCTCGACGAGCAGCTGGAGGAGGAGCACCGCGGCGAGGAACACCCCGACGCCGAGCAGCCGGATGGCGAAGAACGAGTCGTCGAGCAGGCGCAGGAGCCCGGCGTTCAGGATCGTGAACAGCGGCGTGAACGCGAGATCGAAGTCGCGATACGGCCTGAGCCCCGAGTTCCAGAGGTACCCGTAGGTCTCCCACCAGCCCTCGCTGAGCGGGAAGTACCGGTTGAACGTGACGAGGTTGAAGGCTGCGAAGATCCCGAGGACGGCGGCGCGGTACGCCCACGCCGCGCCCCGCGCTCGGTGGGACGCGAGCGTCGCGGTTCCCTCGCCGGGAGGGAGCGTGCTGGCGACCGCGCCGCTCATCTCACGCGCGGCCGCGCCACACGCTCTTCAGCGTGCGCGACCAGTAGCGGCGCTGGAACCGGACCGACCGCGGGACGCCCGAGGTCATCCGCGCGAGGAAGCGGAGCCCGCCCGGGAGCACCGGCGGCCGCCCCGCGCCGTCCGCGCGCGGCACGCCGCCGTAGACGCGGAACTTGAACGGCCAGCCGACGCCGAACGCTCCCAGGACGCGGTCGCGATCCGCGATCGGGTCGAAGCCCGCCGGCCGGCGCCAGGTGCCGGCCCCGATCGGACGCGTGTGGACGACCGGCGCGGCGTCGATCATGCCGATCCGGTCGCGCGGATCCCGGAGCATGCGCGACCAGATCATGTCGAGCCCGAACGCCGAGACGGACAGCGAGAACGACGGGGCGCACGCGAGCAGCGCCTCGCGGGAGAAGAGGGGGCACATCGCCTCGACGAAGTTCGTGTAGCGCACCTCGAAGGCGCCGTTCCAGCGGGTGATCTCGTGGGAGACGTACGAGGGGTCCGCGAGCGAGGGCTGGGCGAGGAGCATGCCGAGCGCGTGGAACGTCTCGAACAGCCGCTCCACGCCCGCCGGGCCCACGCTGATGTCGTCGTCCGGGAACCAGACCGCCTCGTAGCGGGAGAGCTCCGGCAGGAGCGCGTGCGCGCGCGCGTACTTCGTCGTCCCCGGGCCGACGGTGAGGAGCGCCGGATCGTCGCTCCACTTCGAGGGGTCGCCCTCCTCGTAGTAGTCGAGCCAGACGTCGTACGAGCGCGTCGCGGGATCGCCGATCCACTCGCGGTGCGTCGAGCGGTCGCCCACGCGCAGGAAGACGAGGTTCTTCTTGCCCGCGAGCGGCGAGGTCATCGCCGGGGTTGTACCCCAGAACCCCTCGCGAGTTCCAACCGCGTCGCGGCGGCGGCGCCGCGCCCGCGCTCGCCCGCACGCCGGCGCGGCGGCGCGGCTCCCGCGCCCTCCGCAGCGGCCCCAGCCCGTGGTACAAGGGCCGCCTCGATGGCCGCGCGGGTGGCGTCATGCCGAAGACCGTCCTGATCGTGCCCTGCTACAACGAGGAGGCGCGCCTCGACCGGGCCGAGTTCCTGCGGCTCGCCCGGGCGCGGCCGGACCTCGAGCTGCTGTTCGTGGACGACGGCTCGCGGGACCGCACCGCGGAGACCATCGAGGCCATGCGGGCAGCCGATCCCCGCATCGCCCTCCATCGCCTGGAGCGGAACGGCGGCAAGGCGGAGGCGGTCCGGCGCGGGCTCCTCGCCGCGCTCGAGCGCGGCGCCGACGTGGTGGGCTACGCCGACGCGGACCTCGCGACGCCCGTGGACGAGCTCCTGCGCCTCGTGCGCGCCCTCGAGGAGCGCGGCGGCTCGGTCGTGCTCGGCTCGCGGGTCCGCCTCCTCGGCGCCGGCATCGAGCGGCACGCCGCGCGCCACTACCTCGGCCGGCTGTTCGCCACCGTCGCCTCGCTCGCCCTGCGCGTCCCGGTGTACGACACGCAGTGCGGCGCCAAGCTCTTCCGCCGGACCGAGGCGCTGCGCCAGGCGCTCGCCGTGCCGTTCCGCTCGCGCTGGGCGTTCGACGTGGAGCTCCTCCAGCGATTGCTCTCGGGGTCGGCGACGGTCGCGCCGCTCGCGCCCGACGAGTTCCGGGAGATCCCGCTCGAGGCGTGGCGCGACGCGCGCGGCTCGAAGCTCGGCCTCGGGTCGATGATCCGGGCGGGCCTGGACGTCCTCGGGATGTTGCTTCGCAGCCGGTTCCGGCGCCGGCGCTCCGCGCCCGATCGCGCGCGGGCGACCGCGCCCGGCGCGCGGTGAGGAGGGGCCCCGCGCCCGGCGCGGGCGCCGCCGGCGCGTTCAGGGCCGGCTCGCCCCGGGCGCCGTCGGCCAGGGCGGGCTCGCGCCGCGGAGCCCGGTGGGCGCGGTCTGGCGCAGGAGCGCGCCGACGCCGCGGTAGCCGCGCAGCCGGCGGTCGCCGGCGACCACCTCGACGCTCCCGCCCACCGCGAGCGTCCGGGCGACGAGCGCCTCGCCGAGGTCGCGCACCACGTGGAGCTCCCCGCCGCACCACGGGCAGGCCTCCGCGGCCTCCGCGCTCGCGCCGAGCGCGTCGCAGTTCTCGCAGCGCCAGCCGGCGCGACGGAACTGCTCGTCCAGCACGAGCACCTGGACGCGCTTCTCGTTGAGCGCGAGCACGACGTCCTCCGGCCCGACCACGGCGATCCCGCCCCGGAGCGCCTCGCCCACCACCACGTCGGGCAGGTGGCCGGCGCGCACCCGCGCGGCCTCGCGCGCGCCCTCCGCTGCGGCGGCCAGCACCGCCGCGCGGCGCGTCCCGTCGCCTGCCTCCCAGCCGCGCGGCCGCCGCACCCGCGCCGCGACGCGCGCCGCGATGCGCTCGGGGAGGTCGCGCTCGAACGCGGCGAGCGCCCGCGCCGGGCCCACGAGGACGACCGCGGACTCGGGGCGCCGGTCGAAGAGCGCCTGGAGCTCGGCCACCGCGGCGCGCCGGTTGCGGCGCGCGACGCTCTCGCCGTGCCGCTGGTTCTTGTCCGACCGCTCGTAGCGGGACGTCGGCCCCTCGCCCGCGACGGGCCGCGCCGCCCCCGGCTCGAAGCTGGGCTCGCCGCGCCGCGGGAGCGGCTGTCGCACGCGCTCCTCCACCTCGATCTCGCCGAGGCGGACGGAGAACACGTCGGCTCCTTCGGGCGCCGGCGCCACCACGAGGACGGGCATGGTCTCGCCGGCGAGCCGCACGAGCGGCTTCAGGTGCGGGACCGCGTCGGTCGAGAGCGCGTTCTCGAGCGGCGCCGCGAACCCGAGCTCGACCCACAGCCCCATCGACTCGCACGCGAAGAGCGCGACGCCCTGGCGATCGGCCTCGCGCGCCTGGCCGGTGAGGCCGGCCACCCACTCGCGCATCCTGGAGAGGGTCCGCTGGAGCGCCTCGCGGCCCGGCGCGCCCTCCGGGTAGCGGGCCAGCGTGCGCCGGACGGCCTCCTGGACGAACAGGCGCACGCGCTCGCGCTGCTGCTCGTCCGTCCACCGCACGTCGAGGTACAGGCTCAGGATCGGCTCGTCGCCCGCCCGCAGCCGGGCGAGCTCGGCCAGCGCCGCGTCGAGCTCCGCCATGTCGTCCTCCGTGGAGGACAACCTGCGCACGACCGCCGGCCCCGCGGCGCGCGCCGGGGCGGCGGTTGCCCGGGCGCCCGCGACGGGTTACACCGCGCCGGTGGCCCTCCTGGACGCGCTGCGCGCGATCACCCGCTTCGATCCGCCCGCGGCGCTCCCGGACTGCGATCTCGCGCTCCTCGCCGACGTGCTCGAGGCGCACGGGCTCGCGCCGCTCGCCTCCTGGCAGGTGGAGCACACGCGCCTCGGCGCCGGCCTCCCCGACGCCTTCCGCGAGCGCCTCCTCACGAGCTTCCAGGGCGTCGTGAACGACAACCTCACGAAGCTCGTCACGCTCCGCGGCCTGCTCCGCGGGATCGAGGACGTCCCCGTCGTCGTGCTCGAGGCCGCCGCGTACGTGGACTGGCTCTACCCGCACCTCGCCTTCCGGCCGCTCGGCGAGCTGCGCCTCGCGGTGCGGGGCGCGGACGGGCGCCGGTTCGCGGAGGCGGTGAAGGGGACGATGTCGCTCGCCCGCGCCGGCGAGGGCGGGCGCACGGCCGTCTTCACGGACGGGACGACCGACGTCGCGCTCCAGGAGGGGCTCTGGCCGGGCGCGCCGGAGGACGCCGCCCTGTTCGAGCGCAGCCGCCCGTACCGCGTGTTCGGTCCGGGCGTGGCCCGGCCGGCGCCGGAGGAGGCGCTCCTCGCGACGGTCGCGGACCTCGCGCTGCAGGGGCTCTTCGCGCCGGCGATCGCGCAGGTGGACCTGCGCGAGCTCTTGCGGGGGGGCGTCGACGCCCCGTACGTCCTCGAGCGCGCCCGCGCCCTCGGGCTCTCTCGCGCGCTCCACGGCGCGACGCTCGTCGTCGCCCACCTCTTCCCGGACGTCGCCGAGGCGGCCGCGGCGGTCCGCCCGCCGCTGGGCGCCGCGGAGCGGCTCGCCGTCGAGCAGGTCGCGGAGGCGGCGCGGGATCCGGCGCGCCTGCGGCACCTGCGCGGCGCGGACGCCGCCGCCCGGCTCGTCGTCGCGCCGCGCGGGCGCGGCTGACCGGGGCCGCGTCGATCCCCGGCCGGGCCCGTGGTACAAGGCGGCCTCGGAAACCGCCTGGGGTCGGAGCGTTCATGAGGATCGCGGTCGTCGGCACGGGGTACGTCGGGCTCGTCACGGGGACCTGCTTCGCGGAGTCCGGGAACGAGGTGGTCTGCCTCGACGTGGACGCCCGCAAGATCGAGATCCTCCGCTCCGGCGGCATCCCGATCTACGAGCCCGGGCTCGAGGAGCTCGTCCGCCGCAACGTGAAGGAGCGGCGGCTGTCGTTCACGACCTCCTACCCGGAGGCGGTGAAGGACGCGGCGGTGGTGTTCATCGCGGTCGGGACGCCGCCCGGCGAGACGGGGGAGGCCGACCTCACGCACGTGCTCGCCGCCGCGCGGGAGGTCGGCCGGAACCTCACCGGTCACGCGGTGGTCGTGAACAAGAGCACCGTGCCGGTGGGGAGCGCCGAGAAGGTCGCCGAGGTGCTCGCGGCGTCGACCGCGAACCCGTTCGACGTGGTCTCGAACCCCGAGTTCCTGAAGGAGGGGGCGGCCATCGACGACTTCATGCGGCCGGACCGCGTCGTGGTCGGCGTCGCGTCGGAGCGCGCCCGCGCGATCATGGCGGAGCTGTTCGCCCCCTTCGTCCGCGCGGAGCAGCCGATCCTGTTCATGGACGTGCGCTCCGCCGAGCTCACGAAGTACGCGGCGAACGCGATGCTGGCCACCCGCATCTCGTTCATGAACGAGATGGCGACGCTGTGCGAGCGGCTCGGGGCGGACGTGGATCAGGTCCGGCGCGGCATCGGGAGCGACCGGCGCATCGGGCATCCGTTCCTGTTCCCCGGTGTAGGCTTCGGTGGGAGTTGCTTCCCTAAAGATGTCCGCGCCGTCATGACCATGGCCCGCCAGATCGGCCTCGACTTCGACCTGCTGCGGTCGGTCGAGCGCGTGAACGAGCGGCAGAAGCGCTGGCTCGTGGACAAGGCGACGCGGCACTTCGGCACGCTCGCCGGCAAGACCTTCGCGGTGTGGGGGCTCGCGTTCAAGCCGAAGACCGACGACATGCGGGAGGCGCCCTCGATCACCGTGATCGAGGGGCTCCTCGCGAGCGGCGCGCGGGTGCGCGCCCACGACCCGGTCGCGGAGGAGGTCGCCCGCCGGATCTTCGACGGCCGCGGCGTCGAGCTCGTCCCGGAGCCCTACCAGGCGGCGGAGGGCGCCGACGCGCTCCTCCTCGTCACCGAGTGGAACGAGTTCCGCCAGCCCGACCTGGCGCGGCTCCGGCGGATCATGCGCTCGCCCGTGCTCCTCGACGGCCGGAACGTCTGGGACGCCGCGAAGGCGCGCGCCGCCGGCTTCACCTACTACGGCGTCGGCCGCAGCGGCGCCGCCTAGCGCGCAGCGGGCTCACGCCCGCGGCTTCGTCCCCCGCGAGAGGACGAGCACCACGCCGGCGACCTCCTCCATCACGAGCTCGAGCCGGCGCGCCACCTCGAGCTCCTCGAGCACGCGCTGGCGCGCGCCCGCGTCCGACACCGCCGCGGCCGCGACGAGGTCCACGATGGCGGACGGGTCCTTCATCTGGGCGACCGCCTCGGCGAGCTGCGTCGCGCCCGACTCCTTCGGGAGCTTCGTGGAGAGCTCGTAGACGAGCTGCCGCAGCGCCTCGAGCCCGTCCGAGAGCGCCCGCGCGCCGCCGGGCGGCAGCACGTCGTCGAGGATCTCCGCCCTGAACTCCCGGTAGAGCCTGGTGGGCGGGAGCTCCTCCACGAGCCGGACGCGGGCGAGCCCGCGCAGCACGATGTCGTAGCGGCCGTCCTCGTGGCGCTCCTCGGTCTCCACGAACCCCGCGCCGCAGATCGCCCGCAGCGGCGGCCGCAGCGCGTGCGCGTCGCTCTTGCCGAAGAGCGACGGCACCGCGAGGATGCGGTCCCCGCGCAGCGCGTCGCCGACGAGCGCCCGGTAGCGCGGCTCGAAGACGTGGAACGGCGCCGGGGTCCCGGGCAGGACCACGACGCCGTGGAGGGGGAACACCTTCAGGGCGGCGACCGCCTTGCGGAGCGCCGCCCTCCGGTCGAGCGGAGCGATGCGCTCCGCCATGGCCTAGTGCGCCGGGCTGGTCGCGCCGGCGCCCTCGGCCGCCTTCACGCCGGCCTCGATCCGCATCTTGTAGAACGAGCGGTAGACGAACACGAGCGCGACGGCGAGGAACATCACCGCGAGGCCGAGCCGGGCGCCGGCCTCCATCTTGACCGCGAGCTCGACGGCGAGGAGGCCGAAGAGCGTCGTGAACTTGATGATCGGGTTCATCGCGACCGAGGAGGTGTCCTTGAAGGGATCGCCGACGGTGTCGCCGACGACCGTCGCCGCGTGGAGGTCGGTGCCCTTCGCCTTGAGCTCGACCTCGACGACCTTCTTCGCGTTGTCCCAGGCGCCGCCGGCGTTGGCCATGAAGATCGCCTGGAACAGGCCGAACACCGCGATGGAGATCAGGTAGCCGATGAAGAAGAACTCGTCGGCGAAGGAGAACGCGAGCGTCGCGAAGAACACGACGAGGAAGATGTTGAACATCCCCTTCTGCGCGTACTGCGTGCAGATCTCGACGACCTTCTTCGAGTCCTCGACCGAGGCCTTCTCCACGCCCTCGAGCCGGATGTTCCGCTTGATGAACTCGACCGCGCGGTAGGCGCCGGTCGAGACGGCCTGGGTGGAGGCGCCCGAGAACCAGTAGATGACGGCGCCGCCCATGACGAGGCCGAGGAGGAAGAGCGGGTTCAGGATCGAGAGCTTCTCGAGGTTCACCGTCAGCCCGGCGGTGAGCATCACGATGATCGAGAAGATCATGGTGGTCGCGCCGACGACGGCGGTGCCGATGAGCACCGGCTTCGCGGTCGCCTTGAAGGTGTTGCCCGCGCCGTCGTTCTCCTCGAGGTAGTGCTTCGCCTTGTCGAAGTTGAGGTCGAAGCCGAAGTCCCTCTTCACCTCCGCCTTCACGTCGGGGACGTTCTCGATGAGCGAGAGCTCGTACACCGACTGCGCGTTGTCGGTCACCGGGCCGTAGGAGTCGACCGCGATCGTGACCGGGCCCATCCCGAGGAAGCCGAAGGCGATGAGGCCGAAGGCGAACACCGCCGGGGCCATCATGAGGTCGCCGAGGCCGAGCGTGGACACGGCCCAGCCGAGCGCCATGAGGGCGGTGATGACGAGCCCCATCCAGAAGCCCGAGAAGTTCCCGGCGGTGAGGCCGGCGAGGACGTTGAGCGACGCGCCGCCCTCGCGGGAGGCGGTGACGACCTCCTTCACGTGACCCGACGTGGTCGAGGTGAACACCTTGACCACCTCCGGGATGATCGCGCCGGCGAGCGTCCCGCAGGTGATGATCGTGGAGAGCTTCCACCACATCGAGCCGTCGCCCAGCGTGCCGATGAGGAGCCACGAGACGAGGTAGGTGAGGGCGATCGAGACGACCGAGGTGAGCCACACGAGCGTCGTGAGCGGCAGCTCGAAGTTCATCGAGGTGGCGTCCCGGTACTTGCCGCTCGCCCAGGCCTCGTTCAGCCAGTACGAGACCACCGACGCGACCACCATCATGATGCGCATCGCGAAGATCCAGACGAGGAGCTTCACCTGCGTGGACGGGTCGCGGATCGCGAGGAGGATGAAGGTGATGAGCGCGACGCCGGTGACGCCGTAGGTCTCGAAGCCGTCCGCCGAGGGGCCGACCGAGTCGCCCGCGTTGTCGCCGGTGCAGTCGGCGATGACGCCGGGGTTGCGCGCGTCGTCCTCCTTGATCTTGAAGACGATCT
>DASSSJ010000175.1:0-3637 GCA_035708485.1 Anaeromyxobacter sp. | reverse complement strand
GGCGACGCCGTCGCCCCGCACGGCGGCGCGCACGTGGACCCCGGCGAGCGCGCGCCCGGCCGGATCGCGCACGGTCCCGGCGATCGCGCCCGCCGCCGGGAGCGAGACGCGGAGCGGGAAGCGCGCGCCCGGGGCCACGGTGACGCCGCGGAGCCAGGCGGGCGACGTCCCCGGCGACGAGGCGCGCACGTCGTAGGCGCCGGGCGCGAGCCCGCGCACCTCGAACCGCCCGTCGCGCCCGGAGACCGCCCGACCCACGAGCTCGCGCGTGTCGTGGGCGAGCAGCGCGACCTGCCCGCCCGCCACCGGCGCGCCGCCCGGGCCGCGGATCGCGCCGTGCAGCGTCGCGGCCGGTCCGAGGCGCAGCTCGAGGGGATCCGTGGTCGCGCCCGCGGCGACGGAGACCCGGCGCTCCAGCGCCGCGGCGCCCTCGCCGAGGCAGGCGGTGACCACGTAGCTCCCCGCGGGCGCGGCCACGCCGAAGCGGCCGTCGGGTCCGGCGCGGGCGGTGGCGCCGTGGTCCGCCGAGGCGGCGCGGACGAGCGCGGCGGCGGCGGGGCGCCCGTCGGGGTGCAGGACGCGGCCCTGCACGAAGCCGAGCGGCTCGAGCATGGCGGCGATCGGCGGCCCCGGGACCCGCAGCCGCGGGAGCACGACCGGGTGGTGCCCGGCCATGTCGATCGCGACCGACCAGGTCCCGGGCGAGAGCCCGTCGAGGCGGAGCCCGCCGCGCACGTCGGCCTCGCCCACCGCGATCTCCTCGGGCGGAGCGGACGCCGATGCGAAGGCGGGGGCGAGCGAGGAGACCGGGATCGCGCGAACGCGCGCGCGCGCCGCCGGCTCGCCGGTCCGCAGCATCGCGCGGCCCTCGAGCGCGGCGGGCGGCTCGGCCGCCAGCGCCACGCGCACCGTGCCGCGGTCGCTCGGCCGGACGACGCCGGCGCGCGCGGGGGCGAGCCCCACGACGCGCGCGGCGACGAGGTAGGCGCCCGGCCCCGCGGGCAGCCGGGCGACGCCGGCGGCCTCCGTCCAGGCGTCGCCGGCGCGCCGCCACGGCGCGCCGTCCGCGTCGGGCGCGAGGTAGAGGCGCACCTCGGCGCCCGCCTGCGGCTCGCCGCCCGCGGTGACGCGCACCTCGACCACGCCGTCGGCGGCGGCGGCGGGCCGCTCGAGGGGCGGCGAGGACTCCGCCGGTGCGACCGCGACGGGCACCCGCTCCGGCGGGCTCACCTCTCCCTCGCGCGGGAGCTGGCGGACGACGAACACCGTCACCGCGACGGCGCTTCCGAAGACCGCGACGAGCAGGGGGACGGGACGGACGCGCATCGAGGGACCTCCCGGGAACGACGAGGGTAGACCGCCGCCCGGCGCGCGGGCAGGGCCCATGCGGGCCGGCGCCGGGGCCGCGATCAGCTCGTCAGGACGATCTTCGCGATCTCGGGAGGGACGCCGAGCCGGAGCGGGGGACCCCAGTAGCCGGTCCCGCGCGACACGAAGATCTGCCCGGCGCGGCCGTCCTCCTCGTGCCGGTGAAGCCCCTTCACGTACGGATAAGCGGCGCGCACGAGGAGGTTGAACGGCATGATCTGGCCCCCGTGGGTGTGGCCGGAGATCTGCAGCTCCACGCCGGCGCTCACCGCCTCGCCGACGCCGCGGGGCTGATGGGCGAGGAGCACGAGCGAGCGGTCCGGGTCCCGTCCGGCGAGCGCGCGGCCGAGGTCGAGCCCCTCCCCGCCGGGGGACCCGCGCGAGGACCAGTCGGGGACGCCGGCGAGGTCGAGCGAGGCGCCCGCGTCGCCGATCGTGACGCGCTCGTTGTGGAGGACGCGCATGCCGAGCCGGGCGACCTCGTCGAGCCACGGGCCGACGCCCGAGTAGTACTCGTGGTTCCCGGTGACGAAGTAGACGCCGTGGCGCGCCCGGAGCTGGCCGAGGTGCGCGACGGCGGCGCCGAGCTCCCGCACCGAGCCGTCCACGAGATCTCCGGTGACCGCCACGACGTCGGCGCGAAGCTCGTTCACCTGCTCCACGATCCGGCGCACCTCCCGCTCGCCGATCGTCGGCCCGACGTGGAGGTCGGTGATCTGCGCGATGGTGAGCCCGGAGAGGGCGGGCGGGAGCCGCTCGAGGCGGACCGGCACCTCCGTGATCTCGGCGGGGCCGGTGGCGCTGCGGAACGCGAAGGCGGACACCCCGGCCGTCGCGGCGACCGCGGTCCCGGCGAGCGCGCGCGCGACGAAGACGCGCCGGGCGGGATCGTCCGGGACGTCGGGGCGCGCGCGGGCGAGGTCGGCGAGGAGGGCCGCGGCCTGCACGGCGAGCCTCGCGAGGTCGAGCGCGAGGACCGCGACGAAGAGGATGAAGGCGAGCCCGAGCCAGGTGAAGGCGGCGGCCGGGACGATCCGGTCGAGTGGCCGCGGCGCCAGCCGCAGCGCCAGGATCCCGGCCGGCAGGGCGAGCGTGAGGAGGACGAAGGCGACGGTCAGGATCCGCCGCCACGGGTCGCCCAGCGCGGGGTCGCGCACGAGCCGCGCCCACAGGTACCAGTGCATCCCGGCGAGGATGGAGAGGCCGGCGAGGATCCAGACGAGGAAGGCGAGCGGTCGGGACACCGTCTCCCAGAACTAACCCCGTTCCGCGATCCTCGCCAGCGCGCGGCGGCCTACCGCCACGCCACGTGCTGCTGCTCGAGCTCGGCGTAGCGGTGGACGAGCTCGGCCCGGCGCTCGGCGTACCAGCGGTCGTACCGGCGCAGCCGGCGCGGGTTCCAGGCGTTGCGGGCGTGGAACTCGGCGCGGTCCGCGTCGAGCGCGCGCAGCTCGGCGCGGATCCGCTCGAGGCGCCGCTCGCGCCACTCCGCCTCGCGCCAGCGCCGCGGCCCGGCCTCGGCGCGGTAGTAGGGGGGCGCGCCGCGGTCGTGATCGCAGCCGCCGTCCGCGGCGGCGGCGACGGGGAGGGCGGCGGCGAGGGCGGCGGCGAGGACGAGCTTCGAGAGGCGGGACGTCATGGGTTCCTCGGGGTGGTGCTTCTCGCCGGAGGAGACGCGCCGGACCGCCGCGCCATTCAATGCTGCTGCGGGTGGGACTCGGGCAGGCGGTCGAGCTTGGCGGCCACGATGAGGTCGTTCTCGGAGAGCCCGCCGATCGCGTGGGTCCACAGGGTCACGTCCACCGTGTTCCAGTGGACGGCGAAGTCGGGGTGGTGCCCCTCGGACTCCGCCAGCGCCGCGAGCGCGTTCACGAAGCGCATCGCCTGGAGGAAGTCCTTGAACCGGTAGTGCTTGTGGATGCGGGTCTTGCCGTACTGGGCGTCCCAGCCCTCGAGCGTCCGGAGGGCCTCGTCCACGGCGGCCGGGGCCATCTTCGGCACGCCGCCCTCGCACGGGACGCACTTCCTGGTCGCGTAGTCCATGGCTGATCGCTGTCCGCCGCGACGCGCGGGCGCAACCCCACGCGCGGGGCGCGCCCGAGGGGCCGCCCCGGGCTATCCTCACCGCCATGTCGCGTCCTGAAAACTGGGACGGTCCAGCCGGTGGAAGTCCGGTCCGGGTAGGCACCGGTGCGCCCGGTAGCAGGCTCCAGCCGCGGGGAGAGATCCCCGAGGCCGCAGCGGAGCGTCGAAAGCCACTTCGGTGGGA
>DASSSJ010000174.1:0-67302 GCA_035708485.1 Anaeromyxobacter sp. | reverse complement strand
CGACCGCGACCGCGACCCCGACCTCGACCCCGGTCCCGACCTCGACCCCGACCTCGACCCCGGCCCCCCCGACGGCCCCCGCCGAGGAGCCCGGCCTCGCGGTCCCGCCGCAGCTGAAGGAGCTCGTGCCCGCGGAGGTCCCGCCGGGCACCGTGTTCCCTGCCCCGGAGGTCGCGGTCGTCCTCCAGATCGACGTCTCCGCGCTGGGCCAGGTCGAGGACGTGCGCATCGAGCAGGGCGCGGGCGAGCCGTTCGACTCGGCCGCGCTCGCCGCCGCGCGCAGGTTCGCCTTCACGCCCGGCCGGCTCACGACGGGCGAGGCCGTGCCGGTCACGATCACCTTCCGGCTCCGGATCGCCGCGCCGGTCGCCGCGCCGGCCGAGCCCGCCGCCCCGGCGCCGCCGCGGCCGGTGAAGCTCTCGGGCCGGCTCCTCGAGCGCGGGACGCGCAAGCCCCTCGCGAACGCCGCGGTGGCGGCCCGCTCCGAGGACGGGGCGACGACCTACGCCCGGGGCACGACCGACGCCGACGGGCGCTTCGCCCTCGAGGTCCCGGCGGCGGCCTTCGTCCTCGTGGGCGCCGCCGCCGGCCACGAGCGGCTCGAGGCGCGCGTGGAGGCGAAGCCCGGCGAGGAGCGCGAGGAGACCATCTACCTCGAGTCCACGGTCGGCTCGAACGTGTCGATCGTGCGCGGGGAGCGGGTCCGGCGCGAGATCACGAAGCAGGTGATCCCGGCGGACGAGGTCGCCGCCGTCGCCGGCACGCAGGGCGACACGCTGAAGGCGGTGCTGAACCTGCCGGGCGCGGCCCGCAGCGCGTTCGGCGGCGGCGAGCTCATCCTGCGCGGCTCGTCCCCCGGGGACAGCGCCGCGTTCATCGATGGGCTGGAGGTGCCGATCGCGTACCACTTCGGCGGGCTGCGCAGCACCTTCGCGCCGCGCTTCCTCGAGTCCCTCGAGTTCGTCCCCGGGAACTTCGCGCCCGACTACGGGCGGCTCACCGGCGGCATCGTCAACGTGCGCGCGCGCGATCCCGTCGCCGACGCGATCCACGGCGAGGCCGACCTCAACCTCTACGACGCGGGGGTGGCCGTGGAGGGGCCGCTCTCCCGGACGTGGTCGGGCGGCGCCGCCTTCCGGCGCTCCTGGATCGACACGATCCTCCCCCTCGTCCTCCCCTCCGACTCGAACCTCTCCTTCTCGACGGCGCCCCGCTTCTACGACTACCAGTTCATCGCCACCTGGAGGCCGGACGAGCGCGACCGCGTCCGGTTCCTCTTCTTCGGATCGCAGGACAAGCTCGTCGCGCTCCTGGAGAGGCCCGCCGGCAACGACCCGAGCCTGAGCGGCGATCTCCGCGCCCGCATCGCGTACCACTTCCTCCAGGCGAGCTGGAGCCGGAGCTTCGGCCCGACGCTCCGGCACGAGAGCTGGATCGCCGCCGGCATGCAGGAGATCGACACGCAGTTCGGCCCGCGCCTCTTCTTCGACCTCGCGACCCGGCGGCTCGACCTGCGCAGCACCTGGTCCTGGCAGGCCCGCCCGTCCGTCGAGGCGCGCGCGGGCGTCGACGTGCAGCGCGCCTGGTACGACATCTCCCTCGACGTCCCGCAGGTGCCGAAGGAGGGCGAGCCGCCGACGCCCATCTCGAGCCAGGGCGACACGATCTCGGCGTCCGACGCGGGCACCTACTACGCGCCCGCCGCGTTCGCGGAGCTGCGCCTCTCGCCGCGCGACGGGATCGACGTCATCCCGTCGGTGCGCGTCGACTGGAACTCGCCGATCCGCCGCTGGAGCGCGGACCCACGGCTCGTCGCGCGCTGGCGCGTCGCGCCGCGCACCGTCCTGAAGGGCGCGGCCGGCGTGTACCAGCAGCCGCCCGCGCCGGACGAGAGCAGCGTCTTCTCGGGGAGCCCCGACCTCCTGCCGAAGCGGACGTACCAGTACTCCGCCGGGGTCGAGCACCAGCCGATCGACGGCGTCGAGCTCGAGGTGACCGGCTTCTACAAGGACCTCTCCCGCAACGTGGTCCGGAACCTCGCCTCCGAGGTGGACCCCTCGCAGCCCGTCTACCTCAACAGCGGCGAGGGGCGGATCTTCGGGGTCGAGACGCTCCTGCGCGCGCGCTTCGGCGACCGCTTCTTCGGGTGGATCGCCTACACGTTCCAGCGATCGCTCCGCACCGACCGCCCCGGCGAGGCGGAGCGGCGCTTCGACTACGACCAGCCGCACATCCTCACCGCGATCGCCTCGTGGCGGCGGAACACCCGCTGGACGTTCGGCGCCCGCTTCCGGCTCGTCTCCGGGAACCCCTACACGCCGGTGGACGCGGGCCGCGCCGTCTACGACGCCGGCGGCGACGTCTGGGTCCCGGTCTACAGCGCCGTGAACTCGGCCCGGCTCGCGCCGTTCAACGCGCTCGACCTGCGCGTGGACCGGAACTGGACCTACGACCGCTGGCGGCTCTCGGCGTACGTCGACGTGCAGAACGTCTACAACCGCGCCAACCCGGAGGGCTGGGAGTACCGCTTCGACTACGGCGAGCGGGCGCGGCTCACCGGGCTGCCGATCCTGCCCATCCTCGGGCTGAAGGGAGAGTGGTGACCGTGCGCGCCCTCCGCGTCCTGCCGCTGCTGCTCGCCGCCGGCTGCGGCGCCGAGTTCACGCCGCGGTCCGTGCTGTTCGACCTCCGCGTCCTCGCGATCGACGCGGACCCGCTCGAGGTCGGACCGGACGACAGCGTCACCCTCGACGCGTACCGGTACGTGCCGCCGGGTCAGGAGATCCTGACGGAGACGTGGACCTTCTGCCCGTTCTCCGTCGGCTCGTCCGTCGGGTACGCCTGCGCGATCCCCCAGTGCGAGAAGGGGCTGACCGCGACGGGCGCGCCCGCGGACCCGCACGCCGCGCCGCGGCTGACCGCGAGCCCCGGCGCGCTCGTCCGCGAGTGCCTCGCGCTCCTCTCCGGCTCGGCGGCGCCGCCGCCGGAGGTCCCCGAGAAGGTGGAGGTGCTGTTCCGGTACGAGGTCGAGACGGCCGCCGCTCCCGGCGGAACGGAGCCGGCCGGCTCGCGCCAGGCGGTGCTGCGGCTGCCGCTCTACCCCGCGGGCGCGCCCGCGGACCGGAACGTCGCGCCCGTCATCTCGTCGGTGACGATCGGCGGCCTCGCCGTCCCGCCGCCCGACGGGACGAACCCGCTCCTGCGGCCGGGCGCCGACCTCGACGTGCGCGTGGTCCTCGCGCCGGAGAGCGCCCAGACCTACGACGAGGGCGGCCGCATGCTGACGGAGCAGCTCGTCGTGTCCTTCTACACGACCGCGGGCCGCTTCGACTACGACTGGGCGAACGGCCCCGACGCGGCCGTGAAGCTGCGGCACGACGAGACCGGAGGCGCGGCGGGCGCACGGGTGTGGGTGGTCGCGAGGGACCTGCGCGGCGGACAGACGGTGGGCGGACCGTACCAGGTGACGATCGAGCAGGCGGCGCCGGCGACGATCCCCTGACCCCGCGCCCCCCCGCTCCTCCCGGCGCCGGACGCACGACGGCCCCGCTCGCGTGGCTGCGCGGCGGGGCCGCGGCGCTTCCGGGGCGGGCGCGCTACGCCTTGCGGGCCTTCGCGGCGCGCGGCGCGCGCGGCGCGGAGACGACGATCGTCTCCGTGTAGGTCGCCGGACGGGCCTGCTCCGCGAGCGCGCCGAGCGCGTTCGAGAGCGGCGCCGCGACGGCGACGTGCAGGACGGCGGCCTGGGCGGCGAGGGCGGCGGCGGCGAGGGCGGCGACGGCGAGCTTGCGGGTCATGGGTTCCAGCCTCCGATGCCCGTCCCTACGCCGCGCGGCGGAGCCTATTTCGGCGGTCCGGGCGGTCCCGGCGGGGGCGCTCACGGGAGACGGAGATCCAGCACCACCGGCCGGTGGTCCGACGCCTCGGCGACGTCCGCGCCCGCGTCCACGTGCGCCGCGGCGAGCGCGCCCGACGCCGCCGGGACGAGGAGGTAGTCGAGCCGCGCCGCGGCCGCGCCGCCGATCCACGTGACCGCTGCCGTGCCCACCGGATCGCGCCAGGCGCCGTCCGCGAGCAGCGGAGCGAGCGCCTCGCCGTCCGGCGCGTCGTTGAGGTCGCCGCCCGCGAGGACGAGCGCGGCCGCGTCTTCCGCGGCGGCCGCGTCGGCGATCTCGCGCATCCGCGCCGCCTGCGCGCGCCGCCGGGTGCCGTCGTCGGAGACGCCCGAGCTGAGATGGCTGCCGACGAGGACGACGCGCCGGCCCCCCGCGTCGAGCCACGCCTCGACGCAGTCGCGCGGCCAGAGGAGCCGCCCGTCGGCGCCGACCTCGGCCGCGTGGCTCGCGTAGGCCGCGACCGGCAGCCGCGTCAGGAGCGCGACGTCGATGCCCCGCGGGTCGTTCCCGTCCACGAGCCGCGCCGCCGGGTACCCGCTCGCGTCCGCGAGCGCCTCCAGGACGGCCCGGCTCTCCACCTCCTCGAGGAGCCACGCATCCGCGTCCACGCGGGCGAGCACGGCCGCGACGCGCGCCAGCTTCGCCGCGACCTCGGCCGGCGACGGCACGAGGTCCGCGTCGCCGGGCGGGACGAGCCGGTCCTCCGCGTCGAAGAGGTCGTGGACGTTCCAGGTCGCCACGCGGACGAGGACCGGCGGGCGGACCGCGGAGCCGGGCGGGGGCGGCGGCGGAAGCGCCGGTCCGCAGGCGACGAGCGCGGCGAGCGCGAGCGGCGGGGATCTCATGCCGCCAGGCGGAGCAAGCGTCGCGCCCGCGGCGCGGGATCCCGCCCGAGATGCAGCGGCCCGGATGGGGCAGAGACCTCGCGCCGCTTCGCTCCCCCCCGCCGTTCGGGTGAGAGTGGAGCCGCGATAGACTCACGCCGAGGTTCGCGGCGCGGCCGCGCGCCGGGCCGAGGGGGCAGCATGTCGGAACCGAGCGACGTCCAGACGAGCACCGAGCCCGGGCACGAGCCGCTGCCGGAGGGCGAGGAGCGGCCGCCTCCCGGGACGCGCACCGCGGCGATCGTCCGCTGGTCGCTCGTCGGCCTGATGGCGGTCGCCGCCGCGGGCGCCTGGATCCACCACGTCGCGACGGGCGGCATCGTGGACGTCGCCCGCACCCGCTACCGCTGCCCGATGCACCCGACGGTCGTGATGGAGCAGAAGGGCGAGTGCCCGATCTGCGGCATGGACCTCGTCGCGGCGACGGACGCGGACGAGCACGCCGCGCACGAGCGGCAGGAGACGCCCGCGCGCGAGGCGGGGGAGCACGGGGGGATGGCGGGCGCCGCCCCCGCGGCCGGCCCGCAGGCGGCGACGCCCATCCCGATGGCGCACGGCACCTTGCCGAGGGCCGAGTACACCTGCCCGATGCACCCGGCGTTCGTGACGGACGATCCGAAGGTCCGCTGCCCGGAGTGCGGGATGAAGCTCGTCCCGAAGAACGCGGACGCGGCGCCCGAGCACGCGGCCATCGCCGCCGAGGGCGTCCCCGGCCTGAAGCCCGTCGAGCTCTCCGTGGACCGGATCCAGCTCATCGGGATGAAGACCGCGGTCGCCATGCGCGAGCCGCTCGCGGCCTCCATCCGGACCGTCGGGTTCGTGACGGCGAGCGAGAAGGGAGTCGTCTCGGTCAACGCGCGGTTCTCGGGCTGGATCGAGTCGCTCGGCGCGGGCGACACGGGGCAGTTCGTCGAGAAGGGCGCGGTGCTCGCGACGCTCTACAGCCCGGACGCGATCGGGGCGCAGCAGCAGTTCCTCGCCGCGGCGCGCTGGGCGGAGGGGAAGCCCGCGACGCCCCCCGGCTCGCCGGCCGTCCCGGCGGACTCCTACGGCCGCGACAACCGGCAGCGGCTCGTGCTGCTCGGGTTCGCGTCCGAGGACATCGACGCGATCGCCGCCGCCGGCGTGCCGAGCCAGACCGTGAACCTCCGCGCCCCCGTGCGCGGCTACATCGCGAAGAAGGCCGCTCTCCGGGGCGTCTACGTCCAGCCGGGGACGGAGCTGTTCCAGATCGCCGACCTCTCCACGGTGTGGCTCATCGCCGACGTCTACGAGACGGAGATCGGCCGCGTGAAGGTCGGCCAGAAGGCGGTCCTCGAGCTGCCCGCCTACCCCGGCGAGCGGTTCGCCGGCAAGGTGACCTTCATCTACCCCGCCCTCGCCGCGGGCAGCCGCACGCTCCAGGCGCGGATCGAGTTCAGGAACTCCGGCCTCAAGCTCCGGCCCGGCATGTACGGCGACGTGACGCTCGACCTCGGCGACCAGCACGCGATCGTGGTGCCGGCCGAGGCGCTCGTGGACACGGGCGAGATCCAGTACGTGTTCGTCTCCAAGGGCGGCGGCCGCTTCGAGCCGCGCCGCGTGCGCGCGGGGTGGTCCGGCGGCGGGCGCGTCGCGGTGCTCGAGGGGCTCGCGGAGGGCGAGCGCGTCGTGACCACCGCGAACTTCCTCCTCGACTCCGAGAGCCGCCTGCGGGCGGCGATCGAGGGCTTCGGCGCCGGGGCCGGGCACTAGGAGCGCCATGGTCGCGAAGATCATCGAGCTGTGCGCCCGGCGGCGCGCCCTCGTCCTCGTCGGCGTCGCGGCGGCGGCCGCCGGCGCGATCGCCGCCATCCGGCAGGTCAAGCTCGACGCCATCCCCGACCTCTCCGACCCGCAGGTCATCGTGTACGCCGAGTGGATGGGGCGGAGCCCCACCCTGGTCGAGGACCAGGTCACCTACCCGATCGTCTCCGCCCTCGTCTCCGCGCCCCGGGTCGCGGACGTGCGCGGCTACTCGATGTTCGGGATGTCCTTCGTGTACGTGATCTTCGAGGAGGGCACCGACGTCTACTGGGCCCGCAGCCGCGTCCTCGAGTACCTCTCCACGCTCGAGGACCGCCTGCCCGAGGGCGTGGAGGCCGAGCTGGGCCCGGACGCGACCGGCATCGGGTGGACCTTCCAGTACACGCTCGTGGACGACACCGGGGAGCACGGCCTCGACGAGCTCCGGACGTTCCAGGACTTCACGATGCGCTACGCGCTCGGGAGCGTGCCGGGGGTCGCGGAGGTGGCGAGCGTCGGCGGGTACCAGAAGCAGTACCAGGTGACGGTGGACCCGACGAAGCTCCGGGCGTACGGGGTCACGCTCCAGGACGTGATCTCGGCGATCCGCGACTCGAACGACGACGTGGGCGGGCGCGTCGTCGAGATGAGCGGGCGCGAGTACTACGTGCGCGGCCGCGGCTACGTCCAGCGGCTCCAGGACATCGAGGGCGTGCCGGTGAAGCCCACCGGCCCCTCCGGCGTGCCGGTCCTCGTGCGCGACGTGGGGCAGGTCCGGTTCGGCCCGGACATCCGCCGGGGGCTCCTCGAGTGGAACGGCCAGGGCGAGGCGGTGGGCGGGATCGTGGTGATGCGCCACGGCGAGAACGCCCTCGACGTGGTCGCGCGCGTGAAGGCCAGGCTCGCCGAGCTCGAGCCGTCCCTGCCCGACGGCGTCCGCGTCGAGGTCGCCTACGACCGGACCGACCTCATCCACCGCGCCATCGCGACGCTCCGCGGCGCGCTCCTGGAGGAGGCGATCGTCGTCGCGCTCGTGATCCTCGCCTTCCTGCTCCACCTCCGCTCGGCGCTGCTGCCCATGCTGTCGCTCCCGCTCGCCGTCGCGCTCTCGTTCATCCCGATGGCGCTCCTCGACATCCCCGCCACGATCATGAGCCTGGGCGGGATCGCCATCGCCCTGGGCGCCACGGTGGACGCCGAGATCGTGATGATCGAGGCGTCGCACAAGAAGCTCGAGCGCGCGCCGAAGGGCGCCGACCGCCAGAAGCTGCTCGCCGAGGCGGCGCGGGAGGTGACGCCGGCGATCTTCTTCTCGCTCCTCGTCATCGCGGTCGCGTTCCTGCCGGTGTTCACGCTCACGGGCCAGGCCGGCCGGCTCTTCACGCCGCTCGCCTGGACCAAGACGTTCGTGATGCTGTCGGCGGCGGCCCTCTCCATCACCTTCGCGCCCGCGCTCCGGAGCCTGCTCCTCGCGGGCAGGATCCGGCCGGAGTCCGAGCACCCGCTCTCGCGCTGGATCGTGCGCGTCTACCGGCCGTTCGTGTTCGTGGCGCTGCGCAACCCGAAGTCCACGATCGCGATCGGGCTCCTCGCGGTCCTCTCCGCCGCGCCCCTCGCGATGCGGCTCGGCTCGGAGTTCATGCCGCCGCTCAACGAGGGCGACGTCCTCTACATGCCGACGACCTTCCCGGGCATCTCCATCGAGGAGGCGAAGCGGCAGCTCCAGGCGCAGGACCGCGTGCTCCGCTCGTTCCCGGAGGTGCTCTCCGTCTTCGGGAAGACCGGCCGCGCCGAGACCGCGACGGACCCCGCGCCGCTCACGATGGTGGAGACCACCGTGCGCCTCCGGCCGAAGGAGGAGTGGCGCTTCGTCCGCGTCGAGCGCTGGCACTCGACGTCGTCGTGGACCCCCGGCTTCCTGAAGCCGGTGCTGCGCGCGTTCTGGCCGGAGCGGCGGCGGATCACCTGGGAGGAGCTCGTCGCGCAGATGAACGCGGCGATGCAGTTCCCCGGCTGGACCAACGCGTACACGATGCCGATCAAGGCGCGCGTCGACATGCTCTCCACCGGCGTCCGCACCCCGGTGGGCGTGAAGGTGATGGGCACGTCGCTCGCCGAGATCGAGAAGGTGGGCGTCACGCTCGAGAAGGTGCTCGCCCCCATCGCCGGGACGCGGAGCGTCTTCTACGAGCGGAACGAGGGCGGCCTGTACCTCGACATCGTGCCGCGCCGCGAGGCGCTCGCGCGCTACGGCCTCACCACGGGCGACGTGAACCGGATCGTGGAGGCCGCCATCGGCGGCACGCCCATCAGCGTCACCGTCGAGGGACGGAACCGCTTCACGGTGAACGTCCGGTACCCGCAGGACCTCCGCTCCGACCTCGAGCGGCTCCGCCGCGTCCTCGTGCCGCTCGGCGGCGCCCGCGGCGGCAAGGGCGGGATGGGCGCCGCGCAAGCGCCGCTGCCGCCGCTCCGCCTCGCGCAGATGGGGATGGGCGGCGGCGCGCAGCCCCCGGGCGCGGCCGCCCCCCCGCCCGTCCTCTCCGACGCGCCCGGGCTCGGCTGGATCGGCCCCGGCGCCGACCAGTCGGCCCTCACCGGCGGGCCGGCGAAGGGGCCGGCGTTCGTCACCCTCGGCCAGCTCGCCGACATCCGCATCGCGAGCGGCCCGCCGATGGTCCGCGACGAGAACGGGCTCCTCGTCGGCTACGTCTACGTCGACATCGACGGCGGGCAGCGCGACGTCGGCGGCTACGTGAACGAGGCGAAGGAGGCGGTGCGGCGCGCGCAGGCGGACGGCACGCTCAAGATGCCGGCCGGCTACGTCCTCGAGTGGACCGGGCAGTACGAGCTGCTCGACCGGATGCGCGAGCGGATGAAGCTCGTCATCCCGCTCACCCTGCTGCTCGTCGTGCTGCTGCTCTGGATGCACTTCAAGAACTTCACCGAGGTGCTCATCGTCCTCCTCTCGATCCCGTTCGCGCTCGTCGGATCGATCTGGCTCCTGTGGGCGCTCGACTACCGGCTCTCGACGGCGGTCTGGGTCGGGATCATCGCGCTCGTGGGCCTCGCCGCGCAGACGGGCGTCGTCATGATCGTCTACATCGATCACGCGTACGAGCGGCGGCGCGCGGCGGGGAAGATCCGCGACCTCTCGGACATCGTCTGGGCGCACATGGAGGGGACCGTCCTGCGGGTGCGGCCGAAGCTCATGACGGTGGCGACGATGCTCGCCGGCCTCATCCCCCTCCTGTGGGCGACCGGCTCCGGGGCGGACGTGATGAAGCGGATCGCCGCCCCCATGGTGGGCGGACTCGTCACGAGCGCGTTCCTCACGCTCGAGGTCATCCCCGTCGTGTACACCTACTGGCGACAGGAGCAGGTGCTCTGGGAGCGGCTGGCGGAGCTCGATCCGCTCAAGCGGCGCAGCCTCGAGGCGTGGGCGGCCCTGCAGAAGATCGGCTGGCTCGCGCTCGCCGGCGTCGCGGCGGCGCGGTTCTACCTCGACGTGCCGGGCTGGGCGTTCGCGATCGCCTCCCTGGCCGCCGCCGGCGCCGCCGTGGCGGGCGTGATCGGCTACCTCCGCCGGAGGCCCGCCGCGCGGCGGCTCGTGTGGCCGCCGCTCCGCGCCGTGCCGCAGCCCATCGCGAGGAGCGCCTGAGGCGGCGTGCCGCCCGGGCCCCCGCCCGCCCCGCGAGGGCCGCCCCACTTCGCGCTCGGTCCCTGGCTCGGTCGCCGACCCGTCCGTAGATTCGCGGTACGGAAAGGAGCGACAGGTGACCCAGGGCTCGCGCGACGAGATGCGCCGGGACCTGCTCTCCCGCATCCCGCGGTGGTACTCGCCGTGGCTCCACCTCGCGATCCCCGCGGTGACGGGGCTCGCCGTCGTCGCCGTCGCGCTCGGCCGGATCCACGACCTCCAGGCCTCGCAGCTCGCGTTCGTGCCGCTCTTCGTCGTGGTCGGGAACGCGGTCGAGTGGCACGCCCATCGCGACCTGCTGCACCGCCGGACCTGGCCGCTCGAGATCCTGTACGTGCGCCACACGCCGCAGCACCACGCCATCTACGTCTCCGAGGACATGTACATCCGCGAGTGGCGGGAGCTGCGCTTCGTCCTCCTGCCCGCCTACGGCGTCGTCGGGCTCGTGGCGGTCACGTCGCCGATCACCGCGGCGTTCTGGGTCGCGGGCCAGCCGAACCTCGCCGCGCTCTGGGTGACGACGGTCGTGCTCTACGTCCTCACGTACGAGTGGCTCCACCTCGCGTATCACATGCCCGCCGACGGCTTCGTCGGCCGGCTCCGGGTGACGCGCTGGCTGCGCCGCCACCACCAGCGCCACCACCACCCGCCGCTCATGCAGCGCTGGAACTTCAACGTGACGGTGCCGGTGTGGGACCTCGTCCGCGGCACCGTGTGGCGCGCGCACGAGCACGAAACCCGGTCCGCCGTTCCGCGTCGGGCGTGACCGGTCGCGCACGCGCGCGAGCGCGAGATCGCTCGCGATTTCACACGCTACGCGCGGTCTCCGGTCGTGCCGCACCCTTTGACAGGGGCACCCCGGGTCGGGTACTTAGCCGCCGACCCCATCGTCTAGAGGCCCAGGACGCTGCCTCCTCAGGGCGGAAACCGGGGTTCGAATCCCTGTGGGGTCAAAGAGTTACAAGGGCGCCCGGGAGCCGTGGGGTTTGACGGGCTCACGGGCGCCCAGTACGTTTCGCCCGCTGTCTCGCTGCCTGCTCGGCCCCATCGTCTAGAGGCCTAGGACACGGCCCTTTCAAGGCTGGAACCCGGGTTCGAATCCCGGTGGGGTCATTCACGGAGGCATGCTGCTCGACTACCTGTCGGGCGCGAGCCTCGGCGGCGGGAGCCACTGCGAGTTCCGCTGGTGGCCGGCGCTGCTCCGGTAGGCGCCGCGACGGCGCGGCGGCTCAGCGCGAGGGCTTCCCCTGCCCCTCCCGCGCCGCGCCCAGCGGGAAGGTCGCGACGTCGCGCGTGCCGACGAACGTGCGTCTCAGGCCGAGCCGCGGCATGTCCACGATCTCGATGGTGGTCCTGGACCACGCGTCGCCGCCCTGCACGTACACGAGGTCCTCGCCCGCGCCGGCGCGCACGTGGTGCGGCTCGCCGTTCGCCGGGTGGCCGAGGAAGTCGCCCGGGCCGATCGCCTCCTCGCGATCGCCGAGCTCCGCGACCCCGCGCCCGGAGAGGACGTACAGCCACTCCTCGTCGTGCCGGTGGACGTGGTGGACGAACGACTCCTTCCCCGCCGGCACGCGCGTGTGCACGACCGCGACCCGCGAGAGGCCCGCCGGGCGGGAGAGCGCGGTCAGGTAGACCTCCGAGCGCGGGTTCTCCGGGTGCCGGTACTCGCGCGCGGGGCCGCGCTCGGCGGCGCGCAGGAGGACGCGCGGGGCGGCGCCCTTCGCGCGGGCGCCGAAGAGGAGGTCGGGGAGCTCGCCGCCGCCCGGCAGGAACGGGATCTCGGCGTCGAGCGGGTAGATCGCGACGCGCGTCCCCACGCGCACGAGCCGCCGCCGCAGCCGCGGGAAGTCCGCCACGTCCACGTCGGGCAGCACCTCGCCGCCCTCGAGCACGAGCAGGTCCTCGGTGCCCTCGTTCCGCAGGTGGTGCGCCGTGCCGGGCGGGAACCCGAGGAAGTCGCCCGGCCCGACCGCGTGCTCGGCGTCGTTCACCTCGGCGACGCCCCGGCCCTCGAGGACGTAGACCCACTCCTCCTCGCGGTGGTGCACGTGGAAGATCGCCGACTCCTTGCCGGGCGGGATCCAGGCGAGGTTCACCGCGATCCGGCCGAGCCCCGCCGCGCGCGACAGCAGCCAGCCATGGAGCTCCGCCCTCGGGTTGTACGGGTGACCGCTCGGGAACGCGGGACCGCGGTCGGCCGCGCGCACGAGGACGCGCGCGCCGGGCGTGCTGGGATCGCTCATGCCTCTCCTGTACCGGAGGCGCGGCCGGGAGACCAGGGATCGCTCGGGGCGGGCCGCTACCGCTCCGCCGCGCGGGACTCGTCGCGGTCGCCCTCGGCGCGCACCGCCGCGCCGCCGTTCAGCGGGATCTCCGGCGTCCACGACGACGGCAGCTCCATCCCGAGCACGCGCGCGCCCCCGGATGCCCGGAGCGCGACCGCCCCCGAGAGATCGAAGGCGAGGTCGAGCGAGAGGTGGCGGTCGCGGAGCCGCCCGCGCCCGTCTCGCAGCCGCGCCTCGACGTGCCCGCGCGCCTCGGGATCGCGCAGCTCGAAGGCGCAGCGCTGGCCGGGGTCGAACGCGAGCGCGCCGTCGGCCGCCCGCGAGGCGGTGAGCTCGCACGCGTGGCCCATCGTGGCCAGCCGGAGGCGGACGGTCCCCGCACCGGCCGTCCGGACGACCGCGTCGCCGCGCGAGTCGATCTCGCGGCCCAGCGGCGTCACCGCGTCCACGCGCGCCGTGCCCTGCATGCGGTACGTGCCGCGGCCGTCGTCCTGCGCCGGCGCGGCGGCGCGCGCGTGCGCCGCCGCGAGCCCGAGCGCGAGCGCCGCCGCGAGCGCCGCGCGGAGCTTCCCCTCGACGTGTACCGTCCGGCGTTCCATTCCAGGGAGGGGGAGCGCCGCGAGGCCGAGGAGGATCGCCGCCGCCCACGAGATCCGAGTCGCCATGCAGCCTCCCGGCCGCCCGGTGGACGCCCGGGCGGGCACGCGCATTCACTCTAGCGCGCGGGAGGGCGTCTCGCCCGGGGCACGCGGCCCGACGCCGCGGCCGCACCGGGCGGCGGGCCGCGCGGCCGCGCCGGTGCCACCATGGGACCCATGAAGGCCTTCACGTGGAAGAAGATCTGCTGCCCGCTCGACGCCGAGCCCTCGTCGCGCGCCGGGCTCGCGGTCGCCGTGGACCTGTGCCGCCGCCTCGGCGCCGAGCTGACGCTCCTGCACGTGAGCGATCCCGCCCGGCCCGACGCGACCCACGCCGGCGCGTTCCGGGCCGAGGCCGAGCAGGCCGGCGTCCGGACGACCGCCGCGGAGATCGCCGGCGCGCCGGCGGCGGCGATCGCCGAGTACGCGAACCGGCACGCGTTCGACCTCGTGATCATGGGGACGCACGCGCGGACGGGGCGCGAGCACATGCTGACCGGGTCGGTCGCGGAGAGCACGGTCCGGCTCGCGCGGTGCCCCGTGATGGTGGTTCACGAATAGTCCGTGCGATTCCTCAGGGAGCGGGCCGGCGCATCGCGCTGCGCGAGATGCGCCTCGCCCGGAGATGGGGCGGCCTAGCGCCAGGGCTCGCTCGCGCGCAGCGCGGCCAGGATCGCGCGCGTCGAGGTGGAGCGGTTCAGCGTGTAGAAGTGCACGCCGGGGGCGCCGCGGCGCAGGAGGTCCGCGCACTGGAGGCTCGCGTAGGCGACCCCGAGCTCGCGCGCCGCCTCGGGGTCGTGCCGCCGGAACTCCATGGCCGCGCGGAGCGCCGGCGGGATCGAGGCGCCGCACATCGCCGTGAAGCGCTCGACCTGCTCGACGTTCGTGAACGGCATGATCCCCGGCACGATCGGGATCGAGATCCCGGCGGCGCGCGCCCGGTCCACGAACCCGAAGTACTTCGCGTTGTCGAAGAAGAGCTGGGTGACGAGGAAGTCCGCGCCGGCGTCCACCTTGATCTTGAGGTTCCTGAGGTCCTGTCCGAGGTCGCGCGTCTCCACGTGCCCCTCGGGGTAGGCCGCCGCGCCGACGCAGAACCGCCAGCGCTCCGGCCGCGAGCGCACCAATGCGACGAGCTCGCTCGCGTGGGCGAGGCCGTCGGGGTGCGGCACGAACGAGGTCTCGCCGCGCGGCGGGTCCCCACGCAGCGCGAGCACGTTCTGGATCCCGGCGTCGGCGATCTCGTCGAGCAGCGCCGCCAGGTCGTCGCGGGAGGCGCCCACGCAGGTGACGTGGGCCATCGCCTCGACCTCGCTCTCGCGCTTCAGGCGCTTGACGAGCTCGACCGTCCGCTGCCGCGTCGAGCCGCCGGCGCCGTAGGTGACGGACACGTAGGCGGGGCCGAGCGGCCGCAGCGCCTCGACCGTCTCGAACAGCGCGCGCACCCCCTCGTCCGTCTTCGGTGGGAAGAACTCGAACGAGAAGATCGGCTCGCCGCGCTCTCGGGCGAACCTCAGGAGGTCGGTGATCCGCACGGTCCGCGGAGATTAGCCCGGGGGCGTCCCGGCGCGCCACCTCCGCGGCGCGCGGGCTCTCAGCGCCCCGCCCACGAGACGTCGAAGGTGGCGGTCGGCGGCGGCGAGCCGGCCACGAGCCGGACCTCGACGCCCTTCACGTTCGCCCGCTCCAGCCCGCGCTGGACGATCCCGCGGTACCACCCCGGCACCTCGCCGACGTCGTTCATCCAGACCTCGACGCGGTTCGGGCCGAGGGCGCGCGCGCGGGACTCGGTGAAGTTGTTCCCGAGCCGGATGAACGTCGCGGTGTACTCGAGGATCGTCCGCGGCTCGATCTGCCGCGCGAGCGCGGCCATCATCTTGCCCGGGTAGGACTGCACGAACGCGTCGATGTGGTCGAGCCCGGCCCGGAACTGCGCCTCGTCCGGCGGGAGGCCCGGGTACACCGCGGACGCGGCGATCGCGACGCCGCGGTGGAAGACCTCGGCGGGATAGACGGACAGGAGCGGCTCGTCCACCGCGATGCCGGCCTCGCGCAGGCTCGCCTTCGTGACGGCGTCCAGCCGGCCCGCGAGCGCGCGGTGGAAGAACGCCTCGACGGCGACGGCGTAGATGTACCTGTCGGCCATTTCCCGGGCGGTGCCCCGACCGAAAGTAGAGCGGCCGGCGCCGGCCACGCAAGTTTCCGCGGGGTCCCCCCGTTGACAGGAGACCGCCTCCCGGACATTCACTGTGCGCACCCGCCATGACGAGGCCGCGCCGCTACATCACGCCGGAGGGCTTCCGACGGATCGCGGAGGAGCACGAGCGGATCTGGAGCGTCGAGCGCCCGCGCATCGTCGCCGAGGTCGAGGCGGCCGCCGCGCTGGGCGACCGGAGCGAGAACGCTGAATATCTCTACGGCAAGCGCAAGCTGCGCGAGCTCGACCGGCGCCTGCGGTTCCTCTCCGAGCGCATGGACGCCCTGACGGTGGTGGACCCGGCGCCGCGCGCCGACGGCCGCGCGTACTTCGGCGCGTGGGTCACGGTCGAGCACGGGGACGGCGACGAGCGGACCTACCGGCTCGTCGGCCCCGACGAGTCCGACGCGGCGCGCGGGCTCGTCAGCGTGGACGCGCCGCTCGGGCGCGCGCTCCTCGGGAAGCGCGAGGGCGACACCGCGCGCGTCCAGCGCCCCGCCGGCTCCGTCGAGATCACGGTCGTCGGGATCGAGTGGGTACGCCCGGTGGAGTGACCCGTGGCTCCCGCCCCTCCCGCCGATCGCGCCGCGCAGCGCGCCCTCGTCGAGCGGTTCGCGCGGGAGCGCCCTGCGAGCGTCCTGTACGACGCCGCCGGCTCGGCGCTCCTCGACGTCGCGTCCGGGAAGACCCTCGCGCTCGACTGGGCGCGCGTGGCGCTCGTGGAGGAGCGGCGCGACGCGGCCGGCGGGCGGCCGTACGTCGCGATCCGGCTCGACGGCGGGCGCGAGATCGCGCTCTCCGACGCCGGCGTGGCGTTCGCGCCGGCGACCGCCGCGACGGGGCCGCTCGAGGGGCTGCCGCGCGCGGTCTGCTTCCGCGACCTCGCGGGCGCGGAGGCGCGCCTCGACCACTTCCTCGCCCACCACCCGGACGAGCCGCCGGCGCGCGAGCACGTCGCGCTCTTCCTGTTCTGCCTCGCGGTCGTGGACGGGGCGCGCGCGGCGGGGTTCGACGTCTCGCCCGAGGAGCGGCGCCTGGAGCGGCTCCTCGCCGGGCTCGAGGCGCGCCGGCGCGGGTGACGCGCGGGGCCCGCGCGACCGCCCGGGGCGGGGGCCGCCCGAGGAGACTGCGGCGCTCGCCCGGCGCCCTAGCTTGTGGGCGTGAGCCGCCGCCCCCAGACGCTCGAGGCGCGGGCGCGGGCCCGGGCCCGGCGCGGCCGGCTCCGGGCGAGCCGTCTCGCCGACGCCGCGCGGCTCGCGATGCAGGGCCTCCTCCGGCCGCTCGCCCTCAGGGGGCGCGCGGCGCCGCCGGCCGGCGGCGCGCGCAGGCTGGTGATCGTGCAGCTCGACGGCGTGTCGAGGCGCCGGCTGGAGCTGGCACTCGCGGAGGGGTACATGCCGTGCCTCGCCGCGCGCCTGGCGGCGGGCGGGCACGCGCTCTCGTCGACGCGCTCGGGGGCACCCGCGTCGACCCCCGCGTTCCAGGCGGGCCTGTTCTACGGCGTGTCGCCGAGCGTCCCCGGCTACGTCTGGTTCGACCGGCGCACCCGGCGGGAGGTCCGGATGGACCGAGCGGACGACGCCGCGCTCGTCGAGGCGCGCCTCGCGCGCGGGGCGCCCGGGCTCCTGCGCGGCGGCACCTCGTACTTCTCGATCTTCTCGGGCGGGGCGGCGTTCCCCCACTTCTGCCTGTCCGGGCTCGCGGGCGACTACGACACGGGCCTCGACTGGATCGAGCGGCACATCGGCCCCTGGGACGCGCTGGCGTCGACGCTCGTGCACTCCGTCACCGCGGCGCGCGGCGCCATCCGGATCGCGCACGAGGTCGGCGCCGGCCTCGTGGACGGCGTGCGCTGGTCGATGGCGCTCGGGCGCGTGAAGCACGAGGCCCGCTTCCTGGCCCACCGGGTGCTCATCGGCGGCATCCTCCGCGAGCTGCTCGTGCAGGGGATCCTCGTGGACGTCTCGCGCGGCGTCCCCGTCGTGTACACGGACCTGATCGGGTACGACGAGGCGGCCCACCGGCGCGGGCCGGGCGCGCGCGTCGCGCTCCGGCACCTCGCCTCGGCCGACGCCGCGCTCGCCATGATCTTCGCGGCGGCCGACGCCGTGCCCGAGCTCGGCTACGACGTGTACGTGCTCTCCGATCACGGCCACGTGGCGACGCGCCCGTTCGAGGCGCTCGCCGGCGTCCCGCTCCCCGAGTTCGTCGCGCGCGCCGAGCAGGGCGAGGCGGCGCCTGCGGTGCGCGCGGTCCGCCCGAACCGCGGGATCGTCGGCGGCCGCACCCTCGGCGCGGGCCGGAGCGACACCGTGGCGGTCGCCGAGGCGGGGGACCTCGCCCACGTCTACTTCTTCTGCGACGGCGGGCCCCTCCCGCTCGAGGGGCTCCGCGCGCGCCACCCGCGCGCGCTGGCCGCGCTCGCGGCGAGCCCCGCGATCGGGATCGTCGCGGCGCGCGGCGGCCGGCGCGGGCTCGCCCTCGCGGGCGGCGCCGTCCTCGATCTGTCCGAGCCCGGGGACGTGGCCCGCCTGCCGCACCCGCAGCCGGCGCTCGCGGCCGCGTACCTGTCCGACCTGCTGTCGCTGCCGGAGTCCGGCGACCTCGTCGTCGTCGGCTGGCGCGGCGAGGGGCAGGAGGTGGTGGCGTACGCGTGGGAGTTCGGGTCGCACGGCGGCATCGCCCCGGAGGAGATCGAGGCGTTCGTGGTCCACCCGCGCGACGTGCGCTTCCGGTTCGACGACGTCGTCCGGCCGTCCGAGCTGTTCCGCTTCTTCGAGGAGGCGTACCGCGCGCCGGGCGCCGGGCGCGATCGCGCCGCGGTCGCCCTCGACGAGGCGGCCGGCGCGCCGCCCGCGCCGTGATCGCCGGAGGACGACGTGCGCGTGATGAGCTGGAACTTGCACGGGCTCAGGGGCACGGACGGGCGCCGTGACCCCGAGCGGGTCGCGCGGGTGATCGAGGACGTCGGGCCGGACGTCGCGGGACTCCAGGAGGTGGGGCTGCCGCGCGAGAGCGGCGCCCCGGACGATCCCGCCCAGCTGCTCGCGGGGCTCACCGGGTTGCACGGCGCCTTCGGGCCGACGATGAGCCACCGCCTCGGCTTCGCGTACGGCAACGCGGTGCTCTCCCGCGCCCCCATCCTCGCGGTCCGCAACTACGACCTGTCCGTCGCGGGCCGCGAGCCCCGCGGCTGCGTCCGCGTGGACGTCGAGCTCTCCGGCAGCCGCGTCCACTTCTTCGTCGCGCACCTCGGCCTCCACTGGCGCGAGCGGCGGCGGCAGGCGGCCCAGCTCCTGTCGGCGGACATCCTGCGCGACGCGGCGCTCGCCTACCCGCTCGTGCTCGTCGGGGACTTCAACTCCGTCTCGAACCGCTCCGCCGTCCCGCGCTGGCTGCGCCGCCAGCTCGTGGACGCCGCGATCGTGGCGCGGAACGAGGCGCCCACCTTCCCGTCGCGCTTCCCGCTGCTGCGCCTCGACCACTGCTACGTCGGCGCGGCGATCGACGTGCGCTCGGTGGAGGTGATCCGCACCCGCGAGGTGCGCCGCGCGTCGGACCACCTGCCGCTCGTGGCGGAGCTGGAGGTGCGACGCGACGCCAGGCGCCCGCCGGCTCCTCGGCTCGTCGAGACGGCGGGCGTCACGACGCACGGCGGCGGCGGTCGCCCGCCCGGGTGATCCTGGCCGCCCCGCCGCGTGCGCACCGTTGGGTCGGGCCCGGGACGGGCGGGAGGGACACGATGGACATGACGTGGAAGGCGCTGCGCAACGCGATGGATCGCGAGGCGCTGCTGAAGCGGATCGGCCTCGAGGAGCGCTCGCCGGCGGGCGACTTCTTCACCGGCCTCGGGCTCTTCGCGGTGGGCGTGCTCGTGGGCGCCGGCCTCGGCCTCATGTTCGCGCCGAAGCGCGGCGACGAGATGCGCGCGACGCTCAACGACGCGTGGAGGAACCGCGGGCGCGGCGAGCAGGACTACCAGCGCGATCTCGGCGCGGAGTCGGCGGTCCCGCCCGCCGGCCACTGACGCCGGCGCTACGGCGCCGGGGTCGCGGCGACCGCCTCCGCCGCCGCCGCGATCCGCAGCCACAGCGCGTCCGCGCCGGTGCCCTCGACGGCCGAGAACGGCACCGCCTCGGCGCGCGCGAGCCCGAGCGTCCGCTCCACGGCGCCGAGCGCCGCCCCGCGCCGCGTCTTCGGGAGCTTGTCCATCTTGGTCGCGGCGACGACCACCCGCCGCCCGGTCGCGCGCAGGAACGCGAGCGCGTCGTGGTCGCTCTCCGCGGGCGCGTGCCGCGCGTCCACGATGAGGACGACGGCGCGCAGCACGTCGCGGCCGCGCAGGTAGTCCTCGATCATCGCCGCCCACCGGTCGCGCTCCGCCTTCGACACCCTGGCGTACCCGTAGCCGGGCAGGTCGCAGAACCGCACCGGCCGCGGCCGCGCCGCGGGAGTGGGCCGGTAGGCGAGGTCGAAGAACTGGAGCGCCCGGGTGCGGCCGGGCGTGTTGGACACGCGGGCGAGCCCCTTGCGCCGCGCGAGCGCGTTCAGCATCGAGGACTTCCCGACGTTGGAGCGCCCGACGAACGCGATCTCGGGCGTGGGGCCGCGCGGCCACTCCGCGGGACGCGTCGCGGTGCGCGCGAACTCGGCCGAGACGACCTGGAGCGCCACGGCTCAGGGTCCCTTCCTCGGGGACGCGGGCTTCCGCGGCGGCGGCGGCGGCGGCGGGGGCGGCGGCTCCTTCCCGTGCTCGATCAGCGCGACCTTCCGCTCGTACTCGAACTTCACCAGGCTCGGCGTGGACTCGGTGTGGCAGGCGAGGCAGGTCTTCTCGCCGGGGTCCACGAGGCCGAGCGCGCGCGCGAGCTCGTCGTCCCGCATGACGTAGGGTGCGGCGTAGAGCCGCCCACCGCCGTGGCACGCCTCGCACGAGACGCCGGCGAGCCCGTCCTCCGCGTCGGGCGCGTGGCAGGAGAGGCAGCGCGCCTCGTCGCGGCTCCGCTCGGGCAAGGCCTCCCGCGCGCGGGCGTGCGGAGAGGCACGCCACGCCTCGTACGCCGACGGGTGGCAGGCCTTGCAGGCCTCCGGTCCCACCTTGTCGCCGGCGTGGGGCGAGGAAGGCGCGAGGACCGCGAGGAGCACGGCGAGGGACGGGTGGCGCACGGAGCCCGGAGTATAATGCCGCATGCGCCTCGTTCGACTGGCTTCCTTGCTCCTCGCCCTCGCGCCCGGCCTGGCGTCGGCGCGCGCGTGGAAGGGCGTGAACCCCGGCACGAGCACCCAGCAAGAGGTGGTCGAGCGCTTCGGCGAGCCGACCACCCGCACGAAGCGCTCCGGCCGCACGGTGCTGGCGTACTACGGCGAGCAGGCGCTGGAGGGGACGCGCCAGGCGCAGTTCCACGTGGACGACAAGAACGTCGTGGTGGAGATCACGATCTTCCTCACGGCCCAGCTCGACCAGGAGTCGATCGAGGGGACGTACGGGAAGCCGCCGCAGCGCACCTTCGTCGAGGACACCTTCCAGAAGGTGTGGGTGTACCCGCAGCAGGGCGTGACCGTGTACTTCGGGAAGGAAGGCTTCGTCGAGGCGCTCACGTTCGGCCCCGGCGCGAAGGCCGCGCCGAAGTCGGCCTCCACGGACGCGAACGCGACGCCGGAGGGCGACCGGCCCGCGAGCAGGTAGGGCGGTGCGGCTGGTCGGGCTCACCGGGGGGATCGCGAGCGGGAAGAGCACCCTCGCCGCCGCGCTGCGCGCGCGGGGCGTCCCGGTCGTCGACGCCGACGCGCTCGCGCGCGCGGCGGTCGCGCCGGGGTCCCCCGCCCTCGAGGAGATCGCGCGCGCCTTCGGCCCCGCCGCGATCGGCCCCGACGGCGGCCTCGACCGGAAACGCATGGCCGCGCTCGTGTTCTCGGACCCCGACGCCCGGCGACGGCTCGAGGCCATCACGCACCCCGCCGTCCGGCTCGCGATGGCCGAGGAGAGCCGGAGGCTCGCGGACGCGGGGCACGCGCTCGCGTTCTACGACACGCCGCTCCTGTACGAGGTCGGGCTCGAGCGGCTGCTCGACTGCGTCGTCGTCGTCTGGGCGCCTCCGGCGGTGCAGCGCGACCGGATCGTCGCCCGCGACGGGCTCTCCCCCGCCGAGGCCGACGCGCGCATCGCCGCGCAGCTCCCGGTGGACGACAAGGCGGCCCGCGCCGACTTCGTCGTCGAGAACGTCGGCGCCCCCGCGGAGCTCGAGGCGAAGGCCGACCGGCTCCTCGCCGACCTCCGCGCGGGGCTCGGGCGGAAGCTTCCCAACGCGCCGCCCGTGCGCTATTGAGCGGCCGGATGGCCGACCCCGAACGCGTCCTGCTCGTGACGGGCTACCCGGGCTTCATCGGGAAGCGGCTCGTGCGGCGCCTCGCCGAGGGGCTGCGCGGGGACGACCGGCTCGTGCTGGTCGTGCAGCCGAAGAACGCCCGCGCCGCGCGCGACGACCTCGCCGCGCACGGCGCGCGGGGGGCCGAGGTCGTCGAGGGCGACGTCGAGCACATGCACCTCGGGCTCTCCGGGGCGGAGTTCAAGGCGCTCGCCGGCTCGGTCACGGACGTCTGGCACCTCGCCGCCCGGTCGCACCTCGGGGCCGGCCGGAGCGAGATGCGCCGCGTGAACGTCGAGGGGACCCGGAACGTCCTCGACCTGTGCCTCGCGGCCCGGCGGCTGCGCCGCCTCAACCACTTCTCGACCGCCTTCGTGTCGGGCGACCGGGTCGGCGTCATCCTCGAGGACGAGCTGGCGATGGCGCAGCGCTTCCACAACCCGTACGAGGAGACGAAGTTCCAGGCGGAGCTGCTCGTGCGACGGGCGCAGGCGGAGCTGCCGGCGACGATCTACCGGCCGAGCATCGTGGTCGGCGACTCGCGGACGGGCGAGATCGACCGCTTCGAGGGGCCGTACGCGCTCGCGATCCTGCTCGTCGCCTCGCCGGTGGCCGTCCCGCTGCCGCTCCCCGGCGACGCCGTCGCGCCCCTCAACGTCGTCCCGGTCGACTTCGCGGTGGACGCGGCCGTCTCCATCTCCCGGAACCCCGCCGGCGCCGGCCGCACCGTCCACGTGGTCGATCCCTCGCCGCTCTCCGCGCGCCGCGTGTACGAGATGATCGCGGACCGCGCCGGGAAGAAGCTGCCGCCGGTGTCGGTGCCGGCGCGGCTCTTCCAGGCCGTCCTGCAGCTCCCGTTGCTCGAGCGGCTCTCGCGGACGCACCGGCCGGCCATCGAGTACGTGAACCACCTCGCCATCTACAACTGCCGCAACCTGCTCGAGCTCCTCGACGGGACCGGCATCCAGTGCCCGCCGATCACGAGCTACCTCGACCGGCTCATCGAGTTCGTGCAGGCGACCTACGCGCGGCGCCGCGAGCAGGAGCTCGAGGCGGAGGTCGAGGATCCCCTCGATCCGCACCCGAACACCCACCCGTGAACGCGCGCGCCCGCGCCCGCGCCCGAGGAGGAGCCGGGGTCGGGCGCGTTCACGGAGACGTGCGACGAGCGGCTAGCCCTCGTCCCCGTCGCCCTCCCCGAGCAACGCGCCCAGGGCAGGCCCGCCGCGGGCGGTCCCGAGCTTCCGGACCGCGTCGAGGTGGTGCAGGAGCAGCTCGCGGTTGTCCGTCACCGACAGGTTCTGCAACTCGAGCGCGCCGATGCGGTCCTCCGGCGTGAAGGCCGGGTCCTCGACCTTCTCCATCGACAGCTTGTGCGGTGCGTAGCTCATGTACTGCGCCTTGGTGTCGAGGAGGGTCCAGTCGTCGCCGCGGCGCAGCTCGAGCGTCACCTGGCCCGTGACGGCGGGCGCGATCCAGCGCGTGAGGGCCTCGCGGAGCATCATCGCCTCCGGGTCGTACCACTTGCCCTCGTAGAGCAGGCGCCCGAGGCGGCGGCCCTGCGAGAAGTAGAGGTCGAGCGTGTTCTCGTTGTGGATCGCCGTGAGCAGCCGCTCGTACGTGACGTGGAGGAGCGCCATGCCCGGCGCCTCGTAGACGCCGCGGCTCTTCGCGTCGATCACGCGGTTCTCGATCTGGTCGCTCATGCCGAGGCCGTGCCGGCCGCCGATCCGGTTCGCCTCGAGGAACAGCTCGTACGAGGAGCCGAAGCGCTTGCCGTTCAGCTCCACGGGCATGCCCTGCTCCCACGCGACGGTGACCTCCTCGGCGGCGATCGCGACCTCGGGGCGCCAGTGCGCGACGCCCATGATCGGGTTCACGATCCGCATGCCCGTGTCGAGCCGCTCGAGGTCCTTCGCCTCGTGCGTCGCGCCGAGCACGTTCGCGTCGGTCGAGTAGGCCTTCTCGGTGCCCATCTTGTAGGGCAGCCTCCGGCGCTCCAGGTACTCGCTCATCTCCTTGCGCCCGCCGAACGCGGAGACGAACGCGTCGTCGAGCCAGGGCTTGTAGATGCGGAGCTGCGGGTCGACGAGGATGCCGTAGCGGTAGAACCGCTGGATGTCGTTGCCCTTGTGCGTCGAGCCGTCGCCGAAGACGTGGACGCCGTCCTCGCGCATCGCGCGGACGATGGCGGTCGAGGTGACGGCGCGCCCGAGCGGCGTCGTGTTGAAGTACTTCTTGCCGCCCGAGGAGATGTGGAACGCGCCGCACTGGACGGCGGCGATCCCCTCCCGGACCATCGCGTCGCGGCAGTCCACGAGCCGCGCCTTGGTCGCGCCGTGCTGGCGGGCGATCGGCGGGATGTCCGCGGGGTTCGCCTCGTCCGGCTGCGCGAGGTCGGCCGTGTACGCGTGGACGGACATCCCCTGCTCGGACATCCAGGCGACGGCGCAGCGGGTGTCGAGGCCGCCGCTGAAGGCGATGCCGATGGCGGTGCCCTTCGGCGGGAGCGACTTGTAGATCCGGCTCATGGGCCCCCGCACGTACCAGAAATCCCCGCGGCGTTCCAGCGACGCGTACGCCGTCGAGGCCCGGGCCGGCGGCGGCTGACGCCCCGCGTCGGCGGCCTCGTCGGGGCGCGGCCCTTGTGCTCCGCCCCGCCCTCCCGTACACGGAAGCCATGAAACGGCTCGAGGACTTCACCGTCGGCGACACGTTCGAGTCGGTGCGGGAGGTCGATCCGTACCGGCCCGTCTACTACGCGGCGGCGTCGGGCGACTTCAACCCCATCCACATCGACCCGAGCGTCGGCCGCGCCGCCGGGTACCAGGGCGTCATCCTCCAGGGCATGTGCACGTACGCGTGGCTCGCCGACGCGTGCGTCGCGTACCTGGGCGACCCGGCCCGCCTCGCGCGCGTCCGCGCGCGCTTCACCAAGCCCGTGCAGGTCGGCGACGTCATCACGTACCAGGGGCGCTGCGTCGCGAGGGAGGGGCGCACCCTCCGGCTCGAGGTGACGGCGCGCAACCAGAAGGGCGACGAGGTCCTGAAGGGCGCCGTGGTCGAGGCGCGCATCGAGGGGAGCTGACGTGCCGATCGACCGCAAGCACCTGGGCCGCAGGTACGGACCGTACGCGTTCAGCGTCGGCCTGCAGCACGTGAAGGACTTCGTCGCGGCGACCGGCGGCGGCGTGCCGGGCCACGTGTTCTCGGCGCCGCCCGAGCAGGCGCACCCGCTCACCTGGGACGAGGCCGCCGCCAGGGCGGGGCCGCACGGCGGCATCGTGGCGCCGCCGGCGTTCGCGACCACGTTCGCGATGGAGCCGTTCGCGAAGGCCTGCTCCGACCCGGAGGTCGGGCTGAACGTCCTCCGGCTCGTCCACGGCGAGCAGGACCTCGAGTTCCTCGAGCCGATCCGGCCGGGCGACCTCCTCACCACGAGCGGCGAGATCACGCGCGTCCAGGAGCGCGGAAACCTCGACTTCCTCGAGGTCACGAGCACGACGACGAACCAGCACGGACGGACGGTGGTGCGCGGCGTCTGGACGGCCATCGTCCGGAACTGAGCGGGGCCGGCGCTCAGGGCGGCAGGTCGGGCTGCTTCTCGTCGAGCACGGGGCGGCCGTCGTCGTCGCCGCCCGCGCCCTCCGCCGTCTCTGCCGCGCCGGCGCGCTCCGCGGCCTCGCCGTCCCCCCCGCACGCGGCGGCGAGCTCCCGGAGCGTCAGGTTCTCCGGCGAGCGCCGCTGGCGCGCCTCGTGCTCCCGCAGCAGGCGCCGCAGGCGGGGGTCGAGCCGGCGCTCCACGCGCGCGCGGTACGGCTCGGCCGCGGGGTCGCGCCGCAGCGCCTCGCGCACGTCCTCCGCGCGGAGCGCGTCCACGTCGCGCGCCGGGAGGAAGGCGGCGGCCGCTCCGGAGACGACCCGCGCGAGCACGCCCGCGCGGACCAGCGCGTCGAGCACCTCCTCGGCGAGCGAGGGCGCCACCTCGAGCCGGCGGGCGAGCTCGTCGACGCTGGCGCGCCGCCCCGGGCCGACGAAGTCGCGCGTCACCTCCGCCGCGAGCGCGAGCGCGAGCTGCTCCCTGAGCGCCGGGTCGGCCTGCGCCGCCTGGAGCCGCCGACGCGGATCGGCGGGGTCCTGGCGCCCGGCCGCGATGCGGGCGCCGACGAGCACGACGAGCCAGGAGACGTACGTCCACACGAGGAAGATGGGGATGGCGCCGAGGACGGAGTAGAGCGCGCTGTAGCGCGCGACGCCCATCTGCAGCTGCACGTGCACGACCAGCGAGGCGTGCCAGAGGAGGGCCGCGATCGCCGCCCCGAGGAGGGCGGACGACGCCCGCACGCGGACGTTCGGCAGGATGACGTACATCGCGAAGAGCGCGACGGCGACGAAGGCGACGGGCCCGAGGCCCAGGCCGAAGTCGATCACCGGCCCGAGCCCGAGCCGCTCGCGCAGGAGGACCACCGCCCGCGAGCTCTGGGCGGTCGCGGAGAGCGTCGTCGCGGCGAGGAGGAGGAGCGGCGAGATGACGAGCAGCGTGACGTAGTCCGTCACCTGGCGCACGAGGGGCCGGCGCGCCTTCGCGCCGAAGATGGCGTTGAGCGCCACCTCCACGTTCGCGACGAGCGTCACCGCGGCGTAGGCGAGCACGACGACGCCGAGCGAGCCGAGCTTCGAGACGTCGGTCTCGTCCACGAACCGCAGGATGTGGTCGATCGCGTCGTAGAGCGCCTGGTTTCCCGCGAACGTCTCGTCCACGTAGGGCCGGATGGTCCCCACCACGAAGCTCCGGTAGACGCCGAACCCCTTCAGGACCGAGAAGGCGAACGCCAGGAACGGGACGATCGAGAGGACCGTGAAGTAGGTGAGCGCCGCCGCCCGGAAGCTCAGCCGGGTGTCGAGGAAGCCTCGGACGAGCGTGTCCCCGACGCGCGCGGCCGCGTACAGGGCGGCCCGGCCGCGCGACAGGTCGGCGAGGCGGGGCTCCCAGAGCCGCGCCCCGAAGAAGGCGCGGAGCCGCTGGGCCAGGCCGGGTCGTGCCGCGGTCACGCGCGACGCCTCCTGTGGAAGGGCCCGCGCACGCCCGGACGTTGGCCACCGCCGGGCCGAGGGGCCACGGGCGCCGGGAGGGCGGGCGAGCGGGCGGCCGCGGGCCCGGCGTCAGCTCGTGACCACGCCCTCGGCGATGAGGTGCGCGAGGATCCGGGCGGTGTCGAGGCGGGGGAGCCCTGAGAGCGCGAACAGCGTCTCGAAGTCCACCGTCCCGTCGATCTGGGCGAGCAGGAAGCCGGCCCGGTGATCGAGGTTCAGCCACATGACCTCCTCCGGCTTGATCGCGAGCCGGGGGACGCGGGTCAGGGGCGCGAGCTTGGACTCGTACATCGACACGAGGGTGGCCTCGTTCTGGCGCAGGTAGTCGCGCGCCTCGCCGTGATCCGGGTCCACCTGGAGGATCTTCTCGATGAGCTCGAGCGAGCCGGTGAAGTCGCCGAGCGCGAACAGCTCCTTCGCCGCCGTGAGCCAGACGTCCACGTCGCTCTTCGGCTGCTGCGGGGCGGCGGGCGCGCGCGCGCCCTCCGGGACGAGCGGGCGCAGGTCGGACTTCTCGGCGACGGCCTCGAGGTCGAGGCCGCCGGTGGACTCGAGCTCGATCGTCGCGGGCGCGGCGGGGCCGTCGTCCCACGGCGACGGCGCCCAGTCCCCCTGCCCCTCGGCGTCCCCGCCCACGCCGAGATCCTCGCGCGCCGCCAGCTCCACCGCGGCGGCGAGCGCCGCGATCCCCGCCGGCGACGGCGCGGACGGGCCCGGCGCGGCGCCCGGCGGCGGCGGCGGCGGCTGCATCGCCGCGGGCTGCAGCCGGGGGAGCGTCGCCGCGGGACGTCCGGCGGGCGGCGCGGCGGGCGGCTGCATCGCCGCGGGCTGCACCGGCGGGAGCGTCCCCGCCGCGCGCGCGGCGGGCGGCGCGCCCGACCCCGGCGGCTGCATCGCCGCGGGCTGCATCGGCGGGAGCGTCCCCGGGAACGGCGTCAGCGAGGGCATCGCCTCGCGGATGTGCAAGAGGTACGAGCGCGCCTTCTCGTTCGTGGGATCGGCGTCCACGGCGAGCTGGAACGCCTCGCGCGCCTCGCGGATGCGCCCGGCCATGTAGAGCTTGATGCCCCGGTCGATGAGCTCCGCGACGCCGGCCACGGGTCACCGGTCCCCGGGCTGCGGCGCCTGCGCCGCGAGCCCCTTGAAGAGCTGGAGGGTCCGATCGAGGCCCTCCTCCTCGCGCGCCAGGGCGGCCGCGTCGCGCGCCTCGATCGCCGCCCGCACGCGGGCCAGCACGCCCTGCGCCTTCTGGACGGCGTCCTTGCCGAACTTCGTGCGCTCGAGCGCCGCGTGCACCGCCGGGACGAGCGACTCGATCTCCTGGAGGGCGGCGGCCGCGCGCGCGCGCCGCTCCTCCCACTCGGCCGCGGTCGCCTTCCGCTCGAGCAGGTCGTCGAGCTGCTCGTCCAGGATCCGCTTCAGCTCGTCCTCGGTGAGGCCGGAGGTCGCCGTCACCGTGATCGACTGCTGCTGGCCGGTGTCCACGTCGCGGGCCTCCACGCCCACGATGCCGTCCGCGCTGATCTCGAAGGTGACCTCGATCTCCACCTCGCCCCGGCGCGCCGGGCGGATCCCGTCGAGGATGAACTCGCCGAGCAGCTCGTTCTCGACGGCGCGCTCGCTGTGCCCCTGCAGCACGGCGATCCGGACCGAGGTCTGGTTGTCCTGGACGGTGGTGAACAGGTGCGTCTGGCTCGTCGGCACCGTGGTGTTCTTCGGGATGACGGTCTGGAAGTAGCCGCCCACCACCATGATCCCGAGGTTCTGCGGCGTGACGTCGAGGAGCAGCACCTCCTGCCCCTTCACCGCCGGCGCGGTGAGCGCGTGCGCCTGGATCGCGGCGCCGAGCGCGACGACCTCCTCCGGGTGGACGCCGCGGTGCGGCTCCTTCCCGAAGAAGTCCTTCACCGCCTTCTGCACGCGCGGCATGCGCGTCATGCCGCCGACGAGGATCACCTCGCCGACCTGGCCCGGGCGGACCCCGGCGTCCTTGAGCGTCTTCTCCGCGACCGCGATGCACCGGTCGACGAGGTCCTTCGTCAGCTCCTCGAGCTTCTCCCGGGAGAGCTGCTTGTCGAGGTGGAGCGCCCCCTTCCCCTCTCCCGCGGACGCCAGGAACGGCAGGTGGATGGAGGCCGTCGGGCCCGTCGAGAGCTCGCACTTCGCCTTCTCGGCGGCGTCCCGGAGCCGCTGCAGCGCCATCTTGTCCTGCCGGAGGTCCACGCCCCCGTTCTCCTTGGCGAAGGCGAAGGTGAGCCAGTCGATGACGCGCCGGTCGAAGTCCTCGCCGCCGAGGTAGGTGTCGCCGCCGACGGCGACGACGTCGTAGACGCTCCTGCCGATGTCGAGGATCGAGACGTCGAAGGTGCCGCCGCCGAGATCGAACACCACCACCTTCTTCTCGACCTGCCGGCCGAAGCCGTAGGCGAGGGCGGCGCTCGTCGGCTCGTTGATGATGCGCAGCACCTCGAGCCCGGCGATCTTGCCGGCGTCCTTCGTCGCCTGCCGCTGCCCGTCGTTGAAGTAGGCGGGGACGGTGATCACCGCCCTGCGCGCCGGCCGCCCGAACCACGCCTCCGCGTCCGCCTTGAGCTCGGCGAGCACCATCGCGGAGATCTCGGCGACGGGGTGCGTCCGGCCGGCGATCACGACGCGCACGTCGTGCCCCTCCGGCCCGGGCGCGAGCGAGTACGGCAGCACCCGGCGCGCGTCCTCGATCTCCTTCGACCCCCAGCGCCGCCCGATGAGCCGCTTCGCGGCGAAGACCGTGTTCTCGGCGTTCGTGATCGCCTGTCGCTTCGCGAGGGCGCCCACCAGCTTCCGGCCGTTCTTCGCGATCGCGACGACGGACGGGGTGAGGAGCTGTCCGCTCCGGTTCGGGATCACCCGCGGCACGCCGTCGCGCACGGTGGCGACGACCGAGTTCGTGGTGCCGAGGTCGATCCCGATGACCGGGTCGAGGTCGCTCATCCGAGCAGCCCCCCGAACGGCCGCAGCTTGCGCAGGCGCTGCTTCGCCGAGTCGAGGCCGGGATCCAGCTCGACCGCGCGCTCGAGCGCCCTCCGTGCCTCCTTCCTGTTCCCCTCCGCCTCGAGGACCAGCCCGAGCGCCTCGTGCGCGATCCCGGTGCGCGGCCCGGATCGCATCGCGGCGGCGGCGAGGGCCCGCGCGGAGGCGAGGTCGCCCGTCGCGAGCGCGGCCTTCGCCGCCTGGGCGGCGGCGCGGACGTTCGCGGGATCGTGCTCGAGCGCCTCGCGGTACCGCTCCAGCGCCGCCGCCGCGTTCCCGACGATCTCCGCCTCGAGCCCCTTCTGGTAGAGCTCGGCGGCCTTCGCGGCGCCGGCCTTCCTGCGGGCCTCGGCCGCGAGCGCGGCGAGCTCGGCGTTGTTCGGGTCGAGCCCGATCGCGAGCCCGAGGTCGTTCGCGGCCGCCGAGAACCTGCCGTCGGCCATCGCGGCCTTCCCGCGCCGGACCAGCTCCTGCACGCGAGCGACCCGCGCGACGAGCGGGTTCTGGCGGGCGAGCCGCGCGCGGCGCTCCTCGCCGCGCCGCTCGTCCTCGAGCCGGCGCGCCTCCAGGCGCGTGAACTCCGTCGCCGGCGCGGTCTTCCGCGCGTACGCGGCGCGCCGGCCCTCGTCGGCGAGCGCGTCGCGCGCCTCGGTGATCCGCCGGAACACGCGCTCGAGCCGGCCGCGGAAGCTCCCGAGCCGCTTGCCGGCGTAGCGGTCCGGGTGGAACACCTTCACGCGGTCGAGGTACGCCTCCCTGGCGGCGGCGGCCGGCGCGTTCCACGCGATCCCGAGCGCCTCCCAGTGCGTCCACCGCTCCAGGCTGGCCTCGGCGATCAGGATCGCGCGCCGCCGCTCGGGGTCGATGTCGACGTCCTCGGCGAGCGCGGCCTGGTCCAACTCGACCCCCTGGTGCCGATCGACGCTCACGGAATTCCTCGCCGCCGCGGCACCTTTCGAGATTAGCGACCGCCGCCGCCGGGGGTCAACGCGACGACCCCTCGCGAGTGCCTACCATGAGCCCGGGACAGGCGCGAACGTCCCCACCCCATGGGACCAGCGGCGCGCCGCGCTCATCGCCCCACGAGCAGGAGCTCGAGCAGCGCCTTCTGCGCGTGGAGCCGGTTCTCCGCCTCGTCGAACACGGCGGACTGCGGCCCCTCGATCACCGCGTCGGTGATCTCCTCGCCCCGGTGCGCGGGCAGGCAGTGCAGCACGATCGCGTTCGGGCGCGCCCTGCGGACGAGCGCCTCGTCCACGATGAAGCCCTCGAAGCGGCGGCGGCGCTCCTCCACCTCCGCCTCCTGCCCCATGCTCGCCCACACGTCGGTGTTGAGGACGTGCGCGCCCTCCGCCGCCTCGGCGGGCGAGCGGACCACCGTCGCGCGCGCGCCCGCGCGCGCGAGCAGCGCGGGGTCCGGATCGTAGCCGGGCGGGCACGCGAGCCGGAGCTCGAAGCCGAGCAGGCCGCACGCCTCCAGCCAGCTGTTCGCCATGTTGTTGCCGTCGCCGATCCAGGCGACGACGAGCCCCGGCTTCGAGAGCGCGTCCGCCCCGAAGCGCTCGGTCACGGTGAGCAGGTCGGCGAGGATCTGGCACGGGTGCGAGGCGTCGGTGAGCGCGTTGACGACGGGAACGTCCGCGTACCGCGCCATCTCCTCGATCTTCTCGTGCTCGAACGTGCGGACCACGAGCGCGTCGAGGTAGCGCGCGAGGACCCGCGCGGTGTCCTTGATGGGCTCGCCGCGCCCGAGCTGCGTGTCGCGCGGCGAGAGCATCATCGCGTTCCCGCCCAGCTGGTAGGCCGCCACCTCGAACGAGACGCGCGTCCGCGTGGACGCCTTCTCGAACACGAGCCCGATCGTCTTCCGCTGGAGCGAGAGCGGCCCGCTCTTGCCGAGGAGCTTCCACTCCGCCGCGCGCTCGATCAGCTCGAGGAGCTCCGACCGCTCGAGGTCGTTGACGCGGAGGAAGTCGCGCTTCGACCGTGCGCTGCGTGCCATCGCCCCTCCTCAGCCCTTCGCGGGCGCCGCGGCGATCGCCGCCGCGAGCCGCTCGACCGCCAGGTCCGCCTCCGCCGCCGTGATCGTGAGCGCCGGCGCGAGCCGGACCACGTCCGGGCCGATCGCGTTCGCGAGCAGGCCGCCCTCCCGGGCGAGCCGCACCACCTCGCCGGCGTCCACGCCCCGGACGAGGACGCCGACGAGCATCCCCTTGCCGCGGACGCCGGCGATCCGCCCGGACGGCGTCGCGAGCGCCCGCAGGCGCTCGAAGAGGCGCGCCGAGACCCGCTCCGCCTCGGGCAGCACCCGGCGGATCTCGCGGAGCGCCGCGACGGCGATCGCGGCGCCGAGCGCGTTGCCGCCGAAGGTGGACGCGTGGCTGCCGGGCGAGAGGTGGGTGCCGAGCTCCTCGGTCGCGAGCATCGCGCCCATCGGGTACCCGTTCGCGAGCGCCTTGGCCGACGACATCGCGTCCGGCGTCACGCCCTCCCACTCGTGCGCCCACACGCGGCCGGTCCGCCCCATCCCCGTCTGCACCTCGTCGAAGAGCAGGAGCGCCCCCGCCTCGCGCGTGAGCTCGCGCGCCCGCGCGAGGAACCCCGGCGGCGCCGGCATCACGCCGGCCTCGCCCTGGATCGGCTCCACGATGAACGCCGCCGTGCGCGGGCCGAGCGCCGCCGCGAGGGCGGCGGCGTCGCCGTACGGGACGAACCGGACGCCCGGCACGAGCGGCTCGAAGCCGTGGTGGTACTTGGGTTGCCCGGTGGTGGACAGCGCGAACATCGTCCGGCCGTGGAACGAGTTCTCGCACGCGACGATCTCGCTCCGCTCCGGGTGGCCGGCGTCCGCGTGGAACTTCCGGGCGAGCTTGAGCATCGCCTCGTTCGACTCCGCGCCGCTGTTGCAGAGGAAGACGCGCCTCGCCCAGGTCGTCGTGCCGGCGAGCGCCTCCGCGAGCTCCACCGCGCGCGGGTTGTAGAAGAGGTTCGACACGTGCCAGAGGGTGCGCGCCTGCTCGTCGAGCGCGCGCACGAGGGCGGGGTTGCAGTGGCCGAGCGCCACCGTGGCGATCCCCGCGATGCAGTCCAGGTACTCCTTGCCGTCGGCGTCCCAGACGCGGCTCCCCTCGCCCCGCGCGAGCACCACCGGCGCCTGCCGGTAGTTCGGGGTGAGGACCGCCTGCGCCCTGCGCACGATCGCGTCTTGCGTCATGCGGCGCTTATAGCACGTGGCGCCGGGCCGGGCCGCCGCTCTCAGAGGATGTAGCGGGAGAGGTCCTCGTCCGTCGCGATGCCCTCGAGCCGCTGCTTCACGTAGGCCGCGTCCACCACGATGCGCTGGCCGCGCAGCTCGCCCGCGCCGAACGAGATCTCGTCGAGGAGCCGCTCCATCACGGTGTGGAGCCGACGCGCGCCGATGTTCTCCATGCGCTCGTTCACCTCCGCGGCGATCCGGGCGACCTCCTCGATCGCGTCGTCGCGGAACTGCACGTCCACGCCCTCGGTCGCGAGCAGCGCCGTGTACTGGCGGACGAGCGAGCTGCGGGGCTCCTTCAGGATGCGGACGAGATCGGCGCGGGAGAGCGGCTCGAGCTCCACGCGGATCGGGAAGCGCCCCTGCAGCTCGGGGATGAGGTCGGACACCTTCGACACGTGGAACGCCCCGGCGGCGATGAAGAGCACGTGGTCGGTCTTCACCACGCCGTACTTCGTGTTGACGTTGGAGCCCTCGACGATGGGGAGCAGGTCGCGCTGCACGCCGCCGCGCGACACGTCGGGGCCGTGCCCCTGGTCGCGCCCGGCGATCTTGTCGATCTCGTCGATGAACACGATCCCGGCGTTCTGGGCGCGGTCGAGCGCCTCGCGGACGACGCGCTCCATGTCCACCATCCGGGAGGCCTCCTCCTGCGCCAGGACCTCGAGCGCCTCCTTCACCTTCACCTTCCGCTTCCGCTTCTTCGGACCGCCGCCCAGCATCGAGACGATCGGGTTGTTCCCGATCGACTGCATCATGTCCTGGATCCCCTGCGCCATGTCCTCCATGCCGGGGGCCATGAACGGCATCGTCGCCACCGGCCGCTCGGTCACCTCGATCTCGATGGGCTCGTCGTCGAGCGTCCCCGCCCGGAGCTGCGCCCGGGCCTTCTCGCGCCCGCCCGGTTGCGCCGCGTGCTCCGGCTCCGGCTCCCGGCCCGCCACGCGCGACACGGCGCTGCGGAAGCCGAGGCCGAACCCCGAGCCGTAGCCGAGCGCGTCGAGCACCTTCTCCTCCGCGGCCTCGCGCGCGCGCTCGCGGAGCTTCTCCATCTCCTCCTCCTTCACGAGCTTCACCGCGGCCTCGACGAGGTCCCGGATCATCGAGTCCACGTCGCGGCCGACGTAGCCGACCTCGGTGAACTTGGAGGCCTCGACCTTCACGAACGGCGCGCCGGCGAGCCGCGCCAGGCGGCGCGCGATCTCGGTCTTGCCGACGCCGGTGGGCCCGATCATCACGATGTTCTTCGGGAGGATCTCGTCGCGCAGCTCCGGCGCCACCTTCTGGCGGCGCCAGCGGTTCCGCAGCGCGATCGCGACCGCGCGCTTCGCCTGCGCCTGCCCGACCACGTACCGGTCGAGCTCGGCGACGATCTCCCTCGGCGCCAGGTCCTGGGCCTTCACAGCTCCTCCACCGTGACGTTCGCGTTCGTGTAGATGCAGATGTCCGCCGCGATCCGCATCGCCTCCTCCGCGACCTGCCGGGCGCCGAGGCTCGAGTGCGCGAGGAGCGCCCGCGCGGCGGCGAGCGCGTACGGGCCCCCCGAGCCGATCGCGACGGCGCCGCCGCCGGCGACCGCGTCGGGCTCGATCACGTCGCCCGCGCCGGAGAGGACGAGGACGTGCTCGCGGTCGGCGACGACGAGCAGCGCCTCGAGGCGGCGCAGCAGCTTGTCCGTCCGCCACTGCTTCGCGAGCTCGACGGCGGCGCGCGGCAGCGATCGAGCGTGCTCCTTCAGCTTCTTCTCGAACAGCTCGAAGAGCTGGAAGGCGTCGGCGGTCGCGCCGGCGAACCCGGCGAGGACCGCCCCCTCGGCGAGCCGCCGCACCTTCCTCGCGGTGGACTTCATGACGGTCTTGTCCATCGTGACCTGGCCGTCGCCGGCCATCACGACCTTCCCGTCGCGGCGGACGCAGAGGACCGTCGTTCCGTGGAGCTCGGGCATCCACGATGGGTAGCGCGGGCGGCGGCCGGGGGCAACGACGGAGGGGGCCGCGACCTCGACCCCGACCGTTCACGCGCGCTTCGCGCGAGGATGCGCCCGGTCGTACACCTCCGCGAGCCGCTTCCAGTCGACGTGGGTGTACCGCTGGGTCGTCGACAGCGACGCGTGCCCGAGCAGCTCCTGGATCCCGCGCAGATCGGCGCCGTTCCCGAGCAGGTGCGTCGCGAAGCAGTGGCGGAGGACGTGAGGGTGGACGTGGCGCGGCAGCCCGGCCGCGAGGACCCAGCGCTCCAGCCGGCGGGCGATCGATCGCTGCGTGAGCCGCCCGCCCCTGTGGTTCAGGAAGAGCGCCGGCCCGGAGGCGGGCCCGGCGAGCGCGCGCCGCCCCTCCGCGAGCCAGCGCCGGAGCGCCTCGTCCGCGGCCCGGCCGAAGGGCACGATCCGCTCCTTGCGTCGCTTGCCGACGACCCGCACGAGCCCCCTCGCGAGGTCGAGGTCTCCCACGTCGAGGCCGGTCAGCTCGGAGACGCGCAGCCCGCTCGCGTAGAGCAGCTCGAGGAACGCGCGGTCGCGGAGGGCGAGCGCCCCCGGCTCGGCGGCGGGCGCCTCGACGAGGACCGCGACCTCCGCCTCGGGCAGCACCTCCGGCAGCCGCTTCGGCCGCCGCGGGCTCGTCACCGCCCGCGCCGGGTTCCCGGGGGCGAGCCCCTCGCGCACGAGGAAGCCGTAGAAGGTGCGGAGCGTCGAGAGCTTCCGGCCGAGGCTCGCCGGGCCGGACGTGCCCGCCGCGCGCGCGACGAAGGCGCGGACGAGCGCCGGCGACGAGGGCACGATCGCGGCGCCCGCCTTCGCGAGGTACGCCGCGTACTGCGCGAGGTCGCCGAGGTACGCGTTCACCGTGTGCGGCGACGCGCGGCGCTCGGCCTCGAGATACGCGGCGAAGCGCCGCACCACCGGCGGCAGGGTCGTCGGGTCCACGGCCATCCCCGGGCGAGCGTGCCACCGCACGCGGCGCAGCGCGAGGTTTCGGCGGGGGTCGGGGTCGGGGTCGGGGTCGCGGTCGCGGTCGCGGTCGTGGTCGAGGTCGAGGTCGCGGTCGCGGTCGCGGTCGCGGTCGTGGTCGCGGTCGAGGTCGAGGTCGAGGTCGAGGTCGCGGTCGCGGTCGGGGTCGCGGTCGAGCTCGAGGTCGCGGTCGCGGTCGCCGTCGGCCCCCGCGCGCCCGACTCACCGCGCCGCCGGGCGATCCTCCGGCAAGCGGCGCGACAGGATCACCGCGACGGCCCGGAGCGCGGCGCACGCCGCGAACGGCACCGCGAACGGTCCGGCGAGCACCGCCTCCGGCGCCGCGGCGGCGAGCGCGGCGCCGATCGCCGCGCCCCCGCCGAACGCGAGGCCGCCCGAGAGCGCGAAGACCGCGTGGTGCGCCGGGCGCGTCGCGTCGTCGCAGAGCGAGAGCGGGAACACGAGCCCCGCGACGCCGGTGGCGGCGGCGGCGATCCCCCCGAGCGCCCCCTCGACGAGGAGCAGCGCCGCGCCGGCGCGCGCGGACGCGATCCAGAGGATGGGGCCCGCGACCGCGAGCGCGTTCCCCGCGACGATCACGGCGCGCGCGCCGCCCGCCCGGTCCATCCGGCGTCCCCACGCCGGCGCCGCCACGGTCCGCGCGATCGCGGCGATCGCGCCGTACGCGGCGAGGAACGCGAACCCGAGGGCGCGGTCGCGGAGCACGAACACCCCGAAGAACGGCACGGCGAGCCCCGACGCGAGGCCGCAGGTCGCCTGGAGGAGCGCCCACCGGCGCGGTCCCCGGACGCGCAGCACCGCGCGCAGCGACGGACGCGCGCCGGCGCCGCCAGGCGCGCGGCCCCCGTGCTGGCGGGCCATGATCGCGGTGCTCGCCGCGCCGGCGAGGCACGTCACGGCCGCGAGCGCCGAGAGCGTCGCCGCGCGCCCGCCCGGAGAGCGATCGAGCACGGCGCCGATCGCGAGCCCGGCGAGCGCCGCCGCGAGCGTCGTCGTCCCCGTCCGGCGGCCGAAGTAGCGCCCGCGGAGACGCACGGGGACGATCTCGCCCATCCACGCGACCCAGCCGTTGTTGCAGAAGATGCCGACGCCGTGATGCAGCGCGGCCGCCCCGAGCAGCGCCGCGCGCGCGGCGCCGGGCGAGACGGGCAGGAACGGGAGCGCCACGAGCGGGAGGTACGCCTGGCGCGAGATCGCCACGGCCATGAGCGCGACGCGGCGAGCGCCGTGGCGGCCCGTGAGCACGGCCGCGGGGAGCTGCAGGACGTGGGCGAGGAACGGCATCGCGCCGAGCACCGCGATGAGCGCGGCGCCGCAGCCGAGGTGGAGCGCCCACGCGGTGATCACCGCCGTGCTCGTCGCGGCCCCCACGACCTCGGCCGCGATCCCCTCGGCCGTGGAGGCCCGCAGCGACCGGTGGAGCGGCGACCGGGGCCCCGCCCGGGCGACGCGCAGGCGCGGCGGCGGAGGGGCCGAGCGCACCGGCTCGAGCAGCGTCGGTCGTGCGAGGGCCCGGGGGGGAGGCATGCGGGGCGGGGAGCGCAGAGTGTACGGACCGGGCGCCCCGCGCTCAACGGACCGGCGGTCGGGGGAGGTGGGGCCTCGCAGGCCCGGCGGCGTTTGCCTCCCAGGAACGGGATCGCAAGCTTGCCGGCGTGGAAGACACGGATCCGCAGCAGCACCCGCACGGCGAGGCGCGCCCGTGGGACGACTCCTTCGAGGCGCTGGTGCGCCGCCTCCGCGCGGGAACGCTCGAGACGCGCCAGCCCGACGCCGCCCCGCTGCGGGCGGGCGACGTCGAGCCCTGGCCCGGGCCCTCGACCGAGCGCCACGCGCGGTTCGCCGCGCTCGGCGAGGAGGCCCTGCGGCGGGGCCGGGTCGCGAGCGCGGTCGTCGCGGGCGGCGCGGGGACGCGCTTCGGCGGCGCGGTGAAGGCGCTCGTGCCGGTGCTCGGCGGCCGGACCTTCCTCGACCTGAAGCTCGAGGACGCGCGCCGGGCCGCGATGGGACGCGCCGTCCCGCTCGCGATCATGACCTCGCCGCTCACGCACGGCGCGATCCTCGAGCGGGTCCGCTCCGAGCCGGACGTGCTCGTGTTCGCGCAGCGGATGCTGCCGCGGCTCACGGCCGAGCTCGAGCCCGCCCTCGAGCCGGACGGGACGCCGTCGCTCGCCCCGGCGGGGCACGGTGACTTCTTCCGCGCGCTGCGCGAGGGCGGGGCGGGAGCCGTGCTCGCCGCGCGCGGCGTCCGGGTCCTCTACTTCTCGAACGTGGACAACCTCGCCGCGACGCTCGACGCGGTCGTGATCGGGGCGCACCTCGCGCTCGGCGGCGCGGTGACCGTCGAGGTGACCGCGCGCCGCGGCCCCTCCGGCAAGCTCGACGCCGGCGCGGCGCCGGTGCGGGTCGGCGACCGGGTGCAGCTCGTCGAGCAGGTCGATCCCGAGCGCCACCCCCTCATCTCGACGAACAACATCGCCTTCGACCTGCGCGCCATCCTCGCGCGCGAGGTCCCCCTCCCCTGGCGCGTCGCGCGGAAGGAGGTTGGCGGCCGGCCGGTGCTCCAGCTCGAGCAGGTCACCGGCGAGATCACCGCCCTCGCGGGCCCGGACGGCCGCGCGGGCTTCCCGAGCCGGTTCCTCGAGGTCCCGCGCGACGACCCGGCGACGACGCGGTTCGAGCCGGTGAAGGAGCGCGAGGACCTGCCGCGCGTCGCGGACCGCCTCCGCGCCCGGTTCGGGCACTGACGACGGCGGCGGTCGAGATCGCGTCGCGGTCGCGCTCGGGGGCGGGCCGCGGTCGCGTTCGGGTCCCCTACCTCGGCAGCTCCGCCACGTACACCCCCTGCCGCTTCGGGTGCGCCACGACGTACGCGACCCGCCGCGAGTCCGGCCCGAGGAACCGGGCCGACCCGGGCAGCACCGCCGTGTCCACCGACGTGAGCCCCCCGCGCTCCCACACCGCGACGTCGAGCGCCACCATGTCCTTGCGCTGCCACGTCACGAGGAGGCGCCCCGGATCGCGCGGGTCGAACTCGAAGCTCTTCACGCCCTCCGCGATCCGCTCCGGGGCCGCGCCCGACGGCAGCCCCGTCGCCGGCACGCGCTCGAGGTCGCACGCCTCGGCGTTCCGGATGCACCGGGTCCGGTAGTAGAGCCAGGCGCCGTCCGGGGAGAACGCGAACCCGAACACGCCCTGGGCGACCGCGACCGGCTTCGCGTCGGGCGGCGAGGACAGGTGGGCGAGCGCGAGATCCACCGAGTACCCGCCCCGGGTCGTGTGCTGCAGGAACGCGAGGTGCTCGCCGTCGGGCGAGATCTCGAGGTCCGAGACGTTCGGCGCCAACGTGCGCGGCGCGAGCCCCGGCCCGCCCGCGCCGAGCGCGCCGGCGCGGACGCGCGGGTCGTACCGCTCGAGCCACGCGACGCGCGGCGCCCTCGCGGCCCAGCGGAGCTCGCCCACCTCCCGGGCCACGCGCTTCGCCGGGCGCCCGGGCGTCGCGAGGTACAGGTTCCCCTGCTTGCCGGGCACGACGTCGGCGACGAACGCGAGCGTCTTGCCGTCCGGGGCGAACGCGAACGCCTGTGCGCCGCGGCCGACCGTCGCCGGAGGCGCGCCCGCCAGCACGAGCTTGAGCTCGGCGCCGTCGCGCCCCTGCACGGTGTAGGCGAACGCGGCGTCGGAGGGCGCGAACCCGTACTCGCCGACCTGTCCCTTCTCGAACGGCCGCGCCTCGCGCAGGTCGCACCCCGCCGCGAGGAGCTGGCCGCCGGCGGCGTAGACGCGCCGCGCGAAGAGCCGGACCCCCGCGGCGCCCGCGCCGCACGCGTCGCCCGGCGCGAGGTCGAAGCTCGCCACCGCGTCCGCGCCCGCGACGTCGCGCGGCGCCGGCTCGCCGGGGACGAGCACGCGCAGGCGGCCGCCCTCCACCCACGCCACCTCGCCGCGCGGCCCCACGCCGTGGAACGTCACGCCCCCGGCCGCGAGCGTGCGCGGCTCGCCGCCCTCCCACGCGACGAGCGCGCCGCTCGCCGTGGGCACCTCGTACGAGGCGAGCGCCACGAGCCCGCCCGCCGGCGTCCACGCGAGCGCGTGCGGCAGCGTCGTCACCGCCGAGGCGAGCCTGCGCGCGGCGCCGCCCGGGGCGGCCGCGACGACCCGCAGGTCGCAGCTCGCCGTCTGGGGGGGCAGCGCCTGGCCCTTCACCTCGGCGCAGCCGTCGAGGAACGCGAGCCAGGCGCCGTCCGGCGACGCCGAGAGCGCGCGCACCGGGCCCTGGAACGCCGGCCGCCCGAGCCCGGCGGGCGCGGCCTCCTTCCGGCCGCACCCGGCGGCGAACGCGAGGGCGACGACGGTCGCCGCGCGGGCCAGGGCGCTCACGCGCCGGCCGCCGCGGCCTCGATCTCGGGGTCGATCCACCGCTCGATCTCCTTTCGCGCCCGCAGCACGTACGCCTCCTTGCGGGCGGCCTTCCCCCGGTGACGCCCGGGGACGGGCGGGAACAGGGCGAACACGACGTTCGTCGGCTGGTAATCGTACCCCGGAGGGTGGGCCTCGCCGGTGAGGTGCCGGTGCAGGGCGCCCATCGCCGTGCCCGCCGGCGGCGGCGCGAACGGCCGCCCCGCCAGCCGGTCGAGGATGGCGCGCGCCGCGAGGTGGCCGCACGCGGCGGACTCGACGTACCCCTCCACCCCGGCGATCTGCCCGGCCAGGAACAGGTGCGGCCGCGCGCGGAAGGAGAGGTCGGGCGCGAGCACGCGCGGCGCCTCCACGAACGTGTTCCGGTGCACCTGCCCGAGCCGGAGGAACTCGGCGCCCGCGAGGCCCGGCACGAAGGTCCGGAAGATGCGGCGCTGCTCGGGCCAGGTGAGGCGCGTCTGGAAGCCGACGAGGTTCCACGCGGTGCCGGCCCGGTCCTCGCGCCGGAGCTGGACCACGGCGTGGGGCCGCCTCCCGGTGCGCGGGTCCTCGAGCCCGACCGGCTTCATGGGGCCGTGCGCGAGCACCTCCGGCCCGCGCTCCGCCATGACCTCGATCGGCAGGCAGCCCTCGAAGTAGCGCGGCTCCTCGAACCCGTGCGGCGCGACCTGCTCGCCCGCGAGCAGCGCCGCGACGAACGCGCGGTACTGGCCCTCGTCGAAGGGCAGGTTCAGGTAGTCGTCCCCGCTCCCCTTCCCGTACCGCGACCGCGCGTACGCGACCGTCATGTCGATCGAGTCGGCCGCCACGATGGGCGCGATCGCGTCGTAGAAGTGGAGCCGCGCGCCGGCGAGCGCGGCGAGCTCGGCCGCGAGCGCGTCGGAGGTGAGCGGACCGGTCGCGACGAGCGCGAGCCCGGGCGGCGCCGGGAGCGCCCCGACCTCCTGCCGCACGACGCGGATGCGCGGGTGCGCCTCGACGCGCCCCGTCACGATCGCGCTGAACCGCTCGCGGTCGACCGCGAGGGCGTCCCCGGCCGGGACGCGCGCCTCGTCGGCCGCCGCGAGGACCAGGCTCCCGAGCCGGCGCAGCTCCTCGTGGAGGAGCCCGACGGCGTTGAGGGGGTTGTCGGAGCGGAGCGAGTTCGAGCAGACGAGCTCCGCGAGGCCGTCGTGCGCGTGCGCCGGGGAGCGGCGCCCCGGCTTCATCTCGCGCAGCTCGACGTCGACGCCCGCGCGCGCCAGCCGCCACGCGGCCTCGGTGCCCGCGAGCCCTCCGCCGACGATGGAAACGCAAGCTCCCAAGGCGTGTACCCGCTCCGGTGCCGGCCCCGGGGTGGCGTCCGGGCGGCCAGGCGCTTACCGTTGTCCTCGTGGGTCCCGTCGTCGTGGCGGCCATGCGCCGGGGTGCGCACATTCGACGGAACCGGCGAGGGCCGGTCCTTTATCGCCCCGGGAAAGGGAACGCAACGTGCCCGAGATGACTGCCGACGCGATCCGTGCCGACCTGCAGAGGCGGCGCCGCGCGATCCTGCAGACGACGCAGCGCGCCGCGGCGGAGCTGGACGCGCTGCGCGCGGCCGAGCGCGACCCGGAGTTCGAGGAGGGCGCCCAGACGGAGCACGAGGCGTTCACCCTCGCGCGGCTCGGCGAGACGCAGCGCCGCGAGATCACCCAGATCGACGCCGCGCTGGCGCGGCTCGAGGCCGGCGAGTACGGCGTCTGCACCGACTGCGACCAGGACATCGATCCGCGCCGGCTGAAGGCGCTGCCCTACGCGCTCCTCTGCACCGAGTGCGCGACGCGCCGCGAGCGCGGCCCGGGCGCGGTGGTGGGCGAGCCGCCGTCGATCTGACGCGGCCGGCTCGCTCCCGGGAAGCCACGAGGCCGGCGCGGGCCGGCCTCGTCTTCTCCCGTGCCGGGCCGCCGGACCCGTCACTCGTTCTTCAGCACCATGAACTTGTACTCGCCGAGCTCCGCCTGGCCGGCGGTGTACAGGACCTCCATGAGCGTCCGGTACGGGATCTTCTTGTCGGCGACGACGTTCACGCGCCCCGTGAACGGCGCGTCCTTGTTGTACTGGGCGATGTACTTCTGCTTGTCGACCTCGCGCTTCAGCGCGTCGTAGACGACGCCGACGTAGAAGGCGTCGGGGCGCCCGCCCTCCTTCGCCGCGGCGGGGATGAGGCCGCCCTGCACGTCGAGCACGCGGCGCTCGTTCACCGCCACCTCCCGCATCGAGACGGTGACGGTGATGTTCTCCTGCGGGCGGAGCTGGGTGGTCGAGGCCGGGATCGCGAGGTCCTGGCTCATGTTCACGTTGATCGCGGAGGTCTGGTACGACTTGAGGAGGAACACGAGGATGATGGTCATCATGTCCATCATCGCGACGATGTTGAGCTCCTTGATCTCGCCGGCTGCCTCGCGCGCCTTGCGCCGGGCCTTGCGGTAGGCGCGGGCCTCCTTCGCGCGCTGGAGCTGCTCGGGCGTGGGGGCGGTCGCGGCCATCGGCTCACCCCATGAACGACAGCGACACGTCGAAGAACAGGGCCCGGCGCTCGGAGGAGCCGTCGGGGTTCTTCACGGTGATCTCGCGGCACGCGTCCATCGTCTGGATGAGGACGTCGTAGACGACGTCCGGGTCCGCGGAGAGGATCACCGCCGTCTCGGTCGGGAACTTGTCCTTGATCGCCCGCATCTGCTCGCCGAGGGCGGCGTAGTCGTACTTGCCGTCGCGCAGCGGGATGGTGGGCGGGCGCGTCGCGTCCGGAGCCGCGGCGTCCGCGCCGAGCACGCCGCCCGCGCCGGCGACGTAGAAGCCGGTCTTCGCGATGGCGACGGTGAGCAGCAGCTTCGGCTGGTCCGCGGGCGCGGCCTGGGCGGCCGCGTCGCCGCCGATCTTCGGGGCGGAGACGTTCACCACGCCGAGCGCGATGAGCCCGGTCATGCTGAGCAGCATGAACATGACGAGGTTCACCACGACGTCGAGGTACGGGACGATGTTGAGCTCGCCCGCGTGCTCCTCGTCCCGGATCCTGCGCCGCATCGGCTCGCTCCGCGGGACCGCCTAGCCGGCGTTCTCGAGCGCGCTCGTCTCGCCGCCGCGGCGGGAGAGGAGGTTCTCGAGCCGGAGCGCGTTGTACTCGATCTCCTCGACCATCGTCTTCGCCTTCGAGGACAGCATCAGGTGGGCGACGATGCAGACCACCGCGATGGTGAGGCCGAACGCGGTGTTGTTCATCGCCTCGGCGATGCCCTTCGAGAGCATGAGCTGCTTCATCTCGGGGCTGGCCGCGCCGAGCGAGCGGAACGTGCCGATGAGGCCGACGATCGTGCCGACGAGGCCGACGAGCGTCGCGATGTTCGCGAGCGACCAGAGCGGCGGGATCCGCTTCGTGATCGCGGGCGTCACCTCGAGGACCGCCTCCTCGAGCGCCCGCGCCACCTCCTGCTCGCCCTTGCTCGCGCGGGTGAGGCCCGCGCGCACGACCTTCGCGAGCGCCGCGTTCGGCGCGGCGCCGCACAGCTTCACGGCGCGATCCACGTTCCCGGACAGCACCAGCTTCTGGACCTGCTCCATGAAGGGGCCGGCGTTCAGGTTGAGCCGGAACGCGAGGACGAGGATCCGCTCGAGGATCATCGCGATCGCGACGGCGCTCGTCGCCACGTTCACGAACATGAACGGGCCGCCCTCCTTGAAGAACTCGGCCAGCGTCTGGATCATCGGTCCCTCGAGGCGCTTGCAGTGGGGAACGCGCGCACGGTGTGCGCGACGTCCGCGAATGAACAGGGATTTTTGTTACCAGCAGCCCGTGCGGAGGTCAAGGCCGCCCCCATCTCCGGGCGAGGCACTTTTCGCCGAAGGACCTCGACCCCGACCTCGCCCCGACGCGCTACGCGCTCTGCTGCTGCGGCGCCTCGCGCCGGTACCCGCACTCCTTGTTCGGGCAGGCGACGAACGGGCCGGTCCGCTTCGAGTACTTGTCGAGCAGGTAGGCGCTGCCGCAGGTCGGGCAGGTCTCGTTCCGCGGGCGATCCCAGGCCACGAAGTCGCACTTCGGGTACGACGAGCAGCCGTAGAACGTCCGGCCGCGCCGCGAGCGCTTCTCGCTCACGTAACCGCCGCAGCCCTTCGGGCAGGTCACGCCGATCGACACCGGCCTGGTGCCCTTGCACTCCGGGTACCGCGTGCAGGCGAGGAACCGGCCGAAGCGGCCGCGCTTCATCACCATCGCCGCGCCGCACTCCGGGCACTTCTCGTCGACGGGGACGTCCTCCTCCTTCTCGGGGACGATCCTCCCGTCCTCGCGCCGGAAGTTCATCGTGTTCCGGCACTCCGGGTAGCCGGGGCAGGCGAGGAACTCGCCGTTGCGCCCCCACTTGATCACCATCTTGCGCTCGCCGCACTTCTCGCAGGCCAGGTCGGTCTCGATCTCCTGCCGCTTGACGTTGCGCATGTTCTTCTTCGCGGCGGCGAGGTCCTCGCTGAACGTCGCGTAGAAGTCCTTCAGCACCGCCTGCCAGCCGGCGTTGCCGTCCTCGATCTCGTCGAGCTTCTCCTCCATCCCCGCCGTGAACGCCACGTCCATCTCGCGCGGGAAGGCGCGGACGAGCTCGTCCGTGACGAGGAGGCCGAGGTGGGTCGGCTTGAAGCTCTTCTCCACCTTCTCGACGTACCCCTTCTCCTGGATCGTCTCGAGGATCGCGGCGTAGGTGGAGGGTCGGCCGATGCCGCGCTGCTCCAGCTCCTTCACGAGCGAGGACTCGTTGTAGCGCGGCGGCGGCTGCGTGAAGTGCTGCTCGGGGTGGAGCTGGCGGAGCTGGAGCGGCATCCCCGCCTCGAGCGGCGGGAGCTGCCGCTCCTCGTTCCGCTTCTCCGGCTCGCGATCGCCGTTGCCGTTCTCCGGCTTCTCCTCCTCCGCGCCCGCCTCCTCCTCCGGCGGCTTCGCGCCGTACACGGCGAGGTAGCCGGGGAACTTGAGGATCGAGCCGGTCGCGCGGAACGTCGCGCGCCCGGCGGAGATGTCCGCGGCGGTCTGGTCGTAGATCGCGGGCACCATCTGGCACGCGACGAAGCGATCCCAGATGAGCTCGTACAGCCGCTGCATGTCGCGCTCGCCGATCGCCTCGAAGAACGGCGCGACGCGCTCGGGCGTCCACTCGAGGTTCGTCGGCCGGATCGCCTCGTGCGCGTCCTGCGCCGACTTCGCCTTCGTCTTGAAGACGTTGGGCTGCTCGGGCAGGTGGTCCTTGCCGTACCGCTCGGCGACGTGGGCCCGCGCCGCGTCCACCGCCTCGGTCGAGAGCCGCACGGAGTCGGTGCGCATGTACGTGATGAGGCCGACCGTCTCCTCGCCGAGCTCGACGCCCTCGTACAGGCGCTGCGCGAGCGTCATCGTCTTCTTCGCGGTGAAGCCGAGGCGGTTCGCCGCCTCCTGCTGGAGCTTCGCGGTCGTGAACGGCGGCGGCGGGTTCCGGCGCCGCTCCTTGCGCTCCACGCCGACGACCGAGAACGGCGCCTGCTCCAGCTCGGCCGCGAGCGCCTTCGTGGTCGCCTCGTCCCTGAGGTCCGCCTTCTGCCCGTCCACCCTCCAGAGCTTCGCGGTGAACTCCGGCGGCAGCGCCGCGGCGAGGTCGGCGTCGAGCGTCCAGTACTCCTCCGGCTTGAAGGCCTCGATCTCCCGCTCGCGCTCCACGACGAGCCGCACGGCGACGGACTGCACGCGCCCGGCGGAGAGGCCGCGGCGGACGTTGTCCCAGAGCAGCGGGCTGATCTGGTAGCCGACGATCCGGTCGAGGATCCGCCGCGCCTGCTGCGAGTCGAACTTCCGGCGGTCGAGGTCGATCGGCTGCTCGATCGCCTTCTGGATCGCCGCCTTGGTGATCTCGTTGAAGAGGACGCGGCGCACCCGCGCGTCGCCGCCGCCCGCGCCGAGCTCCTCGGCGATGTGCCAGGCGATGGCCTCGCCCTCGCGATCCGGGTCGGTCGCGAGGAAGACCTTGTCGGCGCCGCGGGCCGCGCGCTTGATCTCGGAGAGGACCTTCGCCTTGCCCTTGATGACGTCGTACTCGGGCTCGAACGACCCGCCCTCGATGTCGACGCCCATCTTCGACTTCGGCAGGTCCTTCACGTGGCCCACCGACGCCCGCACGTCGAAGGACCGGCCCAGGTACTTCTTGATGGTCTTCGCCTTCGCCGGCGACTCGACGATGACGAGGCTCGGCCCGTTCCCCGCCCTGGGGGCGCGCCCGGCGCGCTTCGGCGCGGCGGTCCCCGCCGCGGCCGCAGCCTTGCCGGGTTTCTTCGCGACCTTCGTCGCGACCTTCGCCTCCCCGGCGGTGTCGGTCCTCGCTTTGGCCATCCGTGTCCCCTAGGTCCGGCGCAGAAAGTAGTGGCCCGGGCGCTGCTCGCACAACCCTTGGATCTCCAGCGCGAGGAGCCCCGCGAGCGCGGGCCCCGGCGCGAGCCCCGCCGCGCGGGCGACCTCGCCCGCGTGCCGCGGCCGCCGCGCGAGCGCGGAGAGCAGCGCGGACTCGGCGGCGCCGAGCGCGGGGAGCTCCGCCTGGCGGGGCGCGCCGTCCGCGGCGGGGGCGATCCCGATCGCGGCGAGCACGTCCCCGGCGGAGGCCGCGACGCGAGCTCCCTCGCGGAGGAGCCGCGTCGTCCCCGCCGAGAGCGGATCGCGCACGTCGCCGGGCACGGCGAGGACGGGCACGCCCTGGGAACGCGCCCGCGCGGCGGTGACGAGCGCGCCGCTCCGCTCGCCGGCGCGCACCACCACGACCGCGGAGGACATCCCGGAGACGATCCGGTTCCGCGCCGGGAAGTTCGACCTGAACCCCGGCGTCCCGTCCGGCTGCTCCGAGAGGAGCGCCCCGCCCGCGGCGACGATCCGCTCGAACAGGTCGCGGTGCTCCGCGGGGTACGCGACGTCGACGCCCGTCCCGAGCACGGCGACGGTGTGGCCGCCCGCGGCGAGCGCGCCCTCGTGCGCCGCCGCGTCCACGCCGAGGGCGCCGCCGGACACCACCGACACGCCGGCCGCGGCGAGCCCGGCGGCGAGCTCGCGCGCCACGTCGGCGCCGTACTCGTCGGTGCGCCGCGCGCCGACGACGGCGACTCGCGCCCGCGGCGCCCCGAGCGAGCCGACGAGCCGCAGCTCGCCCGGGCGGTCCGCGACGCGCGCGAGCGCGGCAGGGTACGGGCCGTCGCCCGGCCGGATGGTTCGCGCGGCCTCCATGAAACGGCGGCATATACCGGCGGGGTGACACGGGGTCAAGCCGCCGCCCTGCCGGGGCGTGCAGGAGACGTACCGAAATTGCCGCTATTTACCGCCGGATCCGGCGCCCTCGGCCCTCATCTCGACCCGGTCGCCGACCACGAGCTCCTTGAGGCTCCGGGTGACGAGGGCGGCCGACGCGCGCTCCTTCACGTCGATGACGAGCAGGTTCCCGACGTCCTCCTTGGGCAGCGACGGATCCCAGGGCGGCTGGTACGGGTCCTTGCCGTAGAGGTCCCCCGAGCGGATGACGGTGAAGACGTTCCCCTCCTCGACCCCGTCCCTCGAGCCGCGGTCCACGAAGACGACGTGGTGCTCGCCGACGACGGTGACGACGTCGGTCCGCGTCGCGATGACCTTGCCGTCGAGCGCCTGGCGGTTCGGCCGGCGGGCGACCGCGCGGTACGTCTTCTCGGTCCAGGGCCCGAGGAGGGCGCCGCGCTCGATGCTGTCGAAGGACTGCTGGATGACGAGCGTCGCGGCCTTCTCCTCGACCGCGACGACCTTCGCCGAGCCGAGCACGACGGACTGGTATCCCCAGAGCTCCCGCGTGTCCGGGTGGTAGATGGGGCGCTCGGTCTTGTAGACGACGTAGGTCTCGCCGGCCTTGACGTCCGTCCTGCCCGCGAACCTCGCGTAGGCGCGATCCTGGCTCGAGAGCATGATCTTCTCCTCGAACGCGGCGGTGATCGCGCCCGACTCGGCCAGCTCGCGCGGGGTGACGAACGTGTCGTGCTGCGCCCATCGCGACCTCGGCGGCACGTAGGCGATCTTGTACGGGCCGGACACCGCGACCGCGTCCGACTCGTCGGCCGAGGCGGGCCCCCTCAGGTCCGCCTTCGAGAAGTCCTCGAGCTCGCGGACCGGCTCCGGCTCCGGCTCCTCCGCGGCGGCGACGGGCTCGACGCGCGCCGGCGCCTCCTCGGCGGACGGGTAGAACCGGACGAGGTTGCCCGGGTAGATCCAGTGCGGGTTCGTGATGTCGGGGTTGTAGGACCAGATCTTCGGCCAGTACCACGGGTTGTTCAGGAATCGGCCGGAGAGATCCCACAGCGTGTCGCCCGGACGCACCGTGTACGTGTCCGGCGGCGGCACCGAGCCGCGACCCTCTTCCGCGAGCGCGGGCACGGCGAGCGAGCCGTCGTCGATCGGCGCCGACGTGGGCGGCACCGGCGCGCCGCCGGGGGCCTGGGCGAGCGCGATCGCCGGGACGAGCGCGACCAGGGCGAGGAGGTGCGTGCGGATCATGGACCGCTCCTTGCCGGGACGGCGGGCGGCGTCTCGCCGCTGCGCCCGGAGATGGTGGCGAGGCGGACCCCCGCGCGCTCGGCGGCGGGGGTCCGCGGACAGTCGGCGACGAGCCGCTCGAGCAGCCGCTTCTCGGCGGCCGTGGACCCGCGGCGCGACTCGCACCAGGCGAGCCGCTCGAGGGCGTCGCACATCGCGTCGCCCGCGGGGTAGTCGTCCTTGGCGCGCCGCCCGAGCTCGCACGAGGCGTCGGCGGCGCCCGCGTCCGCGTAGGCCGCGGCCGCCTCCACGAGCGCGTTGTCCGCGGAGGGGTGGCGCGGGTAGCGCGTCACGAAGTCCTCGAGCGCGTGCGCGCGCGCGGGGCCGAGGAGCCTGCGCGCGCGGGCGAGCTCCTCCGCCGCCTCCGCGGCGAGGTCGCGCGAGCCCTTCCGGCCGATCGCCTCGAGGCGCTCGGGGTCCGGCTCGGCGATGGCCACCGCGGTGGGGACCGGCGGCGCGGCCCGCGGCGGGCGGCGCGGCTCGCGCGCGGGCGGCTCGCGCGGCGGCGGCTCGATGCGGACCACCGCGAGGTCGGGCGGGACGATCGGCGCGGCGGCGGCGGGCTCCTCGCGCGCGCCCGCGCGCGCGCGCCCCGTCGCGACCTCGACGCGCGCGGCGAGGAGATCCACGCGTCGCGAGAGCTCCTCGTTCTCCTGCCGCAGGGCGCCGAGCTCCGCGCGCAGCGCGTCGAGGTCGCGGCGGACGGGATCGCCCCCGCCGGCACAGCCGGCGAGCAGGAGAAGCGCCGCCGCGGCGTCTCGAGAACGCGTGCCCAAACTCGAAAAATTCTAGGCGAGTCGCGCTTTTCGTCAAGGAAGGGGGGCCCGGGACACACGCCGCCCGCGATATCAGCGCGTGGGTGCGCGTGGGGCGATGAAGGCGACCTGCCGCCCGGTCCGGCCGGCGTCCCGGCGGTGCGAGAAGAAGCGGTCGCGCTCGCAGGCGGTGCAGCGCGCGAGGACCTCGATCCGCTCCGCCGCGACGCCCGCCGCGCGCAGCACCGCGACGCTGGCGCGCCAGAGGTCGAGCCGCGGCGCGGGCCCCTCGCGCACGGTCTCCGGCCCGAGCGCGTCGCGGAACCGCGCGGCGAGGTCCGGCGAGACCTCGTAGCAGCACGGGCCGATGGCGGGCCCCACCGACGCGAGGAGCCGGTCCGCGGGCGCCCCCGCCTCGCGCGCGAGCGCGCGCACGCCCTCCGCCGCGGCCCGCGCGATGGTGCCGCGCCAGCCCGCGTGCACCGCGGCGACGGCGCCGGTCTGCGGATCGGCGAGCAGGATCGGGACGCAGTCCGCGACGGAGACGCACGCCGCCACCCCCGGCGCGCGCGTCACCACGACGTCCGCCTCCTCGACCGGCGCGGTGGGCGCGTCGGCGCGGACGGCGCGCGCGCCGTGCACCTGGCGCACGCGGGCGAACCGGAGCCCCGTCTCCCGCTCCAGGCGCGCCCAGTTCTCGGCCACCCGGTCCGGATCGTCGCCCACGAGGCCGCCCAGGTTCAGGCTGTCGAACGGCCCCGAGGAGGCGCCCCCGGACCGCGTCGTGTAACCGTGGGGGAACCCGGCGAGCAGCGGGCTTTGGATGATCGCCATCGTTCCCGGTTATAACCGGGGCCCGCCCATGTTCCGCTACGTCCGCCGCTCCATCGGTCGCAAGCTCATGCTCGCGCTGGGGCTGCCGTCGCTGCTCTTCTCGCTCGTGGGCGTCCTGTGGCTGCGGCACGAGACGCGCCTCGTCGCGCCCGGGCTCGAGGGCGTCTACCGGACGGCCATCGCCGCGCTCCTGCTCTTCTCCCTCGCGATGGCGGTCACCTACGTCGTGGTGGTCCGCATCTTCGTCCGCAACCCGCTGAAGCGGCTCGTCGCCGCGATGCACCGCGCCCGCCAGGGCGACTTCCTCCACCGGGTCCCGGTGGTCGGGGACGACGAGTTCGGCCGCCTCGCCGCGGCCTACAACGACACGCTCGCCGCGGTGACGGACCTCCACGCGCGCCGGATCGAGGACGCCGCGGAGCTGGAGGCGCTCGAGCGCCAGCTCGCCGTCCGCGCGGAGGCGGAGAAGCGCGCCCGCGAGATGTCCTTCCTCGTCGACCTCGGGCGCACGCTCGCGTCCACGCTCGACCTCGACGCGCTGCTCGTCGCCCTGGCCGAGCGGCTCACGGCCGGCCAGCGCGTCGAGGCCGTGCGCGTGTACCTCGCCGACGAGGCCACCGGCGACCTCGTGCTGCGCGCCGCGCAGGGCGATCCCGGCGCGACGATCGGCTCGCGCATCCGCCCGGGCGAGCCGGTCCCAGGGTTCCGCGCGGTGCCGCTCGCGCTCGGCGAGGACGCCGGCGGGCTCCTCGCGCTGCGCAAGCCGGGCGGCGCGCCGCCCGACGCCGACGAGGAGCTGCTCGTCGACTCGATCGCGGCCCAGGTCGGGCTCGCGGTCGCGAACGCCCGGCTCCACCAGAAGATGGTGCGGCTCTCCGAGCGCGACGCGCTCACCGGCGCGCACAACCGGCGGAGCCTGTTCGCGCGGCTCGACCTCGAGCTCGAGCGGAGCGCGCGGTTCGAGCACGCCATGGCCGTGGCGCTCGTCGACGTGGACCGGTTCCGCCAGTACAACGACGCGTTCGGGCACGCCGCCGGAGACCAGATCCTGCGGGACGTCGCCGGCATCCTCGCCCGCGCGGTCCGGAAGGTGGACCTCGTCGCGCGGTACGGCGGCGAGGAGTTCGCCGTGATGCTCGCCCGCGCCGACCGCGACGCCGCGCTCGCCGCCGCCGAGGCGCTGCGCGCCGCGGTGGAGGCCGCGAACGTCCCCCACGGCGCCTCCGAGGCCGGGCGCGTCACCATCTCGATCGGGATCGGCGTCTTCCCGGAGGACGGCCGGGACCTCGGCGCGCTCATCGACGCCGCGGACGCCGCGCTCTACGCGGCGAAGCGCGCCGGGCGGAACGCGGTCCGCGCGCACGAGAGCGGGATGCGCACGCACCCCGGGCGGCGCCGGGACGTGAAGGTGACGGCGGACGCGGAGGCGGGGGGGACGTAGGGGGGCGACCCGAGGTCGACGGGGCGAGCGCGAACCGGCGACCCCGAGCCTCGAAGCCCGACCTCGACCCCGACCTCGACCGCGACCTCGACCCCGACCTCGACGCCGACCGCGACCCCGATCTCGACCGCGACCTCGACCTCGAGATCCACGCGTGGTTCCGGTCTCGCGTTCTGCAGGCGCCGCGCCGGGCTTCGCCCGTCACGGCGCCCGCAGCGTGTCTCCCTGTCAGGTCGATCCCTCGGCGACGCTCGGGGATCGGTCGCGGCGGGTATCGCGGCCTCCTGGCTTGGGCGAAGGAGGCCGCGATGCCCGACGACAATCGATTCCCGTTCCAGTCCCTCGACGCTTACCGCCTCGCGAGAGGCCTCGCCGCGCGGGTCCACGTCGCTGCGATCCGTGACTCCGAGCTCCGTGACCAGGCCAACCGCGCGGCGAAGAGCGCGTTCTTGAACCTCGCGGAGGGACTCCCGTCCGACCGTCCCGCCGTCCGTCGCAAGTTCTTCGATCTGGCGGACGGGTCTCTCCACGAGGCCGTCGCCGCCGTGGACCTCGCCGAGGCCATCGGCGCGGTCGATGCGTCCCGCTCCGCGGAGATCCACGCGGAGGCGCTCCGCCTCCGCGCGGTCCTCCGCGGGCTCATGCGCGCGAGCGGACGAGGCCCGTGAGCAGGGCCACGAGCCGGTGCGCGAGGCCGGCGACCTCGCGCGCCGGCGCCTCGGCGACCTCGCCGCAGAGGGCGGCGATCTCGACCGCGGCGGCGGCCTCGACCGCCTCGGCGCGGGCGATGGCGAACACGCGGGCCTTGTCCGCGCGGGACACGCGCCCCGCGCCCTCGGCGATGTTGAGGCACGCGGACTTGGCGGAGCGGGTGGCCTCGTCGCGGAGCTTGGGATCCGTGATCCGGCACGCCAGCACGGCGAGCAGGAGCTCCCGCGCGACGGAGTAGGCGACGAGGCGGTGGTGAGGGAGAAGAGGCGACGGGGAACGAGGAGGAAGAGGCGACGGTGACTGAGGGATCTGGAGACAGTTTGCGGTCATCGGTGCGGCTCCTTTCGCCCCGACCAAGGAGCCGCACCGATGACCGCGCCTGGAGCCCCACGCCCCCGCCCCGCGAACGGAGAACGGCGCGTGAGATCGGCGTGGCATGCGCAGTGCCAGCGCCGCAAGGCGATGGCACGAGCATGCTCCCGGACGGAAGCGCCGTTCGTCCTGACGCTTCCCTCTCCCCCGACCCCGACCCCGACCCCGACCCCGACCCCGACCCCGACCCCGACCGCGTCCGCGACCCCGCCCCCGACCCCGCCCCCGACCCCCGTGCGCAGCAAGGCGCGCCCCGTTACCTCCCCGCCGCGGAGGCCCGACATGGCGACCCGCGCAGACCCGCGACCGGTCCGGATGACCGTGCGCGCGACCGAGACGATCGAGGGCGGCGGCTTCCACGTCCGCCGCCCGTTCCCCACCCGCGTCCTCGAGGACCTCGATCCCTTCCTGCTGCTCGACGAGATGGGACCGACCGACGCCGGGCCGGGCGAGGCGAAGGGCGCGCCCGACCATCCGCACCGCGGCTTCGAGACGGTCACGTACCTGCTCTCCGGCGAGATGGTCCACCGGGACTCGCACGGCGGCGCCGGCCGGATCGGCCCCGGCGACGCGCAATGGATGACCGCGGGCGACGGGGTCGTCCACTCGGAGATGCCGGGCGAGCGGATCCTCGCCGAGGGCGGCCGGATGCACGGCTTCCAGCTCTGGGTGAACCTGCCGGCCCGCGACAAGCGGGCGAGGCCCCGGTACCAGGACCTGCGCGCGGCCGCGATCCCGGTGGTGCGCACGCCCGGCGGCCTCGTCACGGTGAAGGTCATCGCGGGCGAGGCGCTCGGCGCCTCCGCCTCGACGCGGACGCACACCCCGATCCTGTACCTCCACGTGTCGCTCGCGCCGGGCGGACGCCTGGAGCAGCCGGTCCCGTCCGGCTGGAACGCGTTCGCCTACGTGTTCTCGGGGCTCGCCCGGATCGGGCGCGAGGGGCGGCTCGCGCGGCCGGGGGAGATGGTCGTCCTCGCGCGCGACGGCGGAGCGGTGGCGCTCGCCGCCGGGGACGAGGCCGCGGAGCTCCTGCTCGTCGCGGGCGAGCCGATCGGCGAGCCGGTGGTGCGGTACGGGCCGTTCGTGATGAACACGGAGCAGGAGATCGTCGAGGCGATCGCGGACTACCGCGCCGGCCGCATGGGCGAGATCGAGGCGGAGCACGCGCCGGCGCGCTGACGGCCGAGCCGGATCGCCCCAGGTGGAGCCGCCCCGTAAGCCCGCGCCGCGCGCGCGCCGGGCGTGGGATGCTCGCCTCGAAGCCGCGCCAGCAACGGTGCGCACGGGGCGCGTCCGCCTCTTCCCCGGAGCGGACGCGCCCTTCTTCCGTCACGGGTGCGCGCGGCGCGCCCGGCCCGGAGGGGCCGTAGGCGGCGCGCGCGGCCCGGGCCGCTATACTCCGTTCGATGGAGCCAGGGTCGCGTGGCGGGGCCGAGGCGGACCCCCGCGCCGTCGCGATGCGCAGCGTCGTCCGCCGCGGCACCGAGACCGTCGACGCGCTCGCGGTCGAGGAGCCGCTCGAGATCCGGGTGGACGGCGAGGCGATCGCCACCACCATGCGGACGCCCGGGCGCGACGCGGACCTCGCGCTCGGCTTCCTCTTCTCCGAGGGGATCGTCCGCGGCGCCGCCGACGTGTCGTCGATCGCGCACTGCGGCCGCGCCGGCGAGGAGGGCTACGGGAACGTCCTCGACGTCCGCTCGGCGGCGGGCATCCACCTGGACCCGGATCGCGTCCTGGAGGGACGCCGCTTCGTCCCCACCACCTCGGCCTGCGGCGTGTGCGGCCGCCGCGCGATCGACGGCCTGCTCGCGCGCATCGTGCCGCTGGAGCGCGGCCCGGCGTTCGCTCCCTCGCTCGTGCACGCGGCCATGGAGGCGCTCCACGGCGTCCAGCCGGCGTTCGCGAGCACGGGCGGCCTCCACGCGGCGGTGGCGATCGCCGCGGACGGCGCGGTGCTCGCCGCGGCGGAGGACGTGGGGCGGCACAACGCGGTCGACAAGGTGGTCGGCGCGCTGGTGCGGGTCGGGCGCGTCGGCGCGGGCGCGCCGCCGGAGGCCGGTCCGGTGGCCCTCGCCGTGAGCGGGCGATCGGGGTTCGAGATCGTCCAGAAGGCCGCCGCGGCGCGCATCCCGCTCGTCGCGAGCGTCTCCGCGCCGTCGTCCCTCGCCGTGGATCTCGCCGAGCGCGCGGGCCTGACGCTCGCCGGGTTCGTCCGCAGCGGGTCGATGAACCTCTACAGCCACGCCTGGCGGCTCCGCCCCGGCCCCTGACCGTCCGCGGGCCCGGACGACGTCAGGCGTCGGCGCCCGCCGCGCCGACGTAGAGGTTCACGCCGGCGCGCCGCCACCCCTCCTCGCCGAGGAGGAGATCGAGCGCGAGGGTGGCGGCGTCGTCCGCGGCGGCCTCGGCGCCCGGCCGCTTCGCCTCGTCGAAGAGCTTCAGGTACGCGCGGCAGCCGCCGCACGCCTCCGCCTTCGCGCCGTCGTCGCCGTCCACGTGGAGGTACGACAGGTCCCCCTCCTTGCCGCACGCGGTGCAGCGGAGCCTCGGCACGTTCCACTCCGCCGCGCAGAGCGCGCAGGAGAGGTAGCGCAGCCGGTCCGTCCCCTGGACGACGCCGGCGACGGGCGGCGCGCCGCACACGGGGCACGACGCGGCGCCGCCGCCCAGCGCGGCCGGATCGAGCCGGGAGGAGAGGGCGGCGAACCAGGCCTGGAGCGCGGCGGCCACGAAGGGAGCGCAGGCGAGCCGGTCGGGCGGCACGTTCCCGCCGAGGACCGCGTCCGCGAGCGCCTCGAGCTGCGAGACCTCGGAGGCCTCCAGCCGGCGGAGCGCGTCGAGCGTCTCGCCGGGCAGGCCCGGCGCCCTCGCCGCGGCGACGACCGCCCCGAGCATGCGCCGCCAGGCGCCGTCGCGCGGGAGGCGGTCGTGGGCGAGCGGCGGCCCGGCGGCGCCCGCGCGCACGGGCTCGACCGCGACGTCGCGCACCGCCGCGCGCTGGCCGGCGGCCACGCGCGAGAGCAGCAGCAGCCACTCCGGCGCGGCGTGCCCCTCCGCCAGCGCGCGGAAACGCGCCGCGCGCTCCTCGAAGAGGAGCGCGGGGTCGGGCAGTCGCAGGGGCTCGGCTCTGGCGGGCTCTTCCGAGTAGGAGGCCGTCACGAGCCTTCCTTCCGGACGACCTTCGCGTGCCAGCCGGGGTGGTGGTGGCGCGCCCACTTGTCGCTGACGGTCCCGCGGGTCATGGCGCGCATCGCGCCCTTCGTCCAGTAGGCGGCGTACACGTGCACGCCGATGCCCACGAACATGACGAACGCCATGAGCGCGTGGACGACCGAGGAGAGGCGGCGCAGCGGGAGCGGCACCCCGGGGGCGAAGTACGGCCGCCAGACGAGGATCCCCGTGATCAGCAGGGCCGCGATCACGACGATCATCGACCAGTACATCGCCTTCTGCCCGGCGTTGTACTTGCCCTCGACCGGGACGGCCGCCTTCTTGTTCATGTAGCCGAACATCTTCCTGAACCACTCGCGGTCGCTCGCGACGAACAGGTTGTCGCGGACGAGCCGGAGCGCGTACACGTAGAAGAGGATCGTGAAGGCGACGCCGAGGAACGGGTGGAGCACCCGCATGAAGGCGGCGCCGCCGAAGATCGCGCTCAGCCAGAAGAAGAACGGGTGGAAGAGGGCGAGCCCGGAGACGAACAGCGCGACGTACGCGACGGCGACCGCCCAGTGGGTGAGCCGCTCGGCGTGCGAGTGGCGATCGATGGCCTGCGGCGTGTCCTGCGACGCGACCCGCAGCCTCGGGTCCGGCGTCATGGCCGCCTCCCTTCCTCGTGCTCGTCGACCTCGAGCGGGCCGACCTTCATGTAGTGGAAGATGCCGGCGACGACGACGGCCGCCATCGTGATGACGCCGAGCGTCTTGGCGACGCCGCTCCGCCAGATCGCGACGAGCGGCGACACCTCGGGCTTCGCCGGCAGCCGGTAGAGCTCCGGATCGCCGTGCGGCAGGACGTACATGACGTGCGTGCCGCCGACCCCGGCCGGATCGTAGAGCGACGCCTTGTCGTACCCGCGCTCGGAGAGCTCGGCGAGGCGCCCGAGGGCGAGGTGGCGCATGTCCTCCTTCGAGCCGAACGAGAGCGCCTGCGTCGGGCAGGCCTTGATGCACGCCGGCTCGAGGCCGACCGCGACGCGGTCGGAGCAGAGCGTGCACTTGTACGCCTTCTGATCCACGGCCGAGTAGCGCGGCACGTTGAACGGGCAGCCGGCCTGGCAGTAGCCGCAGCCGATGCAGTTCTCCTGGACGAAGTCCACGATGCCGTTCGCGTACTGGAGGATCGCGCCGGGCGCCGGGCACGACCTGAGGCAGCCCGGGTCCTCGCAGTGGAGGCAGCCGTCCTTCACGATGAGCCACTGCAGGTCCTTGCCCGGCACCTCCTCCTCGTAGAACCGCATCACGGTCCAGGAGCGGTCGGTGAGGTCGATCGGGTTGTTGTAGGAGCCGACGTTCACGCCGACGTCGTCGCGAATGTCGTTCCACTCCATGCAGGCCGCCTGGCAGGCCTTGCAGCCGATGCACTTCGAGACGTCGATGAGCTTCGCCACCTCGAGCGTCTCCCGCACGCGCGGCGGGGACGACGTGGAGGCGGAGCGCCGGGTCACGTCGAGCGACTGGAGCGCCATGGTCCGCCTCCTTTCCTAGGCCACGCCCGCGGGGGCCTTCTCGACGTTGACGAGGAAGGCCTTGTACTCGGGCGTCTGGGTGTTGCCGTCGCCCACCGACGGCGTGAGGGTGTTGGTGAGGTGGCCCTTGCGGGTCACGCCGATGAAGCCGAAGTGGATCGGGACCCCGACGGTCTCCACCTCCCGGCCCGCGATCTTCAGGGTCTTGATGCGCTTGGTGACCACGGCCCGCGCGGTCAGCTTCCCGCGCTTCGACGTCACCACCACGCGGTCGCCGGAGCTGATCCCCTTCGCCTTCGCGAGCCCCTCGCTCAGCTCGACGAAGACCTCCGGCTGGAGCGTGGCGGCGATCGGCACGTTCTTCGTCCAGTAGTGGAAGTGCTCGGTGAGCCGGAAGGTCGTCGCCACGTACGGGAACTCCTTCGAGGTGGCGAACCGCTCCTTGTCGTTCTTGAGCACGCGCGCGACGGGGTTCACCCGGACCGCGCCCAGCGGGTTCGCCTCGAGCGGCGACTCCATCGGCTCGTAGTGCTCGGGGAACGGCCCCTCGGCGAGCCCGCCGAGGGCGAAGAGCCGGGCGACGCCCTCCGCGTTCATGATGAACGGCATGAGGTTGTCCTCGGGCGGCGCGTCGGCCTTGTAGTCGGGGACGTCCGCGCCGGTCCAGACCTTGCCGTTCCAGAACACGTACTTGTGCTTCGGGCCCCAAGGCTTGCCGGACGGGTCCGCCGAGGCGCGGTTGTAGAGGATGCGCCGGTTGGCGGGCCACGAGAAGCCCCAGTTCAGCGTGGCGCCCGTCCCGGTCGGATCCGACGGATCGCGCCGGGCCATGAGGTTGCCCTTCTCCGACCACGCGCCGGTGTAGATCCAGCAGCCGGCCGCGGTGGTGCCGTCGTCGCGCAGGTGCGCGAAGGTGGCGAGCTGCTCGCCGGCCTTGGCGAGGACCTTGGTCGGGTCCTTCGGGTCCACGACGTCCGCGAGGGCGGAGCCGTTGAACTCCTTCGCCAGCTCCTCCGGCGACGGCGCGCGCTCCTTCTTGTACGGCCAGCTGAGCTTGGTGATCGGCTCGGGGTTGGCGCCGCCGTCCTTCTCGTAGAGCTTGCGCACCCGCTGGAAGAGGTCGGCCAGGATGTCGATGTCGCGCCGCGCCTCGCCCGGCGGATCGGCGGCCGACCAGTGCCACTGGAGCCAGCGGCCGCTGTTCGTCATCGAGCCCTCGTCCTCGGCGAACGTGGAGGACGGCAGGCGGAAGACCTCGGTCTGGATCTTCGCCGGATCGACGTCGTTGAACTCGCCGTGGTTCTGGAAGAACGAGGCGGTCTCGGTGTCGAGCGGGTCGATGCTGACGAGCCACTTCAGCTTCGCGAGGCCGGCGAGCTGCTTCGCCTTGTCGGGCAGCGAGGCGAGCGGGTTGTGCCCCTGCGAGATGAGGCCGTTCAGCTTGCCCTCGTACATGAGCTCGCCGATCACCATCATGTCGTAGGCCTTGTCGGCCTTCGGGAGCCACGCGTACCCGAACTCGTTCTCCTTCGTCGCGTTCGGCCCGTACCAGGACTTGAGCAGCGACACCATGAACTTCGGGTAGTTCGACCAGAAGTTCATCTGGCCGGGGCGCGTGGGCTTCGGCGTGCGCTTCTCGAGGTAGGCCGCGAGCGTCGGGTCGTCCTCGCGCGGGACGCCGAGGTAGCCCGGCAGCGAATGCCAGAGCGAGCCGAGGTCGGTGAGCCCCTGCACGTTGGCGTGGCCGCGCAGCGCGTTCACGCCGCCGCCCGGCAGCCCCATGTTGCCGAGGAGGAGCTGCAGCATGGCCATGCCGCGGATGTTCTGCGAGCCGACGGTGTGCTGCGTCCACCCGAGCGCGTAGAGGTGCGTCATGGTGCGGTCGGGCACGCTCGTCGTCGCGATGATCTCGCAGATCTGGAGGAACTTCTCCTTGGGGACGCCGGTGACCTCCGCGACCTTCTCCGGCGTGTAGCGGGCGTAGTGCTGCTTGAGGAGCTGGTAGACGCAGCGCGGGTCCTGGAGCGTCTCGTCGACCTTCGCGAACCCCTGCGCGTCGACCTGGTACGCCCACGAGCTCTTGTCGTAGCTCTTCTTCTCCGCGTTCCACCCGGAGAAGAGGCCGTTCTCGAACGCGTAGTCCTCGCGCACGAGGAACGACGCGTTCGTGTACCGGTTCACGTACTCCTTCTGGATCTTGTCCTTCGCCAGGAGGTAGCCGATCACGCCGCCGACGAAGGCGATGTCGGTGCCCGGCCGGATCTGCGCGAACACGTCGGCGACCGCCGCCGTCCGCGTGAAGCGCGGATCGACCACGATGAGCTTCGCCTTGTTGTTCGCCTTCGCCTCCACCACCCACTTGAAGCCGCAGGGGTGAGCCTCCGCAGGATTTCCTCCCATCACGAGGACGACATCCGCGTTCTTGATGTCGACCCAGTTGTTCGTCATCGCGCCACGGCCGAACGAGGGGGCCAGACCGGCCACCGTGGGGCCGTGTCAAATCCGCGCTTGGTTCTCCACGGCCGTCATCCCCATCGCGCGGGCGATCTTGTGCGTGAGGTAGCCGGTCTCGTTGGAGGTGGCGCAGCCGGCGAGGAGCGCGGTCGTCGCCCAGCGGTTCACCGGGACGCCCGCCGCGTTCGCCGCGACGAAGTTCGCGTCCCGGTCCGCCTTCACGAGCGCGGCGATCCGGTCCAGCGCCCAGTCCCACGTCACCGGCTTGAACTCCTTCTCGCCGGGGCCGCGGTGCTCGGGCCGCTTCAGGCGGTTCGGGCTGCGGACGAAGTCGAGCACGGAGGCGCCCTTGGGGCAGAGGGTGCCGCGATTGATCGGATTGTCCGGGTCGCCCTCGACGTGGATGATCTCGGACTTGGCGTTCTTCGAGCGGCTGCCCAGGGAGTAGAGGATGAGGCCGCAGCTCACCGAGCAGTACGGGCACGTGCCGCGCGTCTCCGAGGTCCGCGCGAGCTTGAACGTGCGGACGTCGGCGAGGACTTTACCCGGGGAGAACCCGAGCGCCGTGAGGCTCGTGGCGCCGATCCCCGCCGCGGAGAGCTTGAAGAATTGCCGTCGGGAGAATGACATTTTGTCGCACCTCCGTCAGCGAACCGTACTCCCCGCCCCTGTGTGCAATCAAAGCGAAGGGACGGTCCTTCTTGGGTTGTCTTTCGGGTACGTGCCGGACGGGGGCCGAACTCACGGTCGCGGGCGGAGCCCGGGCGCCACCGCCGCCGCCCAGCAGACGACCGCGCCGACGAAGGCGGCGCCGGACACCGCCAGCCACTCCGGGATCCGCGCGAGATCCAGCCCCGCGAGGATGCGTCCCGCGAAGGCCACCGCGAGCAGCGCCGCCATGAGACGGAGGGCGGGCGGGCTGCCGCGCAGGTGCTCCGGGCGGCCGCCGTGCGACAGCACCACGTGCGCGGAGACGGCGAGCGTGAGCTGCGCGAAGCCGCCGACGAACACGACGTGCAGCGCCGCGGTCCGCAGGCGCGGGAGGAGCGCCGCCATCCAGAACCCGGCCGGAACGAGCCAGGCGGCGAGCCACGCGAGCCGGCGGTGCAGCCCCGGGACGCTCGGCAGCCGGTCGAGCCGCGCCGCGAGCCACAGGACGAGCGTCGCCACGAGCGCGCGCAGGGCGACGCCGGCCCGGACGTCGCCGAGGACCTCGAGCGGGAACGACCCGTAGAAGGCGGCGGCCGCGAGCGCGTGGAGCGCGACCGCGCGGGCGTGCCGCGACGGCTCGGCGGCCGGGGGCGGCTCCTCGCGCGTGAGCTGGGGCAGCAGCACCGACCCCACGCCGAGGACGAGCCCGGCGACGAAGCCCTGCGTGAGGAGCCCGCGCCCGATCGACCACAGCCACGGCCCGCTCGCGAGATCGAAGCGGGAGGACGCGATGACGAGGGCGGCGCCGGCCGCGCCGGCGGCGAGCGCCGCGGGCAGCCACACGAGCGCCGCGGGCGCGCGGCCGGACGCGAGCGCCCTCCCGAGCCGGCGCACCGCGAAGGCGAGCACCAGGGAGAGGATCGCGATCCAGAGGCCGTGCGCGAGCAGGGCGTCGCCCATCCAGGCGCTCGAGACGGCGGCGACGGGGATCGCGGCGGCCGCCACCACCTCGAGCGCGCCCGGCGAGACGGTCCCGGTGCGGCGCGGGAGGAAGGTGAACAGGAACCCGATCACGAACGAGGTCAGGAACCCCTCGACCTGCGCGACCGAGTGGAAGAGCCCGAGCGCGCCACCGCCGGCGCCGCCGAGCGCGAAGGGCAGGACCGCGGCGACGGCCAGCGCCGCGCCGACCGGGAAGAGGATCCGGTACGGCTCGCGGCGCCAGCCGGGCGCGGCGCGCGGCAGCGGGGGCATGGCGCTCGAGTCTAAGCCGCGGACGCGCGCGGCGCGCCGGCCCCGGCCGGGGTGCGCGCGTCGCGAAAGCGTGCGATCATCCCTTGCGCGCGCGTCCGCCGCGCGAGGAGGGGCCGGGACATGCTCGCACTCGCGGTGCTGGTCGGGATCGCCGTCGCCGTCGCGATCGGGTGGGCCGTGCTCTACAACGGCCTCGTCACCAGGCGGAACGCGTACCGCAACGCGTTCAGCCAGATCGACGTGCAGCTGAAGCGCCGCTACGACCTCGTCCCGAACCTCGTCGAGACGGCGAAGGGCTACCTGAAGCACGAGCGGGGGACGCTCGAGGCGGTGATCGCGGCGCGCAACGCCGCCGCGGGCGCGGCCGGCCGCGCGGCCGCGAGCCCCGGCGACCCCGGCGCGATGGCGGGGCTCGCGTCGGCCGAGGGCGCGCTCGCCGGGTCGCTGTCGCGCCTGCTCGCGCTCGCCGAGGCGTACCCCGACCTCAAGGCGAACCAGACGATGGCGGCCCTCATGGAGGAGCTCTCGTCCACCGAGAACCGCGTCGGCTTCGCGCGGCAGGCCTACAACGACGCGGTCATGGCCTACAACAACGCGCGCGAGACGTTCCCGGGGAACCTCGTCGCCGGCGGCTTCGCCGCGGCGCAGCTCTTCGAGCTCGAGACGCCCGCCGAGCGCGCGCCGGTGAAGGTCGCCTTCTAGCGCGGGACGCCGTGACCGCGCCCGCCCGCGCGACGATGGACTTCTTCGCCGCGCAGGCGGCGGCGAGGCGGCGGACCGCGGTCCTCGTCGCGTGGTTCGCGCTCGCGTACGCGGGCACCGTCGCGGGGGTGTGGGCGGGGCTCGGGGTCCTGCTGCGGATCGGCGGCCCGGCGTACGCGGGCGTCGCGTTCACGCCGGAGCTCGCCGCCGGCGTCGCGGCGGCCGTCGGCGCCGTCACCTTCGTCGGCGCGGCGGTGCACCGGGCGCGGCTCGCCGCGGGCGGCGCCGCGGTCGCCACGATGCTCGGCGGCGTGCCCGTGGACCGGAGCACCCGCGACCCCGGGGAGCGGCGCCTCGTGAACGTGGCCGAGGAGATGGCGATCGCGGCGGGGCTCCCGGTCCCGGCGCTGTTCGTGCTCCCGGAGCAGCAGGGCATCAACGCGTTCGCGGCGGGGTTCTCGCCGGACCGCGCCGTCGTCGCGGTGACGCGCGGCGCCCTCGACAGGCTGACGCGCGACGAGCTGCAGGGCGTGATCGCGCACGAGCTCTCGCACGTGCTGAACGGCGACGCGCGGCTGAACCTCCAGCTCCTCGCGCTCGTCGGCGGGATCACCGCCCTCGCCGCGGTCGGGCGCTTCCTGGCCCGCGCCGGGCGACGGCCGCGGACGCGATCCCGCAACGACCCGGCGGCGGCGATCGCGCTGGCGGGGCTCGTCGTCTGGCTCGCGGGATCGGTGGGCGCGCTGTGCGGGCGGATCATCCGCGCGGCGGTCTCCAGGCAGCGCGAGTTCCTCGCCGACGCCGCGGCGGTCCAGTTCACGCGCAACCCCGAGGGGCTCGCCGGCGCGCTCGCGCGCATCGCCCGCGACGGCTCGCGCGTCGAGAGCGCGTTCGCGCCCGAGGCCTCGCACCTGTTCTTCGCGAACGGCCTGCGCTCGGACTGGCTCGCGACCCACCCGCCGGTCGAGGCGCGGGTCCGCCGGCTCGTGCCGCAGGGGTTCCTCCGCGTCATGCGGAGGGCGGCGGAGGAGGCGGGGGTCGCGGAGCCGGCCGCGCCGGCGGCGGTCCCGGCGGAGGCGCAGGCGCTCACCCCTTCCGCGCTCGTCGCGAGCGCGGGGAACGCCGGGCCCGCGCACGTCGCGCGGGCGGCCCGCGTCCTCGCCGCGCTCCCGGCCGACGTCGTGCACGCGGCGCGGGACGGGCGCCTCGCCCCGGCGCTCGCGCGGGCGCTGCTCGTCCTGCCCGATCGCGCGGCGCGCGCGGTCCAGCTGCGGGCGATCGAGGATCCCTCGCTCCGGCAGGACGTGAGCGCGCTCGCCGAGCAGGTCGCGCCGATCGCGCGCGGCGATCGCATGGCGGTGCTCGACCTCGCGCTGCCCGCCCTGGACGGGCTCCCGCGCGACGCGGCGGTCGCGCTCGTCCACGACCTGCGCGCGCTCGCGGCCGCGGACGGCCGCACCACCGTCTTCGAGTGGGCCCTCCTCCGCGTCGTGACGCGCCGCCGCGCGCGGGCGACCGGTGCCTGGCGCGCGCCGCGGATCGACGCGCGCGCCGCCGGGGACGTGCAGGTCGAGCTGCTCGAGCTCCTGTCGGTCCTGGCGCGGGCCGGCGCACGCGAGGACGCGGGCGCGCAGGCCGCGCTCGACGCCGCGACCGCCGTGCTCGGGCTGCGCGGGTGGCGGGTCCTCCCGGCGGGCCGCGTCGGAGGGGACCGGCTCGACGCGGCGCTCGAGCGGCTCGACGGCGCGAGCCCGGCGCTCAAGTCGCGCATCCTCGAGGCGTGCGCCGCGTCGGTGCTGTCGGACGGGATCGTGCACCCGCAGGAGGGCGAGCTCGTCCGCGTCGTCGCCGCGTCGCTCGGGGTGCCGCTCCCGCCGCTCGCGCCGGCGGAGGCCGCCGTCCCCGCGACGACGTCGGCGTAGCGCCGCCTTCAGCCCCGGAACGCGGGGATCCCCGTCACCGCCTCGCCGACGACGAGGACGTGCATGTCGTGCGTCCCCTCGTAGGTGTAGACCGACTCGAGGTTCGCCATGTGGCGCATCACCGGGTACTCGCCCAGGATGCCGTTCGCGCCGAGGATCGTCCGGGCCGTGGCGCAGATCTCGCGGGCGGCGGCGACGTTCGCCATCTTCGCCATCGAGACCTGCGCCGGGGTCACCTTCCCCGCGTCCTTGAGCCGTCCGAGCTGCAGCGCGAGGAGCTGGCCCTTCGTGAGCTCGGTCACCATGCGCGCGAGCTTCTCCTGCTGGAGCTGGAACGCGGCGATGGGTCGATCGAACTGGACCCGCTCCTTCGCGTAGTCGAGCGCGCAGCGGTAGCACGCGTCGGCGGCGCCGAGCGCGCCCCAGGCGATGCCGTAGCGGGCCTGCGTGAGGCAGGAGAGGGGGCCCTTCAGCCCGGCGACGCCGGGCAGGAGGCTCCGCTCCTCGTCCACCACGACGCCGTCGAGCACGAGCTCGGAGGTGATCGACGCGCGCAGCGACCACTTCCCCTTCATCTCCGGCGCGGAGAAGCCGGGGGTGCCGCGCTCCACGAGGAAGCCGCGGATGCCGTCGTCCGTCCGGGCCCACACCACCGCCACGTCGGCGATGGAGCCGCTCGTGATCCACATCTTCGCGCCGTCGATGCGCCAGCGGCCGGCGCCGTCGCGCACCGCGCGCGTCCGCATCCCCGCCGGGTTCGAGCCGAAGTCGGGCTCGGTCAGCCCGAAGCAGCCCACCGCCTCGCCGCGCGCGAGCCGCGGGAGCCACGCGTCCTTCTGCGCCTCCGAGCCGTACGCGAAGATCGGGAACATCACGAGCGAGCCCTGCACGGAGGCGAAGCTGCGCAGCCCGGAGTCGCCGCGCTCGAGCTCGTACATGAGGAGGCCGTGCGCGACGGAGGAGAGGCCCGCGCACCCGTACCGCGGCGGGAGCGTCGGGCCGTAGAAGCCGAGCTCTCCCATGGGGCGGACGAGGTGCGTCGGGAACGTCTGGGCCTGCGCGTGCGCCTCGATCGCCGGCAGCACCTCGGCGTTCACGAACCCCCGCGCCTGCTCGCGCACCATCCGCTCCTCGTCCGTCAGGAGCTCCTGGAACCCCATGAAGTCGGTGAGGTCGCGGGTGGAGGGCGAGGGCGCGCTGGGCATGGGGGGCTCCGGAATTCGAAGGACGGTGCCGCCGGCATCATCGCAATATGGGAGTGCCGTGCGAAGCGCCGCCCTCTCTCACGTCCGCGTCCTCGACCTCTCGCGGGTCCTCGCCGGGCCGTGGGCGAGCCAGGTGCTCGCCGACCTCGGCGCCGAGGTGATCAAGGTGGAGCGGCCCGGGACGGGCGACGAGACGCGGGGCTGGGGGCCGCCGTGGCTCGCCGCGGCGGGCGGTGAGCGCGAGTCGGCGTACTTCGCGAGCACGAACCGCGGCAAGCGCTCCGTCACGATCGACCTCTCGCGCGCGGAGGGGCAGGCCCTCGTCCGGCGGCTGGCGGCGCGGGCGGACGTCCTCCTCGAGAACCACAAGGTCGGCGCGCTCGCGCGCCGCGGGCTCGGCTACGAGGATCTCGCCGCGGTGAACCCGCGGCTCGTGTACTGCTCGGTCAGCGGCTTCGGGCAGAGCGGCCCGTACCGCGACCGCCCCGGCTACGACTTCCTCGTGCAGGCGATGGGCGGGCTCATGAGCGTCACCGGCGAGCCGGACGGCCCCCCCGTCAAGGTGGGCGTCGCGCTCACGGACCTGCTCACCGGCATGTACGCGGCGACCGCCGTCCTCGCGGCGCTCGCCGAGCGCGAGCGGAGCGGCCGCGGGCAGCACGTCGACCTCGCGCTGCTCGACGTGCAGGTCGCCGCGCTCGCGAACCAGGCCGAGAGCTTCCTCGTCACCGGCCGCGCCCCGGGGCGCCTCGGCAACGCGCACCCGAGCATCGTGCCGTACCAGGCGTTCCGGACGCGGGACGGGTACGTCGTCGTCGCGGTGGGGAACGACGCCCAGTTCGCGCGCCTCGCGGAGGCGGTCGGGTGCCCCGAGCTCGCGCGCGACGCGCGGTTCGCGACCAACGGCGCGCGCGTCGAGCACCGGGGCGAGCTCGTGCCCCTCCTCGCGCAGCTCATCGCGGCGCGCACGACCGACGAGTGGGTGCGGGCGCTCGACGGCGCGGACGTGCCCGCCGGGCCGATCAACGACCTCGCGCAGGTCTTCGACGACCCGCAGGTGCGCCACCGCGGGCTGCGCGTCGACGTCCCGCGCTTAGGCGGCGGCGCCGTCCCCGTGGTGGCCTCGCCGATCCGGCTGTCGCGGACCCCCGTCCGACACGGGCCGCCGCCGCGCCTCGGCGAGCACACGCGAGAGGTGCTGGTGGAGGTGCTCGGGATGGAAGAGGGGGAGGTGGAGGAGCTGAGGAGGGCGGGGGTGATCTGA
>DASSSJ010000173.1:0-14729 GCA_035708485.1 Anaeromyxobacter sp. | reverse complement strand
CCACCCCGGAGCCGCGCAGGTTGGGGCCGACGAGGCCGTAGTCGATGGCCATCGCCGGCGGGATGATCGCGACGTTCGCGAGCCGCTTCACGTAGACCTGGTTGAACGAGATGAGCCGGTCGAACTCGACGAGGAACTTGTCGAAGTGGTCGAGGAACCGGAGGGTCTGGTCGCGCCACCCCTCGGGGAGGTCGAACGCGACGCCGCCGATGCGGTGGTAGTTGTAGGTGAGCCGCGCGCCGCAGAGCGCCTCGATGAGGTCGTTGATGGTCTCGCGCTCGCGCAGGCCGTGGACCATCGGCGTGAACGCGCCGAGGTCCATGGTCATCGTGCCGACCGAGACGAGGTGCGAGGCGATCCGGCAGAGCTCGCAGGAGATCGCGCGGAGCCACTGCGCCCGGGCGGGGACCTCGAGCTTGAGGAGCCGCTCGACCGCGATGGCGTACCCCTCGTTCGCGAACATCGCCGCGACGTAGTCGACGCGGTCGGTGTACGGCATGAAGCCGGGATAGCCGACCACCTCGCCGATCTTCTCGATCGAGCGGTGCAGGTACCCGACGTCCGGGACGGCCTTCTTCAGCACCTCGCCGTCGGTCTCGACGAGGAAGTTGATGACGCCGTGGGTGGAGGGGTGCTGCGGACCGAAGTTGAGGATCATCTCCTCGCTGTCACGGTCCACGCGGCGCAGGATGAGCTTCTCCATGGGTCGGTCCCTCTCAGGCCTTCGCGGCGGGCTGCGCGTCCTGGGCCTTCGGCGCGGCGGCCGGCTTCTCCGCCCTGCGGGCGTCGTCGAGGCGCTTCAGCTCGACGAGGGGGTTCTCGCGGACGTTCGAGATGCCGTGCCAGCCGCCCGCCTCCTGGTAGTCCTTGCGGAGCGGGTGGCCGACCCAGTCGTCCGGCAGCATGATGCGGCGCAGGTCCGGGTGGCCGGGGAAGTCCACGCCGAAGAGGTCCCAGATCTCCCGCTCGAACCAGTTCGCCGTCTTCCAGACGCCCTCGACGGTCGGCACCGACGGCGCGGCGCGGTCGGCCTCGACCTTCAGCACGATGGCGTGGCGGTGCCGGTACGAGAGCAGGTGGTAGACCACCTCGATCACGTTCCGCTTGGGCCAGTCCACCGCGGTCTCGTCCTCGAGGAAGTCGAGCTCGAGGCCGGGCTCGGTCTTGAGGAAGCGGCACACCTCGACGATCGCCTCGCGCGTCACCGTGCAGGACGCGTCGATCTTGGGCTCGGAGAGCGGGCCGACGGCGTCGCCGAACCGGGCCTTCAGCCGCTCGTGGATCTCTTGGGTCGTCATTCGTTCCTCGGACACGGTCCGGGGCGAGCCAGCCGTCCCCCCGGCCCCGCTCGCCCCGTCTCGATCACGTTGGGTGAAACACGCCGCGCGCTAGGCCGCCTCCGTCTTGCCGTTCCCGGCGCGCCGCTTCGTGGACCACGGCTCCCGCCGGACGATCTCCTGCAGGCGCAGGAGCCCCTCGGTGAGCGCCTCGGGCCGCGGGGGGCAGCCGGGCACGTAGACGTCCACCGGGATGACCTTGTCGACGCCCTTGCAGACCGAGTACGCGAGCTGGAAGAGGCCGCCGCAGTTCGAGCACGAGCCCATCGAGATGACGTACTTCGGCTCGGACATCTGGTCGTAGAGGAGCTTCGCCCGCTCGGCCATCTTGTAGGTGAGCGTGCCGGCCACGATCATGAAGTCGGCCTGGCGCGGCGACGCGCGCGGGATCGCGCCGAAGCGCATGAGGTCGGCGCGCGGCCCGCCCGTCTGCATGAGCTCGATCCCGCAGCACGCGAGCCCGAACAGCAGGTACCAGAGCGAGTTCTCGCGGGCCATGTTGATGAGCTTGTCGAGCTGGCTCGTGTGGAAGAGCGTGACGTCGCCGCCGATCCCCGAGTCCATCTTCTTGTCGGCCATTTCCGTGGACCTCTCTGCTCTGCTCGAGACGGCGGCGCGCTACGCGGCCCGGCGCGGCTCTTTCCGCGGGCCGGCGGGGGGGGCCTCGTACGACGCGGCGCCGAGGTTCTTCACCCACTCCAGATCGCCGTGGCCCCAGACCCACACCAGGCCGACGACGAGGATCGCCGTGAAGAGGAACAGCTCGACGAACGCGATCCACGCGAACCCCGGCTGCGCGGCGGTCGCCCACTCCCGGAACACCGCCACGACCGGGAAGGTCAAGGCGATGTCGACCTCGAAGATCACGAAGACGAGGGCGACCAGGTAGAACCGCGGGTTGAAGTTGAACCAGGCCACCCCGATGGGCCGCTCGCCGCACTCGTAGATGGTGGCCTTCTCCGCGCTCGGGATCCTGGGACCGACCAGGCGGGAGGCCGTGATCCCACCGAGAGCGAAGCCGACCGCCACGACCGCGAACACGAGGACGGTGCCGAACTCGAAACCCATGGCCGGATCCTTTTGTGGACCTATCTTGTCGCCAAAACTGGGGAAAGAGGCGGCGCAGTCTACCCGCTCATCCCCGCGTGTCAAGGGCTGGAAACCCGTTGACATTGCCTTTCGCCACAGGCATTTGAGGGGCCCCCACTACGCCTGGCCTACCTTCTATGACACCCCTGCAGACGTACTTCTCGATCGCGGTGGTGCTCGCGCTCGCGGCGGTCCTCGCGCTGGTCATGCTGACGCTCGCCGGGGTGCTCGGTCCTCGCCGGTACAGCCTCGTCAAGAACGCCCCGTTCGAGTGCGGGTCGGTGCCCATCGGCTCCGCGCGGGAGCGGTTCAGCGTGAAGTTCTACGTAGTCGCGATCCTGTTCGTCGTCTTCGACATCGAAGCCATCTTCCTGTACCCGTGGGCCGTGCTGCTTCTTCCGGACGCCGCGACCGGCGCGCCCGGCCTCGGCTGGCCCGGCCTCGTCACCATGGGCATCTTCGTCGCCACCCTGATCGCCGGCCTCGCGTACGTCTGGAAGAAGGGCGTGCTCGACTGGAGCAAGTGATGTCCTCGGACCTCGATACACTCCCCGTCATCGCCACGCGCCGCGACGAGGCGCAGGGCTGGCTCGAGAAGATCGTCTCGAAGGGCGTCGGCTGGGGCCGGAAGTACTCGCTCTTCCAGTACCCCTTCGTCACCGCCTGCTGCGGCATGGAGTACATGAGCCTGCAGATGGCGCGGTACGACCTCGACCGGTTCGGCGCGGCGGCCCCCCGCTTCACCCCCAGGCAGGCGGACCTGCTCATGGTCGTCGGCACGATCAACTGCAAGCAGGCGCCCGTCCTCCGGCGCGTCTACGAGCAGATGGCCGAGCCGAAGTGGGTGATGGCGTTCGGCGTCTGCGCGTCGTCGGGCGGCTTCTACGACAACTACGCCACGGTGCAGGGGATCGACCGCATCATCCCGGTGGACGTCTACGTCCCGGGCTGCCCGCCGCGGCCGGAGCAGGTGATCGACGCGATCATCCTCCTCCAGAAGAAGATCCAGGACCAGCCGCACAAGCTCTTCGACCGCGAGCGGCCGCCGCTCCCGCCGGCCCGGTAGCGAGGGACCATGTCCAAGCACGTGATCGACGCGCTCGCCGAGCGCTTCCCCGAGGCGGTCTACGACCCGTACGTCGGGGTGGGCGGCGACGACTGCGCGTTCGTGCGGCGCGAGCGGATCGTCGAGGTCTGCCGCGCGCTGAAGCAGGACCTCGGCTTCGACATGGCGCCCTACGTCACCGCGGTGGACTACCTCGGCCAGACGCCGCGGTTCGAGGTCGTCTACAACCTGTACTCCACGAAGGCGAACGCGCGCGTCCGCCTGCGCGTGAAGGTCGGCGAGGGCGAGGAGCTCCCCTCGGTGACCTCCGTGTGGCGCGGCGCGAACTGGTTCGAGCGCTACTGCTTCGACATGTACGGCATCCCCGTGTCGGGCCACCCCGACCTGCGCCGGCTGCTCACGTACGACGAGTTCGTGGGCCACCCGCTGCGCAAGGACTACCCGCTCCGCGGGCGCCAGCCGCTCGTCCCGGAGCGCGAGGTCCACGACATCTTCCGCGGGCCCGGCCCCGCCACCCGCGACTAGCGCACGCTCCGGAGGCGATCGCTCCATGGCGAGTCCCACGAACGGAACCCCGACCGGCCCCGAGAAGACCGACGAGCTCCTCGCGCCGCTCCCCACGAAGCGGATGGTCCTCAACATGGGGCCGTCCCACCCGGCGACGCACGGCGTGACGAAGTTCCTCGTCGAGCTCGACGGCGAGACCGTCACCGACCTGAGGATCGACATCGGGTTCCTGCACCGCGGGTTCGAGAAGAGCTGCGAGAGCTCCACCTGGACGCAGGTGTTCCCGTACACGGATCGGCTGAACTACGTCAGCTCGATCATGAACAACGTCGGGTACGCCCTCGCGGTCGAGAAGCTGTGCAAGCTCGACGTGCCGGAGCGCGCGAAGTACCTGCGCGTCGTCACCTCCGAGCTGCACCGCATCTGCGATCACCTCACCCTCGTCGGCGCGCAGGGGCTCGAGCTCGGCGCGATGACCATCGTGATCTTCGCGGTCGAGGCGCGCGACCTCGTCTGGGACCGGCTCACCGAGCTCTGCGGCGCGCGGCTCACCTCGAACTACGCGCGCATCGGCGGCGTGGCGCGCGACCTCCCCGAGGGCTGGATCGAGAAGGCGCTCAAGACGCTCGACCGGGTCGCCGAGGTCCGCGACGAGATCGACGCGCTCCTCTCGCGCAACCGGATCTTCGCCGACCGCCTCCGCGGCGTCGGCGCCATCTCCCGCGCGGACGCGATCGACTACGGGTTCACCGGCCCGTGCCTGCGCGCGACCGGGGAGCCCTACGACGTCCGCAAGGCGCAGCCCTACCTCGTCTACGACCGGATCGACTTCGACGTCCCGGTCGGCTCGAACGGCGACACCTTCGATCGCTTCCTCATGCGCGTCGAGGAGCTGCGCCAGTCGGACCGGATCGTCCGCCAGTGCTTCCAGCAGATGGCGCCCGGCGAGATCATCGTCGAGGACTTCCGCTACGCGCTGCCGCCCAAGCCGCTCGTCTACGGGACGATCGAGGGCGTGATGGCGCACTTCAAGCAGATCATGGAGGGGATCAAGGTCCCCGCCGGCGAGGCCTACTCGTACACCGAGGCGGCGAACGGCGAGCTCGGCTTCTACCTCGTCTCGGACGGCGGCGGGCGGCCCTACAAGATCGGGCTGCGCGCGCCGGTGTGGCCGATGCTGACGGCGCTGCCGCAGATGACGAAGGGCGCGCTCCTCGCCGACCTCGTCCCCGTCTACGACAGCATCAACTACATCGCAGGGGAGGTCGAGCAGTGAGCGACGAGAAGAAGCCCCAGGCGCCCGCCGCCGCCCCGCCGAAGCCGGCCGGCCCGCCCCCGCCGCCGCCGCCGAGGAACCCCGGGTTCGTCACGGCGACCGTCGACGGCCGCGAGGTCGTGGTCAAGCCGGGCACCACCGTCATCGAGGCCGCGAAGTCGGTAGGGATCGAGATCCCGTACTACTGCTACCACAAGCGCCTCTCCATCGCGGCGAACTGCCGGATGTGCCTCGTGGAGATGTCGAACGCGCCGATGGGCAAGCTCATGCCCGCCTGCCAGATGCCGGTGGCCGAGGGCGTGACGGTGAAGACCGACACGCCGCGCGTGCGGGACCAGCAGCGCGCCGTCCTCGAGTTCCTCCTCCTGAACCACCCGGTGGACTGCTCGATCTGCGACCAGGCCGGCGAGTGCAAGCTGCAGGACTACTACATGAAGTACGACCGGCAGCCGTCGCGGCTCGACGTGCCGAAGGTCGCGAAGGGCAAGCGCGTCCAGCTCGGCCCCACGGTCACGCTCGACCAGGAGCGCTGCATCCTGTGCACGCGCTGCGTCCGCTTCATGCGCGAGGTGGCGAAGGCGCCCCAGCTCGGCGTCGCGGAGCGCGGCAACGAGAGCTTCATCACCACCTTCCCGGGCCAGCCGCTCGACAGCCCCTACGCGGGCAACGTGGTGGACATCTGCCCGGTCGGCGCGCTCACCTCGACCGACTTCCGCTTCCGCGGCCGCGTCTGGTTCATGTCCTCCGCCCGGTCGGTCTGCACCGGCTGCGCCCGCGGCTGCAACACGTTCCTCGACTACCTGAACGACGTCACCTACCGCTACCGGCCCCGCGAGAACGACGCGGTCAACCAGGAGTGGATGTGCGACTTCGGGCGGGTCTCGTACAAGCACCTCAACAAGGACCGCGTGCTCGTCGCGCGCGAGGGGCGCGGCGCCGCGGCCGCGTTCGAGGGGCGCGCCTCCGCGATCGCGGCGGCCGCCCGCGCGCTCGAGCCGCACGCCAAGGCGGGCGCGCTCGGCGTGCTCCTCTCCGCGGCGGCGTCGCTCGAGGACCTCCTCGCGGCCGCGACCGTCGCGAAGGAGGCGCTCGCCGCCCGCGAGGTCTTCGTGGCCGGCCGCGCCGACGGCTGGCAGGACGACTTCCTGAAGCGCGCCGACCAGAACCCGAACCGCAAGGGCGTCGAGCTCGTCGCGCAGGCCCTCGGGCTGGCGCTGCGACCCGTCGCCGACCTCGCCGCGGCGGTGGGCGCCGGGAAGGTGAAGGCGGTGTGGGCGGTGGGCGCCGAGACGCCGGACGAGGTGGTCGCCGCGAAGCTCGAGGCGGCCGAGGTCCTCGTGGTCCAGGCGGTGAACGAGAACCACCTCGCCCGCCACGCGACGGTGCTCCTCCCCGGCGCCCCGCACTCCGAGGCGGACGGCACCTTCGTGAACTTCGAGGGGCGGGCGCAGCGCTTCGAGCTGGCGTACTTCCCGCGCGGCGACGCGCGCCCTCACTGGGCGCTCGCCGCGGAGCTCGGCGCCGCGCTCGGGCTCCCCTACCGGTTCGCCTCCGCCCGCGACGTGTTCGCCGCGCTCGGCGGGCGGCTCGGCGCCGCGCTCGGCGACTTCGCCTGGGACGCGCTGCCGTCGGCCGGGAAGCGGTTCGGGCTCGTGCCGCTCGCGGCGGGCACGGTGGACGGGCGGCTCGCGGGCAACCGGGACCGCGTGCCCGCCGAGACGGGCGAGGACTACCGGCGCGCCATCGCGCGGACTTCGTAGAGGAGGACCACGGTGACCCGTCGCATCGGAATGATCGTCTTCCTCGCCGCGTTCTTCGCGGCGCTCGTCGGGCTGTCGTACGCGTTCTACCTCCTCGCCGGAGTGCTCGCGCTCGGCTTCGCGCGGCTCGGCGCGCCGCCGGAGTGGGGCGCGACGATCGCGAACCTCGTCACCCTGATGCTCGTGGTGCTGATGGTCCCGGGGACGCTCCTCAGCGTCGCGGAGCGCAAGTGGTCCGCGCTCATGCAGAACCGCATCGGGTGCAACCGGATCCGCGTGTTCGGGTCGTCGCTGGGCGGGATCCCGTTCCTCGTCGCCGACGCGCTCAAGATGCTGACGAAGGAGCGCTTCACGCCCGACCGGCGCACGAAGTTCCTCTTCGACCTCGCCCCGGTCCTCGCCTTCGCGCCGATCTTCGCGCTCTTCGCGATCGTGCCGATCGGCGCGCCGGTCGCGCTCGGCAACATCGTCGGCGCGGAGGGCGCCCTCGGCCGCACCCTCGTGTCGCTCCAGGTGGCGAGCCCCGACGCCGGCCTCCTCTACCTGTTCGCGATCGCGTCGCTCGCCGTCTACGGCACCTCGCTCGCCGGCTGGGCGTCGAACAACAAGCTCGCGCTCCTCGGCAGCGTGCGGGCCGCCTCGCAGATGATCGGCTACGAGGTCTCCCTCGGCCTCTCCCTCGTCGGCACGATGATCGCGTACCAGACGCTGCGGCTCGAGGAGATGGCCCTGGCGCAGGCGAGCTTCGCGAAGCTCGGCCTGCTCCTCCAGCCGGTGGGGTTCCTCGTCTTCTTCGCGAGCGCGTTCGCCGAGACGAAGCGCGCGCCGTTCGACCTGCCCGAGGGCGAGAGCGAGATCGTCGGGTACTTCATCGAGTACTCGGGGATGCAGTTCGGCCTCATGTTCCTGTCGGAGTTCATCGAGATCGTGGTCGTCGCCGGCGTGATCACCGCGGTGTTCCTCGGCGGCGGCCACTTCTGGCTCTTCGAGCAGCAGGCGCGGGCGAGCCTCGGGCCGCTGTGGTTCGCGGCGCTCGGGGCGGGCGTGTTCCTCGCCAAGATGATCGCGCTCATGTGGCTCCAGCTCACCATCCGCTGGCTGCTGCCGCGCTTCCGCTACGACCAGATCCAGAAGCTCTGCTGGAAGATCCTGCTCCCCGTCTCGATCGCGAACGTCTTCGTCACGGCGGCCGCGGTCCTCCTCGACCCGTCCCTGACGCTGCTCGCCTGGATCGGGGTCGCCTCGATCGTCGCGATCGCGGCGGTCACGGCCGCCGCGAGCCGCGCGCCGGCGGCGGCCTCTGCCGCGGGCCACGGCCATGGGGACCACGCAGACGCGGCCCACGCCGCCGCGGGACACTGACATGCCCTACCAGCTCGACAACCGCCCGCTCGACCTCCGCGAGAGGATGTACTTCCCCGAGATCCTGAAGGGGATCGGCCTCCTCTCGCGCAACTTCTTCAAGAACCTGTTCTGGTCGCGCGACGCGAACCCGGACGTGCTCGCGCGCGACCGCCGCCGCTCGCAGAACGCGACGCTGGCGTACCCCGAGGAGAAGGTCCCGTACCCGCCCGGCTACCGCGGCCTCCACCGGCTCGTGCCGCGCGAGGACGGCCGCCCGCGCTGCGTCGCCTGCTACATGTGCGCGACCGCCTGCCCCGCGCAGTGCATCTACATCGAGGCGGGCGAGTACCCCGACGACCCCGTCGAGAAGTACCCGGTGAAGTTCGTGATCGACGAGCTGCGCTGCATCGTGTGCGGCTTCTGCGTCGAGGCGTGCCCGAAGGACGCGATCCGCATGGACTCGGGCGAGCACGCGCCGCCGTCGTACGAGCGCTCCGCGCAGATCTGGGACGAGAAGCGGCTCCTGCGCGGCCCGGCGATCTCGTACCAGTACGACCCGTGGCTCCGCCGCGGCTCGCCGTCGATCCCGCCGGAGAAGCTCGAGGAGATGCGCGCGCGCGCGAAGCCGTTCCCGGCCGCCGCCACCGACGAGGCGTCGCAGACGCCGGGCTTCTCGGTCCGCGCGCTCGCGCAGGAAGCCAAGGAGCGCGCCAGGCCGTAAGATCTCCGGGCCAGGCACTTTTCGCAAAGCGAAATGTGCCGGCCCGCTCCCTACGGCCTGCTCGCGGGTGACACGGCATGCCGTGGCATCTCACCTCCTGGCCCCACCACCGCACCGCCGTCCTCCTCGCCTCGCTCGCGTCGGCGGCGGTCCTCGTGGACCTCGGCGCGCTCCACGCGCTCGAGCACGCCGACGCGATCGTCCCGGTGCTGGTCTCGCTCCAGCGCTGGACGCCGTTCTACTGGGACCAGGAGCGGTACGGGATGCTCGTCCCGCTCCTCGCGCTGCCCGTGCGCGACCCGTTCTGGAACCTCCTCCTCCAGCGCGGGCTGCTCGTCCTCGCCGGCCTCGCCGCGGTGCTGCTCCTCGCGCGTCACGTGCTCGCCGGCCGGGACTGGCCGCTCGCCGGCCTCGCCGCGGCGGGCGGGCTGCTCCTCGCCGCCCCCGCGCCGTGGCTCTTCGAGTTCCTCGGCGACCAGCCGTACGGCCTCTCCGTCGCGCTCGCGCTCGCGGGGCTCGCGGTCGCGGAGCCGGGGCCCGACCGCCGGCGCCGGCCCATGCGGCTCGCGTGGGGGCTCGTCCTCGTGGTCGCGGCGCACTGGGTGAACGCGGCGACCGGGGTCTTCCTCCTGCTCCTCGCGGCGGGGCGCGCCGCGGCCGACCTCCTCGAGGGCGAGGACGCCGCCGCCGTCGTGCCGCGGCTCGGCGTCGACGGCGCCCTCCTCGCCGCCGGGCTCGCGGCGGGGCAGGCGTTCCTGTTCGCGTACCCGGCCCTCTCCGGCCAGCCGCTCCGGCTCGCGACCGGGATGCTCCCCGCCTCCGCCTGGCCGCACGCGTGGGGCGCGTTCCTCGGGAACGCCTGGGCGGCCTCCGCCCCGTGGGGCGCCGCCCTCGCCGGCGCGGCGGCGCTCGGCGCGGCGCTCCTCGCGACGCGCCCGCTGCGCGCGCACCTCCCCGCCGCGCTCGTCCGCGCCGCGGCGCTCGCGGCCGCCGCCCTGGCCTACGCGCTCTTCGCCGGGTCGCTCCGCTGGGTCGAGGAGAACGCCTTCCACTGGCGCTACCTCGCGCCCTCGGCCGTCCTCGTCCACCTCGCGGCGACGTCGCTCCTCGCGGAGCCGCTCGCGCGCCTGCCGCGCCTCGCGCGCGGGTCGGGTGCGGGCGCGCTCGCGCTCGTCCCGCTCGCGGCGCTCGCCGCCTACGGGCCGCCGTCGCCCGCCCGCGCGCGCGCGGACCTCGACCGGGTGGCGGGCGCGCACACGGCCGACGTCCTCGCCGCCCGCTGCGCGCTCGTCGCGGGCGACTACTGGTCGGTCTGGCCGGCGGTGTGGCACGCGCGGCTCGCGCTCCGCGAGCGGGGCGATCCGCGCGAGGTCTGGGGCGTCACCCACCGGACCCGCGCGACCGTGCTGCAGTGGTGGGCGGACCGGGCGTCGCTCCGGATCTGCCGCCCGCGCGGCGAGGACGCCGCGGCGGAGCGCTGGCTGCGCGCGTTCCACCTCTGGCCCGCGCGCGTGGTGGAGCGCCGGGCGACGCTGGACGTGCTCGAGCCGGCGCCGCCGACGGCGGCGCCGGCCGCGGGCTGAGCGCGCTACATCCGGAAGGTCGCGGAGGCGAGCAGGCTCGTGAACGTCTCGTCGAGGTCGCCGAAGTACGGCGTGAACCCGAGCTCCGCGCCGAGCGAGAAGCCGGGGCTCACCTGGAACGAGACGCCGCCCGCCAGCCGCATGAAGAGGCTGACCTCGGAGTCGCTGACCTCGTCGGTGACCGGAGCGTACGGGGGGATCTCCACCGTGGAGGAGACCGACAGGCCCGCGTAGTACACGCCGAGCCCGGCGTCGGCGTAGGGGCGGAACGAGGACGACGTCCCGAACGTGAACCGCGCCGAGCCCGAGAACTTGAGGAGGTTGAGCGTGTTGTCCCAGCTCTCCCTGATCTGGCTGAAGGGCTCGATGTACTCACCGCTCTCGTTGAACCGGCTGTAGCCGATCGAGCCCACGATCGCGAAGCCGACCACCGGCGAGAGCCGCCGCTGCGGGAACTCGAGGTCCGCCCGGAGCTGCATGCCCGAGTCGCCCGGGCCGTCCTCGATCCCGACGAGCACGCTCCACTGGTTCGGCCCGCGCGCCGCGGCGGGCTGGGCGCCGGCGAGCGCCGGGGCGAGCGCCGCGGCGAATGCGAGCGCGAAGGACGCGACACGAACGTACATGGGAACCCTCCAGCCGCGCGGGAAGGCGCGCGAGCGACGGCATGATACCCGATCGGGACGGGCGCCGCCCCTTCTCGGTCAAGCGCCGCCGGCCGGCTGGGTCGCGCCCGTCGCGAGGACCTCGCGCTGCCCGAGCGGCGCGATCCGCTGGAGGACGAGCAGCCCCGGGACCGCGAACGCGATGCACGCCGCGAAGAACGCGGGGTACCCGAGCCGCTCCGCGAGCCAGCCGCTCGGGATGCCGGAGAGCGTCCGCCCGAGCCCGAACAGCGAGGAGAGGAGCGCGTACTGCGTCGCGGAGTAGCGCTTGTCGCAGACGCGCAGGATGAGCGCGAGGAGCGCGGCGGTCCCCATCCCCTGCGACGCGTACTCGGCGCCGATGCCGACGTAGGTCCACGCGCGCGTGGCGGCGTCGAGCGGCGCCGCGCCCGCGCAGAGCGCCACGTCGAGCGGGGCGGCCCGCGCCCCGGCGGCGAGCGCGTAGAGCCCGATGGCCGCGGCCTGGGCGACGCCGAAGACCCAGAGCGCGCGCCCCAGCCCGAGCCGCGCCATCAGCGCGGCGCCGACCCCCGTCCCCGCGATCGTGGCGGCCGTCCCGATCACCTTCACGGCGAGCCCGATCTCGGCGTTCGAGAAGCACATGTCCTTGAGGAACGGGTTCACCATCGTCCCGGCGGCGTTGTCGGCGAACTTGTAGAGGACGAGGAACAGGGCGACCGTGACCGCGTGGCGCTGGGAGAAGTAGGTCCGGAACGGCTCCACGACGGCGGCGCCGAGCGACCGCGGCGGCGCCGCCGGCCGGGCCGGCTCGTCCGCCCACAGCGTGAGCGCGATGGACGCGAGGAACAGCGCGCCCAGGATCGCGAACACCGCCGGCCAGGGGAGCCACTGCGCCGCGAAGATGGCGAGCGCCCCCGCGACGAGCATCCCGATGCGGTACCACATCACGCGCAGCCCGCTCGCGGGCCCCTGCTCGTCCGGCTCCAGCACCTCCACCGCGTACGCGTCGAGCGCGATGTCCTGCGTCGCCGACCAGAAGGTGATGAAGAGCGCGATGAAGCCGGCGGCCGTGGCGGCCCCCGCGGCGAGCGTCTGCCGGCCGGTCGCGGGGTCGTCGCCGAGCGCCCGCCACGCGAACAGCGCGAGCGCGAAGAAGCCGACCGCGAGCGCCACCTGCGAGACGAGCACCCAGCTCCGGCGGCGGCCCGGCCGCGGCAGCGCGTAGCGGTCGACGAGGGGGGACCAGAGGAACTTCAGGCTCCAGGGGAGCGAGACGGACGAGAGGATCCCGATCGTCTTCAGGTCGACGCCCGCGCCGCGCAGGAAGATCTGGAAGCTGTTGAAGACGAACCCGAGCGGCATGCCCGAGGAGAGGGAGAGGGCCCCGAGCAGCTGCACGCGCTTCGACCGGAGGGCGTTCGCCAAGGTGGCGGGAGCCTAGACGCGGGGCGCGGCGGCCACAAGGCCGAACGCGGGCGCCGGCCGTGCGGCCGCCCGGCCGGGCGGGGGTAAGATGGTCCCCGGGAGGGAAGCAGGATGGACTTCGCGCTCGTAGACATGATGCGCCACATGGTGGCGGCGCTCGCCGCCGGCGCCGTCATCGGCACCGAGCGGAGCTTCCACGGCCGCGCCGCCGGGTTCCGCACCCACGCCCTCGTCGGGCTCGCCTCGTCCATCCTCATGATCGTCGCGACGTCACAGGGGAGCTGGTTCCCGTCGTCGGGGGACGCGGTGCGGATCGACCCGACCCGCATGGCGCAGGGGATCATGACCGGCATCGGCTTCCTCGGCGCGGGCGTGATCTTCAAGGAGGGGCTGACGGTCCGCGGCCTCACCACGGCGGCGTCGATCTGGACGACCGCCGCGATCGGCGTCCTCATGGGGATCGGCCTCTACCTCCCCGGCGCGGTCGCGACGGTGCTCGCGCTCGGCATCCTCTCGGTGTTCCGGCAGATCGAGCTGCGCTTCCCCACGCACATGTACGCGCGCCACGCGATCCGGTTCGACCGCGGCGCGGTGATGCCGGAGCCGGACGTCCGGAAGCTCCTGTCCGAGCACGGCTTCAAGGCGGCGAACGTCTCCTATCACCTCTCCGACGACGGCGACGTGATCGAGTACCGGATGGCGATCCGGACCGTGAAGTCCGACAACCTGCGGCGGCTCGCGGAGGCGCTCGCGGCGCTGCCGGCGGTCCGGGGCTTCACCATCGAGCCCTCGGCGGACTAGGGCCGCTCCGCTCCGGGCCAGGCACGATCCGCGAAGCGACTCGTGCCGGCCCGCTCCTCGCGGCCACGGAGCCGCTAGGCTATCGGCCGCACCGCGGCCCGGAACGCCTCGGCCGGCAGCGCGTTCAGCACCTCGCCGCGCCGCACCCAGCCGCGCCGCGCGACGGCGACCGCCCACCGGAGATACCCGAGCTCGCTCGTCGCGTGCGCGTCCACCGAGAGGACCACCGGGATCCGGCGCGCGGTGGCGGCGCGCAGCCAGCGCGGCTCGAGCTCGAGCCGGCGCGGATCGCCGTTCACCTCGACCGCGCCGCGGGCGGCGGCCAGCGCGTCGAGCACGTCCTCCACGCGGCACGCGAACGGCTCGCGGTCGAGGAGGAGCCGCCCGAGCGCGTGCCCCCAGATCTTGAACACCGGGAGCGCCATGCAGCGGACGAGCCGCCGAGTCATCTGGTCCTCGTCCATCTTCATCCGCGAGTGGACGCTCGCCACGACGACGTCGAGCTGCTCGAGGATCCGGTCCGGGTAGTCGAGGGCGCCGTCCTCGAGCACGTCCGACTCGGTCCCGCGCAGCAGCCGCACCTTCACCTGCTCCTGCACGCGGGAGATCTCGTCCCACTGGCGCCGCAGGCGGTCCTCGTCGAGCCCCCCCGCGTACCCGGCGCTCCGCGAGTGGTCGGTCACGGTGAGGTACTCGGCGCCGAGCGCGTCCGCCGCGCGCGCCATCTCGAGGAGCGTCGCCCGTCCGTCCGACGCCGTGGTGTGGCAGTGCACGAGCCCCCGCACGTCCTCGACCCGGACGAGGTCCGCGGGCAGCGTGCCGTCGCGCGCCGCCTCGACCTCGCCCTGGTCCTCCCGGAGCTCGGGCGGCACGTAGGCGAGCCCGAGCGCCGCGTAGAGGTCGGCCTCGCTCGCGAGCCGGACCTTCGCGGCCGGGTCGAGCCGCTCGCGGGCGGCGTCGCGATCGCGGCCGGGGTCGCGGTTGCGGCCGGGGTCGCGGTCGCGGCGGGGACCGGGGCCGGGGTCGCGGTCGAGGACGGGGTCGCGGCCCGGGTCGGGGTCGCGGTCGGGGTCGGGGTCGCGGTCGAGGTCGCGGTCGCGGTCGGGGTCGCGGTCGAGGTCGGGGTCGCGGTCGCGGTCGAGGTCGAGGTCGAGGTCGCGTCCGCCGCCGGCGCAGGCGGCAGCGCGCTCCCGTCCG
>DASSSJ010000172.1:0-4704 GCA_035708485.1 Anaeromyxobacter sp. | reverse complement strand
CGAGGTAATTGCACACCTCCTGGACGTCCGCGCCGGGCTTCGTCCCCGCCGGCGTCGCCTCGAACGTGAGCAGGTCGTCGAGCGTGGCCTCCGTCCCCTCGATCTGCGAGGAGACGACCGCCTCCTTGCGCACGAACGCGTGGATGAACCAGTCCAGCGAAGGGACCATCTCGCCCGCGAGGTCGAGGCGCGCGAGTGCGTGCTCGGAGCGCGAGAGCACGTCCTTCAGGGAATCGAGCGCGAGGGGTGGATCCGCAGGCGGGAGCGGGTTGGGAACGAACGCCTCGACGATCTCGCCGGCAACGGCGCTCCTTCGAGCGTGTCCGACTCTCCTCGCCACGTCGTTCCTCGCTGGGGTCGGATTCTTTACCAGCGGGCGGCGAAAGTAAAGTCTGCTTTCTTTTCGGCTACGGACTTCATCCAGATCTCATCCATGCCTCTGTTCGGCGGACGCCGGACGCAACCTCGGCTGAGTGGGGCGGCCTCGACGAGCGCACGACGACGAGAACGGCTATGAGTGGGATCGTGCCAGAGCGCTCTGCAGCTCGAGCGAACGGGGTCGCGGCTGCGGGAGATCGGCCCCAGCGAGGGTTCCATGGAAGTTGAGCCTTGCAGGCTATGCGGCGGGGATGGGCGAATCGGCAACGCTCTCGGCCACACCACGGCGACCTGTCCTGGCTGCCATGGTTCAGGCCGCCGCGCCGAGATGTCCCCTGGCTTCCACGACGTGACCAAGACGAAGCCGTCTCATCATCGCGCGGCCGCCGTGGCGCCCGCCGGACCGAAGGCCCCGATGACCGCGGAGGGTGCGCAGCTCGCGGCGGAGGTGAAAGCTTGCGCAACCCTGGGCGCGGACGCAAAGACGCGGCTCATCGCCGAGATCGTGAACCACGAGAGCACGCACGGGCGCTGCACCAAGACCTTCATCAAGAAGGTCCGCAAGCAGACCCGGCCGGAGCGACCGTGAAAGCCGCGGGCAACTGACGGACCGCCGCGCGCGCTCGCGCCGGCGCCCGGAAGGCCGCTCGACGAGACGACCGCTTGCCGGACACGGCGGTCGCATCGCCCGGTCGCACCTCGCAGGGCGCGGCGCCTAGGATTCCGTGCTCGCCAGCACGCGGCGCTCGAGCTCGGCCACGGTCGCCAGGACCGTGCGGAGCTCGGCCGCGAAGGCGGTCGGAATGCGGGCGGCGCGGAGCAGCGCGCGACGCGCGTCGTCGAGGCTGCTCTCCACGGCCAGGAGCTGCGTACGCCGCAGATCGATGAGCAGCTCGTCGCGCATCAGGTGAGTATACGCCCTTCGCTCGCCCAGACGCGCTCGCGAGGTCGCTCTCGACATCCGCTGCGATAGACTCCGCCTCACCTTCGATGGCCACGTCCCGAACGGCGCAGAAGCCTCACGAGGCGCGCCTCCTCCAGCTCGCCGCCTGGATCCTCGGCCAGTCCGAGCCCGTCACCCGCGCGCAGATCTTCGCGGCGTTCCCGGACGACTACCGCGGCAAGCCCGACGCGGCGGAGAGGAAGTTCACGCGCGACAAGGACGCGCTGAAGCGTCTCGGCTTCAACCTCGAGACGGAGGAGCTCGGGAGCCGGGAGGAGCAGATCGGCTACGCCATCGACGCGCGGACCTCGATGCTGCCCCCCATCGAGCTCGGGCCGGACGAGGCCGCCGCGGTCTGGACCGCCGCCGTCGCGGCCCTGCGGCTCTCGCTCCATCCGATGCGCGAGGAGCTGGAGAGCGCGCTCCGGAAGCTCGTCGTCGGCGCGAAGGGCCTGCCGCCGCGCGCGGCGGCGACGGAGGAGCTCGCCCCCGAGCCGGACGTCGAGGCGGAGAAGCTCCTGCCGAAGCTCGTCCAGGCGTGGGAGCGCCGCAAGCGGCTCCGCGTCTCCTACTGGCGCGTGTCGGAGGGGAAGGTCGTGGACCGCGCCGTGGACGTGTACGGCTGGGCGCGCCGCCGCGGCGAGTGGATCTTCGTCGGGCACGATCACCTGCGCGGCGCGACCCGCATCTTCTATCTCTCGCGCGTGCGCGCGCTGAAGCCGGTCGCGCTCACGAAGGACGAGACGGACGCGCGGGCGAGGCGCGGAAAGCAGGGCGACTACGACATCCCCGCGACGTTCGACGTCCGCCGCTGGTCGCGCCAGCAGATCTGGGACTACGAGGTCCACGCGCCGGTCGCGGCGACCGTCCGGTTCCGGGGCTCGCTCGCAGGCATCGCGAAGGCGCTCCTCCCGGGCGCCCAGGTGACGACGGACGAGTCCGGCGCCCGCGTCGCCCGCCTGGAGGTCCGGAACCTGCGGGGCCTCGTGCGCCAGGCGCTCGCGTGGGGTCCCGAGGCGGAGGTCGTCGAGCCCGAGGACGGCCGCGCGGCGGCGCGCGAGATCCTCGCCTCGATCGCGCGCACGGACGGGGGGACGCCCTGAAGGCCGCGTACGACCTCCGGCGGATCCGCCGCCTGCTCCTCCTCCTTCCCGCCGCCGCGCGCGCCGCGCGGCAGGGCCGAGGGGTTCCGCTCGCGGAGGCCGCGCGGCTCACCGGCGCGCGCTCGGCGAAGCAGGTGATCGAGGACGTCGAGTCGCTCTCGTCGCTCTGGGTCGATCCGGGCGAGGGCGGAGACCTCGTCGACCTGTACGTCGAGAACGGCGAGGTGCACGCGCTGTACTCCGAGCCGTTCGGCAAGCCTCCGGCGCTCTCGCTCGCCGAGGGCGCCGTGCTCCTCGCCGCGCTCGCCCCGTTCGAGCGGGACGCGGGGAAGCCCGCGCGCGAGGCGGCGCGCAAGCTCCGGAAGGCCATCCCGGAGCCGCTCCGCCCCGAGGCGGACCGCCTCGCCGCCGGCCTCGACGTCGCGTCCGAGCCGCCCGGCCCCTGGGCGGGCGCGCTCCGCGAGGCGATCGCGAGCCGCGTCGAGACGACGCTCGAGTACCGCGCCGTCGCCGACGCCGGCGCCGTGAAGCGCGTCGTCGAGCCGCGCCTCCTCTTCCAGCGCGACGGGCAGTGGTACCTCGCCGCGTGGAACGTGGCGAAGGAGGCGGAGCACCTGTTCCGGCTCGACCGCATCGTCACCGTCGAGCCCGGGACGCGCCTCTTCGGCGAGCACAAGGGGCCGCCCGTCGCGCGGTACGCACGGCGCAGCCTCTACTTCGAGTCCGGGGCCGAGCGCGAGGTGACGCTGCGGTTCGGCGGCGACGCCGCCCGGCTCGCGCGAGCGCGCTACGGGGCCCGGGCGCGGGCGGGCTCGGACGGCACCGTGAGCCTCACGCTCGAGGTGACTCCCGGGAACTACCTGCTCGGCGTCGTGCTCGGGTACGGCGGGGAGGCCACCGTCGAAGGGCCGGCGGATGTCGTCGCGGCGCTCCGCGGGCGAGTCGCCAAGCTGCAGCGCCTCTACGGTCGGCCGGCGCGCGGCGGTGTTGACGGCCGTCCCGCGCTGGCGCATGGTGACGCCGGATGACGCGCCTCGCGGCAACGGATGCGGCGTGAGCCTCCGCTCACCGGATCTCCGGTGAGCGTCTGACGGCTCATCCGATCCCGTTTCGTCGAACGTCGCCGGTGAGTCGAGCCGGCGCCACGAGAGAGGCTTGTCATGAACGAGCGTTCCTTCGAGTTCTTCCTGTTGTTCCACCAGGGCATTCCGCGGCAGGGTCCCGGCACGCCCGAGGCGACCGCGGATGCGCTCCGGCGGGTGCAGCCGCCGCTGCCGCCGTCGCCCGCGATCCTGGACCTCGGCTGCGGGAGCGGCGGGCAGACCGTCACGATCGCCAGCCTCTGCCCGGGGACGATCCTCGCGATCGACCGCCACCCGCCGTTCATCGAGGAGCTGCGGCGGCGCGTCGCGGAGCGCGGACTCGCGGACCGGGTGACCGCGCGCGTCGGCGACATGAACGCGCTCGATCTCCCGCCGGAGAGCTTCGACCTCGTCTGGTGCGAGGGAGCGATGTTCGTCCTGGGCTTCGAGCGCGGGCTGCGGACGCTGCGTCCGCTGCTGAGAGGTCGCGGGGTCGTCGTCGCGAGCGAGGCGACGTGGCGCCGGCCGCTCGAGGAGGTCCCCCCGGACGTCCTCGAGTTCTGGACCGAGGCGTACCCGGCGATCACGGACGTCGAGGGGAACCTCGCGCTGGCGCGCGCCGCCGGGTTCACGCCGCTGGAGCACTTCACGCTCCCCGAGGAGGGCTGGGCGGCCTACGTCGACCCGCTGGAGCGCCGGATGAACGAGGTGCTGGCGCAGCATCCGGGTGACCGCGACGCGGAGGAGGCCGCGAAGAGGGAGCGACGCGAGCTCGCGATGTTCAGGAAGAACCTGCGGTACTTCGGCTACGAGTTCTTCCTGCTCCAGCGGAGCTGACGAGGCGAGCGCGCGCGAGCCCGGGCTCCCGACGGGGCCTCGACGTAGACTGACGATCTCCCCAACGATTCGAGGAAACGGTATGGCCACCGAGGACGAACTGAAGGCCGAGCTCGCGAAGCTCAAGGCGGAGAACGCGGCGCTCAAGGCGCGCGGCGCGCGGGGCGTCTCGATGAAGGTGAGCGAGAAGGGGGCCGTGTCCGTTTACGGGCTCGGCCGCTTCCCGGTGACGCTCTACCAGGAGCAGTGGCTGAAGCTCCTCGAGATGGCAGAGGACATCCGCGGCTTCATTCGCGACCACGAGGGACAGCTGAAGAAGAAGGAGTGACGGGACGACCGCCCGCTCGGTCCCTCGGATCGA
>DASSSJ010000171.1:0-15637 GCA_035708485.1 Anaeromyxobacter sp. | reverse complement strand
CGAGAAGGCGCTCGAGTGGATCGCGGAGGACGAGCTCGTCGAGGTCACGCCGAGGTCGATCCGCCTGCGCAAGAAGGCGCTCGACCAGAACGCCCGGTACAAGGCGGAGCGCGACAAGAAGAAGGGCGAGGCGGCGGAGCTGGCGTAGGCTCCTACCGCGCCTCCGCCCGGCGCCGCTCGATCGCGGCGAGCACCTCGCGCGCGTGGTACGCCTCGAGCGGCTGGTAGATCGGCGACGCCAGCGCGCGCCTCGCCTCGGCCTCGGCCTCCTCGAGCCGCCCCGCCTGCGCGAGCGCGCGCGCGAGCGGGATGCTCGGGAACGGGTAGTAGCCGCCCGTCACCGCGAGGAACGAGGCCCGGCCGAGCACCGGGATCGCCTCGTGCGGCCGGCCCTCGGCGAGGATCATCCAGCCCTCGAGGTAGGGGCGCACCCACGGCGGCGCGTCGAGGCTCGGCTCGCGCGCGACGAGCGCGCGCGCCTCCGCGATCCGCCCGCGCTCCACGAGCGTGTAGGCGAGCTCGAACGGCGGCCGCGTCCACCCGGGGAACGCCTCGTACGAGGTGCGCGACACCGCGACGTCGTCCGCGAACGCCGGGACGTGGCGGACCGTCAGGACCGCGCCCGCGACCGCGACCGCCCCGAGCGCCGCCGCCCAGGCGCGCGGCGCGCGGAGCCGCGCGAGGAGGAGCTCCCGGGCGAGGCGCTCGACGACGAGGGCGAGCCCGAAAACCGGCAGGAACAGGTACCGGTCGTAGACGGACGCGTTGTTGAGGCTTCCGTGGAGCTGCATCACGGGCACGAGGAACAGGAAGAAGCTCGCCGCCCCGAACACCACCGCGGGCTCGCGGCGGTACCTCCAGACGAGGCCGGCCGCGATCGCGAGCGCGACGAGGCCGGCGGCGAGGTGGCCGTCGAGCGCGGTCCGCTCGTCGAAGGGGTACCCGAAGCTGAGCGGGTGCGGCCACACCGCGAGGCGCGCGTGCGCGCCGAGGATCCGGATCGCGAGCGGGATCCGGTCGAGCGCCGGGACCGACGCGAGCGCGGAGGTGGAGCCCCACAGCGCCTGGAACGCCTCCCGGCTGCGGATCATCCAGAGCACGGCCGGGACGTTCGCGATCGCCCAGACCGCCGCCGAGCGGAGCGGGGCGGGGCGCCGCGCCCGGTCGGAGAGCAGCCACAGGAGCGGCACGGCCGCGGCGAGGACGACGGCGGTCTGCTTCGACAGGATCCCGAGGCCGTACAGGACGAGCCCGGCGGCCACGCGGGACGCGCGCCGATCCGGCCGCTCGAACGCCGAGTGGAACGCGAGGAGGGACGCGAGGGAGAACAGGCCGCCGAGGAGCTCCTTCTGGCCGCAGATGTACGCGACCGCCTCGACGTGGGCGGGGTGGATCGCGAACAGCGCCGCCGCGACGGCGGCCGCGGTCGAGGCGTCGGGCTCCGCCCCTCCCCGCCCCGCCCCCAGGAGCGCGCGCGCGAGCGCGAACGCGAGCAGGCACGCGACGGCGTACAGCGCGATCGAGACGACGTGGTAGCCGGCGGGATCCCGGCCGAACGCGGAGTGCTGCAGCACGAAGAGGAGATCGCGGACGGGCTGGAAGTCGCCCCAGTCGTTCGTCGGCCTCGTGAAGACGGTCAGGGCGTCGGCGGGCCCGAGCCGGGGGAGCACGTCGTTCTCCACGAAGAAGGTGCGGTCGTCGATGACGAACTCGCCGCGCACCGCGCCCGCGTGGAGGACGGCGCAGCCGGCGACGAGCGCCGCCGCGACGCCCCAGCGGAGCCGCCGCTCCCGCGGCGGGGCGCCCGGCTCGGCCGCGGGGCCGCCGAGCTCCGCCCGCGACGCCGGGCCCCGCTCGCGGCCGATCATCGCGAGCCTCTCTCCTGCGCCGAGAGACCTCGGCCCGGCGCGGCGCGCCTCACGGCGCCGCGCCCCCATGCTCGGCCAGCCATTCCCGCGCGGCCCGCCGCTGCGGCTCGAGCGCCGGGCCGGCCACGGCCAGGAAGCGGCGGTAGGCGCCGGCGGCGCGGGGCGCGTCGCCGAGCGCGGCGGACGCGAGGGCGAGGTTGAAGAGGACGCGCGGATCGCCGGGCCGCTCGTGGTCGAGCCGCTCCGCCAGCGCCGCCGCGCCCGCGGGGTCGCCGCGCTGGAGGGCGCAGACGACGAGGTTGGAGCGGGCCTCGCGGCTCGCCGGGTCCGCGCCGAGCTCCGCCTGGTACGCGTCGCAGGCCTCGCCGTAGCGCCCCCCGTCGCGGAGGAGGTTCGCGAGCATCAGGTGCGCCCCCGGGAGCCGCCGCGCCCCGATCGCGAGCCCCTCGCGCATGGCCGCCTCCGCGTCGGCCGGGCGGCCGAGCGCCTTGTAGGCGGCCCCCAGGTTCATCTCGGCGATCGGCGTCCGGGGCGGGAGCCGCGTCGCCGCCTGGAACAGCGGGACGGCGCGCTCCGGCATCCCGCGCTCGAGGTACGCCTGCCCCACGTAGATGTGCGGGCGCGACCTGCCCGGCGCCTTCGCCAGCGCGTCGCTCCAGAGCGTGAGCGGGTCCCGCCAGACGCGGTTCCGCGCGAAGGTCGCGCCCGCGAGCAGGAGCACGCACGCGCCCGCCGCGGCGAGCGCGAGGGTCCGGCCTCGCGGGGCGGCGCGGTCCACCGCCCACGCGAACGCGATCCCGGCCGCGAGGAAGATCCCGGCGGACGGAAGGTACATCCGGTGCTCGACCATCGCGTCGGCGAGCGGGAGGACGCTCGACTCGACGGCCATCGTCGCGACGAACCACCCGACCGCGAGGAGCGCGACCCGGCCGCCCGCGCTCCGCCGCGCGCGCCAGCCTGCCGCGGCGGGGACCGCGAGCAGCGCCGCGAGCAGGGCCGAGGAGAGGAGCACCGGCGCCGAGAGCGACGCGTGGACGGCGGGGTCGTGATCGACGCTCTGCCCGACGGGGAGGAGGAGCAGGCGCAGGTAGGCCAGGATCACCGAGGGCTGGCTCAGCGCGTAGACCACCCACGCCGGCGCCTCCTTCGCCTGGGCCGCGATCGCGAACTCGGCCGAGCTCGCCTGGACGGTCGCGCGCGGCGCCGTCACGAGCACCGCGGCGACGGCGAGGACGGCGAACGGCGCCAGCCGCGCGATCCTCCGGCGCGCCGGCCCCGGGAGCGCGCACAGGTCCACGATCGCGAGCGCGGCGGGCAAGGTCGCCACGTTCTCCCTCGTGAAGAGGCCGAGCGCGGCGGCGGCGAGCGCGCCGGCGTAGAGCGCGCCCCGCCGCGCCGGACGGTCCTCGAGCCCGGCGCGCGCGTACGCCCAGACCGCGGTCAGGTAGAGGAGCGCGGCGAGCGAGGCGATCCGCTGGACGACGTACGTCACCGCCTGCGTCTGGAGCGGGTGCGCCACGAAGAGCGCCGCCGCGGCCAGCGCGGCGAGCGGCGCGGCGCGGTGCAGGGCGGACCCGGGCGGCGCGAGCGCGCGGCAGATCAGGGCCGCGAGCGCGTACAGGACGAGCGCCGCCGCGAGGTGGATGGCGAGGTTCACCGCGTGATAGCCCCACGTCGACCCGTCGCCGAGCGCGCCGTTCAGCGCGAAGGTGAGGTACGCGACCGAGCGGGTGAGGCGGAGCCCTCCGACGCCGGCGAGGTCCCGCACGCTCGGGTTCTCGACGATCTCCTTGCCGTCGTCGAACTGGAACGGGACGGAGAAGGAGTTCGAGTAGGCGGCGAGGCCGAGGGCGACCACCACGGCCGCCCCCGCGAGCGCGGCCCGGCGCGACGCGGCGCCCGGGGCGGGCGCCTCGGCTCCGGGCGCACCGGTCCGCGGGGCTGCGTTCATGCGCCCACGACTACCCCACGACCGCCGGGCGGCGCAACGCCACCCGCGCCGCCCGCCGGGCTACAATCCCCGCCCCGATGCGCGTCGCGATGAGCCTGCTCGCCTTCCGCCCGGGGCGGATCGGCGGGGCCGAGACCTACCTGCGGGCGCTGCTCGCGCACCTGCCCCGCGAGATCGCGCCCGGCGACCGCCTCGCCGTCGTCATGGACCGGGACGTCGCGGCGGGCCTGGAGACGCCCGGGTTCGAGCGCGTGGTCGTCCCGAAGGGCGCGCGCAGGGTCGTCGCCGAGCGCGTCCTCGAGGCCTTCACGCCCTGGCGGGCGCGCGACCTCGAGCGGCTCTTCGCCTCGCTCGGCGCGGACGTCCTCTTCTTCCCCCAGCAGTCGCTCTACCCGAGGCGCGCCGCGGGGCCGGCGGTGATCACCGCCGTCGACGTCCAGCACCTCGCGTTCCCGGAGTACTTCGGGGCGTTCGACCGCCACTACCGCGCGCGCGTCTACCCGCCCAGCATGGAGGCCGCGCGCGCCGTCGTCGCGATCTCGGAGTTCACCCGGACCGAGCTGATCGAGCGCTGCGGCGTCGCGCCCGGGAAGGTGGTCGCGATCCCGCTCGGCACGACGCCGCTCGACGTGCGCGGGGTCGTTCCCTATCCCGGCCTCGCGACGCCGTACCTCTACTACCCGGCCGCGAGCCACCCTCACAAGAACCACGAGACGCTCCTCCGGTCGTACGCCGCGCTGCGCCGGGCAGGCCGGATCCCCCACCGGCTCGTGCTCTCGGGCGCGCCGACGAGCCGCTGGCCCGCGCTCGCGCGCCTCGCCGAGGCGCTCGGGATCGCCGCCGACGTCCGCCACCTCGGCTTCCTCTCGTACGCCGACGTCCACCGCGTGTACGCCGGGGCGGACGCGGTCGTCTTCCCGTCCCGGTACGAGGGCTTCGGCCTCCCGGTGGTCGAGGCGGTCGCGCACGGGAAGCGCGCCGTCGTCTCCGACCTCCCGGTCTTCCGCGAGCTGGGCGTCCCGGACGCGTGGCGGATCGACTTCGCCGACCCGGAGCAGCTCGCGGCGGCGCTCGCCCGCCCCGGCCCGACGGTGCTCGCGCGGCCGCCGCCGACGTGGACCGAGTGCGCGCGGCGGACCCTCGCGACGCTCCGGTCCGTCGCGGAGCGCGGGAGCCTGGACGCCGCCGGCGAGCCGTTCAGCCCGCCGGCTTCCGGCAGAGCGCCCACCAGCTGAGGCCGGGGAGCTGGAGCCCCAACCGCGCGGCCGCGAGCGCGACCCAGGCGTCGCAGGCCAGCACCGCGCGGACGGCCCCCGTCACCGGCGCGGGCGCGTTCCAGTCGCCGACGTGGGGGGGCGGCGGTCGCGGGCCCAGCATCCGGTCGGCGGCCACCTGCGCGGCGCGCACGAAGAGCGGGCCGCCGAAGAGCCCGCCCGAGGCGACGAGCTCGAGCCCCGACGCGCGCAGGAGCGCGCGGGCGGAGGCCGGGGCGTACCGCCGGTGGTGCCTCAGGTTCACGTCGTGCGACGCGAACAGCGCCGGCCACGCCGGCACGCTCACGAGCGCGTACCCGCCGGGCGCGAGGCTCTCGCGCACGAGGGCGTCGAGGAAGGCCCCGTCGTGCTCGACGTGCTCGAGGACGTCGAGCAGCAGGAGCAGCCCGAACGCGCCGCGGGGGCGCTCCCGCGAGAACGCGATCCGCGGCGACGGCGCGAACGCCGGACCGGCGAGGACGCGGGCCTCGTACGCGGTGTCCCAGCACGCGACGCGCGCGATCGCGGGGAAGCGGTCGCTCAGCTCGCGCGCGAACCACGCGTCTCCCGCGCCGACGTCCAGCACCTCGACGCCGGGGACGACGATCCCGGCGCGATCGAGGACGCGCAGGAAGAACCGGGAGCGCGTCTCCTCCCAGGGGTGGCGCACGGTGGGCGCCAGCGCGAGCTCGACCAGGTCCACGGGCGCGACATCCTCTCCGGAACGCCCTGCGAGGTCCAGGGCCACGCGCGCGCCGACGTCGCGCCCGCGGCGGCCGGCTCCCCGCTCCTCCGCGCGCTATCGACCGCCGCCCGCCGCCGCGAGCCGCGCGCGCGCCTTCGGCGCCCAGCCGCTGTCGGGGAACTCGGAGAGGAACGTCCTCCAGGCGCGCGCCGCGCCCGGCCTGTCGCCCGCCGCCTCGAGCGCGTAGGCGAGGCCGTAGGCGGCGTTCTCGGATCCCGGCGCGACGCGGCGGGCGCGCTCGAACAGCGGCACGGCGAGCCGGGCCCGACCGGTGTCGGTGTACAGGTACCCGAGGTTCGAGAGCGCGAGCTCGAGGTCCGGCGCGACCGCGAGCGCGCGGCGGTACTGCTCCTCCGCCTCGGGCAGCCGGCGCTGGACGTAGAGCGACGTCGCGAGCATCGCCTGGAGCTCGGGGCTCTTCCCCTGGACCTCCAGCGCCTGCCGGAGGAGCGGCTCGACCGCCGCGGCGCGGCCGGTCGCGAGCGCGAAGCGGCCCGCGCGGATCCCGAGCTGGTAGTGCGCGAACGCGAGCCCGGGGCTCGCCCGCGCCGCCGCGACGTAGTGGTCGATCGCCTCCGGGTCGCCGCGCACCTCGAGGAAGAACCCCAGCAGGAAGCGGGGCTGGAAGGTGTCGGGCGCGGCGGCGACGGCCCGCCTCAGCTCCTCCTCCGCCGCCGCGGCGTCGGCGCCGAGCGCGATGGGCGCGAGGTACGAGGGATCGAACGCCTCCGGCCGGATGAAGCGGTACCGGGCCACGGCCCCGCCCCCGCGCGGCGCCGCGTCGTCGCGGAGGAAGACCACGGCGCGGTCGTCGAAGAACGCGCGCTGGAAGCGGGGGAGGCGCGCGAACTGCTCGGCGAAGGGATCCTGCCGGAGGAGGAGCGCCCCCTTCACGTCGTGCTCGCCGATCCAGCGCTCGAGCGCCGCGGCGTCCATGCTCTCGAGGCGCTCGAGCAGCTCGAACTGCGCCGGGAGGGCCCGGCCGTCCACGAGCGGCCTCGCGCGCGGGAGGTGCCAGAGCACGTAGCCGCCCAGGTCCCAGCTGTCGAACAGGTTGCCCTCGAACCCGGCCTCGGAGAGGAACCGCACCGCCGGGCCGGGGAACCTCCCCTCGTTCACGCCCGCGCCGAACCGCGCCTCGCCGCCCGTGACGAGGACCGCCCGGAGCGAGGCCGCGGCGAAGACGCCGATCGCGAGCGTCGCCGCCGCCCCCTGGAGCCAGGGCCGCGGCAGCGCGACGCGCCGCGCGAGGCGGTCGAGGACGGGCTGGAGGTTCCAGGCGAGGATCCCGGCGAGCACGATCCCGGCCGCGCCGAGGAAGCGCACGGAGTGGGCGGCGACCCAGACGAACGCCGCGTACGCGACGAGCGGGTAGACGCGCGGCCTCCGCCAGGCGGCGACGAAGCTCGCGCCGGTGGCGAGGACGAGCGCCGCGAAGCCCGGGCGCTCGGACCAGACGATCGGCTGGTACTCCTGGATCTGGGCGGTCCGGAGGAGCGCGTGCGCCGTGACGTCGTGGATCATCTGGCGCGGCAGCTCGAGGCCGAAGGGGCTCGCGAGCGTGAGGACGCCGAGCGCGAGGGTCAGCCCCGCCGCGAGCAGCACGCCGCGCACGTCGGCCGGCTCCTTCCGGAGCGCGGCGGCCGCGGCGCCCGCCGCCCGCTCCGTCGCGAGCAGCCCCGCGAACGCGACGGCGAACAGGAAGCTCCCGTGCACGTTCACCCACAGCGCCATGAGCGGCAGGAGCACCGCCCACGTCCGGACGCGCCGCTCCGCGCCGGGCGTGGCCAGCAGCCAGTAGAAGGTCGGGAGCAGCACGAACATCACCGCCGCCGGCCGCTCCTGGAGCACGGGGAACGTCACCGGGACGGCCGCGGCGGCCGCGAGCGCCGCGAGCCACGGGTGGACGCCGGCGCGCGCCGCGAGCAGCACCGCGAGGCCGAACCCGGCCGCCACGACGAGCGCCTTCGCGACGACGATCCCGGCGGCGCCCCACTTCCCGTAGAGGAGCGCCATCCCGATGGCGGGGAGCCAGGAGTGCGGCACCCACGGCGCGCCCGCCGTCGCGAAGGAGAACGGATCCGCGTGGGGGATCCGGCCGTTCGCGAGGATCCACCGGCCGGTCGCGAGGTGCCACCAGAAGTCCGGGTCGTAGATCTGGTGGAACGCGAAGAGGAACGCGACGCCGCCCGCGACCGCGGCGGCCGCGAGGGCGGACCGGCTGGAGAGGCTCATGTCGCGCGAGACAGTATCGCGGAACGGCCGGCCGGGTCAGCGGGCGCCCTCGCGCGAGGCGGGAGGCTCGATTGACACCGGCCCGGGCACCGCCGATGCTGCCGCCCGTGCTCGCGGCCACGGGGGAACGGGCGGCGCCCGGCGACGACGCGCCGCCGGAGGAGCGCGGCGGCGGCCGCGTCGCCCGGTGGCTCGCGCGCGCCGCGCCGCACGCGCCGGCGATCGCCGCCGCGGTAGCGGGGCTCGCCTGGCTCTTCCACCACGTCGGCGCGTCGATCCTCGTCCCGACCCGCATCGCGTGGGTGATGGCGGGCGACTGGGCGGCCGGCTACCTCGGCTGGGCGTTCTTCCGCGACGCGCCCTTCGCGCTGCCGCTCGGCACGAACCCGGGCTACCCGTACCCGGTGGGGAGCACGGTCGCGGCGAGCGACTCGATCCCGATCGTCGCGATCCTGCTGCGCCCGCTCTCCGGCGTCCTCCCGGACGACTTCCAGTTCATCGGCGCGTGGCTCGCGATCGCGTTCGCGCTCCAGGGCTTCGTCGGCGCGAAGCTCGTGAAGCTCGTCACGCCGAGCGCGCTCGCGCAGGCGCTCGGCGGCGCGCTCTTCGCGGTCGCGCCGCCGCTGATCCACCGCGTCGTCGGCCCGAACACCGGCCACGCGAGCCTCTCCGCCCACTGGCTCGTCCTCGCCTTCCTCTGGCTCGCGCTCGCCCCCGTCGAGCCGGGGCGCGTCCGTCCCCGGCTCGCCGCCGCGGGAGCGCTCCTCGCGGTCGCCTCGGGGGTGCACCCGTACCACCTCGCCGCGGGGGTGGCCATCTCGCTCGCGCTCATCCTGCGGCTGAGGCTCGTGGATCGGGTCCTCGGCTGGCGCGGCGCCGCCGCCGGCGCGGCCGGCGTCCTCGCGATCGCGGCGGCGGGGCTCTGGCTCTTCGGCTATCTCGCCTCGGGCACGGCGACCCCGACCGCGGGCTTCGGCAGCTACTCGGCGGACCTGCTCTTCCTGGTGAACCCGATCCACTGGTCGCGGCTCTGGCGAGGGTTCGCGTTCGGGCGCGGCCAGTACGAGGGGTTCGGGTACCTGGGCGCGGGCGGCCTCGCGCTCGTCGCCGCCGCCGCGGTGGCGCTCGCGGTGCGGCCGCGGGCCGTCTCCGGCGCGCGCTGGCGCGCCGCGCTGCCGGCGCTCGGGGCGGCGCTGGTCCTCGCCGCCTACGCGCTCTCCGACACCATCACCGTCGCCGGCCGGAAGGTGGCGCACGTCCCGGTGTACGACTGGATCCCCTTCGTCGGCAGCACCTTCCGATCGTCGGGCCGGTTCGTCTGGTCGCTCCACTACCTCGTCCTGCTCGCCGCGATCGCGGCCCTCGCGCGCGCCGGACGGCAGCGGCCGATCGCCGTCGCCGCGGGGCTCGCCGCGGCGCTCGCGCTCCAGGCCCTGGACGTCCGCCCGCCGATCCCCATCGTGCGCGATCGCGACTGGGGCCGTCCCCGGAGCGACGTCTGGGAGACCGCGCGCGGCGCGTACCGGCACGTCGCGATGGTGCCGCCCTACCTCGTCGCGAACGGCGGCCAGGTCGCTCCGGAGCCGTGGGGCTGCGACCGCGTATGGACCTGGGACGCGCAGGTCCCGCCGGCGGACGTCGCGCGCCGCCTCTCCGCCACGTTCAACAGCGGCTACCTCGGGCGGCTCGAGGCCGGGCCGGCGGTGGCCTCGTGCGTGGAGCAGCGCGCCGCCCTCGCCGCGGGCAGGCTCGACCCCGAGACGATCCACGTCGTGCACCCGCGCTACCTGCCGCTGCTCGCGGCGGCGCGGGCGACCTGCGGGATCGTCGACGCGCTGCTCGTCTGCGTGGACGGCGCGCGCCGCGATCCGTTCAGCGACGCGCTCCGCCGATCGCTGCGGTGACCGGCGCGCCGCGCTCGGCGGCGACCATCCTGCGGACCGCCTCCTCCATCCGCACCGTCGCGCGCCACCCGAGCACGCGGGCGGCCTTGCCCGGGTCCGCCCAGTTCCCCTCGATGTCGGCGGGCCGGAAGAGCGCCCGGTCCACGTCCACGTGATCGCGGGCGTCGAGCGCCACGGCGCGGAACGCGGCCGCGACGAACTCGTCGAGCGAGCGGGTCTCCCCGGTGGCGATGACGTAGTCGTCGGGCCTCTCCTGCTGGAGCATCCGCCACATCGCGTCCACGTACTCCGGCGACCAGCCCCAGTCCCGCTTCACCCTCGTGTTGCCCAGCCGGAGCCGCTCGCCGCTGCCGGCCGCGATCCGGCACGCCGTCGCGACGATCTTGCGGGTGACGAACCGCTCCGGCCGGAGCGGCGACTCGTGGTTGAAGAGCATCCCGCTGCACGCGAACAGCCCGTACGCCTCCCGGTAGTTCGCGACCTCGAAGTGCGCGGCGGCCTTCGCCACGGCGTAGGGGCTCCGCGGCCGGAACGGCGTGTCCTCCGTCGCCGGCCGGCCGCCGGTGTCGCCGAAGCACTCGCCCGAGCCCGCGCTGTAGAACCGGACCTTCTGCCCCGTGAAGCGGATCGCCTCGAGCAGGTTCAACGTCGCGATGCTGATGCTCTCCATCGTCTCGACCGGCTGGTCGAACGAGAGCCCGACCGACGACTGGCCGGAGAGGTTGTAGACCTCGTCCGGCTCCACCTGCACGAGCGCCGAGAGCACGCTGCGGAAGTCGTTCGGCGCCACCGAGAGCAGCCGCACGCGTTCCCGGATGCCGAGCCGCACCAGGTTGGCGAACGAGGCGAGGTTCGCGTCGCGCGAGGTCCCGTGGACCTCGTAGCCCTTCGAGAGGAGCAGCTCCGCCAGGTAGGCGCCGTCCTGCCCGGAGACGCCGATGATGAGGGCGCGCATCTCGCGCGGCATCGTACCACCGGTGGGACGTCGGCACGCGCCGGGCCTGCCGGCGCCTCGCCCGGCTCACCCCGCCGCGCCGCCCCGCGGCGCCAGCCGGGCGGCCCCCTCCGCCGCCGTGGTCCGGTAGATGACGCCCATGATGCGGTTCGCGCGGAGCGCCCGTTCGTAGCGCTCGCGCGCCTCGTCGACGCGCCCGAGGCGCTCGAGCGCCATCCCGAGGAGGCACTGGACGTCGACGATGGGGAGGTCGCCGAGCGCGCCGAGGAGCGTCAGGGCGCCCGCGGGATCCCCGCTCTCCAGCCGGAAGAGGGCCGCGTAGAAGACCGCGTCGAGGGCCTCCGGGTCGATCGCGCGCGCCCGGTCGAACTGCGCGAACGCCTCCGCGTAGCGGCGGTTCGCGTAGTGGTATCTCCCGAGGAGACCCGCGAGGCGCGCCGACTCGGGGTTCCGCGCGACGTCCGCGAGGAGGAGGCTGCCGTTCGTGCGCCACTCGACGACCCGCACCGCGACGACGCCGGCGTGGGCGAGCGCCATCGCCGCCGCGGCGAAGCCGGCGACCGCCCTGCTCCGCGCGGCGAGGACGTGCACGCCCACCCAGGCGGCGGCCACGCAGAAGGCGACCGAGGGGACGAACAGGTAACGGTCCGCGACGAGGTTCGGCGCCGCCGCGAGCCCCGACACCGGGACGACGGCGACGAGGAACCAGCCGACCGAGAACGCGAGGACCGGCCGGCGGCGCGCCTTCCACGCGGCGGCGGCGGCGACCGCGACGACCGCCGCGAGCGCCGCGAGCGCGCGCGCGTCGAGCGGATCGCTCACGGGCTGGAGGTCGTAGATCGAGCTGAGCGGCCACGGCGCGGCGAGCTTCTGCGCGTACCAGGCCGCCGCCCTCCCGAACGTGAGCGCGCGGAGCCACGGCGACGCCGTGCTCTCCCAGAGGATGCCGCTGCGGACCGCCTGCGCCGCCGAGAACGCCGCGAGCGCGACGGCCGCGACGCCGAGCCCCGCGAGGCCCGCCTGGACGCGCCGGTCGCGGCGCACGTGCGGCAGCGCGGCGAGGAGCGCGAGCCCCGGCACGACCACCGCCGTCGCCTTCGCGAGCACCGCGAGCACGAACGCGCCGAGCGCGAGGGCGTACGGGCGCCACCCGCCGCGCTCGAGCCACGCCTGGAACGCGAGCAGGCTCGCGAAGCAGAGGAGCCCGGAGACGACGTCCTTGCGCTGGGCGATCCCGGCCACCGACTCGACGTGGACGGGGTGGAGCACGAAGAGCAGCGCCGCCGCCGCGGCGAGCGCGCGCGGACGGTCGCTCCAGCGCGCGAGGACGCGCTCGAGCAGGAGGTACAGCGCCGCGCACCCCGCGGCGTAGTAGAGGACGTTCGAGAGATGGAACCCGAGCGCCCGCAGCCCCCACACGTCGAAGTCGAGCATGTAGGTGAGATCGCGGACGGGGAGGTACTCGACCCCGTTCGGCTGGCTCGCGAGCACCGCCCGCAGGTTCGCGAGCGAGAAGCCGTGGACGGCCGGGTTGTAGAGGACGAGGACCGGGGTGTCGAAGTCGAACGTCCCGCGGAGCGTCGGCGCGTAGAGGGCGAGCGCGAGGAGGAGGATCGCCGCGACGTGCGTGGAGCGGCGCGCGAGCCACGCGGACCCGGGCGCCGAGGCGATCTCCTGGGGCGGGCTCGTGGCGAGGGACACCGGCGCGGCTCCGCGCTCGCGGGCGGCTCGCGAGGGCCCCGGATGCTACGTCGCGCGCCCGGTGGGCGGCAAGCCGGCCCGGGCCACGCGGCCTCGGCGCGCGCCGCCGCCTCGAGCTGCGTGCGCGCCGCCGCCTCGACATCGCGGGAGCGCGGTCGTAGGCTCCGGCGTCCTCCTCGTGCCGCCCGCGATGGCTCCCCGCCCCTGCCCCCGCCTCTCCGAGCTGCCGCCGCCGCCCGCCGGCGCGACCGGCTGGCCGTGGACGGTCGAGTCCGAGCCGGTGGCGGACCCGGACCTCCCCGCCGTCTCCATCGTCACGCCCTCGTACAACCAGGCCGCCTTCGTCGAGGCCACGATCCGCTCGGTGCTGCTCCAGGGGTATCCGCGGCTCGAGTACGTCGTCGTGGACGGCGGCTCGACGGACGGCGCCGCGGAGGTGATCCGGAAGTACGCTCCCTGGCTCGCGTCGTGGACGTCCGAGAAGGACCGCGGCCAGGGCGACGCCATCAACAAGGGGCTCGCGCGATCGACGGGCGAGGTGCTCGCGTGGCTGAACAGCGACGACCGGCTCCTTCCCGGCGCGCTCGCCGGCGTCGCGCGCGCCCGGCGCCGGAGCCCCGGCGCCGCCGCCTGGGTCGGGCAGGTGCGATCGGTGAACCCGGACGGCAAGCTCATCTACCTGCAGGTCCCGCGCGGCCTCACGCGCGAGGCGCTCGCCGACTGGGGGCACGCCGGGCAGATCTCGCAGCCCGGCTGCTTCTTCGCCCGGTGGGCGGCGGAGCGGGCGGGCCCCCTCGACGAGCGGTACCACCTCGTCCTCGACGTGGAGCTGTGGCTCCGGCTCGCGGCGCAGGGCGAGCTCGTCGGGGTGGACGAGGCGTGGGCCGAGGAGACGATCCACCCCGCGGCCAAGACGTTCGCGCAGCGCGGCCGCTCGCTCGCGGAGCTGCACCTGCTGCAGATCCGCTCCGGGTTCGAGGCGATCGCCTTCGATCGCATGACCGAAGAGCTCCAGGAGCGGGAGGTCCTCCGGCGCGGGACGCTCCTCGAGCGGCTCAAGTACCAGGCCTCGCTCGCCCTGCGGCCGCTCCTCGTCCGCCGCTCCCGCCGATGACGCTGCCCCGCCCGGCCAGCGCGCGCCCGCGCGTCGTCTACGTCTGCCCGGAGTCGCCCTACCCGCGCAGCTCCGGCGGGCGCTTCCGGATCGACGCGATCCGGCGCGCGCTCTCCGCGGCGGCCGACGTCCGCCTCGTCGTGGTGGGCGACCGGCCTCCGCTCGACGCGCGCCAGAAGCTCCGCGCCGAGGGCGGCCGCGTGTTCCCGGCGAAGCGCGAGACGCGGTTCCAGTGGGCGGCGCGCTGCGTCCGCGCCGCCCTCCGGCGCGAGCCGATCCCGGCGGGGCGCTACCTCTCGGCGCGCCGGGTGGAGCGGCTCGCCGCGCACGTCCGCTCGCTCGCCCCCGGCCTCGTCCTCCTCGGCGACGTGTACCTGACCGCGCTCCTCCCCGCGCTCCGCCCGCTCGGTGCGCGCATCGCGGTGGACACCCACGACGCCGCGAGCCTCGTCCACGCGCGCATCGCCGCGGCGGCCGGGAGCCTCGGGACCCGGCTCGCCTACCGGGTGCTCTCGGCCAACACGGAGGGGGTCGAGCGACGCATGCTGCCGCTCGTGGACGAGCTGTGGACCGCGTCCGAGGACGACGCGCGGTTCTACCGCGAGCGGATCGGGCTCGCGCGCGTCGAGGTCGTGCCCAACGTGGTGGACTTCCCGCCGCGGCCGCCGACCCTCGCGCCGGAGGAGCCGGGCGCGGTCGCCTTCACGGGCTCGTTCACGTACTGGCCGAACGAGGACGCGGCGCTCCGGCTCGTCGAGCTGACGCGCCCGCTCGCCGCGGCCGGCGTCGTCTCGCGGGTCTACCTCGTCGGCGTCGGGCCGACGGCGCGGATGCGCGCCGCGGCCGCCGCGGCGCCGCACGTCGTCGTGACCGGGCGCGTGCCCGAGATGGCGCCCTGGTTCGCGCGCGCCGCGGTGATCGCGGCGCCCCTCGCCGCCGGGTCCGGGACGAAGCTGAAGGTGCTCGAGGCGATGGCCGCGGCGCGACCGGTCTTGACGACGCCGATCGGCGCGGAGGGGCTCGGGCTCACCCCCGGGGTCCACGCCGAGGTCGCGCCGCTCGAGGGCTTCGCGCGCGTGCTCGGGGAGCTGCTCCGCGATCCCGCGCGGCAGGCGCGGCTCGCGGCGGCGGGGCGGGAGTGGGCGGAGGCGCGGTACTCGATGGGCGTGCTGGAGCGGATCGTGGGCGCGCGGCTCGCGGCGCTCCTCGGCGAGCCCTCGCGGCGGAGCGCCCGATGACGACCCCGCTCGTCTCCATCGTGACGCCGTCGTTCAACTACGCCGCGTTCCTCCCCGCGTGCGTCGCATCGGTGCGCGCGCAGCACTACGCGCGCATCGAGCACCTCGTCCAGGACGGCGGCTCCACCGACGGGACGGCGGAGCTCCTCGCGCGCCTCGCCGCGGAGGCCCCGCTCGACTACCGCGTCGAGCGCGACGCGGGGCAGGCGGACGCGATCAACCGCGGGTTCGTCCGCGCGCGCGGCGAGATCCTCGCCTGGCTCAACGCCGACGACTTCTATCTCGGGCCCGACGTCGTCGCCGAGGCGGTGGAGGCGCTCGCCGACCCGGCGGTGGACGTCGTGACCGCGGGCGGCCGTTACGTGGACGCGTCCGGCGCGCCGCAGGGCGACATCGCCGCACCGCACGACCTCGCCCGCACGCTCCGGTACTTCGACCCGGTCCTCCAGCCCGCGACGTTCTGGAAGCGCCGCGTGCACCGGCCGGCCCGGACCGACTGTCACTTCACCTTCGACTGGCGCCTCTTCCTCGACATGGCGGCCGCGGGCGCCCGGTTCGACGTGCGGGACCGCCAGTGGGCCGCGTACCGCATGCACGGAGTCAACAAGACCGCCGCGGACCCGGCGCGGCGGCGCCTGGAGATCGCCGACGTGCTGCGGGAGCAGTTCGGGCC
>DASSSJ010000170.1:0-4939 GCA_035708485.1 Anaeromyxobacter sp. | reverse complement strand
GGCTCGGCTTCAGCTTCTCGATCGGCTTCCTCTGGAACCAGCTGCGTCCGAGCACCTCCTCCGCCTGCCGGTACCCGATCTCGGTGAGCGCCAGGTACCGCTCCACGCCGCCGTCATCGAGGGCCCGCTTGCAGACCGTCCAGTACGCCCCCACGGGCTTCAGGTCCCGCGCCACCTCCCAGACGCGGTTCCCGACCGTCGCGCCGTCTCTCCCCGGAAACAGCACCTCCCCGAGCGTCTTCTCCCGGACGACCCGGTTCATCCCGACCCACGCCAGCCCCCACCTGTCCCTCTCCTGGATCAACCTTCCCTTCTGACCTCTCCCCTTCAAACTCTCCTCTCCCTCCTCCTTCCGCCTTTTGCCCTCAGTCATCATCCCATTCCCCTTGGTTCCACTGTCCCCCCGCCCGCCTGCCAACCGACCACCCCATCCCGTCGTTGGGAGGGGGTGGTCGGTTGGCGAGGCGGGCGCGCCTACGGGGACCGTTCCCGTTTCGAAACGTACCAGGGGACGCTGACATACACGGCCTGCGCCCAAGTCAGCGAGGAGGGAGAGGAGAGGGCCGCGCGTCGTGGAGCCCGCGGTACCCGCGCAGCACCGCCTCGCGCGTCACTCGAGCAGCGATCGAACGGCCTTCTCGAGATCCTCGACCTGCGTCGTCGCAGTGTCCCAGACGACCTTCAGCGAGCCGCCGAAGTACGCGTGGGCGAGCACGTTGCGCATGTCGCAAATCAGCCGCCAGTCGCGCTCAGCCTTGGGCGACATCGACCGCCTCGCGCTCGACGATGGGGCGCATCCGGGGCTTCAGGGCGTCGCGCGTTACGAGGTCGACCTTGCGGCCGAGGTGGTCCTCCAGGAACGCCTTGAGACCCATGAACGAGAGGAACGTCGGATCGCTCTCGAAGTCCACCAGGATGTCGAAGTCGCTGTCCTCGCGAGCGTCGTCGCGCGCGATCGACCCGAACAGGGCAATGCGGCGCACACCGAAGTCGCGCCGGATCGCCGGCAGGCAGCCGCGCAGAACTGCTATCGCCTTTTCACGACGCATCGTCTGGACTATAGGCGCTCCCCGCTGCGGAGCCCACCTGGCCGACCGCGCTTTACGCGTCACCGCGCAGAAGGCGGTTCACCGCGTTCGCGTCGAAACCCTCCGGATCGAAGTAGCCACCGACCCACGTAAGCAGCTCGTCGTGCCTGTCATCGTCCGGCCTCGCGAGCGCTCTGAGCAAGTCCTCGTACGCACCGGCGCCTCCGCAGTCCTCCGGTGGACACGCGCGAGCCCCGGCGATGCATAGCGGGTACGACAGGCGGCGGTCAGCGGCGGTCACGTCCTCGACCTCGACGACGTGCTCCCAATCGTCGCCGTAGTCGTATCGGTAGACGAGCCTCGCGCCCTTCTTCGGCAGGACGCTCGCAACCTGTACCCGCCGCTCGTCCTCGAGCTCGGGGCTGTCCTCCTCGACCCCGACCATGCCGATGCGCCTGCCGGCGATCTCGAAGCAGTGCAGGTGCGAGTTCGTCCAGCCCATCGCGTCCTGCAGTACGTCGTGCAGCTTCGCGAGCGTCACGTCGGCGGGGACGAGCAGCCGACGCCAGACCAGGGGCTCGACCTCGGCCAACGTCACCTTGAGTTGGAGGATCTGGTCTGCCCTGGAGCGAGCCATGCTCGTCACCGCGCTCGACGCCGGACGGACCGCGCGGGCGCGTGCACGCGTGCCGCGACTCGTCCGCGGGTCATGCGCTGCTGAGCATCCCAGAGATCGACGGCGACCTGGAGGTTGAGCCACAGCTCGGGGGTGGTGCCGAGCGCGCGAGAGAGCAGGATCGCCGTCTCCGCCGTCACCGCCCGCCGCCCCGAGATGATCCCGTTCACGCGCTGGATCGGAACGCGCATCTTCGCCGCGAGCGCGACCTGCGTGATCCCGGCCGGCTCGAGGAACTCCTCGAGCAGCATCTCGCCGGGAGTCGTCGGGCGGCGCTTCATCCTAGCCGTTCTCATGCGCGAGCTGATGAACGCGCTGCGGGGAGATCCCGATGAGATCGCCGGCGTCACGCACGCTCAGGTGCATGCTCTCCAGGAGCGTTCGGACCGCCTTGGCGGTGGACTTCTGCGCCTTCTTGCTCTCGGTCGCGAGGCGTGCGCGCGCTTCTCGTGCCTCGTCGAGCGCGCGCCGCGCGTCGGCCGGGAGCTTCACGTCATCGATCAACTTCGCCCGCTTCGCCGCGGCGTCATCGTCCAGGGCCAGGGCGAGCGCCTCGCGGATCCGGCGCCGCGCTTCCGCGATGGTCCGTCCCTGGGTGATCGCCGCAGGCGCTTCCTTCACCTGCGCTACCCACCACCCCGTCTCGTCCCGCTCGTATCGCACCGTGTAGCTCGTTCGCATGATTCGACCCGCTTGCCCCATGTGTCCCGGCCTCAGGAACCTCGGAGCCATCCCCTGCCGAGGCATGGCTCCAGCTGTCGTTCGATGGCCCGGAGAGTGCCGGGCGCGATGTCTTCGCCGCTGTGGATCGGCACGACAGCCGTGCAGGTTCCGCAGCGGACGATCACGTGGGAGCCCTTCTGACGAACCTCCTCGCAGCCGAGCGCCCGCAGGCGGCGGAGGAGATCCTTGGCTCTCACCCGACCAAGATAGCCAGGGCCGTACGATCTGTCTAGCGACTAGACAGTTAGCGCGAAGCGGTCCTTTCCTAGCGTAGGCATGTCAGACACGCACCTACACTCTTCCTGGGGAGTATCAGCTCCCTCGGAGACGATATGGCGACCCGAAGGAACACCGCAGAACGCTCAGCCCGTGGAGCGAAGGAAGACGGGCGCCAGCTGTCGTTCGTCGTGCGCGACCCCGAGGCGAGGAACGAACCGGACGGGTTCGCGCTCCGGATCCCGCCGCCGAGTTCCCCGGTGAGCGCGGTCCGCCGGCACGATCTGGCGGCGAGATGGGCGGCAGACCTCGGTGAGCTTGCCGCCGAGCTCGTAGCGGAGGGTAAGCTCGCCGCCGATCCGGACCGGCCGACCCCGAAGACGAAGGAGCGCACGCGATGACCCGCGCCACCCGTCACGACGCAGCCGCGGTCGCGATCTATGCCCGCTACTCGACGGACCGGCAGGACGCGCGGTCCATCGACGACCAAGTGCGCCGCTGTCGCGCGTTCGCGGAAACTCGCGGCCTGGACGTCGCTGGCGTGTTCAAGGACGCGGCCGAGAGCGGCGCCCACCTCGAGCGCGCCGACTTGCAGCGGCTCCTCACCGAAGCGCGCTCCCCTCGATGCCGGTTCCAGACGGTCCTCGTGGACGACCTCTCGCGCCTCTCCCGCGACCTCGGGAACACCTGGCAGATCGTGTTCCGCGACCTCGCGACCGCTCACGTCCGCGTCATCGACGTGAGCACCGGGATGGCGTCCGACTCCGCCGGCGCCCGCATCCAGTTCGGAGCGCTCGCGCTCGTGAACGACACGATGCTCCAGATCGTCCGGAGCGAGACGCTGCGCGGGCTCGAGGGCCGCGCCCTCGCCGGGTTCTGGGCTGGCGGCCGCGTCTACGGGTATCGGACGGTCCGCGAGGAGAACCCGCCCGATCCCGAGCACCCTCGCGCGATCCCGGTCATCGACGAGATCCAGGCCGCCGTCGTCCGCCGCATCTTCCAGCTGTACGCCGAGACCCACGGCCTGAAGCAGATCGCGTCCCTCCTGAACAAGGAGGGCGTCCCCGCGCCGTATGACGACGCGTACCGGAAGAAAGGCGGCCGAGGCTGGGGCCCGAGCACGATCCGGTTCATGCTCAACAACGAGCGGTACGTCGGCCGCTTCGTCTGGAAGAAGCGGACGTGGGCGACGGACCCGGCGACCGGCGCGCGAACGTCCCGGATGCGCAGCGAGGAAGAGTGGGTCACGACCGAGCAGCCGCAGCTCGCGATCGTCACGAAGGACGTGTGGGATCTTGTCCAGGCCCGGTTCGACGAGCGCAAGGGCGCCAAGGGCCGCGCTCGCGGGACCGGCAGCAACGGCCACCTGCTGACCGGTCTCCTGCGCTGCGGCGAGTGCGGCAGCACCATGCGCGTCGTGAGCGTGAAGTGGAAGGCCGGCCGCGCCTACGCGAACTTCGGCTGCTCCGCCCATCACGGGAAAGGCGCCGCGATCTGCGCCAACGGTCTCGTCATCTCCGAACGGAAGCTCAACCGGGCCGTCATCGACGAGCTGCGGAAGCTCCTCGCCTCGAAGGAGATCAAGTCCCGGTTCGTCGACGGATTCACGAAGCGGCTCCAGCACAAGAGCCCGGCCAACGATCGCGAGCGCGCCGCGCTCGAGGCGGAGTTGAAGGCGCAGGAAGCCCGCGTGCGGAACGTGACTTCCGCGATCGCCAGGTCCGGGTTCTCCGATGCGCTCGCGGAACAACTCGGCCTGGAGGAGGAGACGCTCCGTTCCCTCCGTCAGCGCCTTGCCGCGAAGACGCCCGCCGGCGAGCGGCCGGCTGCGGTCGTAGATCCGGATGCCGTCGCGCGGTTCCTGGAGAAGGTCCTCGAGATCGCCGAGACCGCCCCGAAGCGGGCGAGCCTGTCGCTCTCCCGCATCCTCGTGCCGATCACGCTCGTCCCGGTGAGGAATCCCGCCGGAATGCGGGGCTACGAGGCTCGTGGAGCCCTGAATACGAACCCGGCCGCTCTTTCGAGCGGCCGGGGGTCCGTTAATGCAAGTTGCGGGGGCAGGATTTGAACCTGCGACCTTCGGGTTATGAGCCCGACGAGCTACCTGGCTGCTCCACCCCGCGTCAGGTTGGAAAAGCGCGAATCGAGGCGGCTTTCTACGATCCGGGCGGCCGGGGGTCAAGCCTTTCTTGAGGGGCCGCGGAGCGGCCGAGCCCCCGCGGCTCACCCCCGCGCCCACGCGACGAGCGCGCCGGGCAGGACGAGCCCGGCCGCGAGGGCCACCATCGTGGCGCCG
>DASSSJ010000169.1:0-2048 GCA_035708485.1 Anaeromyxobacter sp. | reverse complement strand
ACGCGGGTCACCTCGGAGGCGAAGGAGCGGAGCTGATCGACCATCGTGTTGATGGTGTCCTTCAGCTCGAGGATCTCGCCGCGGACGTCCACGGAGATCTTCTTCGAGAGGTCGCCGTTCGCGACCGCCGTCGTGACCTTGGCGATGTCCCGCACCTGGGCGGTGAGGTTCGACGCCATGAGGTTCACGCTCTCGGTGAGATCCCGCCACGTCCCGGCGCCCGCGAAGAGCGCCTGGCCGCCGAGCTTCCCCTCCATGCCGACCTCGCGCGCCACGCGCGAGACCTCGCCGGAGAACGAGGCGAGCTGGTCCACCATCGAGTTCACCAGCATCGCCTTGCGCAGGTACGCGCCCCGGAGCGGCCGGCCGTCGATCTCGAGGTCCATCCGCTTCGTGAGGTCGCCCGCCGCGATCGCGCCGATGACGCGCGTCACCTCGGCCGAGGGCGCCGCCGTGTCGCGCACGAGGTCGTTCACCGACTGGATGCAGGAGGCCCACGCGCCGCGGGCCCCGTCGAGCGCCGCGCGCTCGTCGATGCGCCCCTCCTTCCCGACGGCGGCGCCCACGCGCGCGATCTCGCGCGAGAGCCCCGCGCCGAGCTCGACGATCGCGTTCAGCTCGTCGGCGATCCGGCCCGCCAGCCCGACGCGATCGAGCGGCATCCGCACGCCGAAGTCGCCGCACCGGATCGCGTGCAGCGCCTCGAGGAGCTGGGTCGCGTCGATCTGCTCCGGCGTCACGTACTCTGGCATGGCTGGGCTCCTTCGACGGGTGATGGAAGAGGGCGTCGCCCCGCGAGCCGCTCGACGACGGCCGCGAGCTCCTCGAACTCGATCGGCTTCACGAGGTGCGCGTCGAACCCGGCGCCGACCGCGCGCTCGCGATCGCCGTCGCCGCCGTACCCGGTGAGCGCGACGAGGCGGGTGTCGCAGGCGCCGCGCACCTGCCGCGCGACCTCGTAGCCGTCGAGCTCCGGCAGGCCGATGTCCACCAGCGCCACGTCGGGGCGCTCGGCGAGGAGCAGCTGCACGCCCGTGCGCCCGTCGACGGCCACGCACACGCGGTGCCCCGCGAGCTCGAGGAGCTCCCGGACGGTGTCCCGGATGTCCGGGTTGTCCTCGATCACCGCGATGCAGAGCGGGGCGGGGTGCGCGTGCCCGTTGCGCCGCGCCGGCGGCCGCGCGTCGGGCTCCGGCCGAGGCGCCGCCTCGGCGGCGACGGGGAGCCTGACCTCGAAGGTGCTCCCGCGGCCGGGGCCGTCGCTCGTGGCGCGCACCGTCCCGCCGTGCAGCTCGACGAGGCTGCGGACCAGGGTGAGCCCGAGGCCGAGCCCACCGCGCGCACGGTGCGGGGGCTGCTTCCCCTGCACGAAGGTCCCGAAGATCCGCGGCAGCAGCTCCGCCTCGATGCCGATGCCGTCGTCGGCGACGCGCACGAGGAGCTCGCCGCCCTCGACCGACGCGGTGAGGCGGATGTGGCCCCCCGGGTCGGTGTACTTCGACGCGTTCTGCAGCAGGTTCTCGAGCACCTGCGTGAGCCGCACCCCGTCGCCGTCGAGCGTGACGGCGCGTTCCGGCAGCTGGACCTCGAGCTCCTGCCCCTGGGCGCGCGCGAGCGGCTCGACGGCGGCCACGGCGTCCTCCACGACGCGCGCGAGCTCGACCGTGCCGCGGCGCAGCTCGACCTTGCCGGTCCGGATGCGCGACACGTCCACGAGGTCGTCCACGAGGCGCGCGAGGTGGCGCACCTGGCGGTCGGCGGCGTCCAGGGCGCGCTGGCGCGCCGCCGGCGCGGCCCGCTCGTCGCGGAGGATCCGCAGCCCGTTCACCACCGGGGTGAGCGGGTTGCGGAGCTCGTGCCCCAGCATCGCGAGGAACTCGTCCTTGCGCCGGTCGGCCTCGCGCAGCGCGGCCGTGCTGCGGCGCAGCTCGGTCACGTCGTGGATCACGCACAGCACCGTCTCGACCCGGCCGGCCGCGTCCCGCTCGGGCAGCAGCCACCCCTGGAAGTGGCGCGGGCCGTCGGGCGCCTCGAACGAGAACTCCATG
>DASSSJ010000168.1:0-10256 GCA_035708485.1 Anaeromyxobacter sp. | reverse complement strand
CGACGCCACCCTCGCCGCCTCGGACGACGCCTGGCGCGACGTGCTCTCCTACACCGCGCGCCGCGAGCTCGGCGCCGTCCCTCCGCAAGGGCTCTCCCGCGCCGATCTGCTCCGGGCGCTCGCCCTCTCCCGCTGGGACGGCCTCTTCCGCCCCGGCATGCTGCCCCTCGCGCTGAAGCTCACGCTCGAGCCGCTCGGCCGCGACCCCTCGCGGCTCGGGATCGACGCCGAGGAGCGCCCCGCGAAGTGGCCCGGCGCCCACGCGGTGGGGGCGCGCGTCTCGTTCCGGCCCCGGGGCGGCGCCGGCGACTGGCAGGACCTCCTCGCCGCGGCCGGGCGCGCGACGGGCGCGGCCTCCGCCCCGCCGCACGCGCGCGACCCCGACCTCGGCGAGGCGCTCGCGTGGGTGCTCGGGGGGCTCGTCCTCGAGCCGCGCTGGCTCGCCGAGCGCGCCGACGTCGACCGGAAGCACGCCCGCGACGTCGTGCGCGACCTCGCCCTGCGGAGGCTCCTCGCGCTGCGCGCCGACGGGGGCGCGCTCCGGGTGGCGACGGAGGTCGAGCGCGGGCTCTCGGGGAGCGCTTGGCGGAGCGCGTACCGCGACGCGCTCCACGCGGCGACCTCGGTGGAATGGGACGGCGCGCGCGCCGCCCGCGACGGCGACGCGGAGGTGCTCGCCGCGCGCGTGCGCGGCGCCGAGGCGGGCGAGGAGCTGCGGCGCGACCTCGTGGAGCGGTTCGACGAGGACTGGTGGCGGAACCCGCGGACGGCGGCGCACCTCGCCGGTCTGCTCGCCGCCGGCCGGCTCGCCCCGCGCGAGGCGCCGCGCGAGGGCGGCGCGGCGGCGCGCCACCTCGCCGGGAAGCTCGGCGGGGGCGCCTAGGGGCTGTCCCTAATCCCCTAGGCGTCGAGCCGCGCCCGCTCCGCGTGGTCGCCCCCCTCCGGCTCGGGCGAGGCGGTCGGGTCGCGGTACGCGTGGGAGTGGATCCCGTACTGCTTGAGGAGGCGGTGAAGGCTCTCTCGCGCCATCCCCGCCCGCACCGCCGCGAGGGTGACGTTCCCGTGGAAGTGGCGCATGAGCTCCACGAGGTACTCGACGGACGCGCGCTCGCGGGCCTGGTCCACGGCGCGCCGGAACCCGAGCGACAGGTCGTGGTGGCCTTCGCCGCCGCGGAGCCCGCTGTCGGGGACCACCGCGAGGGGCCGGTCGGCGGTCTTGCGACGATGCTCGACGGCGCGCGCCACGACGAGCGCGATCTCGTCGGCGGCGAGCGGCTTCGCGACGTAGTCGAACGCGCCGAGCCGCATGGCGGCCACCGCGTCCGGCAGGTTGGCGTAGGCCGTCATCAACACGACGCTCGGCCGGTGCGCGTGGGACTGCACGGCCCGGAGCACGTCGAAGCCGCTCGCGCCCGTCAACCGGATGTCGGTGAGGACGACGTCGAACGGGGCGGCGCCGAGGAGCGAGATCGCGGTCGCGCCGTCGGCGGCGCTCGTCACCTCGCACCCGACCTCGAGAACGGTGGCGATCAGCTTCAGGACGCCGGGCCGGTCCTCCACGACGAGCACGCGTGGTCTGTTCATGTCAGCTCCCCTCCGGACCCGGCGCGCGGCAGGCGCAGGGTGAACACCGCGCCGGCCGGTTCGCCGTTGCGAACGTCGATGTCGCCGCCATGGGCGAGCGCGATGGCCCGGGACACGGCGAGGCCGAGCCCGGTGCCGGACGACTTCGTGCTGAAGAACGGCTCGAACAGCCGGTTCTTCGCCTCGGCCGGGATCCCCGGCCCGCTGTCGCGGACGGCCACCTCCACGTGCTCCTCCCCCCGGAGGCCGATCCGGACGTCGACGTCGCCGGCCGGCCCCGCCGCCTCCACCGCGTTCTTCATCAGGTTGAAGACCACCTGCCTGAGCTTCGGACCGTCGCCGCGCGCGAGCCCGACGCCGTCGACCGAGAGCCGCGCCGCGCGCGCCTGGACCGCGGCGCGCACGCCCGCCGCCGCGTCCTCGCACAGCGCGCGGAGATCGACCCGCGCCGGCACGAGGGGGGGGCGGGCGAGCTCGAGGAGGCCGTCGACGATGCCCTTGCAGCGCAGCGCCTCGGCCTCGGCCGCCGCGAGCTGCTCCGCGAGGCGGCGGTCGCGGACGCCGCGGTTGAACGACAGGTACCCGATGATCACCTGCAGCGGGTTGTTGATCTCGTGCGCGACCGCGGCCGCCAGCCGGCCGACGCCCGCGAGCTTCTCCGCCTCGACGAGCCGCTCCTGGTGGTGCTTCAGCGCCGCGGTCATCCGGTTGAACTCGGCCGCGAGCGACCCGAACTCGTCGGGCGTGTCGACGTCGATCCGTCCGTCGAGATCCCCGCTCGCGACCGCCGCCGCCCCGGCGCTCAGCCGCGCGAGCGGCCTCGTGACGGAGCGCGACAGGTGGGCGACGATCCCCGCGACGAGCAGCGGCATGCCGAGCAGCAGCGCCGCCGTCCAGCGCAGCGCGGCCGCTTCCAGCGACGCGAGCTGGGCGCGGTACGACGAGCCGACCTCCTGGAGGCGGGCGAAGATCCGGTCGACGTCGTGCTCGATGCGCGAGACGAGCCGGTGGCTCGGGTCGAGCTCCGCGGCCGGATCTCCTCCCCGCGCGGGCGCGGCGCGGGCCGCGTCGAAGCGCGCGTCGAGCTCGGCCCGCGCGGCGCGGATCTCGCGGAGGAGCGCGATGGTCTCGGGCTCGTCGAGCGCCCGATCGAGCCTGCGCCCGAGCTCGAGCGCCCTCCCGCGCGCCGCCTCGTAGTCGCGCAGCGCCGCCGCGTCGCCGCGGAGCACCTGCTCCTCGTGCGCGTACTCGTCGCGCACCGCGTCCTCGAGCTTCAGCACGAGGCGCATCTGATCCTCGTGCTCCTTCATCTCCTCGAACGTCGCCTCCATCCTGCGGAGGGCGGCGAGCTGCAGCGCGAGCGCCGCGAGGAACACGACGAGGATCCCGGAGAAGGCGACGATCAGCCGGCGCCTCGTGCTCAGGCGGTGGGCGTGCCCCCGCCGCTCGACGTCTCGCTTCGCGCGCGTCCTCGTCATCGCCCACGCCCGCCGGCCGTGCGGGCCCTCGATCGACTGGCCGCCGGCCCGATTGGTCCCCTCCCTTTAGCGACCGGGCGGCGCGAGGAGAAGTGGGCCTCTCGGGTTGACCATGATCAAACGACACCGGGCCGCGCGGCTCGGGCGGGCCGCGCGGGCTGGGACGCGTGCGCGCGCCGCGGCGGCGCCATGACGGAGGCGCGCCCCAGACGGGCTTCGCGCGCGGTGAAAGCGTCGCCGCGCGCGCTCAGCGGGACGAGAGCGCCTCGCCGCGGGGGTTCAGCAGGAACGGCATCCGCGTCCGCCCCTGCTCCACCGCGGGGACCGTGAAGGTCTCGCCACGCAGCACCTCGCGTGCGCAGTCGACGCTCGCCTGGCTCGCGCCGCCCCAGCTCTCGACGTGGGCGTCGACGACGCGGGCCACGCGGGAGCGCGCCTCCAGCTCGAGCACGAGGAGCGCCGGGTCGCCCCGCGCGGCGGCGTCGTCCGGCGCTCCGGTCGCGCCCACGCAGTGGGCGAGGCGCGCCTGCACCCCGCCGGCGAGGAGGCGCTTGCGCACGATGGTGCGCACGACGCGCGTGGCCGCCGGCAGCGCGCTCGCCGGACTCGAGGCGGCCGCGGCCGCCCGCGCGCGCCGCGCGCCGAACATCGCGTGGAGGGGCGAGCCGGCGGGGCGCGCCGGAGGGGCGGGGGCATCCGCGACCGGCGCGGCCGCCGCGATGGGGACGTCTGCGGGCGGGCCGGAGACGGTGGCCGGCGGCGGCGGCCGGGTGGCGAACAGGACGACGGCGACGCTCGCCCCGAGCAGCAGGGCCAGCGCCGCCGTCCCGCCGAGCACGAGCCGCCTCATCGCGCGCCTCCGCTGCGCGGGTGCGGGGTCACTGGGCGATCCTCACCAGCAGGACGCCGCCGCGCTCCGCCGCGGTCACGGTGAGCTTCCTCGCCACGCCGGCGTGGGTCACGGTGACCGTGGCCTCCCCGACGCGCTTCGCGACGATCGCGACCTGCTCGCCGGGGCGCGGCGACACCGTCACGAGGTCGGGATCGGAGGTCGCCCACTGCGCGGCGACCGGGACCGAGCGGCCCACCCGGTCGACGGCGAACGCGCGCGCGTGGACCGTGTCCTGGGCGGCCGCTCCGGAGTAGACCCGGGGCGAGATCCAGCGCTCGCCGCCGTACGTCGGTCCGCTCAGGCGGGGGTCGAGCTTGAAGGAGATCTGGAGGTCGATCCTCGTGCCCGCGGCTGCGGGCGCCGCGTCCGCCGCGGACGACCGCGCGGGACCGGCGATCGCGAGGATCGAAGCGAAGAGGGCTGCGTGGATGCTGCGCATGGCTCGGTCCTCCGACGGAAGGGCTCCGCCCGTCGCCTCCGGGGAGAGAGCGACGGGCGGAGCGAGGCGGTCAGTGGCAGTAATGGCTGACGATCCCGTGCTCGTAGTCACAGGCGGGCTTGCCGCGCTCGGCGTCCGCGCCCGAGACCCGCACCTTCGTCACGTTCATGAAGGTGGGCTCCGGGTCGTCCGGGGCCCGTCCTGCCGCGCCGACCGCCGGGAGGGAGTGGAACATGGGGTTCGTGATCAGCGCCGCGCGCCCCGCGTTGTCCGGCGCGAGCCCGTCGATCGGGAGGATGACCTCCGGGTGATCGAACGGCGCCCGGTCGAAGCGGTTCCGCTCGTCGGTGAGCTCGAGGAGGAAGTCCACGAGCGCCACCTTCTCCTCCTCCGTCAGGTTCGACTGGACCTCGATGTCCATGTTCACGAGGTTGAAGTCGCGGTGGGCCGCGTTGGTGACGGGGAAGTCACCGCCGCGCGTGTAGAAGTCCACCACCTGCCGGAGCGTGAGCTTCCCGCCGTTGTGGAAGTAGGGGCCGGTGAGCTCGACGTTGCGGATCTGCGGCGCCTTGAAGCTGCCCATCCTGCCGACCCGGTTGACGTAGGGCCACGTCCCCATGAGCGGAGCCTCGCCGACGTTGAGGCCCTCGTTGACGAGCGCCGCGGGGTTGAACGGGCCGAGCGTGTCGAGGAACCCCTCGATGATCGCGACGTCCGTCATGGTGTTGAGGCCTGCGAACACCTCGTCGAAGTCGGGGGGCGCCTCGCCGCTGTTGACGTGGTTCGCCCAGCGCGCGAGGTGCTCGGGCAGCATGGGGATGGCGGGCTCGTCCTCGAAGCCCGGGTTGATCGCCTGATCCTGCGCGGTCTCCTCGAACAGCCCGCCCGTCGCGTCGAGCGTCGGATCGCACGGGTCGCTCGCGCAGGCGAAGTTCGGCAGCGGCGCGCCGGGCTCGAAGCCCGGACCGCCCAGGTTCTTCAGCATCAGCGCCGCGAGCGAGAGCGGCCAGCCGAAGGCGTCGGTGCCCCCGCGGCCGAGGTCCTCCACGATGGGACGGACGCCGAGGTTGTAGACGCCGTTGTCGAAGAAGGCCTGCCCGGCCCCGACGTAGTCGTCGGCGGTGCCGGCGATCCCGTCCGGTCCGAGCGGGGTCTGGAGGCCGTCCGGATACGCGAGGCCGTCGACGGCGTTCGGGACGATGCTCTGGTTGATGATCCGGCGCTCCACGCCGTCCTGGCCGTTCTCGCCGATCTCGGACTCGAGGAGGAAGCCGGAGATCGTCCGGAGCCTCCCGAGCGGCTCGATGGGGTTCTCGGCGCCGGGCGTGCCGAACTCGCCGACGAAGTCGCGCATCACCGCCTTGAACGTGAAGCCGATGGTGTGATCGGTCAGGGTGGGGATGGCGTGACACTCGCCGCAGCGCGCCGTCCGGAAGTTCGGGTTCTTGAGCGACAGGTTCGAGGCGAAGAAGATGTCCATCCCGAGCAGCGGATCGGGGTCGCCCGGCGCGCGCGTCCCGCCGGCCGCGAACTGCTGCGGCCCGGTGGGCCCGAGGATCGTCGCGCGGACGTCCGGATCCCTCTTGAAGCGCCCGACCTCGCGGAAGCAGTTGCGCTGATCCGGCGTGGTGCAGTGGAGCTGCCCGTCGACGAGCCCGGGCTCACCGGGCTCGCCGAGCGCGAGGAACGCGTCCGGGTTCGCGTCGAGGAGCTGGTCGAACGGCGTGTCGTCCGGGACGAGGATGTTCACCCACAGGTGGACGGCGAGGCCCCAGAACAGGCTGAAGTTCGCCTCCATCTGCGTGAACTGGTTGGTGTCGCCGCGGACCGGCGCGTTCGCGGCGGGCGTGAGCACGTAGTGGTCGAACGGATCGTCGGTGTTGGCGTCGTTCACCGCGCCGTCCGCGAGGATCGGGATCGCCGGGGTCCCGCTGCACGCGGGGGAGCGGCCGTCGGTGTAGCAGCCGTTCAGGTGGCGTCCCTGGGTGACCCAGAGCGCGGGGTAGAACGCCCGCCGGATGAGCGCCGGGTAGCTGATGCAGAGCCCCGGCCTGCCATCCACTCCGGCGGCGCTCCAGCCCGGCGACCGATCGACCGACGGGAGCGTGGCGCACGCCGATCCGCCCTGGTTGGACCACGGGCCGAGGACGCTGTCCGTGGGGGACACGAGCTGGTTCGCGAGCGGCGTCACCGCGCCGCGCACGTTCGCGGGAGTGGGCGTGGGGTCCTGGACCGGCTGGAGCAGCTTCTTGCCGATCTTCGGCCAGCTCCGGCCGGCGAAGGACATCTCGAACTCGCTCAGGCCCGGGCCGGTCGCGAGCGACGCGATGCTCGCCAGCCGGACGAGCTGCCGCGTCGCGACGAAGCTGGTCGCCGCCGAGGTGCACGCGGTCGCGCCGGGGTTCACGCTGTTGCAGACCCACACGTGCGCCTGCGGGTCCGCCGCGCCGAAGACGCTGCCGCCGTTGAAGTCGTGGCGGGCGCGCCCGTCCCAGAAGTTGTCGAAGTTGAAGGCGGCGGCCTGCATCGTCGGCGTGTTGCGCGGCTCGACGCGGCGGAGCCCCTGGAACGCGGGGATGGGATCGACGGCGCCCGCGGTGCGCAGGTCGGGCGCGACGGCGGCCACCCCGTTGAACGCCGGCAGGAACGCGCCGATCGGCGCGATGTCGGTGAACGGGCTGAACACGACGCCCATGGACGACACGACGTCGTTCACGTCGCGGACGAGGTTGCCCGCATCACAGACGGTGAACGGATCGCCCGCCGAGACGCCGGGGGGGAAGTTCTCGAGCGCGGCGCTCACGGTCGCGACGATGGGCGTCGTGCACGCCGGATCGGCCGCGACGTCGGGGTTGCGGACGTCGTGCAGCGGGAAGTCGCTCGCCTTGAGGTCGTAGTTCGCCGCCTTCCCGCCCGCCGGGTGCGCGGTGTCGCCCACGTCGAGGAAGATGTCGTTCCCGTTGATGTGGTTCGGGTTGAGCTGGTTCTTCGTGCGCGTGTCGGTGCCGGTGCCGCTGAAGTGGCAGGTGGCGCACGACTGGATGCCGTCGCTCCCCACCTGCATGTCCCAGAACAGCGCCTTCCCGAGCGCGGCGGCCACGGTCCGGTCGCGGACGTAGTCGTTCTCGTTCGAGGGCTGCAGATCGCTCGGGTGCGCGGCGAGGGCCGCGGCGGAGTTCACGCCGTACCCGGGGGCGCCCGGGGCGCCGACGGGCGGGACCCGCAGCGACGGCTTGCGGAGCCCTCCCGCCCCCGTGACGGGATCGCGCGGCGGGATGAACCCTCGCTCCGGATCGTACAGCCGCTGCGCGCCGGGACCGCTCAGCGAGATCGGGGTGATCGCGCTCGCCACGCCCGGCACGGCCGGCGTCGAGTACCCGTCGTCGCGCAGCACGCCGAAGCCGCCGTAGTTCGGCTCGCCCGGATCGCCGCCGCACATGATCGAGCCCTCCGGCGGGAACGCCTCGAGCGAGGTGACGCAGACGAAGGTGCTCGGATCGGTCGGGACGACGTCCGCCGCGATGGGCGCGTTGTGGTCGAGCGCGGCCTCGCCCTCCTCGATGCGCGCGCTGCCGGGCGAGATCTCGACCGTCGCGAACCTCCACACCCAGCGGTTCGGATCCGGGATCTCGGGACAGCCGGGGGGATCGTTCGGGACCGTACACTGCACGAGCTCGGCGGGGACGTCGAACGCGCCGCCGGGGTAGTTCACGTTGAGCAGCCGCATCTCCTCGCCGCTGCCGGTGTTGTAGTTCAGCGGGTGGACGAGGAGCGGCGGAAGCGTCACCCCGAACCCGGCCCGGCGCGTGATCGTCGCGCAGTACGCGGGGAACCCCTGCTCGTTCCCGGGCGTGTTCTGCACGAGGACGGGCTGGCCCGCCATCGCCGAGCACAGCGCCATCGCGTACGGATTGTCGAGGAGCTGCTCGAGCTCGTTCCAGATCGGGACCTGCTTGAGGGAGGCGAGCGGCACCTCCGGCTCGAACAGGAACGCGGGCGGCAGCCCCTGGGCCGATCCGTTCGTGATCGTGTTGGCGGCGTCCCCGCGCCCGGCGCCGAACGCCAGCGCGACCAGCAGCGCGATCGCGGACGGCCGGGCGAACCTTCGCAGCGAGCCGCCTCCGTCCCCTTGCCTCGTGATGACGAACCGCGGACGTGTCATGGTCTCCTCGCTCTCCGTGCGGCGACCGAGAGTGAAGGGCTCCGGGCGCCGCGAGCGGCGTCTCCGTAACGGCGCGGATCGGCGTTCCTCGGGACGAGGCGGGTCGTAACGGCGAGCGCTACGCTCGCCGGGCGAGGATCGCGCCGGGGTGCGCGGACGTCGCCGCCGAGGCGGGCGCCCGTCCCTGATGGATCGTGGCGGCGGCGGTTACGCCGCCGGCGCGCGCGGGCACGGGACGGGGGAGGAGGTGGCGCGGGCGCACGGAGGGCGCGCGCCCGCGCGTCGACCGAGGGGAGCTAGGTCTTCTTGCCGAGCGCCCGGATGATCCGGTCCTTCGAGATCTGGAATCGCGGCGGAGCCGCGCTCATCTCCAGGGGCCCCCTGGGGTGCGTCCGCGACGGCTGCGGCACGGCGGCGGGCGGGTCCGCTAGCTCGGCGCGCCGCGCCTTCCACCTCATCCACGCCTCGATCTCGGCGGCGCGCACCTCGATCTCCGCGTCGGAGAGCGGCTCGAAGCTGCGCTCGAGCGGCGCGGTCCTCGGCGGCGCCGCGCCGAGGCGCATCCGCATCACCTTCTCCTCCTCGGCGGACAGCTCCCGCGCCGGGCCCCGGCGGAGGGCCGCGTGCGCGCCCCCCTCGCTCACGACGCCGATCCCCCGGGCCGGTCCGGAGGTGGCCTTCTTCCTCGTCACCATGTGGCCATCGTAGGCGCGGGGGACCGGCTGTCCATTTTTCGCAGCCCGCCCGGCCGGGCGGCGCGCCGGCGGCCAAGCGTTCGCGCTTGCTGGCGATTTCGCGAGGGCCGGCGACCCCCTGGCGGGAAGGTTGCACCGCACGGCGGGTGCGGGCTCTAACGGTGGCGGAGGCGCCGACATGGGCGACTGGAAGGACCACATCCTCGAGGGCGACGCGAAGATCCGGGCCCTGCTCGCCGCGACGAGGCGCATCGCGGTGCTCGGCATGAAGACCGAGGCCCAGGCCGACCAGGCCGCCTTCTACGTCCCGAAGTTCCTCGCGGACCGCGGCCTGGAGATCGTCCCGGTGCCGGTCTACTACCCCGAGGTGAAGCAGATCCTCGGCCGGCCGGTGTTCCGCAAGGTCGCGGACGTGCCCGGCGCGATCGACCTCGTCGACGTCTTCCGCCGGCCGGGTGACGTGCCGGCGCACGTCGACGATCTCCTCGCGAAGAAGCCGCGCGCGGTCTGGATGCAGCTCGGGATCCGCAACGACGCGGCGGCCGAGGCGCTCGCGCGGGCGGGGATCGACGTGGTCCAGGACCGCTGCCTGATGGTCGAGTGGCGGCGGCTCGGGCCGCGCTGAGGTCGGCCGCTATCCCGTGGGGATGGACCTCGCCCGCGCCTCGTAGCGATCCGAGAGCGTGTGCCAGCGGTCGTAGGCGGCGCGCGCGGTGGCGCCGAGATCGCGCGCCCGCGCCCGCGCGCCCTCCTCGGCCTTGAGCGCCTCCTGGACCTTCGCGTCGAGCGGCGCGGCGTCGTACTTCGTCGCGGCCGGGACGCCCCCCTCGCGCAGCGCGGCGAGCTTCGCGCGCTCGACCTCCCACTCCGCGCGGCGGGCGCGCGCCTCGGCCGTCTTCACCTCCGCGTCGCGCGCGGCCACGAGCTTCTTCGCGTAGTCGAGCCGGGCGTCCGCCGCCTGGCCGCGCAGCGCGGCCGCCTCGGCGCGCTCCGAGGCGAGCCCGGC
>DASSSJ010000167.1:0-21650 GCA_035708485.1 Anaeromyxobacter sp. | reverse complement strand
CCGCCGACGACGCCGGCGACGTACTGGTTCACCGACCCGCCCCGCTCCTGGAGCGAGATGTCGACGACGGGCGCGTCGATCGCGACGGCGTCGCCGAGCGTCAGCCGGTTCGCGCGCGCGAGGAGCGAGCGCGCCGCGCCGCCGATCCCCCAGCCCGTGACCGCCTCGATCCGCGCGCCGTACCGCTTCGCGAGGCCATGCCGCTCCGCGAACGCGCCCATCACCGAGAGCGCTCCGCGGGATCCCGTGTCGAGCCAGAACGTGCCGCGGATCCCGTCGAGCGCGCCGTCGACCTCGGGGACGTGCTGATCGAACCGGAACGGCAGCTCGACGCCGGCGGCGTCCCCGGGGAACGTCCCCGGCGCGTACAGCACGAGCTGCCGCCCCGGGTAGTCGATCGTCACGACGAATCGCTTGAAGATCTCGTACCCGACGAGGCCCTGGACGGGAACGCCCTCGACGGCGCTCAGCTCGTCGAACGAGACGACGTTGAAGAGCTGATCCCGGAGCGTCGCGCCGCCGGCCTCGACCGTGGCGATCCGCGTCAGCCCGAGATCCTGGGACTCCTCTCCGGCGCCGCGGACCTCGAGCGCGCCCTGGACGTCGAGGCCGAGCTCCTTCGCCACCGCGGGGGTCACGATGTTCCCGCCGCCCGTGTCGCAGAGGAGCCGGAAAGGGCCCCGCCCGTTCAGGCGGACGTCCACGTAGACGTGGTTGTTCAGGAGCTCGAACGGGACGCGGGTCGACGTCGCGCCACCGGCGATCGCGAAGTCCGGCGGCGGCGGAGGCGGCGGCGAGAACCTCGCCTCCTCGACCCGCTCGCCGAGCGAGACGCGCTCCACGGTGAAGACGGCGTCGTACTTCGGGTCGCCCGTCGTCTCCCGCACCCGGAACGGGACGCGGACGCCGTCGGTCTCCCGGTAGTCCGACAGGAACGTGGTGCGCACGCGCGACTCGTCCTTCTCGGAGAAGCGATCGACGAGGCCGGACGCGGCGTCGACCCACAGCTCGAACGGCCGCCCGCCGCGCGGCGTGATCCGGACGACGTCGAAGCGGCGATCGCCCTCCCGCCGCTCGCCTCCGTCCTCGATCGAGGCCGGCCACCGCTCCGGGAACCAGTGCGCGAGGGCGGCACGGTACGCCTCGTCGGCGGCACCCTCGCGCGCGTTCGCGCCCTCCTCCAGCCGGACCTGCCCGGAGTCGTCCTGCGTCCAGGCCGTGGTTCCGTCGTAGCCGTCCCCTCCCTTCGCCGGCCCGAACGTGTAGCGCCGCGCGTAACGGCCCCGCCGCACGTCGGCCCACGTCTCGACGACGCCCTCCAGCCCGCCTGCCTTCAACCTCGCGCGCGTGTAGGTCGTCTGGACGCCGTCCCACCGCGCGCCGCCGGTCGCCTGCTTCGCGCGGTCGAGCACCGCGCGCGGATCGCCGGCCGATGCGACGTCCGGGGGAGCGGTCGCGAGGGTGAGCGCGACCGCGAGGGGCCAGCGGGCGGACATGAGGACTCCTCGGGCGAGGCGAACGGCGTGCGCGGCGAGGCGTACGGGATGGGCGGGCGCCTATTTCACCCCGACCCCGGAGGGCCTCCCGACTCAGGGGCACCGCGGGAGCCGGCGGGGCGGCCGGGGGACCAGCCGAGGCTCACCCGCGCCCCACGTCGAAGGGGACCCCGCGCGCCCTCGCCCCGCCTCGACGTCGACGTGACAACGGGAGCCGTGAGCTGCGAACCGTCTGTTCGCGCCGCTCCACCCGAGACGTATGCGATGCTCCTTGCAGGGCGAACTGATGAATCCTGCCACGACTCCCGCGCCTGGGTGGCGTTACAAGCTTGTTGCTCGCGCTGAACGAGCAGCGCCGGCGGTGACCCTTGCTGTAGCGCTCGCGGTCTTCCTGGCGCCAGCAGTCTCACCAAGCGTCACCTTCGTGTATCGAGATACGGGCCGGTTGCACGCGCCGACGAAGCGCTGGATCGCCGAGGAGCTCGCGCGCGGGCGCCTTCCGGAGTGGAATCCGTACGCGGGCATGGGCATGCCGGTCGTCGCAAACGCTATCGACGCACCGCTCCATCCGTTCAATCTCTTGCTGGTCGCGCTGTCTCCAGCGGGGGGGTTGAAGGCGTGGATTCTCCTCTGCGTCGGGCTCGCCGCTGTGGGAGCACTGGTATGGGCGCGGATGCTCGGGCGCACGGCGACGGCCAGCGCGATCGCCGCTCTCGCGTTCTCGATCTCGGGACCGTTCGTCTCGTCCACGGACAACGTCACGTATCTCACGGCGTACGCATCTCTGCCGTGGGTGTTCGCGGCGGCACACTTTCACGTCCGCCGCGGCGGGTCCGTGGGGCTCGCGCTCGTTGGGGCAGCATCAGCCCTGTCCGCTGCGTCGGGCGACCCGCAGGGATGGGCTTTCGCGGTGGCGCTCCTTCCCGCCTACGCAGCGATCGTCGCGGAGCCCGGCGCGCGGAAAGGGGCCGTCCTGCGAGGCATCGCCGCGAGCGCATCGGCTATCGTCGCGGCTGCGCCGTTCATGGTTCCCGTAGCTTTGTGGCTCCCGCACTCGTACCGCGCGGCCGGTCTCGACGCCGCGCTCCGCGACACGTGGAACCTTCATCCCTTGCGCCTCGTCGAGTTCGTCGTGCCCGGCCTGTTTCGGCATGAACCTGGTGAGCTGAATCCGCTGGCGTTCGGCGCGTATGCCGGAAATGCGTCGACGCAACTGCCATGGTTTCGATCGATCTACGTCGGCGCGAGCGTCATCGCTCTCATCGTGCTCGGCATCGTACGCGATCGTTCCGCGCGATGGCTCGTCGCGCTCGCGGTTGCGTTCGGGTGGGCAAGCCTCGGGCCCTATGCGGGGTTCGGACAGATCACATCTCACGTGCCTATCCTCGACGGATTTCGGTACTGGGAGAAACTCACCGTATGGGTAGCAATGCTCGGCGCAATACTCGCCGCCACGGGCGCGGACGCGCTTCTGACGGGAGATGGTGCTCGTCCGTTCTCGCGCGCCGCGGCGATCGCGGCCGCCCTCGCGCTCGGCACCGCCGCGATCGCGGCCGCGTCGCCGCGTTTCGTCGCCGCTGTCTCGGGAGGATCCTCGCCGGCGGCAGAGGCGCTCGCTGCGAACTGCACGCGCGGCGCCCTGCATGTAGCCGTGGCGCTCGCGGTTCTCGCGGCGCTGATCGCGGCCGTCGCTCGCCACAAGTTACCCACGCACGCGGCGGCGGCTGCGCTCGTAGCGCTCGTCGCGCTTGATCTCGGCGCCGCGAACCGCGACGCGTACGTCCTCGGGCCCCTCGAGCGCGAGGCCCAGCCACCGCTCGCGTCCGGGCTCCGTCCCGACCAGGATCGCGTGGTGACCCCGTTCCCGAGCGTCTTGAATCGCTGGCCCGAGTTCGGGCCGGTAGGGAGCATGTGGGAGTGGGGCCGACGCACGCTCGCCGTCGCGTGGAACGTTGGCTTCCGGATCGGATCGATGAACGACTACGCTCCGCTGCGAGAGGCGCGCTGGGCGCGCGTTCAGCAGGAGGTCGTCCGGCGCAAGCTCGAGGCGTCGATGAGCCTGTTCGGGTTCGGGCACATGGTCGTGCCTCTGGACCCTGGTAATGCGGTGCTGGCGGGGGTCCGGATGCCGTTCAACGTCTCGGGGCGCGATCCGGAGCTCCCGGCGTTCCTCGTCGAGATTCCGCACCGACCCCGCGGTTACGTCGCGCAGCGCGTCGAAACCGTGGACGAGGCGGCTGCACTCGCGTTCGCGGTGACCGGAGGCATTCCTGGCCTCTCCGTCATCGAGGAGGAGGTACGCGCGGATCGAGGGCCGCCGGTAAGCGACGTGCGCATCGTGCAGGACGTGCCCGGGGACACGGAGTTCGACGTACGACTCGACGCGCCCGGGCTCTTCGTCGTCAACGATCTGTACGCGCCGGGGTGGGTCGCAACGGTCGACGGCGAGCCTACGCGTGTCGTGCGCACGAACTGCGTCGCACGCGGGGTGTGGCTCGAAGCCGGCGCGCACCGGGTCCGCTTTCGATACCGGACGCCGGGACTCGTCGCGGGTGTCGTGATCGCGCTCGCGGGTGCAGTCGCGCTCGGCGCGTGGTCCCTGCTCCAGGATGTGCGCGGTAGGTGGAGGGGCTGAGCGCGCCGCGGGCCGGACGCCCGGCGGCCCATTCCCGTGCGTTCGTGGTCTGCCGCAAGAGACGACGCGATGCCGGGGCAGGCCTCTGCATACCGCTACGGATCACTCTCGCCACCGTGATGGCGCGGTGACGGGCACCGTGGCGCGGTCGGCGCGCGGGGCGCACTCGATCCGCGCCTCACCGTGCCCGCGGCAGCGCCGCCGCCATCCGGCGCACGCCCTCGCGCAGCTCCCGCTCGGCCTCCGCGGCGAACCCCAGCCGGAGCGCCGGCCGCGGCGCGCCGTCGAACGCGAAGGCGCGCCCCGTGTCGAACGGGACCCCGCGCGCCGCGGAGGCCCGCGCCCACGCCTCGACGTCCACGCTCCCCGCCACGCGGCACCAGAGCGCCATCCCCCCCGGGGGCAGCGCGAACTCGACGACGCCGTCGAGGTTCCGGCCGAGCGCGGCCGCGAGCGCGTCGCGCCGGGCCGCGTAGATGCGGCGCATCCGCCACACGTGCTGCGGGATCTCCCCGTCCTCGAGGAGCTCCGCGATGGCGAGCTCGAGCGCGCCGTCCCCCTGCCGGTCCACGTAGCGGCGGTGCTCGGCGAGGCAGGCGATCGCCTCGCGCGGCGCGTGCACGTAGCCGAGCCGCAGGCCGGGGGCGAGCACCTTCGAGAGCGTGCCGACGTACACGACGACGCCGGCGGGATCGCTCGCCGCGAGCGGCAGCACCGGGCCGCCGTCGTAGTGGAACTCGCAGTCGAAGTCGTCCTCGACCACGGCGATCCGGCGGGCCGCCGCGAGGCGGAGGAGCGCGAGGCGCCGGCCGGCCGGGAGCGTGGCCGTGGTGGGGTACTGGTGGTGGGGCGTCAGGTAGACGGCCCGGATCTGCTCCCGGCGGGCGAGCGCCTCGAGCGCGTCCACCCGCAGGCCGCCGTCGTCGAGGGGCACCGGCAGGAGCCGCGCCCCGGCGGCGCGGAACGCCTCCCACGCCGCGCGGTACCCGAGCTCCTCCACGGCCACGACGTCCCCGGGCCGGATCAGCGCCCGCGCGGCGAGGGAGATCGCGAGCTGGGCGCCGCGCGTCACGATGAGCCGCTCCGGATCCGGATCGAGGCCGCGCGTCGAGCGGAGCATCGCCCCGATCGCGGCGCGCAGGCGCGCCTGCCCGCGCGGATCGGCGTAGCGCAGGATCCCCGGCCGGCGGAGCGCGCGACGGTACGCGCGGGCCAGCTCGGCGACCGGCACGAGGCGCAGGTCCGGGATGCCGCCCTCGAGGTCGATGAAGTCGCGCGCCGGGTCGCGCGGGGGCGGCGGGGCCGGGAAGGGCGGCAGGTCGTAGCCGGGTCCGCGGGCGGGGGCGGTCGCCGCGGGGCGGCGCGGCAGGCCGGTCGGGATCTCGTCGGAGACGAACGTCCCGCGGCCGGGCGCCGACGAGGTCCACCCCTCGGCGGCGAGCTCCGCGTACGCCGCCGCGACCGTGTTCCGGTGGACGTCGAGCGCGCGCGAGAGAGCGCGCGTCCCGGGGAGCCGCTCGCCGGGGCGCAGCCGGCCCGCGCGGACGTGCTCGGCGATCGCGCGCGCGATCTGGCGCACGACCGGGGCGGGGTCGGAGCGGTCCACCGGGAGGGCGAGGGTCCAGGCGCGCACCGGCACATGCATAATGTCGGAACCGGTACTTTTTCAAGTGCCGGCGGGACGGCATCCTTCCGCGCGTGGACGGAAGGAGCCTCGACATGAGATCGACACGGGTCCCCGCGGGGACGGGGCCAAGGCGGAGCGGGTGGTGGGAGCACGCGGGAGGGCTCGCCCCGATCGCCGCGGCGATCGCGCTCTGGGTGTTCGTCGTCGCCGGCGTGGCGGCCCCCCTCAACGCGGCGCTCTCGCGCCTCGACGCGGGGCGCGCGGCCGTGCCGCCGGGCGCCGCGGCGGAGCCGCCGTGCCCGGTGCCGGCGGGCGCGCTCGCCTCCGCGGTCCCGGACCGGACCGGGGAGCGGTGCCGCTGACGGCGCCGCCCGCGCGAGCGGGCGTCGCACGACCCCGCCTCCGCGGTCCCGGACCGGGCCGGGGAGCGGTGCCGCTGACGGCGCCGCCCGCGCGAGCGGGCGTCGCACGACCCCGCCTCCGCGGTCCCCCGGCGCGGCCGAGGAGCGGCGCCGCCGGGAACCGGCGCTCGCCCGCCGGCGCGAGAGCGCGGCCCCGCGCGCGCACGGACGGTGTACACTGCGCGCGTGCCGACCGACCCGACCGGCGAAGGCGCGCCGCTCGCCGCGACGCTCGACCCCGCCCCGGGCGCGGCGGTCTACTCGCGGCTCCTCCTCGCCGTGTACGACCTCGCCGTCCTGGGGCTCGACCTGCGGGTCGTGTTCCGGTGCCCGGCGCGCCGGATCCTGGAGCTCTACGACCGGAACGTCTCCGACGTGCACCTCGACGTCGGCGTGGGCACCGGCTGGTTCCTCGACCGGTGCACGTTCCCCGTCGCGCGGCCGGAGATCCACCTGGCCGATCTCAACCCGAACTGCCTCGCGTGGACGTCGCGCCGGATCCGCCGCCACGCGCCGGTGGCGCACCGCTGGAACGTGCTCGAGCCGTTCGACGGCCCGCTGCCGCGCTTCGGCTCGATCGCGATCTCGAACCTGCTGCACTGCCTCCCCGGGACGATGCCCGACAAGGAGCGGGTCTTCCGGAACCTGAGGCCGCTCCTGCGCCCGGGCGGCGTGCTCTTCGGCGCGACCGTCCTCGGCAAGGGCGTCGACGGCGTCGGCCGGCTGTATCGCGTGGTGAACCGCGCGTACAACCGGCGCGCCGTCTTCAGCAACCTCCACGACGGCGCCCCGGAGCTGGACGAGGTCCTCGGGAGGACCTTCGCGCGCCACGCGCTCACCCGCGTCGGCGCGCTCGCCCTCTTCACCGCGCACGCCTGAGCCGCGCGCCCGCGAGCCCGGGTCCGCGCGCCCGGGCCAGCGCGCCGCCGCCGGGGAGAGCGCCCGCGGCACGACGCACCACGCGGTCGCCCGCGCGTGGCGGCGCACGGCCCACGGCCAGCCCCGCGCCGCCGGCGTCAGCGCCGCTTCCCGGTCCCCGCGCTCCCCGCCTCCGCGAGCACCTTCCGCGCGTCGTCGGCGAGCCCGCCCGACGCGCCGAGCTTCAGCGCCCGCTCCGCGTGGCGCCGCGCGCGCGCGGCGTCGCCGGCGGCGAGCGCGGCCTTCGCGGCGGCGACCTGCACGGCCGCGTGGTTCGGCGCGGCGGCGAGCGCGCGGTCCGCGGCGCGGAGCGCCTCGGCGGCCTGACCCTCGGCGAGCCACGCCGCCGACAGCAGCCGGAGCGCCGTCGCGTCGCGCGGCGCGCGGAGGAGCACGAAGTCGAGGTCGGCGCGCGCGGCGGCGGGCTTGCCGGCGAGGAGCCGCGCCTCGCCGAGCGCCCGGCGCGCGGCGAGGTCGGTCGGGTCGAGCCTGGCGGCGCGCTCGAGCGCGGGGACGGCGTCCTGCGGGCGGCTGCGCGAGAGGAGCAGCTCGCCGAGGGCGAGCGGGCCCTCGGGGGACGCGGGCTCCCGCCCCATCGCGGTCCGGTACGCCTCCTCCGCCGCCTCGGGCTTCCCCGCCGCCTCGAGGGCGCGGCCGAGCGCGACGTGGGCGAGCGGCGGCGGGCTCTGCGCCTCGGCGAGCCGCTCGAGGAGCGGCAGCGCGCGATCGACCTTGCCGGTCGCGACGTCCACGAGGCCGTACCAGACCGCCGCCTCCGCCGGCATCTTGCCGTCCTTCGCGGTCTTCTCGAGCTCGTCGCGCGCGGCCGCGTACTGCCCGAGCCGGAACCGCGCGATCGCGCGCTGGATGCGGATCGCCCGTCCGTCCTGGCCGTCGGTCGCGGAGAGGGCCTCGGCGTAGCGCTCGCGCCCGATGCGGGCGCGCGCGAGGAGCACGCGATGGGAGACCTCGCGCGGCTCGAGCCGGACCGCGCGCGCGGCGGCGGCCTCCGCCTTCTCCCAGGCGCGCGCCGAGAGCTGCAGCTCCGCCAGCGCGGCGGCGAGCGTCGCCGACTCGCCCAGCGACTCGGCCGCCTTCTGCAGCCGCGCCGCGCCGGCCGCGGGGTCGCCCGCCGCGGCGAGGACCCGCGCGTAGGCGATCTCGAAGCGCGGCCGGAGCTCCCGGGGCGGCGCGCTCGCCGGGTCCGCGTCGACCGCGGCGAGGTCCCTGCGGGCCGCCTCGAGGTCCCTCCCCAGCGCGAGCCGGGCCTCCGCGGCCCCGACCGCCGAGCGCGCGTGCGTGGGCTGCGCCGTGAGCGCCGCGCCGTAGACGGCGAGCGCGGCGTCCGCGTCGTGCGTCGCCAGCGACAGGTCGCCCAGATCGGAGAGCGCGCGGAGCAGGGGCGGCGTGGCGCGCGCCGCGATCTCGAGCCGCCCGCGCCCGCCCTCGGCCTCGCCGCGCTTCACGAGGATGCGGCCGGCGAGCGCCTGCAGGAGCGGCGCCGCCGACGGGCGCGCGGCGAGCACCTCCGCCTCGGCGGTCCTGCGCTCGCCGGCGGTCCCGGCGAGGAGCCAGCGCGCGGCGATCCCGCCGTCGCCGGCGCGCGGGTCGGAGGCGAGCGCCTTCGCGGTGGCGCGGGCGTCCTCGTCGCCGTGCTCCGTGGCGAGCACCGCCGCGACCTGCGCCGACAGCGACACGACCTCCGCGTCCGCCTTCCTGCGGCGGCGCGCCTCGGAGAGGAGCCGGTTGGCCTCGCGGAGGGAGCCGAGCGTGTCGCGCGCGAGCCCGGCCCGGCCGCGCGCCGCTGCGCTCTGCGCGATCAGGTCCGCGTTCCGCTGGTCCACGAACCAGTACACGGCGCCGGCGATCCCGACGGCGAGCGCGACGGCGCCCGCGACGAGGAGCCGCCGGTGCTTGTCGACGAACGAGGGCGGCGGCTCGGCCGTCGGGGCGAGCCGCGCGCGCAGCTCGCGCTCGTACTGCTGCGCGATCCGCTCGGCCTCCGCCGGATCCGCCTCCGGGTGCGCCGCGGGGATCCCGGCGCGCGAGGGGCGCCGCGCGGCGTGCGCGGCGGTCTCCTTCGTCTCCCCCGGGATCATGTGGAGGAGCGAGCCGCGGGCCTCCTTCCTGCGCGGCGGCGGCGTCGCGCCGGGCGGGAGCGGCGGCGGGCGCGCCGCGCCGTTCCCCGCCGGCGCGGGACCGGGCGCGGCTCCCCCCGCCGAGGCCGCGGGCGCCGGCGGCGGAGCGTCCGCGGCGCCCGCGTCGACCGCCCCGGCGCGCGCGAGGGCCGCGGCGGCGCCGCGAGGGGGCGTCGCCGGCCCCATCTGGCCGATCGGCCGGTACGGCTCGGTCTGCTCCTCGCCCGGGTCGGTCGCCTCGCCGGGGGAGGGGGCGTGCGGCGCGGGCGCGAGCGCGCCGGCCTGCGGCTCGCCCTTCACGCGGCGCCGCGCCTCGTCGAGCCAGCCCCGCACGCGGGCGTCGCCGGGCTGGAGCTCGGCGGCGCGGGCGAGGACCGGGAGCGCGTCGCGGTGGAGCCCCTTCTTGAGGAGCGCCTCGCCGACGAGGTTGTACGCGTACGGGCTCGACGGCTCGAGCGCGATCGCGATCTCGAACTGGTCCGCGGCGCCCTTCGGGTCGCCGCCCTCGAGCAGCGCGCGGCCCCAGATCACGCGCCCGAGGATCGACGACGGATGGTGCTCGAGCCCCCGGCGGCAGACCTCGACCGCGCGCGCGTGCTCGCCGCGATCCACGAGCGCCTTGGCGAGCTCGACGAAGATGCGCGAGCGCGGGTCCGCCGCGAGGATCTGCTCGTACTTCTCGACGATGGAGGAAGCCATGGCGCCCGGCCGAGCCTACCACGCAAGCTCGCGACGCCGGCCCGAGCGCGGCAAGCCGGATCGATGGGTGTCGGTCGGTGTGAGCGGAGCGGGGCACTAGAACGGGATGTCGTCCGGCCCGCCGCCGCCGCCGCCACCGCCGCGGCCGCCGCCGCCCGCGTCCGGCTCCTCGAACCCGCCCGGCGGCTCGTCCGCCGCCGGCGCGCCGCGCCCACCGCCGGCGCCCGCGCCGCGGCCGCCGAGGAAGCGGACCGTGTCGGCGACGACCTTCACCTTCGACCGCTCCTGGCCGCTCTGCTTGTCCTGCCACTTGTCGGTCTTGAGCCGGCCCTCGACGTAGACCTGCCGGCCCTTCGCGAGGTACTCGCCGCACTGCTCGGCCTGCTTCCCCCAGACCTCGACGTCGTGCCACTCCGTCTCCTCCTTGCGCTGCCCCGACTGCTTGTCGGTCCAGGACCGGGAGGTGGCGATGCGGAGGTTGGCGACGGCCTGGCCGCCGGACGTGAAGCGGACCTCGGGATCCTTCCCGAGGTTCCCGACGAGGATGACCTTGTTCACCATGGCGTCGCTCCTTGAGTGGCCTGCGCTCCCCGCAGGCGTCGGCGCGGTCGGTCCGCGCGAGGGTGGGGACGCTACCAGGGCGCTCTGACAGGGCGGGCCGGGCCGCCGAGGTCGTCCCGGAGCGCCGGTATGGCATAGCGGGGAGGGACCGGCCGGACACGGGCAGGCGGGCGAGGCTACGGGCTACGGGCTCCAAGCTACGGGAAGGCGTGCGCCTGGCTTCTCCAGAAGCCCGGAGCCTGTAGTCTGGAGCCTGCCGGTGATCTCGAATCGCGAGCCGTCGTCTAGCGGCCGCCGGTCGAGCCGGCCGGGAGGGTCGCGCTCGCGGGGAGCGCCGCGTTCGCCGGGAGGAGCGCCGGCGCCGCGCGCGCCGCGACGCTCGCCTTCATCGCGTCCGCGACGCGTCCCTCGAGCGCGCGGGCGAAGGCGCCCTCCTCGCCCTCCTTCTGGGCGAGCGCGCGCAGGGCGGCCGGGAACGGGTTGTCGCGCTCCTCGTCCTGCGACAGGCCCGCGCCGAGGCTGCCGACCGCGGCGTCCAGGGAAACCGCCGGGGCGGCGCGGAGCGCGGCGACGAGCTCCTCCGGCGCGCTCGCGGCGACGCCGGCGAGGACGTCCGCGAGCGCGGCGCCGATGCCCGCGTCGGCGAGCGCGGCGGGCGCAATCTCGACGAGCTTGGCCACGGCGTCGGCCGTGCCCTCGCCCGCGAGGTCGCCCAGCGAGGGGAGGACGGGGCGGGCCTCCTCGGCCGCGCTGGCGGCCCACAGCCGCGCGAGCACCTGCGGGTCCGCCGGGACGGCCTCGAGGAAGGTCCGCGCGGACGTCTCGCCGTCCGGGTCGGAGAGGTAGACGCACTCCGCGATGGCGAGCCGCAGCGCGGGCTCCTTCTCGGCGCGGAGCGCGGAGCGGAGGAGGTGGACGTTCCGCGGGTCGGCCGCGCGCCCGAGCGCGTAGTAGGTCCGGATCGCCGTCGCGAGGTCCGCGGGCGAGGCCTCGGGCCCCGCCGCCGGGGGCGCGCCGCGCGCCGCCGCGATCGCCGCGCCGACGGCGCCGGGCGCGCCGCCGCTCGCCGCGAGCGCGGCGCCGATCGCGTCCACCGAGCGCACCACCGACGCCGGCCGCCCCGGGTAGTCGTTCACCAGCACCGCGAAGGCGAGCGCGCGGCGCCCCGCGGTCTCGACGTAGCCGGAGAGGCTCGTCACCGCGCCCGCGACGAGCGTGCCGGTCTTCGCGCGGAGCCGGCCCTCCGCCTCCGTGCCCTCCATGCGGTAACGGATCGTGCCGTCGCGGCCCGCGACCGGGAGGGACGCGACGTACTCCGCGTGGACGGGGAAGCGCGACCACATCGCGCGGAGCACCGCCACCACCTGCCGCGCGCTGAACCGGTTCGCGTCGTTCAGCCCCGAGCCGTTCTTCATCACGAACGAGCCGCGCGGGACGCCGCTCTCGGCGAGGAAGTCCTCCACCGCGGCGACGCCCTTCGGCCACGTGCCCGGCGCGCCCTTCGCCTCCGCCCCGAGCGTCTTGAGGAGCTGCTCGGCGACGAAGTTGTTCGACGTCTTGTTGAGCCGGCGGACGATCTCGGCGAGCGACTCGGACTGCTCGACGTGGAGCAGCCGCGCGCCCTGCGGGACCTCGGCGAGGCGCACGCGCCCGCCGACCTGCACGCCGCGCAGCGCGAGCAGCCGCGCGAGGGTGTGGCCGAGGTACAGCCCCGGCTGGTCGATCTTCCGCCAGACCACCTGCGGCCGGCTCCCCGCCGGGATGCGCCCCTCCACCACGATCCGCTGGCGCCCGCCGTGGACGACCGACGACACCGTGAGCCGCCGCCGCCCCTTGCCCGCCGCGGTCGTCGCGCGGTTGTCGATCTCGAGGAAGTCGCTCGCCGGCTCGAGCTCGACCCGGGCGCGCGCGCCGCGCCGGTCGCCGGGCGCGACGTGCACGGCGACGGTGTTCCAGTTGAGGGAGGCCGCCCCCGCCGGCGCGAGGTAGCTCCTGTCGCCGGACTCCTGGTCGAAGCCGGGCCCCTCGCGCTCCGCGTCGAAGAAGGACTCGTCCACGGCGATCTCGCCGACGCGCCGGAGCCCGAGGTGGGCGAGGTCGCCCGCGATCGCCCAGAGCCGCTCGGTGAGGAGCGTCGGGTCGCCGCGCCCCTTCACGTGGAGCGTCCTGACCGACGAGGACCCGCGCGACGCGGGGTCCACGTAGAACTCCGTCGAGAAGCGGTACTCGGGCCCGAGCCGGGCGAGCGCCGCCGCGGTGGTGAAGAGCTTCACGTTCGAGGCGGGGTTCAGGAGGACGTCCGCGTCCTTCGCGAAGAGCACCTGTCCGCTCTCGACGTCGGCGACGAGGATCCCCGTGCGCGCCCCGGACAGGGGCGCGGCGGCGACGATGGCGCGCAGCGCGGCGTCGAGCTCCTTCGCCGACGCGGCGGCGTCGGCGGCGTGGGCGACGGCGGGGGAGAGCGTGGCGAGGAGGGCGGCGACCACGGCCGCCCGGAGCGGGTTCTTCACGTCGGTTCCTTCTACCACCTGGATGGCGGGCGCATGGACAGCATGCGAGCTGCCGTGCGTCCCGGAAATGCCCGACGGGGCCGGGAAATTTCGCGCCCCGTTGACGTGCGACCCCCTGCCCGGTAGGGTGGTGTGCGTGAGACCGGGTCGCACCGACAGTGCGGCGGACCGCCGCACGCTCGACGCCCTGGAGAAGTTCGAGAAGTTCCTCCAGGGGAAGGCGCTGCGCCTCACCGAGGCGCGCGCCGCGATCGTGGAGGCCGCCCTCGCGCGCGAGGGGCACTACCCGATCGAGGAGCTCATCGGGGACCTGAAGCGGCTCGGGATCCGCGGCTCGAAGGCGACGGTCTACCGCACCCTGCCGCTCCTCGAGGAGGCCGGCTTCGTGAAGCCCGCGATCGTGGCCGGAGACTCGAGGAGCTACGAGACCACCTACGGGGCCGAGCACCACGATCACCTCGTGTGCCGGGCCTGCGGGAAGGTGGTCGAGTTCGAGTTCGGCGCGTTCGAGGTCCTGGAGCGCGAGGTGGCGGGCCGCTACGGCTTCCGGCTCGACAACCACCACCACGAGCTCGTCGGCACCTGCCCGGACTGCCTCGCCAGGGAAGGCGGCGACCGCGGGACGCCACCCCCCGGCGCCGAGACGACCCGGACCGCCTGACGGCGGGAGCCGATCACCGTCGCTTCGGCGCCGGCACCACGCGGATCCGGTCGGACCCGGTGAGCTCGACCGCCCCCGGCGCCTTCGTCGCGCCGGCGAGCGCGGCCCGCTCGTCGCTCGCGGCGATCCCGAGGTCCTGGATCGCGAAGTGGAGGACGAGGTCCAGGATCCCGTCCGCGTTCACGTCCTCGAGGGACGCCTGCGGCTCGCCGCGCCCCGTCGTGGCGGGCGGCGCGCCCGCGAACCGCACGGTCGCGAGGTCCACCGCCTCGACGTCGAACGCCTCCGAGCCCAGGATCGCGACCGGGATCCTCCCGCGCGCGCCGAGGTTCACGGGGTTCTCGTCGCTCCCCGGCTTCACGTCGATCGCGACCTCCAGGGCGGGGTCGTCCGTCCACGTCTCGAACGGCAGGTCGGCGTCGCCGAGGAACCAGAGCCACTCGTAGTACGGCGCGTGGATGTCGTCGATGAACGACGCCTCGCCGCCCGCGTAGAGGTCGCCCCTCGGCGCCTGCGCGAGGACGCACTGGCCGTCGGCGGACAGCACGAACCCGAGCTGCTCGCCCGCGGCGAGCGCGACCGGCTGCGAGAGCGCGAGCATCCGGAAGTCCGGCGCGGCGGGATCGGCGAAGTACGGGAGGAGCTCCCCGGGGGTCGTTCCGCTCGCCCGCACCGTCGCGTCGGGCACGACGCGATCGCCGTGCGCCGCGTCCACGTGCACGCCGCGGATCTCGACGGTGAGCGACGACGCGCCGAAGCAGGCGACGGGCGCCGCGACCGCGACGAGCGTGCCGCTGCGTCCGGCGGTCACGACCTGCGCGAGCTTCTGGTGGGTCGAGCCGCCGACCGCGAACCCCGGCTTCTCGTGGAGCGAGAGCACCGAGCGCTGCTGCTGGTCCAACTCCGGCGCGGCCGCGGCGGTCGCGGGCACCCCTGCCGCGCACGCGAGGAGCGTGAAGAAGCCACCCAGGTTCCGCATGAAGCGTCCCTCCGTCGCGACAGAGTACGACGGGGTGACGGAGCGACGCCATCGCGACGCCCCGGGTCCCGGGTGCCCCGGCGCGACGGACGGCCGCATTCCGGCGATCGCCGCGCCCGGGCCGGCGCCCCGGCTACCGCGGACGTCCGGCGCGATCGGGGCTCCCGCTGGCGACCGGCCCCGGATCAGCCGATGGCGGCGCGGACCGCGGCGCCGTGCGCGATCCGCGCCTCGACGCGGTCCGCGAGCGCGCGCCGGCTGCGGGCGACCGCGCCCGGGGAGAGCCCGAGCGCGCGCCCGACGACGAGGTCGAGCTCCCGCTGCGCGCCGCGCTCGAGCATGGCGCGGACGTCCGTCGTCACCGGATCCCGCGCCAGCGCACGGCGCAGCGCCGCGAGCGTCCGCTCCAGCCCGGCGAGCGCGCCGGGGCGCGGGAAGGGGGCCGCCGCGAGCACGCGGCAGTCCACGTCGGCGATCGCCTGGGCGCCGGTGAGCTGGCGGGCGCCCTCGTCGATCGCGAGCCGCACCGGGGTCGCGGCCAGGACGAGGGCGATCTGCCAGGCGGGGGCGGCGCGCGGGAAGAGCGCGTGCCACTTCTTGTCCTCCCAGAGCCCCGCCTCGTTCAGGAACGCGAACGCGCGCGCGCCCACCTTCGCCGGGTAGAGGACGGGCGCGGGACCGCGCCGCGGCGCGAGCCGCCACCACGGCGAGCGCGCGGCGCACGTCGGCGCGCGGTGCACGCCGGCGGCCTCTCCGGCCGCGACGTAGCGCAGCGCCGCGCGGCTGGCGCGGAGCGGCCGGAACAGCACCTTGGCGATCTCGGCGCGCTCCGGCGCGCGCGCCTCCTTGAGGCTCGCGAGCAGCGGGACGACGTCCGCCGCGTCGAGCGCGACCTCGCCCGCCACGGCCGAGGCGTACCGCCCCGGTCCGGCGGGGCGCAGGTGGAAGAAGGCGTTGCACCCGGTCTTCGTGCCGAAGCGGACGTCGCACACGTCGCCGAGCCGCAGCGCGTCCGCCGCGGCCGGGCCGCTCCCGGGCGAGGCCCGCGCGAGGCGGATCCGGCGCCCGCCCGCGCCGCGCGCGAGCGCCGAGATCTCCGCGTCGGAGAGCTCCCCGAGCGGCGCCGACGCCTCCGCCGGCGGCGCGTCGCGGGACCCCTCCGCCCAGACCGCGAGCAGCGTGTCCACCGACGCGGCGAAGCTCCCCGACGCGCGCGAGCGGAGCCGGAGCGCGAAGCCGCCGCGGGCGCGCGCGTCGGCGAGGAGCGGCGCGGCGGAGCGCGAGACGTCGAGCGCGCGCGGCCAGACGAGCGCGGCGGCCGGCGCGCGCCGGATCGCGAGGGCCGCGAAGTGCGCGGAGAGGTCCGCCTGCCGCGACAGGCCGCTCGCGCGGGCGGCCCGCGCCTTCTCGGCGGGCGGCAGCGCCTCGTGCCGCAGGAACGGCGGGTTCGCGAGGACGAGGTCCGCGGCCGGCCAGGGCCCGGCGAGGGCGTCGGCACACCGCACGTCCGCGTCGGCCCCGAGGAGCCGCAGCCGCGCGCGCGCCGCGCGGGCCGCGAGGGGCGCGAGCTCGATGCCGGCGAGCGCGAGCCGGGCGCCCACGCCCCGGGCGAGCGCCTCGGCGGCGGCGAGGAGCGCGCCACCCCCGCAGGCGGGATCGAGCACGGCCGCGCCGTCGAGGGCCGCGGCGAGCGCGCGGTCGCGCCGGCCCGCGAGGAGCGCGGCGACCGCGTCCGCGGGCGCGGGCCCGCCGCGGCGGCGGGCGGCGTGCGCGAGGCCGAACGCGGCGAGGAGGCGCGCCTCGCGCGGCGGGGTGAAGACGGCGCCGCGGGCGCCGCCGAGGGCGCGCGCGCAGATGGCCTCGAGGAGCGAGCCGTCGATCCGCTCGGGGGCGGGGTCCGTCTCCGCGCCCGCCGCGAACGCCGCGAGCGGCCCGCCCCGCGCGCCGCGGAGCCGGCGCTCCGCGACCGCGAGCGCGTCCTCGGGCGCGAGGTGCTCGAGCGCCGCGAGGGCACGCGCTCTCGCGGGGGCGGTCATGGCGCGAGCGGCTCGTCGAGGAGCGGGGTCCCGCGCGCCTCCGGCGCGTCGAAGTGCCACCACTCGAGCCGGATGGGGCGGAAGCCCTCGGCTACGAGCGCCGCGCGCAGCAGCTCGCGGTGGCGGCGCGCCGCGGGCGAGACGCCCTCCGTCGCGCTCGCCCGGGCGCGCGGACCGAAGGCGTCGAAGTCGGTCGGCAGCTCGAGCTCGACGCCAGCGGGCCCGGCGAGCGCGGCGTCCACGGCGGCGCCGCGGTTGTGGTTCGAGCCGGTGCGCGGGTCGGCGACGAGCCCGGGCGTCGGCTGGACGCGCCACAGCTCGCGCTGGACCGCGAGGGGGCGGTAGCAGTCCCAGAGCCGGAGCGTGAACCCCTGGGCGCGAAGCCGCGCCGCGGCCCGCGCGAGCCGCTCGGCGACGGGGCGCAGGAGGAGACAGCGCGCGCCGGGGGGGTACATGGCGCGGCCGACGACGTTCCGTCGCGTGGCGTAGCGCAGGTCGATGGTGGCGTCGGGGATCGCGCGCGCGACGTCGACGAGATCCGGAGCGCCCGGGCGCGGCGCGGCGACGGCGAGGAGCGGGACGAGGGCCGCCGCGGCGACGGGGGTCACGGGGGGCATTCTAGCGCGAGGCCCCGACCCGACCCCGACCCCGACCTCGACCCCGACGTCGACCCCGACCCCGACCTCGACGTCGACCCCGACCGCCACCCGCGCTCAGGCCCGCGCGCCCGCGCGCCGGCCGGACGGGCCGAACCGTGCGCTCGGGACCGCCGCGAGCCCGAGCAGGAGGACGCCCGCCGCGAGCTCCACGGCCGACGCCACCGGATCGCTCGCGCCGCGCCCGGCGAGGAGCAGCCACGCCGCGGGCGCGGCGAGCACGAACCGCGCGAGCGGCCACTCGAGCGCGGCGAGCGTCGCGACGCAGACCAGCACGCCCATCGCGACCTCGTGCAGGATGCGCGCGACCGAGCCGTAGCCGAGCGCGACCGGCGCCAGCATGAGGCCGATCCCGATCGCGAAGCTCGACCACCGCGCGTACATGCACCCCGAAACGTATGACGGCCAAGCGGGGGCTGGAAGGGGCGGCTCGGTCGCCCCCGAAGGCCTCAGCGGGGCAGGCGCGCCGCCTCCCGCGGGGGGCGCGCATCCGCCCGGAAACTGGCGGTGTCGGACGCCCCCGCTAGGATGGCGGCCGTCGCCCCGAGCTCGACGGAGGATATGCGCAGTGCCCCGTCGCCCTCCGCCACCGAATGCCAAGATGACCTACACGGAAGAGCGCGTCGCAGCGGAGATGGGCCGGGTGCTGCTGGCGCTCTACCGCGCGGGCATGCAGGTGCGGGTGTGGCCGGACGGGATGACCGGGCGCGCCGGAGCGCGGATCGTGGCCGGACCGGCGGCGAAGCGCCGTCGCACGGCGCCGCGCTCGTCCACGGGCGTGGGCGACTCGCCGCTGCAGGCGATCTACGCCGCGGTCGAGCGAATGAACGAGCGGGCGGGGGCGATCGTGGTGCCCCTCGACTGAGGATCTACCCGAACAGCCCGTCGAGCTTGCGCTCGATGTCCTCGGTCACCTTCTGCCGCATCGAGCCCGGGATCAGCATCGGGAACTTGAGGTCCACGACGACCTCTTCGCCGCGCACGGCGTACGACCCGGTGACGCCCATCTTCGAGACCTTGCCGGTCTTCGTGCTGCCGTCCTTGTGGTAGTCGAGCGAGAGCTTCTGGGCGATGCGCTGCATCACCTCGTCCACCTTGCCGTAGATCTCGTCCGTGCTCTTGCCGGGGTACGACCGCTTGATCTGCGCCATCTACCCTTCCTGTCCGTTCGCAGCGTAGAGAGTTTCGTCGGGAACGCCCGCCTCCGCAAACCCCTTCCGGCGCAGCACGCAGGCGTCGCACCGGCCGCAGGCACGGCCCTTCACCGGGTCGTAGCACGAGAGGGTCAGCCGGTAGGGGACGCCGAGCGAGGCGCCGAGCCGGACGATCTCCGCCTTGGAGAGCCGCAGGAGCGGCGCCTGGATCCGGAGCGCCCTCCCCGAGACGCCGGCCCTCGTCGCGAGCCGGGCGACCTTCTCGAACGCGCGCAGGAACGCCGGCCGGCAGTCCGGGTACCCCGAGTAGTCGATCGCGTTCACGCCGACGAAGACGTCCTCCGCGCCGATCGTCTCGGCGTGCGCGAGCGCGAGCGCGAGCAGCACCGTGTTCCGCGCCGGCACGTACGTCACGGGGATCTCGCGCGCCATCCGCGCCGCGCTCCGCCCCTTCGGGACCGCGATGCGGGCGTCGGTCAGCGCGGAGCCGCCGAACGCGGAGAGATCCACGCGCACGACCCGGTGGTCCGCCGCGCCGAGGGCGCGCGCGACGCGGCGGGCGCGGGCGAGCTCGGCCCGATGCCGCTGCCCGTAGTCGACGGACAGGCAGTGCGCCTCGAACCCGTCCCGCCGCGCCACCGCGAGGCAGGTCGCCGAGTCGAGGCCGCCGGAGAGGAGCACCACCGCCCGCCGCTTCGCCATCGCGCTCCTCTCTTAAGGCGGCGCGCCCGAGAGCGCGTACCTGGCCGCGCAGGCGCGCGCGGGCGGGTCCGCGTCCGGCACGGCGGGAAGGCAGCCGTCGCACGCGCCGCGCGTCTCGGAGAGGACCTCGACCAGGATCCCGACGAAGCTCGCCGGCTCGCCGCTCCCGTCGAGCCCGACGTCGCCCGCGACGACGACCCGCAGCGACGCGACGCACGAGGAGTCGCACAGGATCGCGGCGTCCGCGTCGGCCTCGACCGAGAAGCTCCGCTCGCCGGTGCGCGCGCCCGAGAGGACGCTCCCGTTCGCGCGGCAGAGCGCGGCGGCGCCGCTCCCGTCCTCGTACGAGAGCCTCGCCTCGAACGGCGGGAGCAGCCGGGGGTACCGGATGGGCGCCGCCGGGTCCGCCGGGTCCGGGGTGCAGTCGAGGAGCCCGGCGAACGGGTCGGCCGCGGCGACGAGCGCGTCGGCGCCGGGGACGAGCGGCCCCTTGAAGCGGAAGGTCGCGGCGGGCGTCCCGGGGCAGGACGCCGAGTCGGACGCCGTGCACGCGGGCGCGGCGAGGGCGGCGGCGAGCGCGAGGACGGCGGGGCGCACGGCCGCAATCTAGCCCAGCGCTCCGGCGCGCAGGTCGAGGAACGGATCCGAGAGGGAGAACAGCGCCAGGTCCCGCAGGTCGGGGAGCGCGAGCGCCTGGACGGGGTCCACCGGACCGGCCTCGAGCCGCCGGTCCAGCAGCGCGAGCGCGTGGAGCGCCGCGCCCGGGTCCCCCGCGTACAGCAGGCCGACCCGGTTCGCCGTCCGCCGGAGCCCGGCCGCGAACGCGCGCGGGTCGGTCTCGGCGAGCTCGACCGAGGCCGGCGCGGCGAGCTCGGCGGCGGCGGCCGCGGCCGCCGCGGGGACCTTCGCGGCGAGCACCTTCAGGAACGCGCCCGCGCGCTCGGCGGGGAGGCCCAGCGCGGGCGGGGTCCCGCCCGCGAACCGGCAGGCGAGCTCGAGCAGGATCCCCGCGTCCCTCGGCGCGAACTTCCCGACGAGGGCCCAGCCGTGATCGAGGAGGTCGAGCGAGCGGGCCGCGAGGAAGGCGAGCGCCGCGGGCGGGAGATTGGCGACGGCCGCCGTCGCGACCACCGCCGGCGGCTGCGTGTTCTCGAGCGCGAGCTCGAGCCCGGGCCGCGACGAGAGGAACGCGGCGTGCGGGCGGGCCCACAGCGCGCGCGCCGCGGCCTCGAGCGCGGCGGCGAGGGCGGGCGCGCGCGACGGGTCGATCGGCTCCGCGGCCGACGCGCCGCGCCGGGCGAGGTCGGACGGGAAGAGCGGCTCGAGCCAGGGCGCGAGGAGGCGCAGGAGCCGGGCGAGCGGGCCGGTGGCGCCCGGGGCGGCGACGCGCGCGCGCAGCTCGATCGCGACCTGCGGCGCCGGCGGCGCCGGCGGCGGCGGCGCGTGGGTCGACGGGGCGACGAACGCGGCCATCGACGCGGCGATGCGGCCGCGCTCCGAGAGCCGCAGGACCGCCTCCGGCGGCGAGATCGCCGCGACGCGCGCGCACGCCTCGGCGACGGCGGCGAGCGCCGCCGCGTCGGTCGGGTCCCGGCGGGCGAGGTCGAGCCAGGTGTCGAGCGCGCGCGGCGCCGTCTCGGGCGTCGAGCTCCAGAGCTGCACGAGCTCGCGGCGCGTGTCCGGGTCGTCCGGGACCAGCGCGAGCGCCTTCTCGAGCATCACGCCGGCGCGCTCGACCTGGCCGAGGCTTCCCCGGAGCACCTCGGCGAAGTGGCGGAAGCGGGCGGCGGCGGCGAGCGGGTCGTAGCTCGAGATCGCGTCGGCGCACACCTCCCCGAGCTGGACGTACTCGTCGAACAGCCCGAGCCGCTCGGTGACGCGCGAGAGGTCGCGCACGACGCCGACGTCGGACGGGTCGCGCGCGAGCGCGAGGGAGAGCCGCTCGTACGCGCCCTCGAAGTCGCCCGTCTCCATCCGGAGCCGGCCGTCGCGGGCGTAGGCCTGGGGGTCGGACGCGTCGAGGGGCGGCAGGCGCGTCTCGACCTCGACGTGCGGGTCCGGCTCGGGCGCGTCGAACGAGATCGGCGCGTCCTCCGCGTCCGGTCCGGGCGCGGCGCCCTCCTCGCCCGCATCCTCGCCGTGCGCCGCCCCGAAGGCGATCGCCGTCTCCGCCCCGGGCGGCGGGGCGACCGGCGGCGGCGCGGGCGCGCCGGCGTCCGCCGCCTGGAACGACACCGCGGCGGCGCCCTCCGCCGCCCTCGCGGCCTCGGGTGGCGCCTCCGGCTGCGCCTCGAGCGCGATGGGCTCCTCGGCGTCCGGCACGGGCCCGGGAGGGACGGGCGCCTCGCCGCCGTGGGCCGCCTCGAACGACACGGCGGTCTCGGGCGCGAACGAGACGGGGGTCTCCGGCTCGAACGAGACCGGCGCCTCCGGCTCGAACCCCGGCGCCGCCTCGCCCGCCGGCGCGGCGCCGAGCA
>DASSSJ010000166.1:0-11072 GCA_035708485.1 Anaeromyxobacter sp. | reverse complement strand
GCGGCGCCGCCCCGCTATCGCTGCGGCGGCGGCTGCGCCGGCGGGCCGGCGTCCGGCGCGAACTCGCGCGCGGGCGCGACGTGGATCGTCACCGCGGACGGCTCCGCGGCGCGCGGGTCGTAGGAGACGCGGACCTCCGCGCCCTGCTGGAGGTCCGAGAGCGAACGCTGCTCGGTCCCGACCAGCACCCGGGTCCCGGGGTCGACCGAGAACGCCATCGTCCCGCCGCCCTGGAGGTCGACGACGAGGTGGGACGGGGAGGCCCGCGAGATCCGGCCGGCGGCCGTCCGGAGCCCCTGCGCCTCCTCGGCGGCGAGCTGCGCGCGGACCGCCTCCTCCTCCGCCTGTCGGCGCGCCTCGCGCGCGCCGGCGTCGAGCCGGTGCACGTTCGCCTGCTCCTGCGCGATGCGCTGGCGCGCCTGGAACGCCCGCTGCTCCGCCTGCGAGAGCTGCTGCCGCGCCTGCCCGCGCTGCTGCTCGGCGCGGGCGGCGTCCTGGCGCGCCGCGTCGAGCCGCCGCCGGGCCTCCGCGAGCTGCCCCTCGGCGCGCGACGCGCGCTCCGACGCGCTCTGCGGCGCGCGCGCCTCGGTCGCTCGCCGGTCCTGCTTGCCGCCGTGCGTGCACCCGCCGAGCGCCGCGGCGAGCAACCCCACCGCCGCAGCGCCGCACCACCCGTTCCTCGTCATGGCCTCGCCTCCCTCGTGAAAGTGGGCTCCCCACCAGGGCGCGGGGAGCGGCGGAGGCGGCGGGATGATCCCGTCCGCGCGCGACGTTCCGCGATCATGCCGAAGCCCGCCTCGCTCGCGGCGCAGCGCCAGGCTCCCCCGGAGCCGACCGGCGAGGAGCTCGGCGAGCTGCTCGGCGTCGTGGCGGAGCGCACCGGAGTGGACCTCCGTGCGCAGCGCGCGCCCATGCTCGCCCGGCGGGCGGCGATGCGCCTCTCCGCGGCCGGCGCGGGCTCGACGTCGGAGTACCTCGCGCGCCTGCGCGACGATCTCGCGGAGCCGTGGCGCCTCCTCGAGCGGCTCACCATCAAGGTGAGCCGCCTCTTCCGCGACCCGGGCGCGTTCGCGATCCTGCGCGAGCGGGCCATCCCCGAGCTGCGGCGTCGCCGCGGCGCCGCCGAGCTCCGGGCGTGGAGCGCGGGGTGCGCGCACGGCGAGGAGGCCTACGGCCTCGCGATCCTGCTCGCCGGGTCGGGCGGGCCGTGGTCGGTGCTCGCGACCGACGTCGATCGCTCCGCCCTGACGCGCGCGCGCGCCGGGCGGTACGCGCGCGAGGAGGCGGCGCACGTCCCGGCCGAGCTCGCGGCGGAGCACCTCCTGCCGTCCGGCGACGAGGTGCGCGTCGTCCCCGCCCTCGCGCGGAACGTGCGGTTCGCGGCGCACGACCTCGCGTCTCCGGCGCCGCCGCCGGGAGGCGGCGCGTTCGACCTCGTCGCCTGCCGGAACGTCCTCATCTACTTCCTGCCCGACCGGCAGGCCGCGGTGCTCTCGCGGGTCGTCGACCGGATCGCGCCGCGCGGCTGGCTCCTCCTCGGCGAGACCGAGTGGCCGCCCCGCGCCGTCGCGCGCCAGCTCGAGGTGATCGACCGGACGCACCGGCTCTTCCGGGTGCGCCCCGCGGACGGGAGGGCGAGCTGATGCGTCTCGCCAACGGCAGCATCCGGCGCAGGGTCCTCGTCGGGTTCGCGTTCGTGCTCGTCCTGCTCGCCGCCGAGCTCGGCGTCGCGCTGCGGGGGCTCGCGCGCGTGCGGGAGCTCCGGCGCGAGATCGCGCAGGCGATCGAGCCACCGCTCAGCGCGGCCGAAGAGCTCGAGCGCATCGTCCTGTACCGCGCCGTCATGGTCCGGAGCTACGTCGCGACGGGCGACGCCCGCCACCTGCAGGAGCACGCGCGCCGGCTCGACCGGCAGCGCGAGCTGCTCGCCGGGCTCGAGCGCTTCCCGCTCGAGCCGGAGAGCGCCGCCGCGCTCGAGGCGCTCGCGGGCGCTGCCGGCGAGCACGCCAGCGATACGGCCGCGTTCCTGTCGCTCGTCGCGCAGGGCGCGGCGCCGGAGGCGATCGCGCGCCAGGAGATCCGGGTGTCGCAGGCGCGCGAGGGCGTGCTGGCGCGCACCCGGGCGTTCGAGGCGATCCAGCGCCGCCTCGTCGCCGCGGCGCGGTCGCGCTCGGTGGAGGTCCAGGAGGAGGTCGCCCGCGCGCTCGTCGCGACGGCGATCCTCGTCGCGATCGCGCTCGCGGTCACGGCGCTGCTGACGATGCGGGCGGTGCGGGGCCCGGCGCTGGCGCTCGTCGGGGCGGCGCGCGCGCTCGAGGCGGGAGAGTTCGGCCCCGCGCTCGCGCTCGCGCGCGACCGGCGCGGCCGCGGCGAGCTGCACGCGCTCGCGATCGCGTTCTGCAGGATGGCGCGCGCCCTGCGCCGGCGGGAGCGGCGGATGGCTGCGGACGGCCGCGTCGGCGAGGCGCTGGCGGCGCCGCTCGACGCGCGGGCCACCGCGTCCGCCGCGCTCCGCGAGATCGCCGCGTACGCCGGCGCGGAGCTGGGCGCCGTGTACGTCGCCGAGGACGGGAGCCTCCGGCTGCTCGCGGCGCACGGCGCCGGCGGCGCGCCAGGGGCGCTCGAGCGGGTCGGGCTCGTGGGCGAGGCGGTCGCCTCCGGGCGCGCGCTCGCCCTGCAGCCGATCCCGTCCGACCTCCCGGTGACGCTGCCGTTCGGGTTCGGCGAGGCGCGCCCGCGCGCGGCCCTCGCCGTCCCGCTCTCGGCGCGCGGGGCGCCCGTCGGCGTCGTGCTCCTCGCGAGCACCTCCGCGTTCGGCGAAGACGCGATCTCGTTCGCGGAGCGGGCGGCGGGCCAGCTCGCGATCGCCATCGCGAACGCGCTCGCCCACGGCAGGCTCGAGACGCTCGCCCTCGAGCTGCGCGACTCGAACCAGCGGCTCCGCGGCCAGAACGACGAGCTGCAGGCCCAGCGCGAGGAGATCCAGGCGCAGGCGGAGGAGCTCCACGCCCAGACGGAGGAGCTCCACGCCCAGGCGGACGAGATCCGGCGACACAACGCGGAGCTCGCCTCGGCGCGCGAGGCGCTCACCGCCAAGGCCGAGGCGCTCGAGGAGATCGACCGCCGCAAGGACGAGTTCCTCGCGACCCTCGCCCACGAGCTCCGCAATCCGCTCGCGGCGGTGGCCTCGGCGGGGCGGCTCCTCGAGGGCCACGACGGGCCGGGGGCGCGCCACGCCGCCGTGATCGGCCGCCAGGTCGGCCACCTCCGCCGGCTGGTGGACGACCTCCTCGATCTCTCCCGGATCACCCTCGACCGGATCCAGCTCCGCCGCGAGCGGCTCGAGCTCCCCGCCGTCGTGGAGCGCGCCGCGGACGGCGTGCGCGCCGCGGCGGAGGCGAAGGGGCAGAAGCTCGCGATCCGCGCCGCGGGCGAGGTGCCCGAGGTCGACGGCGATCCCATCCGGCTCGAGCAGGTGCTCTCGAACCTCCTCAGGAACGCGATCCGCTACACGCCGCCGAAGGGCACGATCTCGGTCGCGGTCGAGGCGGACCGGGGCGACGCCGTGGTCCGCGTCGGCGACACCGGGATGGGCATCCCCGCCGACCTGCTGCCGCGCATCTTCGAGCCCTTCGTCCAGGGGACGCACTCCGAGGGCGGCGAGGAGGGGCTGGGCCTCGGCCTCGCCCTCGTGCGGCGCCTGGTCGAGCTGCACGGCGGGAGCGTGGAGGCGCGGAGCGAGGGCCCCGGGACCGGGACGGTGTTCTGCGTGCGCCTGCCGCTCGCGGCGGTGGCCGCCCCGGCGGCGGTCTCCGCGCCGCCCGTGCCCGCGCGCGCCCACCACGACGGCCGCCTGCGCGTGCTCCTCGTGGAGGACCACCCGGACGTCGCGCTGACGACCGCGGAGGCGCTCGACCTGTTCGGCTACGCGGTCCACGTCGAGGCGGACGCGGACGCGGGGCTGCGGGCGTGCCTGGAGTGTCCCCCCGACGTCGCGCTGCTCGACATCGGCCTCCCCGGCCGCAGCGGCCTCGACCTCGCGCGCGACATCCGCGCGCGCCTGCCGCGCGACATGGTGCGCCTCATCGCCGTGACCGGCTACGGGCAGCCGGAGGACCGGATCCGCAGCGAGGAGGCCGGGTTCGACGCGCACCTCGTGAAGCCGGTCGAGCTCGACGAGCTGCGCGAGGTGATCGAGCGGCTCGCCCTCCAGGGCGCCACCCCCGGGACGGCGGCGCGCGACGCCTCCAGCGCGGCGGCGTAGCGGGCCGCGTCACGCCGTCGGCCCGACGCCGGGCGCCGCGGCCGCCCGCTCCGTCTCGCGCGACGCGTAGGCGTCCGGTCGGTCCGGCGGCGGGTGCGCGAGGAAGCTCGCGACGATCTTGCCGAGGTACGCCTCGAGCGGCTCGTGGACGAACCCGAGCTCGCGGCGGGCGCGCGAGGGATCGAGGAAGGACATCCACCGGCCGCTGAACGGCGAGACGCCGGCGGGGTCGAGCCCCGCGGCGCGGAGCCGCTCGGACGGGACCGCGACGAGCTCGGCGCGGCTGCCGAGGAGGTCCCGCAGGCGCGCGGCGAGCTCCGCGAGCGTCGGCGACTCCTCCTGCGCGACGTTGTAGGCCTGCCCGAACGTCTCGCGCCGGCCGAGGACGTCGCAGAGGAAGCGCGCGACCTCGCCGGCGTAGACGTGGCGCACGCGGTGGCCGCCGCCGTCCGGCAGGATCAGCGGACCGCCGTCGAGGAGGCGCCAGAGGTACGCCTCCATCCTGCGGAAGTAGTCGCGCTCGCCGTTCACCATCGGGATCCGCACGCGCGTCGCCGGGAAGCGGGACCGGGACCACGCCTCGGCGAGCGCGTCCTCGCAGGCGCGCTTGCCGATCCCGTACTCCCAGTCCCACACGTCGGCGGGATCGGCGGGGCGGGCCATCACCGGCCCGTCGTAGTCCTGCTCCCGCGCCGGGCGCGGGCAGCCCTCGCGCACGAGGTAGACCTGGCCCGTCGACACCATGACGTAGTGCCCGGTGCGGCCGGCGAGGAGCGCGGCGGCGCGGCGCCCGTCCTCGCCGGCGTACGCGGCGAGGTCCACCACCGCGTCGAAGGCGCGACCGGCGAGGAGGCGGTCGAGATCGGCGGTCGTGCGGTCGCCGGTGAGCCGCTCCACGCGCGCGCCGAACGGGTCGGCGAGCCGGCCGCGGTTCAGGAGCGTCACCTGGTGCTCCGCCGCCAGGAGGCGCCAGCCGAGGAGCCGGCCGACGAACCGGTTCCCCCCGATCACGAGCACGCGCATGCGCATACGGTACACTCCGCCGCCATGGACGCGAACGAGTTCAGGCGCCACGCGCACGCCCTGGTGGACTGGATCGCCGACTACCGCGAGCGGCTCGGCACGCTCCCCGTGATGAGCCGGTGCGGGCCCGGCGCGATCCGGGCGCGCTTCCCGGCCGCGCCGCCGATGGACGGCGGGAAGATCGAGGAGGCGCTCGCGGCGCTCGACGCGACGGTGCTCCCCGGCGTCACGCACTGGAACCACCCCGCGTTCTTCGCCTACTTCCCCGCGAACACGAGCCTCGCGTCGGTGCTCGGAGACCTCGCCGCCGCCGGGCTCGGGGTGCAGGGGATGAGCTGGCAGACCTCGCCCGCCGCGACCGAGATCGAGCAGGTCGTGATGGACTGGATCCGCCAGATGATCGGCCTGCCGCCGACGTTCACCGGCGCCGTGCAGGACACCGCCTCGGTCTCGACGCTGACCGCGCTCCTCTGCGCGCGCGAGCGGACGAGCCGCTTCTCGCAGAACGGCGAGGGGCTCCAGGCGGGCGACGCGCCCATGACCGTGTACGCGTCGGACCAGGCGCACAGCTCCGTGGAGAAGGCCGCGCTCCTCGCGGGGTTCGGGAAGGCGCACGTCCGGCTCCTCGGGACGGACGCCGAGCACGCGCTCCGCGTGGACCTCCTGGAGCGCGCGCTCGAGGAGGACCGCGCCCGAGGGCTGCGCCCCTGCGCGATCGTCGCGACGACCGGGACGACCGGCACGACCGCGCTCGACCCCGTCGGGAAGGCGGCGGCGCTGGCCGAGCGCCACGGCGCGTGGCTGCACGTCGACGCCGCGCTCGCCGGGACGGCGATGGTCGTGCCGGAGTGCCGCTGGATGTGGGAGGGGATCGAGCGCGCGGACTCGCTCGTGCTCAACCCGCACAAGTGGATGGGGATCGGGTTCGACTTCAGCGCCTTCTACGTGCGCGACCCCGAGCACCTCGTCCGCGTGATGAGCACGAACCCGTCGTACCTGCGCACCGAGCACGACGGGCGCGTCGCGAACTTCCGCGACTGGGGCATCCCGCTCGGCCGGCGCTTCCGCGCGCTCAAGGCCTGGTTCCACCTGGTGGACGAGGGCGTCGCCGCCATGCAGGCGCGCATCCGCCGCGACCTCGCGAACGCGGCGTGGCTCGCCGGCGAGGTGGACCGCACGCCGGGCTGGGAGCGGCTCGCGCCGGTGCCGCTCCAGACCGTGTGCCTCCGGCACGTGCCCGCGGGCGTGACGGACGAGAAGCTCGTCCAGGCCCACAACCTCGCCGTCGCCGCGCGGGTGAACGAGTCCGGCCGCGCTTACGTGACGCCGAGCCTCCTGAAGGGGAAGCAGGTGATCCGCGTGTCGATCGGGGCGACGCCGACGGAGCGGAAGGACGTGGACGCCGTCTGGCACGAGCTGCGGCAGGCCGCCGAGGCGAGGGGGTAGCGCGCCGGACGCTCGATCGCGGCGCCGCCGCGGCGGAGAGTCGACGGGCCGCCGGATCGCCACGCGCGGGGAGCGGGGTCAGGACCCTTTCGGAGCGCCCCGGGACGCCGCGGGAGCGGACCGGCTATGGTTCGGGCCTCACGTGGCGTGACAACGAGGCCGGCCATGCGGATCGCGGTCGCGAGCCCCTCGGCGTGCAGGTGGACGCGGGCCGCCGCCCTGTCCCTCGCGGCCTCGGCGACGATCGCCGCGCTGCCCGCCCCGGCCTCCGGCGAGGACGCCGGGCCGCCACCCGCCGCCGGCCCCGCGCGCAAGCGGCTCGTGGAGGTGTCGTTCGCGCCGTTCCACTTCGACTACGAGGAGCGGCAGGGCGGTGTCTTCCTGGACGGCGAGAAGGGCGGCATCCTCCGCGCGCTCGCCGCCGCCTACGAGGTCGACGGCACGCACCTGTTCGGCCGGGTCTCGGCGCGCGTCGGGGTCGGGACGGTCGCCTACGACGGGCACATCCAGTCGCTCGATCCGGCGTGGAACGGGCTCGCCATGACGACCGAGTCGGACGCGGCGTTCCTGCAGGGCGAGGTCCAGATGGGCGCGTTCCTCGACGCCGGCCGGCGCTTCGCCCTCTCCGCGGCGGTGGGCGCGCGGCGATGGAAGCGCGAGATCCAGTCGAAGATGGTGACCTTGCCGTCCACCGGCGAGACGAGGCTCGTGCTCGGGCTCGACGAGACCTACAGGTGGTTCGAGGTGCAGGCGGGGCTGCGCGCGGTCGTCGTGGAGACCCGCGCCGTCGAGGCCACGCTCGAGGCGCGGCTCGTCCTCGTCGCCTATCCGTCGATGACGGTCACGCTCCCGGGCGTGGCCGACGTGAAGCTCAAGCTCGCCCCTCAGGCCGGCTGGCGGCTGGGCGGGAACGGGCGGTTCGCGATCTCCAAGCGCGGCTTCGTCATGGCGGGCGCGTGGGCGGAAGCGTACTCGTTCGGCGCGAGCACCCTCGACCCGACCTACGGGGTCTACGAGCCGCCGAGCACCACGAGGAACGTGGGCGTGGAGGTCGGGCTCGGGAAGCGCTTCTAGCCCGCGACGACCGCCGCCTCGGCGCCGCCTTGCCCCGGCGCGCCCGCCCGCGCATAACTCCCTGCATGCCGGAGCGGCGCGCCGAGCTCCTCCTCCTCGTCCCCACGACGAGCTATCGACTCGACGACTTCCGCGCCGCGGCGGAGCGCCTGGGCGTGCCGCTCGTGGTCGGCAGCGATCTCTGCCACGAGGTCGAGGAGCTGTTCCTCGAGCGGGAGGACCAGATCTCGCTCGACTACCGTCGCCCCGAGCGCGCCGCGGAGCGGATCGCCGAGGTCGCCGCGGCGAGGGCGATCCGCGGGATCGTCCCGGCGAGCGACGCGACCGCGGTCATCGCCGCGCTCGCGCTCGAGCGCCTCCGGCTCCCGCACAACCCGCCCGAGGCCGCCCGCCGCGCCGCGAACAAGCACGCGCAGCGGGAGGCGCTCCGCGCCGCGGGCCTGCCGGTGCCGCCCTTCCGGCTCTTCGACGCGGGGGGCGACCCCACCGCCGCGGCGCGCGAGGTCCCGTACCCGTGCGTCCTCAAGCCGCTCGTCTTCTCCGCGAGCCGCGGCGTGATCCGGGCGGACGACGCGGAGTCGTTCGTGGCCGCGTGGCGGCGGATCGCGAAGCTCCTCCACGACACGCGCGCCGAGCGGCGGCCGCGCGAGGGCGTGGCGGGGACGGGCATCCTCGTCGAGGGCTTCGTCCCGGGCGCGGAGGCCGCCGTCGAGGGGCTCCTCCGCGGTGGGAGGCTCGAGGTCCTCGCGATCTTCGACAAGCCGGACCCGCTCGACGGCCCGTTCTTCGAGGAGACGATCTACGTGACGCCGTCGCGCCACGCCCCGGCGCTCCTCGCCGACGTCGAGCGGATCACCGCCGCCGGCGCGAAGGCGCTCGGGCTGACCGAGGGCCCCATCCACGCCGAGATCCGGCTCTCTCCCTCCGGCCCGGTCGTCCTCGAGATCGCCGCGCGCTCCATCGGCGGCCTCTGCTCGCGGGCGCTCCGCTTCGGCGCCGGCCTCACGCTCGAGGAGGTGCTCGTCGCCCACGCGATGGGCCTCCCGCTCGCGAGCCTGCGCCGCGAGGCGCGCGCGTCGGGCGTCATGATGCTCCCCATCCCGCGGCGAGGGATCCTCCACGGCGTCGGCGGCGTCGACGCGGCGCGGGCGGTCCCGGGCGTCGAGGACGTCGTCATCACCGCCCCGACCGGCCGAGAGGTCGTGCCGCTGCCGGAGGGGGACAGCTACCTCGGGTTCCTGTTCGCGAAGGGCGGGACGCCGGCGGAGGTCGAGGCGGCGCTCCGGGACGGGCACCGCCGGCTCGCGCTCGACATCCGGCCGGCGTTGCCGACCGTGTAGCCGGACCGCGCCGCCGCTACGGGACGAGGACCACCTTCCCGACGTTCCTGCGCTCGTGCAGGCGGCGGTGCGCCTCCGCCGCGCGCTCGAACGGGTAGGTGGAGTCGACGCGAGGCCTGATCTTGCCCTCGCGCCACAGCTCCGCGACGGCGCCGAGCGCCTCGCCGAGGATCTCCGGCCGGTCCCAGAGCCGGGCGAGGTGGAACCCGGCCACCGTCCGGTTGTCCCGCAGGAGGTCGAACGGGTTGAAGCGCGGCGTCCGCACGAACTGCCCCGCCGCATGGAGCATGCTCCGGCGCTCCCCGCTGGACGCGTTCGCGAAGCCGCACGCGACGAGGCGGCCGCCCTCGCGGAGGAGGCCGTATCCCTTCTTCCAGTCCGGTCCGCCGAGGGGATCGACGACGACGTCGAGCCCGCCGCCGCCGAGCGCCCTGCGGACCTCGGCCGCGTAGTCCCGGGTCCGGTAGTCGATCGGGTGCGCGCAGCCTTCTTCCCGGAGGACGTCGTGCTTGGGCGCGCTCGCAGTCCCGAACACGACGAGGCCGGGGATCGTCCGGAGGAGCTGGAGCAGCGCGATCCCGAGGCCGCCCGCGGCCATGTGCAGGAGGACGCGCTCGCCCGGCCTCACCGTCGCGACCCGGTGGAGCACGAGCCAGGCCGTGCCGTAGGTCACCGGCAAGGCCGCCGCCACCTCGACGGCGAAGCCGTCGGGGATCCGCACCGTCGCCGCGCCGGGGGCGCAGACGAGCTCGGCGTGGCCGCCGAACCGGGCGAGGGCGAACACGCGATCGCCCGGCGCGACGTGCGTGACGGCGGCGCCCGTCGCGTCCACGACGCCCGCGACCTCGTATGAACTGCGTGTCGCGCTGTGCGCGCCGGAGGTGCCCTGCGGGGCGGCGGCCGAGAAAGTCTTTGCCGCCGCCGATGTCGAGCCGGCGCCGGACACCTTCGAGGCCGACGTGAAGGCGGCGCTGACCAAGGTCACGCTCGGCGAGGTGGACGCGGCCCTCGTCTACCGCACCGACGTGCGAGCGGCCGGTTCCGACGTCGAGGGCATCGAGTTCCCGGAGGCCGCAGAGGCTGTCAACGCCTACCCGGTGGCGGTGCTGCGGGACGCGCCGAACCGGGCCGCCGCCCGCGCGTTTGTGGCACAGGTCCGTTCCGAGGAGGGTCTCGCCGTCCTCTCCCGGGCCGGGTTCGAGCGACCGTGACACGGGACGGACGAGCGAGGTGGCGCGACGACCGTCCGTCGGGCTTGCCGTCGGCGCTGTTGCCGCTCGCTGCGCTCGGTCTGCTCTTCCTCATGCTGCCCGTGGCCGGGCTCGTCGTGCGGGCGCCGTGGAGCACGCTGCCCGACCTGCTCACCCGCCCGGAGTCGCTGGACGCGCTGCGCCTGTCGCTGCTCTGCGCGACCCTCGCGACGCTGGTCTGCCTGGTGCTGGGCGTGCCGCTCGCCTGGCTGCTCGCCCGTGCTCGCTTCCGTGGCCGAGCGGTGGTGCGGGCGCTCGTGATGGTGCCGCTCGTGCTCCCCCCGGTGGTCGGTGGCGTCGCGCTGTTCACGGCGTTCGGGCGGCGGGGCATCGTCGGTCGGCCGTTGGACGACTGGGTCGGCGTGAGCCTGCCGTTCACCACGCCTGCGGTCGTGCTGGCGGAGGCATTCGTTGCCATGCCCTTCCTGGTGATCGCGGTCGAGGGTCTCGAGTTCCCGGAGGCGGCAGAGGGTGTGAACGACTATCCGGTGGCGGTGTTGAGGGACGCGCCGAACCGGACCGCCGCCCGGGCGTTCGTGGCGCTGGTCCGTTCCGGGGAGGGTCTCGCCGTCCTCTCCCGTGCCGGGTTCGAGCGACCGTGACGCGCGACGGACGAGCGAGCTGGCGCGACGACCGTCCGTCGGGCTTGCCGTCGGCGCTGTTTCCGCTCGCTGC